>JAFRAO010000010.1 GCA_017405375.1 bacterium
AACTGTACGACAGTTATTAGCATTTATATCATTCTGTTCACGGTTCACTCTAGACTGACGACTCTGTTCACCGTTCACTCTGGACAGTTCACCTTTAAAGAGGTTACAAATAAAGGTTTTTAGAGATGACAATAGGCCAAAAGCCTTACTACGACTAGCTTTGCCCCCCCCCCCCATTGGGAACACTTTCTGGGAGCCGGTTTGCGCCATTTTGAATTTTTCCATAATAAACTCCTTTTATTAATTACTCACCACTTCATAATACACTGCTAGCCTAATTTTTGCAAGTTTTTATTTTCTGCCCCTCAAAATCCGTTTATTTATCTTTTATGCTAGAATAATCATTGTAGGGCAGTTCCTTGATGGTTGCTCCTTTACTTATACACGACAAGATTTCTACTATAAGCAAAAACTTCAAGCGCGCGGGTGAGATTGTTCAAATACTTCTTGCAAATGTTTTGTTGAAATATGGGTGTAAATTTGTGTATTTGAAATACTTGCATGACCCAATAACTCTTGAACTATTCTTAAATCAGCCCCATTTTCTATCAAGTGCGTTGCAAAACTATGTCTGAACATGTGTGGAGTTACGTGTTTTGGAAAATTCAAATTTGTTACGGTTTGATTAATTACATTTCTGATAGTTTTATTTTGCAATCTGTAGCCGGTATTATTTATAAATACAGGATTCTTTTCACTTTTGATTTCTGTATCAAACCCTTTTGCTATTAAAGGCCTTGCGGTTTCTATATATCTTTGTAAAAAATTTTTTGCTCTATCTGATATTAGTACGATTCTCTCTTTTGCACCTTTACCAAATACAGTAATTTCATTATTTTCTAAGTTTAAATCTTCAAAATTTAATTCGCTTAACTCCGATATACGCATTCCTGTTGCCCACAATAATTCTAAGATTGTTCTATTTCTAAATCCTGCAGGCGTATCTATCTGTATTCCGGATAATATGGTTTCAATCTCGGCTTTTGTTAAAAACTTGGGCAGTGATTTTGGTTTTTTAGGTGCATTTAAATTTACTGTTGGATTTGTATCCATAATTCGTTCTTTATACAAAAACTTATAAAAAGTACGAATTGATGCAATCTTCCTTGCAAGTGTTGTTTTTTTATAATTGAATCTCTGTATAAAATATATATACTCTCTTATCTTTTGATAGTTTATACAAAGACAAGATTCGCTGTCTAGCCACAACATATAACTCATAATATCCGAATAATAAGCTTTTGCCGTATGTTTAGAAAAATTCTTTTCTATAAGTAAATATGTTCTGAAATTTTCTAAAAGGTTTTTGGAATCAGAAGTTAAACCCATATTTATTCCTACTTACGCATGATTTTTTTTTACACAAATTATTATACAATACTTTCGTATAAATTATAAATAATTTACAATCGGAGTAGAAATGAAATTAAGTAAAAAATTAATCTTACTATCAGTTATATTTGGTTTGTTTAATTGCAATCTCGCTATTGCTAAAACTGTCAAAAAAAACGTTGCAAAACCGAACAAAAATGTTAAAGTGGTTTCAAGTACTGTAACGGATTATCCGTTAATTGATAAGTATATTGATTATGGAAATTATGCTGATGCTGATAAATTAATCAATACTGCGATTACAAAAAATCCTAATGATATTAATGCATTATCGTTTTACATTATTTCACAGGCAAAACAAGACAATTTAGACGTTGCACAGGAAAAATTAAACAGCATATTTGCTAAAAATCAGAATAACGCAAATTTACACTATGCACAAGCGATAATTAACATAAAACGTCAATTATCTTCGGACATGGAGTATATAAAAATTGCAGATAAATTAACAGAAGAAGCAATAGATGAATTAAATACTGCAATAAAATTGAATCCTAAATATTATTCTGCATATAATGCGTTAGGCGTTATAATGATAAATTCAGGTGATTTAGATAAAGCAAATTATTATTTTAATAAAGCTCTGACAGTATTTCCTAATTACGCAACCGCAACGGATAACTTAGGAACTGTATATTATTTAAAAAATGATTATGATACAGCACAAGAAAAGTTTTTAAAAGCTATTTCGTTAAATAAAAATTCAGCAACTGCATATTTTCATTTGGCGCAAGTATATGATAAAAAATCAATGTATTCAGAAGCATTGGATGCATTGGAACATTCTTTAAAATTGAATCCTGATTGTGCATTTGCTTACAATTTAAAAGGTGAAATTTTAAAAAAACAAGGAAACGAAGCCGCAGCAATATCTGCATTTAAAAAATCAATATTCGTTAAACCTGAAAATACTTTGTCATATATAAATTTGGCGAATATATATGAAAAACGATTTGACAACGAACTTGCAATAGCAAATTTAAAGACAGCACTTTCAGTTAATCCGTCATTAAATGATGCAAAATTACAAATAGCAGATATGTCCTTATATAAAGGCGATTATAAACAAGCACTTAAGTATTATTCCACATTGACTGATATTGAAAATTACAATCTTGATGCATTGAAAGGTATGGCCAATGCTTATTTTGAAGAAGCAAAAAGTTTGGTAAATCAATCTGCGCTTTCGTCTGATAAAAATATAAAAACGGCGTATAATGATATTGAAAAAGCAATAGCAGCAAATCCAAGTGATTTGCATTTGTATCTTGCAAAATTAAAAATTGCCAGATTGTTGAATAATGAAAAAATTTCACAAGAAACTTTGGATAAAATTGTAAACGCGCCTGTAAGAGGCGTAAATGATGTATTAGCAAAAGGCGATGCGTATTTGGTTATGAACAAGTATGTTGAAGCAAAAAATATGTTTGAAAACTCTGTATTGTTTTTAAAAAATCCTGATGACTGCTTGGCTGTAGCTGAAATATTAATTTATAACAGATTCTACCCGAGCGCTAAAAATATTTTGAGAAAAATTCTTGTATTTGATTCAACTAATGCCGAAGCATTGTATGATTTAAATTATATAAAGAGTTTGGAAGATAAATCTGAACTTCTTTACAAAGATGCAAAATTCTTTGATAAAAAAGATAAAAATAAAGTTTTTGCACGTGAATACGCGCTAAAATCATTGGAATATAACCCAACGAATTATGAATCAGCATTGTTAAGCGCAAAACTCTGTGAGAAACAAAAACATTACGAATCTGCAATTAATTCGTACAAAATAGTTGCTGGATTGGATAAAAAATCTAGAAATGTGAAAAAATTCAATAAAAAAATTAAAAAATTAGAAAAAAAATTAGCTAAAATTAATAATGTGTATAACAAAGCAGAAGATAAAGAGTTTAAAAAATGTCAAAGCAAATTAGTGCCGGATTTGTAATAAGCGCAGAAAAATTAAGTCAGTGCCCGAATTTTGTATTACCTGAATTTCCACTTTTAGGTCGTTCAAATGTGGGCAAATCGTCTTTTATAAATTGTTTAAGTAATAACAAAAAATTGGCAAAAACATCAAATACTCCCGGAAAAACCAGATTAATAAATTTTTTTAATTTTTCTGAAAATTTCATGATTGCAGATTTACCCGGATACGGTTACGCGAAAGTTTCAAAAGAAGCTCAAGCAAAATGGCAAAAATATCTGGAAGAATATTTACTAAATCGAAAGCAAATATGTTCATTAGTTCAGCTTGTTGATGCAAGGCACGAATTACAAAAAAATGATTTGCAAATGCGTGAATGGGTTGAGGCGAATAATCTGCCGATTTTTACGGTTGTAACAAAAATGGATTATGTATCAAAAAATAAAGTGTTAAATGTTATATCATCAATCAAAAAAGAATTCGGCGGTGTGGTTTTACCGTTTAGCGCAGTTGACAGAAAGTATTGCGATGACATTTTTTCTCATATTGAAGAATTATCCTCTAAATTTGAATTGAATTAAAAACTTTTTTAATGCTATGCTTTTTATCTGTAATACTTTGCAAGTATAGTTACAAATTTTTATTTATTGTATAATTTTTTTATGGATATTGAATTATTAAAAAACAGAATAAATAAAAATAAGGAGTGTCTTTGACTTTGATAAATTAAGTGCTGAATTGGCTGATTTGGAAGCAAAACTTCAGACATCTGAAGTTTGGTCTAACCAAAAAATGGCAAATGAATTAGGTCGAAGAGTAAAAGAAATAAAGGATTATATAGCATTATTTGATAATTGGGATTCAGTAATATCAGACTCTGAAGTTGCTTATGAAACAGGTGATTCGGACTTAGTTGCTGAAGCGGATTTGCAACTAAAAGAATTAGAAAAATCGTTAGATAGGTTTGAACTACAGCTAATGCTATCAGGTGAATATGATGAAGCTGATGCAATGCTTACCGTTAATGCGGGAGCAGGCGGAACGGATGCTCAGGATTGGGCAGAAATGTTGCTTCGAATGTACACAAGATGGGCAGAAAGTAAATCTTGGAAAGTTGATTTATTAGATAAATGCGAAGGGGACGAAGCAGGAATAAAATCTGCAACGATTAAAATTACAGGCAAGTACGCTTTTGGTTATTCAAAAGCAGAACGTGGTGTTCACAGATTAGTCAGACTTTCGCCGTTTAATGCTAATAACAAAAGACAAACAAGTTTTGCAAGCTGTGAAGTTTCCCCAATTATAGAAGATTATGAAAAAGAAATAATAATTCCGCCTGATGATATAGAAATAGATACAATGCGTTCCGGCGGAGCAGGCGGGCAAAACGTAAACAAAGTAGAAACAGCCGTAAGGATATTGCATAAACCAACGGGAATTGTTATAAAATGCCAACAAGAACGCTCTCAATTACAAAACAGAACAATAGCAATGCAAATGCTTGCGTCAAAACTTTTAGCAATCAGGCAACAAGAGCACGAAAAAAAATTAGCAGAATTAAAAGGTGAAAATTTTGATATAAATTTCGGTTCACAAATTCGTTCATACGTTTTTCACCCGTATAAAATGGTAAAAGATCACAGGACAGGCTGCGAAGTGAGTAACGTTGATTCAGTTATGAACGGCGAAATTGATGAGTTTGTAGAAAGTTATCTAAGGTCATCAAAATAATGTCTGTGCTGGACATAGAAACCATATTACATGTAACAGCTCGAAATCGATACCGTTTGCCACTATGACAACCTCGTAAACAACTGATCAATAAGCTCTATTGCCATATCAATTTCCTTATAAGAAATTGTAACAGCCGGAACAAGTGTAATTGAATTATTATAATGACT
>JAFRAO010000011.1 GCA_017405375.1 bacterium
AAATATATGTTAAAATTTTTATATGGATGAAAAATATATTGCACATATCGGAACAGATGAGTCCGGAAAAGGTGATTTCTTTGGACCTTTGGTTATAGCAGGTGTTCTTGTTGACGAAAAATCAGCAGAATTGTTTAAAAGTTTAGGAATAAAAGATTCTAAAACAATTACAGATAAAAGAATCTTGGAAATGTCTGAACATATTAAAAAACACTCGGCATTTTCTGTAATTGCTATTGGAAATGCTCGCTACAATGAATTATACAAAAATTTTGCGAACCTAAATAAATTGCTGGCATGGGGTCATGCAAAAGTTATTGAAAATATCTTAGAAAAAAATGATTGTGAATATGCTCTGTCTGACAAATTTGGTGATGAAAGTTTGATTTTAAACGCACTCCAAACAAAGGGCAGAGGCATTACACTAAAACAAATGGTTAGAGCTGAAAGTGATATCGCTGTTGCTGCTGCAAGTGTTCTTGCTCGTGCAACTTTTGTTCAAAAAATGGCAAAAATGGAACAGGATTTTGGTTGCAAGTTCCCTAAAGGTTGCAGTTCTCTGGTTAAAACTGCTGCTGCTGAATTTATTTCTCAACACGGTCCAAATCGTTTGAATGAAGTTTGCAAAACGCATTTTAAGACATATAAAGAAGTATTACAGCTTGAAAGAAGATAGATAATTATCAGTAAGTTTCCAGTTGCAATATTGAAAAAATGTAAAGATTTTTCCCTTTTTGTACTAGAAATTTTTTCTTATAATAATTTTGTGTTAGAATTGATTGTGATTGATATGGTAACAAAAAATGAAAATTAGCAAATTAAAAATTGATGGGACGTATTTAATAGAGCAGGAAAAGTATATTGATGAAAGAGGTTCTTTTGCCAGACAATTTTGTAAGAAAGAACTGGCGGATGCAGGAATTGACGTTGATATAAAGCAATGTAATGTTTCGCAAAATTACAAAGCCGGCGTTTTACGTGGAATGCATTATCAAAAAGATCCATATCCTGAAATAAAACTTGTTTCGTGTTTTAAAGGTAAGATTTATGATGTTCTTGTTGATATAAGGCCTAATAGTCCGACATATCTTACTTGGATTGGAACAGAGCTTACCGAGGATAATGGTAAAACCTTGTATATTCCCGGTGGTGTTGCCCACGGATTTCAGACTTTAGTTGATGATTCGATGGTATATTACCAGATTGGTGAATTTTTCATGCCGGATTATTATAGCGGAGTCAGATGGAATGATCCTGCATTTGGAATAGTTTGGCCGGAATGTGAAAATAGAATAATTAATGAAAGAGATAATAACTATGAACTTTGGAAGTAAAAAATTACTGGTAACAGGTGCAACCGGACTTATTGGTAAAGAATTAATAGAGCCGTTAAAGTTAGAGGGCTTTGATATCTATGCCATTACCATAGATGAAAATAATCCGGATAATGGTGTTCACTGGATTAAAGGCAGTTTATTTGATGATGAATTTATAAAGGAAACTATGGAAGCCGTAAAGCCGGAATATCTTTTGAATATGGCATGGGCTACTACCGGTGATTATTTGAAATCTGATATTAATTATAAATTTTTAAATGCTGGTATTAGTTTAATGAAGTATTTTAAAGATAATGGTGGAAAAAGAATGGTGTATGCAGGTACGTGTTTTGAATACAAGTTCAAAGATGAACCGTTGAAAGAGGGGGATGAACTTGAATCGGAGAGAACTGTTTATACATTCTGCAAAAATAAATTGCATGAGTTGGCAGAATTTTTCTGTAAGATGTACGGAATAAGTTTTGGTTGGGGCAGAATATTTTATGTTTACGGCAGAAATGAGCATAAAACTCGTCTTACAGGCATGATTATAGATAAACTTTCTTTAGGAGAAGAAGTAATCATAAAATCAGGTCCTTTGCAAAAGGATTATATGTTTGCTCAGGAAATAGCAAGAGCTTTTGCAAAGTTTTTGAATACAGATGTTGAGGGTGTAGTGAATATTTGTACTGGGAAAGCAATATCCGTACATGATTTTGCACTGGAGATAGGAAAACAAATGGGTAGAGAAAATCTGATTGTTTTTCAGGATGAACCGTCTAATCAACCGCCGGTTATTGTGGGGACAATTCGAGGTTGGTGAATGAAGTCGGTTTTGAGTATTCTGTACCGTTCGAGAAATCAATAGAGATTATATTAGGAGAATTGATAAATGCCAAAGTGTAGATTTTGTGGGGCTGAATTAAAAAATAAATTTGCGGATTTGAATATGGCGCCAATAGTGAATGATTATTTGTCAAAAGAAAGGGCAAATAAGTCTGAAGTTTATTATCCGTTGGTAACATATGTTTGTGATGAATGCAAATTAGTACAAACTTTAGATTTTAACGCTTCTGATGAGATTTTCACGGAAGATTATGCATATTTTTCATCATATTCAACTTCTTGGTTGGAGCATTGTAAAAGATATGTTGATATGATTACGGAGCGTTTAAACCTTACAAGTGAATCTCATGTTATGGAAGTAGCTTCTAATGATGGGTATATGCTTCAGTATTTCAAGGAAAAAAATATTTCCATTTTGGGAGTTGAGCCTTGCAAAAGTGTTGCAGATGTTGCGATTATGAAAGGTATAAATACTCTTGTTGAGTTTTTTGGTACGGAAATTGGTAAAGTTGTTCCAAAGGCTGATTTAATATGTATGTGTAATGTTTTGGCACATGTTCCGGATATAAATGATTTTGTTCAGGGAATTAAGGAATCATTAAAGCCTGAAGGTACAGTAACAATAGAATTTCCGCATCTTTTAAATATAATTAAATATAATCAATTTGATACAATTTATTTGGAACATTATTCATATATTTCATTAATTTTTGCTATCAAATTATTTGAAGCACATGATATGAAGATATACGATGTTGAAGAATTGCCGACTCATGGTGGCTCTTTAAGAATATATGGAACTCATAAATCTTCAAAAATTGAAGTTCTTCCAAATGTTCAAAAAGTATTGGATAAAGAAATTGAAATTGGAATGGATAAAGTAGAAACATATACGAAGTATCACGAACAAGTAAAAGCTACAAAAAGATCTATTTTGTCGCTTTTGATTGATATAAAAAATCAGGGTAAATCTATTGTGGCATATGGTGCAGCTGCAAAAGGAAATACTTTGTTTAATTATTGCGGAATAGGAACAGATTTAATTGATTATTCTGTTGATTTGAATCCACACAAACAAAATACATATCTTCCAGGATGTCATATTCCGGTTTATCACCCTGATAAAATTAAGGAAACGAAACCGGATTATATATTCATTGCTCCATGGAATATTAAAGATGAAATTGTGAAACAATTAGAATATACAAAATCTTGGGGTGCAAAATTTATTGTGGCAATTCCGGAAGCACAAGTAATGTAAGGAGATTTGATATGAGGATACAATTTATACAAGATATTATTGATAAGATCAGAGGAAAAGAAGTTAAAAAGAAAAATCTGATAGATACTTACTATGTTGAAATTCTTTCTGATTGTAATTTAAAATGTTCACTTTGTGGTTTTGGTAACAGAGAAATGTTTCAGCGTAAGCATGGAAAAATGTCATTAAAGACTTTTGAAAAAATATTAAATAAAATAAAAAAAGAAAGTCCAACCGCTACTATTTCTCCTTTTCATCATTGTGAACCTATGTTACATCCACAATTACCTGAAATGGTTAAGGCGATAAAAAAAAGAGGACTAACAAGCTATCTTTCTTTTAATTTTAATTACATTAACAGGCTTGAAGATTTGTTAAAAGCAGGTGTAGATTCGATGACTATTTCTGTTTCCGGTTTTTGTCAAGAAACATATCAAAAAGCTCATATTGGGGGAAATATAGAGAAAGTAAAAGAAAATTTAAAATTATTAAGACAAACAATGGATAAATTAAATGTAAATCCAATTGTACATGTCGTATATCATATGTACAAAGATAACATTGGTGAAGATTTTGATAATATGAAGTCATTTGCTAATGAATTAGGGTTTTTCTTCACTCCCTTTTGGTCAAGATGTATAAGTTTAGAACTTAGTCTAAAGTATTTAAGAGAAAAAGGATTGAGTTTATATAAAGGAGAAACATTGAAATGGTTTGATGAATTGCCACCGTTAAATGAAGTTTATTTAAAAACAATGGAAGAAAGAATGTTACATGTTCCTGAGGATTATCTAACTGAAAAGTGGTTGAATCACAGACTGAAGACTTGTCCGGTAAATGGCAGAATTATTAATATTCATTGGACTGGTGAAATTAGTCTTTGTTCTTGGGGCTTTGATGATAGGGCCGTTATTGGAAATTATTTAACAACAGATATTGAAGAATTATATAAGGCACGTGCAAATAGCCCGTTGTGTAAAGAATGTTTGACAAATAATTATGTTGTATATACAGAATATTCTGATACTCAGGAAATAGACAGATTATCAGAAGAAAAACTTGGTTACAAGTTGCCGGATGATAGAAAAATGACACATTAGGAAAAGTGAAAGGTAAATCAATGAGTCTTATTGATATTTTTAATAGTCATAAAGATTATTATACAGACAAATGGGAACAGTATATTTATGTTTATGATATGGAGTTAAAACACATAATAGAAAAAGGGGCACCGCTTTCATTACTTGAAGTGGGAATTGCAAATGGTGGATCATTACAGTTATGGGAAAGATTTTTGCCACAGGGTTCAAAAATATATGGTATTGATATAAATCCGTATTGCGAAAATATCAAGTATGAACCGCCAATAGAGCTTTATATTGGTGATGCAGGTAAGGAAGAAGATTTAAACAAATTTTTCGGTAATCAGCAGTTTGATATTATTATTGATGATGGGTCACATATTTGTCCTGATACAATAAACAATTTTTACAGATTATTTCCACGTTTGAAAAATGGCGGAATTTATATTGTAGAAGATGTTATTGCAAGTTATGGAAAATATTGGAAAGGTGGTTTTAGAAAGAAAAATACAACAGTTGAATTTTTTAAAGGTTTAGCTGATGCAATTAATTTCGACCATGTTATGAAAAATCCGCCAAGATTTTTTAATAAGAATCTAAAAAATGAATTGGAAGAACTAAATAAATGTCTTGCATCAGTTGCATTTTACGATTCAATGATTGTTCTAAAAAAATATAATAAACCCAAAGAAAAACCTTTTAGACAAATCGGTGCAGGGTTAGTTTTTCCTGTTGCTGAATTTCCAATACCTGATGAAGCACGAATTCCATTAAAAGAAGACGAAAATTTATTTACATAAGGAGTAAAAAAGGATGAGTAATATAAAATTTTCTGTAGTTATACCAACAAAAAACAGACTTGATTTGCTAAAATATGCTATAAAAAGTGTTCAAAATCAAGATTATCAAAATTGGGAACTAATTATTTCAGATAATTGTTCTGAGGAAGATATTGGTGGCTATGTATCTTCTTTAAATGATTCAAGAATTACTTGTGTAAGACAAAATGAACCTTTAAGTGTTTGTGATAACTGGAATAAAGTAAACGATTTGGCAACGGGAGATTATATCATAATGTTGGGTGATGATGATGCTCTTTTGCCTGAATATTTTTCAAGATGTTTGGAACAAATTGAAAAATTCGATAATCCTGAATTAATTTACCATTCTTGCTATTATTATATGCAGTCAAATGTATCTCCGATAGAACCTGACGGATGGGTAAAATCAAGTAAATATATACATCCGTTGACTGCTTGTTCACAAGTACCTTATTTAATGCCTAGAGAACATATAGAAACAAATATAAAATCTACAATGAATTTATTCTTTACATTTGGATTTAATGCTCAGTTTTTCTTATATAGCAAGGAGTTAGTGAAAAAAATGGAAAAATATGGTAAGTTTTACCAACCGCCATATCCAGATACTTATGCGGCGAATATGATGATGTTAGTTGCAGATAGTGTTGTTGTTATTCCGGATGAAATGGTTATACTTGGAATTACTCCTAAATCGTATGGTTGGTACCATGCAAATAACAAAGAAAAAGAAGGTATGAGTTTCCATAAAGATGCAGATTATAGAGAATACGCTCCATTATCAGTAAGAAATAAACTTTTAAATATAGCTGAAATGCAAACAGCTGCAGTTGCTACATTAGCTCTAATTCCTGAAAAGTTTCCGGAAAGGGATGATTTGCATATAAATATAGATGCTTATTATAATCAAGTAGTACAAAGAATTATAAATGATTATGATAAAAAAACCGCTGATAAAATTTTAGCAAAAGAAGTTTTTCCGAAATTAAATTTGAAACAAAAGTTTGAAAATTGGAAACTTGCAAAAAAATATTTCAAAGAAAAAGTAAATCCTGAAATTGTGCATGATAAAACTTATAGTTATGAAAACAGTCAGGTCTTAATAGAAGCATACAAAAATAAGACGTTAAAAGTTAAAAAATTCTAGAGTAGCAGTTGGATAAATTCAAGGAGGTATAAAAAATGTCCGATGTGAATGAGTTATTAGATATAATATTAATTACATATAATCGTAGAAAATATTTAGAAGTTACATTAAATAAAATGTTGAGTGAAAATAGTCCGATAAGAGATTATCCAATTACTGTTATAGATAATAATTCGACTGACGGAACCTCTGAATTATGTCAAGATTTTGCAAATAGATTTCCAAATTTGAATTACATAAAAAATAAAAAGAATGTCGGTTTATCCGGTAATATTTGTAAAGCAATGGAATATGCAGAAAGGAAATATTTCTGGATAGTTTGTGATAATGATGACCTTGATTTTACGGCTTGGTCAGATGTTGAAAATGCTATGAGGGAAAATAAAGATTTAATCCTTGTATGTAGAGATTACTATGAAGGTGAAGATAAAAATTTCTACGCTTTTGTATTAAATCAATTAACATTCTTACCTTCAGGTATATACAAAACAGAGCATTTGACTGACCATGTTATGAGCTATGCAATGGCAGATACATACACAGTATTACCTCATTTACCATTAGGTTGTGCTATAATTAATAAAAAAGGCTCTGTAAGTTTAGTTTCAAAATCTATTGTAACGTTGACATCAAATGTTCAAATTGATGATATTGAAAAATATGACTTTGATAGATTAAAACCGGATCCTGCTATTACAAAAAACGAAAGAACTAAGTCTATTAATTTCCCTGCAGGTATTGTGGCTTCTTTCGATGCTTGTCAAGATGAAGAAGTTAGAATGACTGCAATTACTAATTTTACAAGACAAATAAATGGCAAGTTTGGACCATTTTTGAATTTGAGAATGTTTTATTATTCTCAAGCTCCAAAATATATTAAAAAAGAGTTTGTTGCAAAATTACCGCTAAATATTAAGTTACATTATTATTTAATAAGATTAGTGCATAATATTGCAAATATTTTATTGCTAAATGTTGCAAGATTTAAATATTATCCGGAAGGAGAATTATATCTAGTTTCTCAATTTAATGATTTTAAAATATGTATATGGTCATGGAACTGGTTGTTCAGTATTATTCATATTTATATAACAGAAGAAAAAGAATTAATGCTATGTTTATTAAGTAAATTAAAGATAAAATTATTTTGGCACAGATGGTTTACCGGCCGTTTTTGGAGTAATTAAATCTTTATTTGAAAAATTTTTATATTATGATAGTTATGGTGAGTAGGTGTAGTTTTGAGTATAAAGAATAAAATAAAATTCATTCAAGAAAAAGTAAAAGAAAATAGATTTTTTAAAAATTATATGCGGATGTATCCATATATCCGTCCAATATGGTTTAGAGCATTATTATCCATGTTGATATGTATTCCCATAGGATCATTAGATGCAGTAATTGCATTAGCTCTTAAACCATACATGGATTTGGTAATGGTTGAAAAATCTATTGCATCTCCTTGGTATATACCTCTTGGTATTGTTGCGTTTACCTCAGTTCAAGGTGGATTAAAATATTTGTCAGCGTATTTATCAACTTGGGTTGGCGGAAAAATTACAAACAAGTTAAAATTCGATTTATTTAAAAAACTGTTAACAATGCCTACATCTTTTTATGATAAAAGAAATTCGGGAGATGTAATATTCCAATTTAATAACATGGCAGATGGTGCTTGTGCAGGACTATTAGACAATCTGAGTATATTTGTTCAAAGAATTTGTTCATCAATATCTTTAGTATATGTTTTATTTTATAATTCTTGGCAACTGGCATTAATTGCTGTGTTTGTTCTTGGCTTAGCATTTGCGCCTGTTGCAAAAATTCAAAAAAGAATAAAAAGCGTTATGGAAAAAACAGTTGTTGCTGATGCTGCAATCATTACAGAATATAATGAAGTATTTGCCGGAAATAAAACTATTATCTCTTATAATTTGGAACAATCAGAAACCAATAAATTTGATTGGATTTTGAAAAACGTATTTAATTTAAGAATAAAAATGGTTCAAAGAACTCAATGGTTATCTCCAATGATGCATGTTATTGTATCTGTTGGTATTGCATTAGCTATTGCGTATGGTTCTCATTTGATTATATCAAATCAAATTACCGCCGGTAACTTTGTTTCCTTTATTACAGCTTTGATTTTACTTTATACTCCGGTTAAAAGTATCGGTAATAACTTAAATGCCGTGCAATTTTCTTTTTTTGCCATTGAAAGTATTTATGATACTTTAGGTATGAATTCGGAAATAGTTAACTGTGAAAATCCAATAGAGTGGAATGGAGAACATAGTAAAATTACATTTAAAAATGTAGATTTTGAGTATGTTGAAAATGTTCCTGTACTAAAAAATATTTGTTTAGATGTAAAAAAAGGTCAGACTGTTGCACTTGTTGGTAATTCTGGAGGTGGTAAATCAACAATCGTAAACTTAATTCCAAGATTTTATGATATAAAATCCGGTTCGATTGAAATTGATGGAATTGATATTAGGAATTTATCTTTAGAATCATTAAGAAATAATATTGCCATAGTATTTCAAGATAATTTCTTGTTTTCCGGAACGATTAGAGAAAATATTATGCTAGGTCGTCCGGAAGCAACTGAAAGTGAAATGTTAAATGCTATTAAAATGGCATATTTAGATGATTTTATTGACGAACTTCCAATGGGTGTTGATACACAAATAGGTGAACGCGGAATATTATTATCCGGCGGCCAAAAACAAAGGGTTGCAATAGCAAGAGCATTTTTAAAGAATGCTCCTGTAATAATTTTAGATGAAGCTACATCAGCTTTGGATAATAAAGCTGAGGCTGTTGTTCAAAAAGCTATTGATAATTTAATGAAAGATAAAACTGTATTTGTAATCGCTCATAGATTATCTACAATTCAAAATGCTGACAAAATAGTTGTAATCAATCAAGGTGAGATTGTTGAAGCAGGTACTCACGAAGAATTGTTAAATATGGCTAGTGGTGCCTATAAATCTCTTTACGATATGCAGTTTAAACATCAAGAAAAAGTTGTTTAATAATTCTTGATGATTATTGATATTTTACTATATTTTTTGTATTATAAAGGAAATTGTTATAAAAATTTAAAGGAGTGGTAATGAAAGTTTTAATATTGGCAGGAGGATTAGGTACTCGTTTATCAGAAGAAACTAAATTGGTTCCAAAACCAATGGTTGAAATAGGTGGAAAACCTATTATATGGCACATAATGAAAATTTATTCTCATTATGGTTTTAATGAATTTATAATTTTAACAGGTTATAAATCTCATGTTATAAAAGATTATTTTGTTCACTATTATCAGCAATATTCTGATATAACAGTTGATATGTTGAATAATTCGGTTGAAATTCATAAGATGAAGACTGAACCTTGGAAAGTAACGATGTTGTACACAGGGCAAGATACAATGACCGGTGGCAGAATAAAAAGAGCTCAAGAGTATATTGGAAATGAGCCGTTTATGTTAACTTATGGTGATGGTGTTTCGGATGTTAATATTGATGAGTTGATAAAATGTCATAAAAAATCAGGTAAATATTGTACCCTAACTTCTGTAAGACCGTCAGGCAGGTTTGGTGCATTGGATATTGATTCAGACGGTTCTATTAATTCATTTAAAGAAAAACCTGATGGCGATGGTAACTGGATAAATGGTGGTTTTATGGTTTGTGAACCGCAAGTGTTTGATTATATAAAAGACGGTGATAGCACTATTTTTGAAAGAAAGCCTCTGGAATCATTAGCAAAAGACGGTCAGCTTAATGCATATAAACACAAAGGTTTCTGGAAACCTATGGATACTCAGAATGATAAGAATAAATTGACTGAAATGTTGATTTCAGGTAATGCTCCTTGGGTATTGTGGTAATTTGAGGGTTGATTTGTAATGCCAATTCTATCAATATGTATCCCCACATATAACAGAGTTGAATATTTAAAAAAAGTTATTGATTCTATTGTAAATGATGAAACTTTTTTGAATACGTTTGATGTTGAATTGGTTATTTCAAATAACTGTTCCAGTGATTCTACTGACGATTTGTGTCAAATATACAAAAATAAGTTTCCTGATAAAATTAATTATATTTGTCAAAAAGAACCTATATACTCTGATGAGCATATTTTTAAATGTACAGACTATGCAAGGGGTGATTATACAAAGTTAAACAATGATACACTTTGTTATTGTAAAGGTTCAATAAAAAAAATAGTCGATTTAATTAGAAATAATCCGAATCAGGAAATATTTTTTTTAGCAAACGGAAACGGAAAAAATAAGGAAAATGTTATCTGTCATAGTTTTGATGAGTTGTTGAATTCTGCCGGATATAATATTACTTGGATTGGTGGAATGCTAATTAAAAAAGGCAAATTTAATGAACTTGATGACTATTTAAGGTACAGATACTTGCAGCTTTCTCAAGTGGATATATATGCAAGGTTTTTAGCAAAAAATGATACTGTTTTTGTTTGCAACGATTCCGGCATGTTTTCAGGGTTAAATGTCAAAAATAAAGGCGGATATAATGTCGCTGAAATTTTTGGGCAAAATTATTTACAAATTTTGCGTGAAAATATAGGAACACAAAACGGGCTTACTTTAAAAACTTATGAATTTCAAAAAAAAGAGATTTTAAAATTCGTTGAAGATTATTATTTTGATTATAATCATAAATACAATTTTAAAAAAACAGGGTATTTCAAATATATTTTCAAAAATTATTCAAAGAATTTATATTTTTATGTGCATATATTTTTTGTATTTTTAAAATCAATTATTTTTTGGTTTGCTCATATTGAAAAAAGTGAATCAATGAAAAAGTTAATTTTATTTGATTCTCTCAAAGTAGTTTTAAAAGACAGGCGTTTAAAAAATTACAGAAAGTTATGGCGTAAGCAAAATAAACACAATAGTACATCCCTGATAAGAAAGCCGTTACATCAAAGAATAAAAGTTGGCAGGTACACTTATGGTGAAATAGATGCCCAAATTGACGGGCATTTTGGTGATTTGGTTATTGGTGATTTTTGTTCAATAGCTCACGATGTTCATTTTATAGTTTCGTCAGAACATAATTATAATTGTTTATCGACTTATCCTTTTAAAGTATTGATGCTGGGTTATCAAAGTGAAGCAATTTCAAAAGGTGATATTATAGTAAAAGATGATGTTTGGATTGGTTGTGGTGCAATAATATTATCCGGTGTTACAATCGGACAAGGCGCAATAGTTTCTGCAGGAAGTGTTGTTACAAAAGATGTTCCGCCTTATGCAGTTGTTGGCGGTGTTCCTGCAAAAGTTTTAAAATATAGATTTGAACCTGAAATAATAAGAGTACTTGAAAAATTTGATTATTCAAAATTAAATCAGGAAAAAGTTAAAATTTTAGGTGATAAATTATACACAAGATTAACAAAAGAAAACGTAAAAGATATATTAAAAGAAATAGAGGAATTAAATGTTTAATAGTATTTATCGAGGTAAGAAAGTATTTTTAACAGGGCATACAGGATTTAAGGGCAGTTGGTTGACCTTGTGGTTAAAGTCCTTAGGTGCTGAAGTTTTAGGATATTCATTAGAACCGAATACAAATCCTTCAATGTTTGAAGAATTAAGAATCTACGGTCATTGTAATAATGAATTTGGTAATATATTGGACGATAAGCACTTAGAAAAGGCTATGATGGAATTCAAACCGGAAATAGTTTTCCATTTAGCGGCTCAACCATTAGTAAGATTATCTTATTCAGAACCAAAATTAACGTATGAAACAAATGTTATTGGTTCATTAAATGTTTTAGAAGCTGCAAGGAAGTGTAAATCAGTAAAAGCCTTTGTTAATGTTACAACTGATAAGTGTTATGAAAATAGAGAAATAAACAGAGGTTATACGGAAGATGAGCCTATGGGCGGATATGATATGTATTCTTCTTCAAAAGGATGCGTAGAGATACTATCATCATCTTTCAGACGTTCATTCTTGCAAGAAGATGGCACTTATGCTATGGCAACTGCAAGGGCAGGAAATGTAATCGGCGGTGGTGATTGGGCACTGGACAGATTGATTCCTGACTGCATTCGTTATATAAACGAGAATAAACCTATTGAAATAAGAAATCCTATTGCAGTAAGGCCTTGGCAGCACGTATTAGAACCATTATCAGGATATTTACTTTTGGGACAAAAATTATTGGAAGAAGGTAAAAAATATGCTGAAGGTTTTAATTTTGGACCGAACGAAGACAGTGTTTTAAAAGTTGCAGAGGTTTCTCAAAAAGTTGTAGATTATTACGGAAAAGGTGAAGTAGTTGTCCACAAACGTGATGATTTGCATGAAGCTAATTTATTGATGTTAAATATACAAAAAGCAGAAAAAGTTTTAGGTTGGATTCCGACTTATACTGCTGATGAAGCTATTGAACATACAGTTGAATGGTATAAACATTTCTATGCAAAAGATACAAATATGTATGATTTTACTTTAAAACAAATAAATAATTTTGAACAAAAAATATCATATAAAAATGTATAGAAATTTTGGAGAATATAATGATTGCAAAATATGTACCAATTTTGTTAGTTTTAGTAGCAGTAATTATTATATTTGTGATATTTAAAAAGAAATATTCTGTGAAAGTAAGGTTTATAGACCGGAAAATCAAGTTTATCATAAATAGAAAAGAACATCATACTAACAACAAAATAATTATTACAGAAAACGGAAAGCAGAAGTTAGCAAAGAAAATTAAAGGTTTAGAAATAAATTTTTACGGGGATAATAATACTTTAATTTGTCCGAAATCTTGTAAGTTTTCGGATTGTGTTATTCATTTTAGCGGAAGTAATGTGAATTTTGAATTTGGTGAAGATTGTTCTATTGTTCAGATGAAAGCAATAGTTGGTGGCGGACAGACTGGTAATACAATTTATATTGGCAAGGGATTTGTAAATTCAGGAATTTTACAAATTTTTGCAGGTGGTGGACCAAATAATAATTTGCATATTGGTGACGGAAGTATGGCTGCTCGTGATGTAGCTATTTATACAAATGATGGGCATGACATTTTAGACAAAAATACCAATGTCGTATTCAACCAAGCAAAAAGAGATTTGGTAATAGGAAACCATGTTTGGATTTGTCATGGATGTATAATATTAAAGAACACACAAATTACAGATAATAATATTGTAGGTTCAGGAAGTGTCGTATCAGGTAAATTTGATGAAGAATATACAATAATTGCAGGAAATCCGGCAAAAGTAATCAAACATGACGTGGATTGGCATTGGTAATTATTTATTAATTTTTTGTTATAAACAAATTTAAAATAATTTTAATTTATTTATATTAATGGTAGAATAATTGTTATATAACGAGTTAGGAAAGGAAAACATAAATGAGCGAATTGGAATTAAGAAATAAAGTAAAAGAAGCAGCAAAAGAATACTTTCAAGAAGTGTACGGTCAAAAGCGTGTATTTGACTATATTCCGCCAAGCGGTAAACTTTTAGGTGAAGAAGAATTAATGAATATGATTGATGCTTCTTTGGATATGTGGCTTACTGCCGGTAGATTTAATAAAGAATTTGAAAAGAAATTTGCACAATATTTAGGTGTAAAATATGCATTATCAACAAATTCAGGTTCAAGTGCAAACTTATTGGCATTATCTGCATTAACTTCTCATAAATTAGGTGAACGCAGATTAAAAAAAGGTGATGAAGTTATATCAGTTGCTGCGGGATTTCCTACAACAATAAATCCGATTTTGCAACAAGGTTTAGTGCCGGTGTTTGTTGATTGTGAAATTGGTACATATAATATTGATGCAGAAAAAATAGAAGAAGCAATTACTCCAAAAACTAAGGCAATTTTCTTAGCTCACACATTAGGAAACAGCTATGATTTAGATAAGATTATGGAATTAGCTGAAAAATATAATTTATGGGTAATAGAAGATAGTTGTGATGCTTTAGGCGGTGAATATAAGGGTAGAAAAATAGGTACGATAGGTCATATTGGTACGTTTAGTTTCTATCCTGCACATCACTTAACAATGGGTGAAGGCGGTGCTGTAATCACTAATGATGCACAACTTTATAAAATTATATTATCCTTTAGAGATTGGGGTAGAGATTGTTGCTGTCCACCGGGAAAAGATGGTGTTTGCGAAAAAAGATTTACTCAACAATTAGGAAATCTACCATACGGATATGACCACAAATACACATACTCTCATATTGGGTTTAACCTAAAAATTACAGATTGGCAGGCTGCATTGGGATGTTCACAAATTGAAAAATTGGACGGTTTTTTGAATATTCGTCGCAGAAATGCAGAATTATTAACAGAAAAATTGTCTGATTTGACTGATTATTTAATCTTGCCTGTAATAAAAGATGGAGTAAAGCCTTCTTGGTTTGGTTATTTGATTTCAGTAAAAGAAAATGCTCAGTTTACAAAACAAGAAATGGTTGAATACTTGGAAAGCCATGGTATTGGTACAAGACAGTTATTCGCAGGTAATATATTAAGACAGCCAATGTTTACTGATGATGAACAAATTCAATTTAGAATCGCAAATTCAGAATTGTTGTCATCAAAAGATTTGAATGAAGATTTGTATAAAAAGCTTCCAAAAACAGATTTTATTATGAATAATACTTTCTGGGTAGGTACGTTCCCTGCTCTTGGTGAGGAAGAAATACAAAGAATTTCTGATACAATACATTCATTTGTTCGTGAAAAATTAGGGGTACTCGTTTAATGAATATCCTATTGACCGGTAGTGGTGGATTTATAGGTAAGAACTTAAAAAAATATCTTAGTGATAAATATAAGATACTTTCTCCTCGCAGTTTTGAATTGGATTTAACGAACAGAAGTGCAGTAGAAGAATATTTTAATAAAAATGATATAGATTTTGTAATTCACTGTGGGTCAATAGGCGGTGCAAGAGGTATTGACGATAAGGATACTACTGTTGAAGATAATCTTGCAATGGTTGATAACATTTTGGCATGCAAAAAAGAAAATGTTAGAATGATTTTGTTTGGTTCAGGTGCTATGTATGATAAATCAAGAAATTTACATAAGGTTAAAGAAGATGAACTGGGACATGTCATTCCGAATGATTTATATGGAAAATCAAAGTATTTGATTGCGCAAAAAATTAAAAGCAGAGATGATGTTTTGATGTTGAATATTTTTGCGTGCTATGGTTATGGCGAAAAGGAAAGTCGTTTTCCTAGTTATGCAATTAATCAAGTTTTGAAGGGTGAAAAAATTTCAATAAATCAAAATGTTGTATTCGATTATCTTTTTGTTGAAGATATGCAAAAAATTGTAGAATATTTTATTGAACATAAACCTGAAGACAATATTATTAATATTACGCCGACAAAGAGTGTAAGTTTGAGTGAAATATCAAATATAGTGAATTCATTTGTAGATAAACCTCTCGATATAGAAATTGTTAATCAAACAATGAATAACGAATATACCGGTGATAATAAACTATTATTAAAAAATTACCAAACATTAAAATTTACAACAATGCAAGACGGATTGAAGAAATTATTTGAATATAATAAAAAAATTATAAAAGGAGAACAAAAATGAATCAACTTGAAAAAAAGATGGTAGATACATTGAAAGATTTAAAAGAAAATCATAATGTAATCGGCATAAAGGCTGAATTTGAAGCGGAAGGTACTCGTTTGGAAGAAGCCTTAAGATTAAAAGAAGTTGTAACAAAAGCCGGTTTAGATTTAACTATTAAAATTGGTGGATGTGAAGCTATTAAAGATATGTTTGATGCTAGAACAATTGGTGTTAATACAATTGTTGCTCCGATGATTGAAACAGATTATGCAATGTCTAAATTTGTTAAAGCAACAAAATTTGTTTTCCCTGATGAAGAACGATTAGATATGCATTTTTTGATTAATGTAGAAACAATTACAGGTTTTGAAAACATTGATAAAATGATTAATTCGCATTATTTCAAAGATATAGATGGTTGTGTATTAGGTCGTGTTGATATGACAGGTTCAATGGGATTGACAAGAGAAGATATTAATAGTGATCAAGTTTTTGATATAGCAAATTCTTTATCAGAAAAAATGCTAAATGCGAATAAAATGATGATTATTGGTGGTGGTGTTTCTGCTCATTCATTACCATTTTTCTCAAAATTACCTCATTTAACAAAATTTGAAACAAGAAAAGTTATTTTTGATGCAAAAAGAGCACTAAATGATAAGAATGCAGACAAAGGAATTTTAAAAGCTGTAGGATTTGAGTTAATGTGGTTAAAGAACAAACGTGAATTCTATGAAATGATATATAATGAAGATGCACAAAGAATAACAATGCTTGAAGCAAGATACAAAAAATTAATTGAAGAAGCCGGCGGGGTTTACGCATAGATAGTTTTTATAAATGCAAACATTGAATAACTTTTGAAATATTTGTATTTCAAAAGTTATTCTTTTATCAATTTATAAAATAAATAAGTCAGTTGTTATAAACTGTCAGTATGATTTTCAATGTCTTTATTATTTATAAATGATTCTTCGATTATTTTTTTAGCGTTTTGCGGATTATTTATGGTTGCATTTCCGCTTATACAGCCATAATCACAGCACATTACTTCAATTAAATTACAATCATTTTCGCATTTATTATTTAGTGCAAAGTTTCTCAATTTTTTTATTGTATCTTTATTTAAACCGCTAACAATACAAGGCTTTACTAAATCTTCATTTTTTAGATTCATTTTAACAGCTTCTGATACACCATTTAAAACTCCAAATTCACGACCTTGTTTTGATGGTTCATCTTTAAACACTATTTCATCGCATTTTGAAACATCAATATCTTTTGCAATAAATAGAGCTTCCAATTCTTCCATGCTCATTGTAAAATCTATATTAGGATTTTCGTAAACTTCCGTTCTTTTTGCAACACAAGGGCTAACAAACAGTAATTTTGCATCAGGATACTTATTTTTAACGATTTCTGCAGTATAATACAGAGGTGTTTTTGTATCTGATACAAATGGTTTTATTTCAGGTAAATGCTTCTTTATCAACTGATTATAGCCTGCGCAACAAGATGTTGTCATAAAAGGTTTGCCCAAATTTATACGTTCTATGAAATCTTCTGCTTCATTTTTAGCGGTAATATCCGCACCTTGAGCAACCTCAAAAACATCATCAAATCCTGCTTTCAAAATTGCAGATTTTATTTGATATATTGAACCTGAAAATTGTCCTGCTATTGATGGAGCAATTAATGCTATAAGTTTGTAATCAGATTTTATAGTTTTTAATATATCAATAATCTGGCTTTTTTCATGAACTGCACCAAAAGGACAAGCAGAAATACATCTTCCGCAATTTATACATTTATCGTAATCAATTTTTGCAAATCCATGTTCATCTTTTTCTATTGCACCAACAGGACATACATCTTCGCATGGTACAGTAACTTTTAATATTGCATTATATGGACAAGCAGAAATACACATTTTGCATTTTTTGCATTTTTCAGAATTGATTTTCGATTTTCCGTTTTCAACCGAAATAGCATCAAATTTACAAACTTTTTGGCAAGGTCTTGCGACACAACCTTGGCATAAGTCTGTTACATATATTTGACTTGGTACGCAGCCTTTGCAAGCTGCTTGCAAAACTGTTAAATGCTTATTATCAATTTCAGTTCTTTCTTTTGCTCGCTTTGCATAAGTCGTAAGTGAAGTTAATTCATCGTCTTCCTCTATTTGAAAACCCAAACCGGCAATTTCTCTGTCTTTAATTATTGCACGTTCTTTATATATGCAACAACGATATGGAACTTCAGCTCCTTTCGGACGCATATCATAAGGAATCAATCGTGTATTTTCCTCAAAATTATCCGTATAAAATGCTTTTATTAAACGTACTAAAATTTCTTTTTTTAAGTGAATCGTTTGGCTATTATTATTATCGTTCATTGTAAATCTTTCTATACTTTTTATTATTATTTATTCACTTATTTTATAAATATTACTATATATTATATCACCTTATATTTAAAATCAATACAAAATTTGATATTAATTACAAGATACGTATTCTATTAATTTATCAATATTTTTATTCCAAGAGCCATACCAATTTTTTAAAATAATGTCAGCAGGACAAATTCCTTCATCAACTAATTCTTGCAGCGGTTCTAAATATTTTTCTTCATCATTTTGTTGTTCGATTAATCCGTCTTTTGCTAACTGCACCAAATCTTTAGCAATATTTTTAATTGTAATATTTGATAACTTTGCGTTTAGTGCTAATTTTGGCACATTGTATCGCAATTCCGTATAATCTTTTTTATTAAATTTTGATAAATATTCATCAACTTTATCTAATATGTTAGGTGAATATAATATTCCCTTGTAAAATGCAAATAATGAATATTGAAGACCTTTCCCTACACAATCGTGATTTCTTATTTCAATAAATCTGCGTAAGCGGACTTCAGGGAAATACAAATTACATGCAAGTTTAAAATTATCAGTGTCTGCAGATAAACCTTCATAACCTTCTTCCATAAATTTTCTGAATGTTATATTTTTGTTTACTGCATAAATTTTTTCATCATGATTAATCATTATAAGAGGTACATCCAGCACTTTATTTATGTAATCATTAAAAGAGCTATCCTTATTAAAATCAAAAGCATAACCGCAGCGGTCGTTATCAGTATTTAACCATGACAGAGCTCTAAAAGATTTATAGCCGGAATCAACGCAGCCGCGTATAGGTGAATTTGCAAACATCGCAGTTGCAATAGGAACAAGCATATTTGCAATTCTAAATTTTTTCATAGCATCTTCTTCAGAATCAAAATCAAAACATGCCTGAATACCTGCAGTTTCTCTCATCATTACATCTGATAGAATTCCCCACAAATAATTTGCCATCAGATAATAGCGACGTTTTGGTAAAATAGGTATACTCTTATAAGTTGTTTTCGGATATATTCCATAGGATAGTAGTTTAATGCCGAATTCGTCAAATAGTTGAAATAAACTATCATCGAATTTTTTTAATCTTTTTTCTATTTCTTGTATGCTTTTTTGTGGTTTTATACTCAATTCAAATTGCATGCCCGGTTCGAGAGTGATGGTATCGTGCAAATGTTTTAATCCTATAATATTATCCAAATCAAGCAAATAATCCCAATTTTCATTTCTTGCATATAAACGTAAAAACTCACAAATGCCGTTTATGCCATGATATTTTACGGAAGAAAAATCATCCTGATATATTGGCAGTCTTTCATATTCGGCGCCCACATAAAAATCATCTTTTGATATTTTTATTCCTGCCGTAAAAATTTTACGTAAATCACTAATTCCTAATTTATTACTGATAATATTGACCACAATTCATATCCCTTCTTTAAATTATCATAACAATATTAAATTATCAAATAAAAAAATAAAAACATTTACCTGTTTGTATTATTATATAATTGGTAAGTTGGATATAATAATATGGATTATTTACAAAAAGCTAAATTTTTCAGAACAAAAAAAAGATTGGGTCAAAATTTTTTGATTAGTAGTGAAGTTTTAAATTCAATCGTTGAATATGCGAATATTTCAAAAGATGATATTGTTTTAGAAATAGGTCCGGGAGTGGGATTTTTAACAGAATTACTCGCAAAAAAGGCTTATAAAGTTATAGCTGTTGAAATTGACGAAGAAGCTGTAAAAGAATTGAATAAACTTAATATTGAAAATTTAACGGTTATTCATAATGATATTTTAAAAACAGATGTTTCTGCGTTAACAAACGGTAAAAAATTAAAGATTATAGCGAATATTCCATATTACATAACGACACCGATTTTAGCGCATTTATTAGGTGAAATAGATGATTTAACAAATAGGAACAGAAATTCAATTTCAGAAATCATACTTATGGTTCAAGAAGAAGTAGCAAGAAGAATTATAGCAACGGAAAAATCAAAAAATAAACAATATGGACTTCTGACAATATTATCTCAATTTTGGGCAGATTGTACATTTTTAAGAACTGTTGGAAGAAAATGTTTTTATCCTGCGCCAAAAGTTACTTCTGCGCTCATTAAATTAGCTGTAAACGAAAAACCCAGATTAGAACTTTCAGATTATACATATTTTAGAAAAACTATCAAGGCTTCATTTGGACAAAGAAGAAAAAATATCAAAAATGCACTTATAAATGGCGGATTTAGTAAAGAACAAGTGTGCTGTGCACTAAAAAATCTTAATATCAGTGAAAATACACGTGGTGAAGATTTGTCAATTAAACAATTTGGAGAATTATCGGAAGAATTATGCAAATTAAAGTAAAAACACCGGCAAAAATCAATTTGACACTTGAAATTGTCGGAAAAAGACAAGATGGTTATCATGAAATTAAAAGTATTATGCAAATGATAAATTTGTATGATTATTTAACGTTTAATATAGAACAAAGTAATGAATTAAATATTACGTTATCGGGCAATAACAATGATATTCCGTATAACGAAAAGAACATTGTATATAAAGCAGTAAAATTGTTTTATGAAAAAACAAAGCTAAAACCGCATAATATTTCAATTTATATTGACAAAAATATTCCTACTCAAGCAGGTCTTGCAGGTGGGAGTTCAAATGCTGCCGGTACTTTTTTAGTTCTAAACAAATATTTTAATAATGTATTGAATAAAAATGAATTACATGAGCTTTGTGCAAAACTTGGTTCAGATTTGAATGTATGTCTTGAAGGCGGGTGTACTTTGGCAAAGGGAAGGGGTGAAAACGTTATAAAATTACCATTTAGGGAATATCCTGTTTCACTAATAAAACCGCATATTGGAATTTCCGCAAAAGAAGGTTATGAAAAATATTCAAAACTTGAAAATAAAACTTTTAAAGATTATACGCAAAAGATGATTGAAGCCTTAAGTAATAATAAAGATATTCATGAATTTTTGCACAATGATTTAGAATTAGGCGTATTTAATGAGTATAAAGAATTACAAAAAATAAAACAAGCAAATCCTTATGCAATTATGTCCGGTTCAGGTTCTACATATTTTGCGCTTAATAAAAATATTAATAGTGTAGAGGATTATTGGACAAAGACGGATTTAAAAACAATTTCTACAGGTTGTGAAATTATTATATAAACCTTTTAACAATTTGCTTTTTGTCTGAATTATTATATAATTAAGTACATGGAACTTGTTAAAGAGTATATAAAAAAATCAACAACATATAAAATTTTGAAAATATTTTCAAGACTGCTTGATGATTTTCTTTCAACGGTCGGTTCAATTACAATACAATTATTTTCATCATTAAAGTTTATAATTAAAGGGCAAATTGATTGGAAAGAAGTAGTCAAACAATCAAACAGATTTGGAGTAAGCTCTCTTCCAATAACCATTTCTATTGTTAGTATGACTTCAATAATCGTAGCCATGCAAGTTGCTGGGGAAATGGTTAAACAAGGCGGCGGAAACTATGTTGGAATGTTGGTGGCTCTTTTAACAATTCGTGAAACCGGCATTATAATGTCCGGTTTTGCAATAATTTCTATGATAGGTTCTTCTCTGGCATCAGAAATAGCTACAATGAGAGTAACTGAGCAAATTGATGCGATAAGAGTTCTAAACGTTGACCCGATAAGGTATCTTTTTGTTCCGCGAATTATAGCAGGAACATTAATGATGCCACCTGTTTTAATAGTGTCATCAGCGTTTGGAATTCTGGGTGGTGCGGTGGCTTCAACAATCGTTAGCGAACTTAGCTACAAGGCTTATTTTAGCTCTGTTTGGTCCGGTTTGTATATATATGATATAAAAGTTGCTATTGCTAAGGCTTTTGTTTATGGTTTTACTATTGCATTAATCAGTTGTACTTGCGGATATTTTGCTAAAGGCGGTGCAAAAGGTGTGGGGCAGGCAACTACAAAGGCTGTTGTATGGTCCTTTGTAACAATAGTTATATGGGATTTAATTTTCTCTATTGCATTTTTCTTTTAAGGATGAATTATGATAAAGGTAAAAAATTTAATTAAAAAATTTGGAAAGCGTACTGTATTAAATGATATAAGTTTTGATGTTAATGACGGAGAAACTCTTGCTATTGTCGGTTTTTCAGGTTCCGGTAAAAGTACAATTCTAAAAATCATATGCGGTTTACTTGATTTTAATAGTGGCAGTATTGAAACTTCTGATGGTGAAATAGCCATGGTGTTTCAATATTCTGCTTTGTTTGATTCGTTAAATGTTTTTGATAATATTATTTTTGCGCTGCAAGAACGTAAAGAACTCAGAAAAAAATATTCAAAGAAAGATTTTAAAAATATTGTTGAAGAAAAATTAAAACTTGTAGGATTAACAGGTATAGAAAATAAATTTCCATCAGAACTTTCAGGCGGCATGCAAAAAAGGGTAAGTTTTGCGCGGGCTATTGTAACAAACCCTAAAACTATACTGTATGATGAACCTACCGCGGGATTAGATCCGATTTCATCTACTCTTATAGAGGATTATATTGTACGTTTGAAAGAAGAAACTCACTCTTCTTCGATAGTTGTGACTCACCAAATGTCAACTATTATGCGAACTGCAGATAAGGTTTTAATGATATATAACGGAAAATGTGTTTTTAAAGGTACACCAAAAGAAATGTATGAAAATGGAAATGAATATACAAAACAATTTATAACAGCATCTTTAGACGGGCCGATGAAAATGCTGACTGAATAATTTTTTTTTGATATAATAATAGTTAAGGAATAAATATGGAATTTAAATCATCATCTTTTAAAGTTGGAATTTTAACATTAATAGCTCTTACGATACTTATTTTGACGATATTATGGGTAAAAGGGAGATCTTTTTCGTCTGCAGACAGAATAGAGGTTCATTTCAAAGATGTAAACGGAATGAGAGCCGGTTCAGGAGTTCAAATGATGGGGCTTAGGGTCGGACAAGTAGAAGAAATTACTCCTGTCGTTGATGGCGAAAAAAGTTACGTTAAATTAAAATTTGTTATAACTGAACCGGGAATTTCAATTCCTAAAGCATCATCTATATCTATTCAACAATCAGGTTTAATTGGGGAACAATTCCTTGAAATTACTCCGCCAAAAACAAGAACTTTGTATTTACCTGTTATAAATAAGAATCTTATTTACAATGATGACCCTGTTCAAATTAAACTTGATAATAATTATTATGATGTTGGTTATATAAAAAATACAAGAATTGTTGTTACAGATGCTATTCCGGTGGAATTTAGGGATAAAGTCAAAACAAAATACGCATATAAAATTGACTATGTCATAAATATGCCAGGTTTAATCTTGCCGGAATTTTTGAAAGGTATGTTTGTAAATGATAAGGGCGTTAAAAAGATGAGAATTGCTCCTCTTGATGATGTTGCAATATCTTATCCTAATCAAACTTCTCCATATACTATACTTGAGCCTATGCGAATTTCTGATTTTATGGATTTACAGTATAAAGCCGCTGCTTCTCTTACAGAAACAAATATGAAAATTAATAAAGTTCTTTCTGATCAGGTTATTGATGATTTAAAACAATCTATTACAAATATAAATGAATTAACAGCTCAAGCAACAACAACTATGGAAAAAGCTGAAAAATTAATAGATAGTTCAAATAAAGAAATTGACCAATTAATGAAGATGGCGGATAAATTTACTACTGACTTTAATACAATTACAAAGATTGTAAACAATTTAGCAAGTGACCCGAAAGTTAAATCAACGGTGATTGATGCAACAGCAGCAATTACAAGATTATCGAACAATCTAAGCAAAGTATTGGATAATGCTGATGCAAAACAATTAGGTCAAGATTTAACTTCAATAGTTTCAAATCTAAATGATATTAGTACAACGGTAAATCTTATGACAAAAGATAAAAAATTGAAAACGGAAGTGCTTAATACTGTTAATAATGTAAATAAAGCTATGGTTGATTTATCAAATGCATTAGATGTTGTTAATTCCATGTCACCATCTCAAAAGCAAGATTTAACACAAACTTTGGCTAATGTATCAGAATCTGTTAAAAATCTTAAAAAGTTTACCGAAAAACTTAATAAAAGATTCTTATTATTTAGATTGATGTTCTAAGTATGAATTTTAAAAATAAAATTACAAAATTGCATTATGATAAAAATTCAAAAAGTTTTATTTTAAAACTTCTTAGTATACTTGCGTTTTTTTATGAAAAAGTTACTTGTATAAGAAATATTTTATATGATAAGAATATTTTGAAATCAGAAAAAGTGGATACCTACGTTATATCAGTAGGAAATCTTACAACCGGCGGAGTCGGTAAAACACCTGTTGTAGCAGAATTGGCAAAATATTATATAAGTAAAAGTAAAAAAGTTGCAATCGTTTCAAGAGGGTACGGCGGAAAACTTTCTAATAAAGAACCTCGATTGGTTGCTCTTAGAAATTCAATTTTTTATACTGCAGATGAGATAGGTGATGAACCATATTGGTTTGCTAAAAATATTGAAAATGTTGCAGTTATAACATGTCGTAATAGAGTAAAAGCGGCAAATGCAATTATCAGAGCATATCATCCGGATATTATAATACTTGATGATGCATTTCAGCACAGAAAGATAAAACGTGATTTAGATATAGTTCTTGTTGATAGTGAAAAACTTTTTGGTAACGGAAAACATCTTCCTGCAGGACCGTTACGTGAAAATATTAACGGTTTAAAACGAGCAAATAAGGTATTAATAGTAAATAAAACAAGAAAAAACTTATACAAAGAAGATTTGCCGAAATTTTTCGATATAAATAAACTTAGTTTTTGTGATGTTGAACCGGAAAGTGTATATAATATAAAAACAAAAGAGATATTACCTAAAAATTCAGACGTAGTAGCTGTTTGCGCTATAGGTCAGCCTGAACAGTTTTACAATTTTGTTGATGAATCATATAATATTCTTGAAATAATTACTTATGAGGATCACCATTCTTACGAAATATCGGAAATAAAAAAAATTAAGGGTAACATCATAACTACAGAAAAAGATGCTGCAAAACTTGAAAAGTTTAATCTTGATAATATATATGCAATGAGATTAAAACTGAGCCTTGATATTGAGAGATTGATTAATGATTGATATTGATAAAATTGTTGAAACTTTAAAGCAAGCGAATCAAAAAAGAAGTGATTTTGTAAATTTAATGGAAACGTTTAATAATCCATATCTTGTTCTTATTTCATGCATTCTAAGTCTTAGAACAAATGATAAAACTACGTATCCTGCAACTTTAAGAATGCTGAAATTAGCTAAAACTCCTGAAGAGATGGTTAAAATTTCAGAACAAGAACTTGAAAAAGCTATATATCCAGTCGGATTTTATTCTAACAAAGCAAAACAAATAATACAATTATCAAAAACTCTTGTTGAATCTTATAATTGTGTTCCGCCTTGTGATATAGATGAATTATGTAAATTGAACGGTGTGGGCAGAAAAACAGCAAATTTAGTGATAGCTAAGGGATTTAACAAACCTGCTATATGCGTAGATGTACATGTTCATAGAATTTTTAATCGAATAGGATATGTCAAGACAAAAACTCCGGAAGAAACAGAAATGGCATTAAGGAAAAAACTTCCGCAAAAATACTGGATTGATATAAATACTCTAATCGTAACCCACGGTCAAAATATTTGTAAACCGCAAAAACCAAATTGTGAATGTTGCCCTATTTTTGAATATTGTAAAAAAATAATTTAGTCATTATAGTTTTCACTATAAATATAATAATAAGAACAAGTTAAACCTTTACCTTTTTTAGAACAATCTTTGCGCATCAAATCAATATCAGCGAGTTTTCCAATAGGTTCAATCTTATCTTTATAAACATTAACACCAAAAATATCAACTCCTAATTTGTTAGGTGATGTGATTCCATTCATATCATATAACAGAATCGCCAAAGGAGATAACGCTTTTCCCATTAAATTATCTTCTAATAATTTTATTCCCACAATGCTTCCGGAATTTGTATAAAAGAATTTAGAAACAAAATATTCATCTTTTTGCTTTAATGAAGAACCATTTAGATATGATATTTTGTATAAGGTTTTTTCTACTGGTTCTGTAATTCTAAAATAAGGACTAATCAAATCAATAAACAAATCTTCTTTTTCTTGAATTGAAGGCGCTTTTTCAAAAGCTATCTTATCAGTATCCGTAATTTGTAAATAAATAACAGAAAAAATATATTCAATATTTTTGTAAGAATTTTTCCATTTTGAAATAGTATCTAACTTTCTATTATCTTCAATCAAATTTGGAACAAGTATAATTGCCGTTAATAATATCAGCAAAAATATAACTAAGATTTCAATTAAAGTAAAAGCCTTGTGATTGTTCATAAATACCTCATGCTAAATCCAAACGTTTTTTTTCTTGAATCAATTTATCATATATCCACTCAGGAATAAAATGTTTTCCTAAAATAATTTGACCGTTTAGTATATTAGGGGCATGAAAATCCGAACCGCCCGTAACAATCAAGCCAAATTTTTCAGCCATTGAAGAAAAATATTCAACAACTGCAGGAGAATGCTTTCTATGATAAGCCTCGATTCCTCTTAAACCGTAGTTCATTAATTCTTTAATTAAAGATTCCGCAATGTCAACATCATGCGGGTGCGCGATTACGGGTACACCGCCTGCATCATATATTATTTCTACTGCATCATGAGGTGTTACGGTTTTTCTTTTTACATAAACTTGAGAATTGTCATTTATAAATTTACTGTATGATTCCATAACGCTTGAAGTTCCGCCAACAGATGTAATTGCTTTTGCAATATGCGGACGACCTATACTACCATTTTTAGCTACTTGTGATTCTATGATTTCAAAAGGAATTTTTATGCCTACTTTTTTATCTAGCAAATCAATTATTTCATAAGTTTGCTTTATTCTTGCTTCTTGTTGACTTTTTATTAAATTCTTAAAATCATTATTATTTACGTCCATAAAATAGCCTAAAATATGGATTTCATAGTCGTTATAAAGAGTGTTAATTTCGACACCTTGAATAATTTCAAGAGAATCGGACTTATTAATTTTTTTTAAATAATCTACTGCAACCTGATAAGACAATATATTATCATGGTCTGTTAATGATATTGCTTCCAAACCTGCATCTAATGCAATATCAACAATTTTTTCTGGCGAATATACTCCATCTGAATAATTTGTATGCACATGAAAATCAGCTTTTTTCATTTCTGCCTCCAAATATCTAGATTATTAATGTCCAAAATCTTCCTCCGTTCCACTATTTTCAATACATTCAATTTTTTTATTAATGCGTTTTATATCTACTGCTTTACCGTCATTTGGGTTAATAGATATTTCAACAGCATTCAATATAGCAACATTATCAGTTGCGACTTCATATCTTTCAGGTACACATGTTGTCATTCTTAATAATGATGTATTATAATCCATTCCTATAACACCGTTATCTGCACCACAGAAACCAACATCAGTAATGTATGCCATGTTATTTATAATTTTTTCATCAGCCGTTTGGACATGAGTATGCGTTCCGACAAATGCACTTACACCAAGAGAAGAACAGAATTTTCCAAAACAAATTTTTTCAGCAGTAGCTTCAGCATGAAAATCAACAAATATAATTGGTGTTACCTGTTTTAAATTTTCAATATTATTTTTAATCAATGTCCATTGTGATTCAGTCGGGCTCATAAAAACTCTGCCCAAAAAATTTATAACACAAATTTTATGATTTCCAACATCAAAAAATCGGTATCCGCAGCCTTTTGTACCGTCAGGGTAATTTAGTGGTCTTACCAATTTGTCTGCTGTATCAATGTAAGTGAAAATTTCTTTTTTATCCCATATATGATTGCTGGAAGTTATACAATTTACACCTGAATTAATAAGTGCATTATAATTCTTTAATGTTAGTCCGAAACCGTGCGATGCATTTTCCCCGTTCAAAATTACAAAATCATAATTTGATTTATTATTTGCAAGATAATTAATAACGGTATTACGACCGATTTTTCCGACTACATCACCAAAAAATAATATTTTTATCAACTCTTGCATAAATTTTTTGTCCTTACAATCTTATTTTGCAATTTCGGTTGTTCTGAATTCACGTACAACGGTAACTCTTATTTGTCCCGGATAATCAAGTTCATCTTCAATACGTTTTGCAACATCTCTTGCTAATTTCTGTGAAGCTAAATCATCAAATTGTTCTGATTCTACAATTACCCTAACTTCACGACCTGCTTGTACTGCAAATGATTGTTTTATACCGCTAAAGCTATTTACAATTTCTTCTATTTTTTGTAAACGTTTGATATAAATTTCTAATGTATCTCTTCTTGCACCAGGTCTTCCGGCAGAGATTGCATCTGCTAACTTAACCAAAACAGCTTCAATCGTATTTGCGGTTACATCGTTATGGTGAGCTTCGATTGCATGAATAATTTCTTTCTTTTCTCCGTATTTTGTTGCCAATTCTACGCCTAATTGGATATGAGTTCCATCTTGTGTTTGGTCAACGGCTTTACCAATGTCATGTAATAAACCTGCACGTTTTGCGACATAAACATTTGCTCCAAGTTCAGATGCAAGCATACCTGCGATATGTCCAACTTCAAGAGAATGTTTCAAAACATTTTGACCGTAACTTGTTCTGTAAAATAAACGTCCCAATGTTTTAAGCAACTCTTTATTTAATCCCATGATTCCCATATCTAATGCGGCATTTTCACCTTCAGTCAAAATTTTCTTTTCAATTTCTTCTTTTGCTTTAGCTACGGTTTCTTCAATTCTTACCGGGTGAATTCTGCCATCAGAAATAAGTTTTTCCAAAGCTAATTTAGCAACTTCGCGGCGTACAGGGTCAAAACTTGATAAAACAACTGCTTCAGGGGTATCATCAATTATCAAATCTACGCCAGTCAACGTTTCAAGCGTTCTTATATTACGACCTTCACGACCTATAATTCTGCCTTTCATTTCATCGCTTGGTAATGAAACGACTGACACTGTACTTTCTACAACTTGTTCCATAACACATCTTTGCATTGTTGTTGTAAGTATTTCTTGCGATTGTTCCAGTGCCTTTTCTTTAATTATAGCTTCATTTTCTCTTATTAATTGCATCTGTTCTTGAGCCAAATCATTTTTTAATTGTTCAAAAAGTTTATTTTTAGCTTCTTCAACAGACATTCCTGAAATACGTTCTAATTCGGAAGTTTGTTTTTGCACCAAGTCAGCAAGATAATCTTCTTTTTCTAACAGTTCGTCCATTTTTCTTTGAGCTGCTGCTTCTTTATCAGTAGCTTCTTGAATTTTATTTTCCAAAACATCTTCTCTTTGAACCAATTTTGATTCTTGTCTTAGTAACTCTTGTCTGCGTTCGCGTTCTTCTTCGTTTAATTGTTCTCTTTCTTGCTGCAATTCATCTTTTGCTTTAATCATAGCTTCTTTAAACAACAAACGTTCTTTTTCTTCTGTCGATTTTTGTTTTTTATCTAACTCTTCTTTTAGTGATTCATACTTTGCTTTTTGCGTAACATAAACTCCGGTAAACACAACTACTAAAAGCACGACAACCACAATCGCTGTAATTGAAACTAAATTCATGATTTTATACCTTTACCTTTTCTATTTTTACAAATACATGTGATTTCGATACATATAACCTATCGAATCATAACTATAAAATGCATGTATACTATATATATATTAAGTTAATTTATCGCATGTATTTCAAAAATTTAACTACTACTATAAAAATATTAGCATAATAAATACATTTTGTATAGGTTTGTTATGAATAATTTACATGATATTATTTTTATAAAAAGAAAGGATGAGAATATGGATATTAAGGTTATTAACGATGTTAAATCTCAAGAATGTGATATTCTTATTGTAAACATGTTCGAAGGTAAACAAACTTCAAATGATATTGCAAATGAATATGCATTAAATCAGGACAAATTTGATGGTAAATTTAATACAACTTACCTTCTACCGACATACGGAAAATTTCCTGCAAGAAAGATTTTGGTGATTGGGCTTGGCAAAGAAGAAGATATTACAAAAAATAAAATTAGAGAAGCAGTTGCAAAATCTGTCAAAAAAGCTGTTGAAATGAAAGCAAAAACAATAGCCATAGATTTTAGCGGAATTAATTTTGATTATGCGGATATTGTTTCAGAAGGTGCTATGATTGCGGATTATGCATTTGACAAATACAAGACTGAAAAGAAACACCATGTTGAAACATTATATACAAACTTAGACAAAGCAAGAATAGAAAAAGGACAAAAAAGAGCTGAAGCTATGGAATTAACAAGAAATCTTGCAAATGAGCCGGCTCAATATGCAACACCAGATAGATTAGCAGAAGTTGCAAAATCTCTTGGTTTGGATACAAAAATTTATGATAGAAAAGAATGTGAGAAAATGGGGTTGAATGCATATCTTGCAGTTGCCAGAGGAAGTATTCATGAACCTAAATTTATACATATGAAATATAGTCCGAAAAATCCAACTAAAAAAATAGCTATAATAGGTAAAGGTTTATGCTTTGACAGCGGCGGAATGGATTTAAAACCTGCTTCATCCATGCTTACAATGCGAGATGATATGTCCGGTGCAGCATGTGTATTAGGTGTTATGAGCAAATTAAAAGAACTTAATCCGAACGTTGAGGTTCATGGAATTATAGCTGCTTGTGAAAATATGATAGGACCTGATGCATATAAGCCGGGTGATATTTTAACTGCTAAAAACGGTAAAACTATTGAAATTGACAATACAGATGCTGAAGGCAGAGTAACATTAGCTGATGCACTTTGTTATGCTTGTGAATTAGATATTGATGAAGTTATTGATGTAGCGACACTAACTGGAGCTTGCATGGTTGCATTGGGAAGTCATGCTTCCGGTATTATGGGCAATAATAAAGACTTAGTGAATAATTTAATAAATTCAGCAAACGAATCAGGCGAAAATTTTTGGGAATTACCAATGTTTGAAGAATATTTTGACAGCTTAAAAAGTGAAATAGCAGATATGAAAAATACCGGTTCAAGATGGGGCGGAGCTTCAGCTGCCGGATTATTCTTAAAACAATTTGTCAAAAAAGACATTAAATGGGCGCATATTGATATTGCAGGAACAGCATTTTTAGAAAAACCTCAAAAAGAATTTATTGCAGGTTCAACAGGTGCCGGTGTAAGAACTTTATTAAATTACATCACAAAATAATTGATTGAATAATTTTAAAAATTCAGTTTCAGTACTAAATATAACTGAAGCTGAATTTTTTATGAAAAATTAAATACTTTGTGCACTTAAAATACTATAATATTTGACAAAAAATATGTAACATTTTATTAAAAAAAAGACATACTTCTTGAAATGATGATAAGATTGGAGCATAATTTTAATGGATAGGCTCTTTACTGGTAAAAGTTTTTATATTAGTATTTGGGCAGAAGTACAAATAAAGAGGAAATAAAGTGAATAATTTTAACAAAGCAGCAGAATTTTTAAATGCTGAAAGGATTGAGGAAATTACTCCGGAATCAGTTAATCCGGCTAAGATTAAGGTAATCGGTGTAGGCGGCGGCGGTGGAAATGCCGTTAATCGAATGATTAAAGCAGGTTTGTCAGGTGTTGAATTTTATTTGATGAATACTGATGCACAGGTATTGAATCTTGGTGCAGCTCAAAATAAAATAAGACTTGGTGCAAAATTGACAAATGGTCTTGGTGCCGGCGGTAAACCTGAAATCGGAGAAGCAGCAGCAGAAGAAGCTCGTCAAGAAATTACAGCTGCAGTAGAAGGTGCTGATATGGTATTTGTTACTGCCGGCATGGGTGGCGGAACAGGTACAGGTGCTGCACCTATTGTGGCTCGTGTTGCTAAAGAATTAGGCATTTTGACAATCGGTGTTGTAACAAAACCATTCAGTTTTGAAGGGAAAAGACGAGCAAATCAAGCCTTGCAAGGTATTGAAAAATTAAAAGAAGCTGTTGATGCTATAATTGTTATTCCAAATGACAATTTGTTAAGTGTTGTAGATAGAAAAGTCGGCTTAACCGAATCTTTTGCAATAGTTGATGAAGTATTGCTAAGAGGTGTTCAAGGTATTACTGATATTATAACAATCCCTGGATTAGTTAATGTTGATTTTGCAGATGTTAAATCAGTTATGGAAGCATCAGGCTCAGCATTGATGGGTATTGGTTACGGTCAAGGTGAAGGCAGAGCCGAAGAAGCTGCAAGAAATGCTGTAGATTCAAAACTTCTTGAAACTACTATTGACGGAGCTAAAGGTGTTATTGTTAACATTACCGGCGGACCTGATATTGGCTTAACTGATGTTACTAAAGCTATGAATATAATTAATAATGCTGTTCAAGATGATGCAATCGTTATATTTGGTGCTGTAACTGACGAACATATGCAAGGTGAAGTAAAAATTACTGTTATCGCAACAGGCTTTGAATTGAAACCTCAAACTTCAGTTCAGGCAGACAGAGCAAATCAAAGAACTCAGTTGAGTGCTGAAGATTTCTTCCAAAGAGCATTTAACAGCACTCCAAAAAACACTCAAGATACAAATAACGGTCCAAGTTTGCCGGGATTTGCAAATATTGAAATACCTGACTTCTTGAAAAAATAACATAAATTGAATTTATAACAAAATAAAGATGACCTAAATGTTAGATATACAATATTTGGGTCATTTTTAGTATATTTAAAAAAATTTTTTTTAAAATATATTGCAATAATTTCAATAATGTGATAGAATTTAAAAAAGCAAAGGAAGTATTCATGGTATATTCTGTTGGTCGATATGATTCGACTTATAAAAGATTTAATAATTCTAATAATTTATTAACATCTTTGTGCACTCCAAGTTTTAACAGAAATAGCATGTCAACAAGTTATTTATGTAATAACTGCAAAACTCCGTCTGTTAATTTAGTGAATGAATCATTAAAGTATGATGTTTTTGATAAATTTGACAGACAAACAGAATCATATAGTCTAAAAAATGCAGGTGTCCCATCTAAAAAATATAGTGCACCTGTCAAAAAAGAATTTACATAGTGTTTATTAAATAATCGCGCGGACCAAGTTTTCAGTCCGCGCAATTTTTTTTATTTATTGTAATTATCAAACAAATTACATTTCATTAAGTTCTTTTCTTATATCATCAACAGAAACATGCAAAACTTCTGAATTTTCATCCTTTTGTAGATAAACATCTTTTATACCGGATTGTACAATAAATCTTTTACAAAGAATACAAATCATTTGATGACCCCAAATATACATTGTTGAATTTTTGCATCTGTCTTGTCCTGCTTGAATAATAGCATTTTGTTCAGCATGAATGGAACGACAAGTTTCGTATCTTGTTCCGGATTGAATATTATTTTTCATACGGTAACATTCACCGCGCTCATAACAAGATTCAACTTTTGAAGGAGTTCCGTTGTATCCTGTTGCTTTAATTTTTTTATCATCACCTACAATAACTGCACCTACTTGTGCTCTAATGCAATTAGAACGACTTGCACAAGTTTTTGCAAGGTCTAAGAAATATTCAGTCCAAGACTTAATTGCCATAAATTAACCTTCCTTATTTTTATTACTTACCCAATTTTCAAAGATTTTCATAGGTGCTCTGCCAAGCGCAAGAGCCCATGCTTTAACATTTTTAGTTGCAACTGCACCTGCAGCAACAAATGCGCCTTCTTCCAATTCAATCGGTGCAACAAGAACGGAGTTAGAACCCGTATTTGCGTAATTGCCGATTATTGTCCTGTTTTTAACTTTTGTAACAGGGTTGTAATTGGCAGTAATTGTTCCCGCTCCTATGTTTACATGTGAACCTAAATCGCTATCTCCGACATAACTTAAGTGTGAAACGTTAGTGTTGTCCTTAATTGTTGAATTTTTAACTTCAACGAAGTTTCCGATTCTAACGTTATTTCCAATTTCAACATTACCTCTGATATGTGCCATAGGTCCTATTTTGCAATTTGAACCAATAGTATTTTTTCCGCTTATATAAACGGAAGGAAATACGGTTGTATCTGTTCCGATTTTTGTATCAGCGCTTATCCAAGTTGTATCCGGATCAACGATTGTAACGCCGTCTTTCATTAATTTTTCTAAATTTCTTCTGTTTAAGATTTTTGATGCTTCTGCCATTTGTATTTTTGAGTTAATTCCTATAATTTCAGAATTATCTTTGATAGTGTATGCCTGAACATTTAATTTATTTTTAACACCCCAAGAAATAATATCTGTAAGATAATATTCGTTTTGAGCATTGTTAGTTTTTAATTCTAAAAATGCCTGCTTAACTTTTCCCCAATTTACACAATATATGCCTGCATTGATTTCTTGAATTTGTTTTTCTTCTTTTGTGGCATCTTTTTCTTCAACTATTTTTTTAAGTGTTTGGTCTAAATTTCTTACTATTCTTCCGTAATTGAAAGGATTATCAAGCACAGCACTCATAACAGTTATATCAGCTTTATTGTTTTTGTGTGCAAATATAAAATCAGACAAAGTATCTGAGGTAATTAAAGGTGTATCTCCGCATAAAATTAAGACTTCGCCGTTATAATTTTCCAATTCAGGATAAACCATGCTGACAGCATGCCCTGTACCAAGTTGAGGCGATTGCAATATAGCTTTTGTATTGTTTGAATAATTATCATTAAGAAAATTCTCAACATCTTCAGCACGATGTCCTACAATAACATAAGATTGTTCAATCATATGAGTATCATTTACAGCATCGAGAACATAACCAAGAAAAGTCTTATCAAAAATACAATGCAGTACTTTTGATTTTTCAGATTTCATTCTTGTACCTTTACCAGCTGCCAAAATAATAGATTTTATGCCCATGATTTACTCCTTTTTATATATCATAACATAAACAGCAATACTATTGAAATAGCATAATATTTATGAAATAATTAGAGTATAAATTTTAAAGGAGAAAATTATGCCAACCGTAATTGATGATATTCAAGCAAGACAAATCCTAGATTCAAGAGGTAATCCGACTGTTGAAGTTGATGTGAAATTATCCAGCGGAGTCATTGGTAGAGCCGCGGTTCCTTCAGGTGCATCAACAGGTATATATGAGGCATTGGAATTGCGTGATAATGAGCGTTCACGATATGGCGGAAAAGGTGTTACAAAAGCTATAAGTAACGTAAATAATATAATTGCACCTGAGTTGATAGGTGAAGATGCCTCAAATCAATTTAATATTGACAGATTAATGCTTGAATTGGACGGAACTGACAATAAATCAAGATTAGGAGCAAACGCAATATTAGGTGTTTCATTAGCAACTGCAAAAGCAGCTTCACTTGCATACAATATTCCTCTATACAGATATTTAGGCGGGATTTCTGCAATAACGCTTCCTGTGCCGTTAATGAACATAATAAACGGCGGGGTTCATGCTGATAACAATATTGATTGTCAAGAATTCATGATAGCTCCTGTTGGTGCAGATTGTTTTCAAGAAGCTGTTAGAATGGGTTCTGAAATATTTTATGCTTTAAAACACATTTTGCAGGATAAAGATTATGTAACATCTGTTGGGGATGAAGGCGGTTTTGCTCCAAATTTATCTTCAAATGAAGAAGCATTGGAAATGATTGTACAAGCAATACAAAATGCAGGCTACACAACTGACGATGTAAAAATATGCTTAGATTTAGCTTCAAGCGAATTATATGAAGATGGTAAATATACTCTTGCCGGTGAAGGAAAGATTCTCACAAGAGAGCAAATGGTAGATTTTTTAGCTGATTTGGTTGAAAAATATCCTATAATTTCTATTGAAGACGGTATGGCTGAAGAAGATTGGGAAGGCTGGCGATTATTAACAAAAAAACTCGGTTCAAAATGCCAATTAGTAGGCGATGATTTATTTGTTACAAATACTAAGCGCCTTCAAGAAGGTATATTAAGAAAGATTGCCAATTCAATCTTAATAAAAGTAAATCAAATAGGTACTCTTACAGAAACATTAGAAGCAATAGAAATGGCTCATTCTGCCGGATATACGGCAATTTCTTCTCATCGTTCAGGTGAAACGGAAGATACGTTTATTGCTGATTTAGCGGTAGCCCTAAATTGCGGGCAAATAAAAACTGGTTCGGCATCACGTTCGGATAGAATGGCAAAGTATAATCAGTTAATAAGAATTGAACAAGAGTTGGGTATGTCTGCAAAATATATCGGAATAAAGGCTTTCAGCGGACACAGGAGTTTTGATTCTATAATTAATTAATTTTAATATATTTAAAATACTTTACACAGAAATTTATAAGTAGTATATTATAAGATGACTATGGACACAAATAAGGAAGAAAAATATATAGTAACAGGTGGTACTCCGCTCAAAGGTGAGGTTTTAATAGGCGGAGCAAAAAATGCTGTTTTGAAACTTATGGCTGCGGCTGTGTTAGCAAAAGGCGAAACATTAATTCATAATGTTCCTGATTTAACTGATGTTGAAATCATGCTTAAAGTTATTAAGGAATTAGGAACCAAAACAAAATATGATAAATTTAATAAAACTGTTTCTATTGATGCAACAGATATAACAAATGTTACGGCAAAATACGAACTTGTAAGCAAAATGCGCGCATCATTTATAATACTTGGTGCATTGGTTTCAAGGTGTAATGAAGCTATTGTTGCTTTGCCGGGAGGCTGTGCTATTGGTGAAAGACGGGTTGATTTTCATATAAAGGGTTTAGAAGCTCTTGGTGTTAATATTAAAATTGAAAACGGATATGTTCATGCGAAAGCTCCTAAATTGGTTGGTACAGATATATATTTGGATATTCCTTCTGTTGGAGCAACGGAAAATATCATGCTTGCAGCTATTTTGGCTGAGGGTGAAACAAAAATTCAAAATGCTGCAAGAGAACCTGAAATTATTGATTTAGCTAATTTTTTAAATTCAATGGGAGCAGATATATCAGGGGCAGGAACATCAGATATTGTCATAAATGGTGTAAAACAAGAGGATTTGCACCCTATTGAATATACTACTATACCTGATAGAATTGAAGCCGGTACTTTCATGACAGCTATTGTTGCAACAAGAGGAAAAGCAATAATTAGAAATATTTTTCCGGCACATTTAACATTTTTCAATAATAAATTATTAAAAATGGGAGCAAGTATAAAATTAATTGAACCGACTGCAATAGAAGTTTCTTCAAAGGGCAGATTAAATACAGTTAATTTCGTTACACAGCCATATCCTGGATTTCCGACGGATTTGCAGTCAATGGCTATGGTTTTGTTGTCAACTGCAAATGGTGTAGGAATTATCACAGAAAGTCTTTATGAAAACAGATTTATGCAAGTACCGGATATGAGAAGAATGGGTGCTGATATTCATCAGGACCGAAATCATGCAATTATAAAAGGTGTGAAAAAACTTACCGGTGCAGCAGTATCAGCAAGTGATTTAAGGGCGGGAGCATCTTTGGTCGTTGCTGCACTTATGGCTGAGGGAACCTCTGAAATTAATAACTTGTATCATATTGATAGAGGTTATGAAAATTTTGATAAAAAGATTCAAGCACTTGGTGGAAATATAGAAAGAATCAAAATTGAATCAACACAGGAATCAACAGGAGATTTAAATGAAATACGGATATAGACGTTGGTATGAGCATGATCCTCTTTTACTTGAAGTAGTTGAATTACTAAAAAATTATCAAGATGAACTTAGAACTCAGGCTCAGTTTTTTTTAGAAAAGCTTGAAAATAAAGTTTCCAAAGAGGCGATAGATAAATTTTATGAAATGGTTAAACCTGTCAATGGAAACAGGTGGTACGATAAAGATCCTGTAATCTCAAAAACAATAGAATTATTGAGAATTGTACCTCCGGATATTCAAAAATCCTGTGCCGAACACTTTATCAATGCATTAAAAGATATTGGTATTGATTATCAAAGTCCAAATATTAAAGAATAATGTTTAATTTTGAAAGTAATAATTTCAAAAAACTGGAAATGTATTTAAAGTCCTGTGAGTCTTTGGTCTTAACAGGTCTTACTTCATTTTTTAAATTAATATTATTAAACAAAATCAAAGTATATACAAATAAAAAGATACTATATGTAGTATCAAACGAGCAAGCTGCGCTCAGATATAAAAACGACTATGAAAAATTGTTTGAAGAGGATTCAATGGAATATTTGCCGTTTCAGCAAATTTCTATGTATGAATCACTAAATTTGAACAGAAATGATTATGCAAAACAAGTCAATATTATTTTTAATAGACCGGATTTAGTTGTAACTCCGGTGCAGGCTTTGTTAGAAAAATTTCCGCAAAAAGAATTTTTTGCTAAAAATTCAATTAGTCTAAATCTTAATGAGGACGTGGATTTATCAAATTTAGCCGAAAAACTTGTAAAAATAGGATATAAACGCGCCGTTACCGTTACAGATATTGGGGAATTTTCTATTAGAGGTAACATAGTTGATATATATTCTTTATCAAAAAATCCTATTCGTATTGAGTTATGGGGTGATGAGATAATTGATATAAGAACTTTTAGTAATGAAACACAAAAATCTATAAAGAAAATTAAACAAGCAAATATATTGCCAATATATAAATTTATTTCATCGGAAAATAAAAATTTACCTGAAAATATTTTGAATTTAGTACAAGAAGATAATTATTTTGAGGGAATTGATATTTATCAATCATACTTTAGTGAAGGTTTAGTCGGGGTATTAGATTATTTTGACGATTATATAGTTATTTTTGAGGAATCAGATGAAATTTTTTCAAAATATAAATTTTTAGATGATAAGTTTTCTGAACAATATAATGAAAATATAAAACTAAATCTTAACTATGAATTAAAAGAGAATAATCACATACTATATAAAGAGTTTGTAAAGAAAATCGCAGGATTGAGGAAAATTAAATTTAATAATTTAATAGAAAATCCAGGTGAAAAAATTCTTGAATTTGATGCTCAGCCTATTAAAAATTTTAATACGAACATTACTGAATTATGCAATTATATTCGAGAAAAAAGTAATTATAAAATAATTATATCAACTGATTATTCAAAACGTGTAGAAGAAATTTTAGCTGAAAACGATATTTTTAATTGTTCAATAATTGATGGTATAACTTCATTCGGGACAATTTCAGATGACTGTAAATTTATTCTTATAACAGACAGAGAGCTGTTTAATAAACTGTCCAAAAATGTAACTTCTCAAAAGCAATCTTCATATAAAGAATCACAAAAGTACATAGAAAATATTAATGACATACAAATTGGAGAGTATGTAGTACATACAATACATGGTGTCGGTATATATATAGGTTTAACGCAGCAAGAAATTGACGGGCAATTAAAAGATTATTTAACTATACAGTATGCAAATAAAGATAAATTACATATACCTGCAGAACAGATAAATCATCTTTGCAGATATAGGGGTTCATCATCAATAAAGCCAAAACTTTCGCGTATCGGTGGTGGTGATTGGCACAACACAAAAAGTAAAGTTAAAAATGCAATAGAAACAGTTGCGTATGATTTATTAAGATTGTATGCAAAAAGAAAATTGCGTAACGGGTTTCAATTTTTGCCTGATACAAACTGGCAAATTGAAATGGAAGAAGCATTTGAATATGTAGAAACACCTGATCAAATGCGCGCAATCGAAGAAGTAAAGCAGGATATGGAATCTGAAAATCCAATGGATAGACTTATTTGCGGTGATGTCGGATTTGGTAAAACAGAAGTTGCGATACGAGCAATTTTTAAAGCTGTAACTTCAGGTAAACAAGTTGCTGTGATTGTTCCTACGACAATTTTGGCACTGCAGCACTATAATACGATAAATGAAAGATTTAAACCTTTTGCCATTGATGTTGAATTATTATGCAGATTCAAAAGTTCAAAAGAACAAAAAGAAACAATTAAAAATTTGGCACTTGGTAAATGTGATGTAGTAATTGGTACGCATAAACTTTTGCAAGATGGTATTCAATTTAAAGATATTGGACTTTTAGTTATAGATGAAGAGCATCGTTTTGGAGTAAAACACAAAGAAAAATTAAAACAATTAAAAGAAAATATTGATATTATTTCCATGTCTGCAACACCTATTCCAAGAACGCTATATATGTCTTTATCAGGGATAAAAGATATTTCATTAATAAACACACCGCCCAAAAACAGACTTCCGATAAAGACATTTGTCGGTGAATTTTCTGAAAACACTATTCGAAATGCTATATTACACGAATTGGACAGAGAAGGTCAAATTTATTTTATACATAACAGAGTTGAATCAATATTTGATTTTAAAATAAAATTACAACAGATTGTGCCGAATGCAAGAATTTGTGTTGGACATGGACAAATGAATGAAAAAGAGTTGGAACAAATAATTTTTGATTTTTCGAACCACGAATACGATATTTTATTATCAACAACAATTATTGAATCGGGGTTAGATATTCCAAATGCGAATACAATAATAGTAAACGATGCAGACAAATTTGGATTAGCACAATTATACCAATTAAGAGGCAGAGTGGGTCGTTGTGATAAGCAAGCATATTGTTATTGTTTTTACAAAAAAGATAAATCTATAACACAAGAAGCTACAAAACGATTAAAAGCAATCAGAGAGTTTACAACATTGGGAAGCGGTTATCAAATAGCACTGAGAGATGTGGAAATAAGAGGAATCGGGAATCTCTTAGGAACAAAGCAACATGGACATATGGTTACGGTTGGTTTTGATACATACTGTCAACTACTTGATGAAACAATTAAAGAATTGCAAGGTGAAAAAGTTGAACAATCGGTTCCGACAGTTGTAGATATTAATGTTACGGCTTATATACCGGATGAGTGGGTTGGTTCATCCGAACAAAAAATGATTGAATATAAGCGGCTTGCAGATGTAAATAATCAAACCGAACTAAATTATATAAAAGAAGAGTGGATTGATAGATTTTCCAAAATTCCTGAACCTGTCGAAAATCTGATAAAACTTATACAACTCAGATTATCTGCTACTAAAATCGGGATATCAGTTATCAGAGAATCCGTAGATTTTATAAGAATTTATACACCATTTACACAACACGAATGGAATATTATTAAAGCAAAAATACCAAATGAAATTAAAAGTAAATTAAAATTTACATTAGCTCCATCATCTTGCAAAAACGGTGTGTCTATATTATTATTGAATAAGTTATATATGAATTTTTATGAAATATTTAACATTTTATCAGATTTGTTTTATTATATACATGAGATAAAATATGATTATAACAATAAATAGGAGATATTATTATGAGATGTATTAAAATTTTATCATTGTTTTTATTGTCAGCTTTATTGCTAACAGGTTGTGGAATTAAAGATAAAACTGCAATAGTAAAGGTAAATAATCAAGTTATTACAAAAGGTGATTATGATGAGTTATTTAATCAAACAATTAAAAGTCCTGCTTTGCAGATGTTTGATTTAAATTCTAAAAAAGTTGATAAAAACAGCTTTATGTATTTGATGATTAAAGATAAAGTTGTAAATGAATTAATTGTCAGATCATTGATAAATGAAGAATTGAAAAAACGTAATATAACAGTTTCTGCAAAAGATACTGAAGAAGCATTAAATAAAACAATTGAACAAATCGGTTCAAAAGAAAAATTTAATGAAGTATTAAAATATCATGGTGTGTCTTTAGCAAGTTTCAAAAAAGATTTAGTTGAAGAAGTTAAAATGAGAAAACTTGTTGATATGCTTGAGAAAGTTAATATTAGTGATGCTGAAGCTAAGAAGTATTACAATGCAAATATTAACAAATTTAAATATACTGATAAAGTTAGAGCATCACACATTTTGATTGCAGCTAACAAAAATGAACTTAAAGAACTTGTTAAATCAGAAAAAAGAAATGCTGAATTATCTGAAGAAGAACTAAATAAACTTGTAGAAGCTAGAATGGCTGAAAAATTAAATACAGCTAAGGCACTATTGGCAAAGGTTAAAAATAATCCTGAATCATTTGCAAAAATTGCAAAAGAATCATCAGAAGATGTTGAATCAGCAAAACAAGGCGGAGATTTAGGTTTCTTCTCAAAACAAGAAATGGTTGAACCTTTTGCAAAAGTTGCATTTGAATTAAAACCAAATACTGTTAGTGAAATTGTACAAACTCCGTACGGATACCACATTATTCTTGTAACTGACAGAAAAGCTGCAGGTCAAGATTCTTTCGAAAAAGTTAAAGATGATATCAAATTATATTTAGAAAATGAAAAGAAAGTTAAAATTCTAAGCAATTTTGTTGAATCATTAAAGAAAACAGCAAAAATAGAATATATTGATAAAGAATATAATCCTACTGATATTAAAGCTGCTTTGCAAGAACAAGCTAAGAAAAGTTCTTCAATGACAGAACAAGTTGAAGGTGCAAAGAAAGCAACTGAAGCAAAGAATGAAAATGCAAAAAAATAAGAAAAAATTTTCTTAGAAAATTCTCATATTGAACACCGGAATTTATGTCCGGTGTTCTTTTGTTACTTATTAAAATAAGAAAAAATTTAATTATAGAAATGAATTTGTTATAATATGCAAATATTCAATGATTTGAATTAAATAATTTAAATCCACATTACCGTTAATAATAATATCAGCCTCTTTTCTTGTTGGGGTAATGTACTTTGCTCCCGCGCAAATCAAATATTCCCAATGTTTTTTAGCATTTTCCAAATCTTGGTTACGTTCAGAGCTTGCTCTTTGCATAAATCGTTGTTTTCTTATTTCATCATCAACTTCAATAAATATTTTTATATCAAAAATATCTTTTATATTGGTAAAAAATGTTGCAGTGCCCTCAATAATTATAATTTTTTCAGCTTTTACAAGAATAGAATTAGGGATAGAAACACCTGTTCCGTTTGGCAAATATTTGGGTGATTTAATATTAATTCCGACAGACAAATTTTCTAAATCTTCTTGAAGTGTGTCAAGTTGAAAACCGTTTGGAGAATCAATGTCGTAACCGCTATCACGCAATTTATCAAAGGAACCGTATTTTAAAATTAAAGCTGATATATCTTTAAAATAATTATCTGTACTCAAAATAGATACAGGCATATCTAAATCTGTTGTCATACGTTGAATTGCAGAACAAATAGTTGATTTTCCCGAAGCGGATGCTCCGTTAATGCCAATTAAAAGCCTTTTATTAGGATTATCAATTAATCTTTTTGTGAATTTTGATATAAAGTCCGGATGTACATCAATAATAATCGGATTACTGCACTTTTTATCAAAAGCTATTAATTGCTTAAATTTTGTTTGCAGGTAAAAAGCTAAAAGTTCTCTTCCGCTTTTTTGAGTTAAATCAGGCTTTAATAACTTATCTTTTTCAAAAAATTCTTTTGTCAGCAACGGGTATGTCATAATATTTATACTTGAATACATGATATATTAAAACAAATATAAAAATTTTACCAGTTATTTATTATTAAATTCAATAAAAAATTCTTTAAGTAAGTCATAACCTTTCAAAAAACTTTTATAATCAATTTTTTCATCAGGTGAGTGCATATTGTATAAATTTGCAAGTCCTATCAAAAATGGAATAAATGTTTCCCCTTTTGAGTTTTTGTGTTGACAGTATATGTGAGTTTCTGCACCTGCGTGGAATGAATTTATTACATAATTAACGTTCAATTTTTTTGCTGCACGTTCAAAAACTTCCGGAATATATGTGTCGTTTGATTTTTCAAATGCAGGCATTTTTTGTTTGAATGTTCCTTTTGCAACAGCAATACCGTCATATTTTTTATTGAATTCGGCAATTATATATTGAATTTTATCAATAAGTTCATTTTCTTTTGCCAAATCAGCACTTCTTATTGAATATGTTGCTTCTGCGTATGGATTTAAAACATTTGTAACATTTGTATCGCCTGCTTTTATTCCGCCAAGATTAATTGAAGTTACTACGCCAGTTTCATCTTGATAGTAAACTCCCTGTGGAATATTATTACACAATTCTGCAATTAATTTTGCTGCGTTTGGTTTTGTTCTATCAGCTATATCTATACCTGAATGTCCGCCTTTGCAAGATATTTCAACGTGTCCGTTGCAGTAACTTGCACCAGAAATTTGCAAAACGCCAAATTCATCGGCATCACACACTAATACATACTTCGAATTTAGCATATTAAAATCAAAATTATGTATTCCGCTCATTCCGCTTTCTTCATCACGAGTGAATACAACTTCTAACCCCCCATGTTTCAAGTCAGAGTTCTTAACATCCTTTAGAAGTTTTAATGCAGAAGCTACTCCAAATTTATCATCTCCGCCAAGAGTTCTGCCGTTAGCATGAATAAAATCACCGTCTAATATTGGTACAACAGGGGAATCATCTCCTACAACATCCATATGTGAAGATAATGCTAATAATGGCTTTGTATTATCTGTTGCATCAAGTTTTATAATTACATTGTTATAGCTGTCTGTTGAAAAATTTAATTTTTCTTGTTTGCAAAAATTTTTTATCCATTCAACAACTCTTTCTTCGTGTAACGATGGAGAAGGTATTCTCACTAAGTTGTAAAAAATATCGATTAATTCGTTTTCTTTTCTAAGTTTATCCATATTTATTGTCCTCTAAAAAATCTCTGTCCTGTACCGCCTTTACCTATTGGAACTCTAACCGGACGCATGCACTTAGGACAACGTCCTACGTATGCTGTTCCTTCTTTATTCTGATAAATTCTTCCGTAAACTCCGCAACAATCGAATAAGATACCTAAAAATTTACGTGAATTTTTTTCATTTTGTTTGTTATCCTCTGCCATATCTTTTCCTTTTGCAATTTTCAGAATTTATTTGAATTGTTGAGCATGAATTACTTGAAAATACGCTTGTAGTTAAGGATTTTATGTATTTTTCCTGAAGATGTGCCAAATCAAAAAGTATAACTCCGCCTAAATTTAGTTTTCTTGTTTCATGGATTTGTCTGATTAAATCTTCGGCAGAACCGTCCATAAATGTTACAAACAGACCTGCATATAATTTTGTTTTTGGCGACATTTCACGTAGCATATCAAATACCATTGATTTAATTGTTTTTGGGTCGCAAGTCAGATACAGCGGAGTAAATCCGTCTATATAATTTTTATCTGACCAAGTTGACCAATCTTGTTGCTTTGTTTCAAGCGCAATATTTTTATTAGGAAATACAACCGTTGTTATTATTGTATGATTTTGTCTGCATATTTTAGATACTTCTTCAATAAATAATGTTACTTTATCCCTTCTGTAATTATCCCATTCGTACCAAAGTTTTGTACCAAAGGTTATTTCAGTCGGGTCTTGTAAAAATTGAGATTTAAATTCTTCGCGTGCATATTTTGTATAACCCCAATTTGACATAGCATAATATGAATATTTTGCATAAACTGATTGCGGATACCTGCAATAATCAAAATTAAATCCGTCCGGATGATATGTTTTTATTATTTCTGATACTAATGATTTTAAAAAAGTATGAATTTCAGGATTTGCAGGGTCTAAAAAGTATCCGTTATGTTCTGATGTTGATTTTATCGGCAATTCACTATCTGCGTTCTTTAAATTTACATTTGACCAATCAGGTCTTACTGCTAAAATTTCAGTATTTATTTGTGGCTTATTACCTATATAAAATGCTTCAAACCAGATATTTACTTTGATATTTCTTTTATGCGCCTCTTCTATCCATATTTTTAGCGGGTCGCTTCCGTTAAACGCAGGATTTTGTGCTGTAAAACCATAGCTTTTCATTGTTGTGCTCGGAAATATTGTTTTGCCATGGTAAAATGTTTCCAAAAACACATTATTGATTCCAATTTTACTTAGTTTATCAATAGTTTCAATTATTTCATCTTTATTTGTACTTGTAGGTCTTATCCAAATTCCTTTTAGCTCTGATTCTTTATATGGTATAGCAGTTGCAAGAGCTTTATTCGCATAATCCATAGCTCTTAGAGCATATTCTTTGGCATGGACAGAATTACGTTGTGCTTTGCGTAAACATGATTTTGAAAGATTAATTAATTCTTTAGTCGGTTTTTCATTGTAATCTAAAGAATTATTTTGATAATAATTCATCATAGTTTGCGCTTCTTCAATTTTTTCTTTTGCAGCAAATATATAACTGTCTGATGTTGTAATTGCTGTTATGACTTTTTCTGCTTTATTAATATAAATTTTTGTTCCTACATGAATATTGTTATTCAACCATGTTTTTGCTCTTCCATGAGCGCTAATTACAACACCGTTTATAGGGATTAAAGAATCAGCGCCACTTAATGATACAACAGTATTTCCTTCAACAATTGCTTCTGCACCAAATTCGTTTGTACCTGTTGATGTTCCAAAATTTTGAGTATAAACAACTAACTGATTTGAGCCTCTTAAACCTGGATATGTAGAACCGAATAAATTTGTTTCGGGAGTTGGGTCAATAGAACTAATTTTGTATGTGCTTTTTTGAAAAATTACTTCATTTTGATTTAACTCATATTCGCTAAAAATATCCGCAGCATTTACAGAAGATGTAAAAGCAAATACTCCTGCTATCATCATTATGAAATATTTTATGTATTTTATCATCCTACCCCCTAATATACTATTGTAATGTAATTACATGTATATAATACTATTATCGGTTATAATTTAAGTCCTCTATTGAACGTATTTTTAAGTCTAAATCAGGGTTATAATTATGTTCTAATACTTTTTGGTAAACTGTTTTTGCATTTGCCAAATCTCCTAATTTTTCATATAGCTTACCAAGTTTTATATAAAGTTCGCTTTTATCTTGATAATTTATTGTTTCAGCTTTTTTAAAATGCTTTAGTGCTAAAAAATAATCTTTGTTATCGTAAAAGAATTCTCCTGCGTTAAAATTTATTAAAAAATCATCAGGTGCCAGATTGAGGCTTCTGTTTATGTATGATTTTCCAAGTGTATATTGATTGTATTTTCCATAAATTTGTCCGACAGAACTTAATGTGTATGGATTATTATAGTTTACTTCCGATGCGGTAATATAGTAACCTAAAGCCAAACTATAATATTTTCGTTGCATTTCGGCATTATCTTTTGTTGATTCTGCCAAATCTTTATAATATTTTCCTGAATTTAACAATTCTTGTTCATTTAATAATGAATAGTCTATATAAACTTTTGTATGCTGAATACTACCTTCCAGTGCATAAATAGAATTGATATTTAAAATTATACATATGATGAGTAATATTAATTTATATTTTTTCATAAAATTTATCTTAATAATTCACAACATCTACTATTATAACAATAAATTTTAAGTTATCATAATATGTAACGAGGAGTAACATTTTGAATAATCTGTTCTTTTTATTAGTATTTATAGTATTATCGGCAATTTTTGCCATCGCATCAATAATTTCTGCATTATTTGTCGGATACCACTCTGATGATGTTGATGATTCTATTTATGAATGCGGAATGAAACTTTTTAATGATGCAAAAATACAGTTTGATGTAAAATTTTTGAAATTTGCATTAATGTTTTTAATTTTTGATGTGGAAACAATATTTTTATTCCCGTTTGCTGTTTCTGTAAATGAGGTAAATTTGTACGTACTTATAGAAATTATTATATTTGTTTTAATGCTTTTATTTACTTTGTTTTATGCAATCAGAAAAAACATATTGAGGTGGCAATAATGAATATCATTGTATCAAGTATTGATTTTGTATTAAATTGGGGACGTGCTAATTCATTATGGCCTTTAACTTTTGCAACTTCTTGTTGCGGAATTGAAATGATGCATTCAACGACAAGTCAGCATGATATTGCAAGATTTGGTTCCGAAGTATTTAGAGCGACTCCAAGACAAGCGGATTTATTGATATGTGCAGGCACAATTACTCACAAAATGGCACCTGCTTTGTTGAAATTATACAAACAAATGCCTGAACCAAAATATGTTATTGCAATGGGTGCATGCGCATGTTCGGGTGGTATGTTTAATGAAAACAGTTATTCTGTTGTAAAAGGAATTGATAAAATCATTCCTGTTGATGTTTATTTGCCGATGTGTCCGCCAAAACCGGAAGCGTTACTTGATGCATTGATGAAGTTACAGAAAAAAATCATGTCTGAATCAATAACTACAAGAGATAAATTTATGACTCAGCATAATTCTTATCTAAAAGAGCAAGATGAAATTTTAGTTAAGGATAACGATATTAACGTTACATATTGGGGAGTAGGTGCAAATGAATAATCTAAATATACTCCAAGAAAAATTTAATTCCGTTCAAATAACAGATAGTAATAAAATCATTGTACATGACAATCTTGTTAGTGTTTTAGAATTTTTAAAAAATACTTCGGAATTTGATTTTGATATGTTGACAACGATAATAGCAACCGATAAAATTGAAAGAATTGAATTAATTTATCAACTGTATTCAACAGGTAACAATAATACGTTAAATGTGTATTATTATGCTCCCGGAGCTGCTCCCACAGTAATTGGTTTGTATAAATCTGCTTATTTTGATGAATGTGAAATATATGATTTATTAGGCGTTAAGTTTGAAGGAAACAAAGAATTAAAAAGATTATTGCTGCCTGATTCTTGGATTGGGCATCCGTTATTAAAAAATTACACAAATAATGATGAAAGGTTGGCTTGGAATGACTGATATTATGAAAATAAACGTTGGACCGCAGCACCCTTCAACTCATGGTGTTTTGAGATTGATAACAGAACTTGATGGTGAAAAAATAATTTCTATAAAGCCGGAAATAGGTTATTTGCATCGAGGCTTAGAAAAATTAGCCGAGTCAAAAACTTATTTACAATATTTACCTCTTGTCGATAGAGTCGATTATTTAGGCGGATTTTTTACTTCCTATGCTTTTTGTAATGCTGTGGAACACCTTTTAAATATTCAAACAACAAAAAGAACTGAATATATTAGAACTTTATGTATGGAATTGAACAGAATAGCATCGCATTTGTTGTGGCTTGGAACTTATATGCTTGATTTGGGTGCTTCTTCTCCAATATTTTATACATTTAGAGAAAGAGAATCCATTTTAGCACTGTTTGAAGAATTAACAGGTCAAAGAATGATGTATAATTATTTCACATTTGGCGGTGTAAGATTTGATGTTGATAATAATTGGCTTGATAAAGTAAATGATTTCCTTAATATTTTACCCAAAGCTATAGGAAATTACGAAAAAATAATAACTAACAACGCAATATTTATTGACAGAACAAAAAATAAAGGTATATTAACAAAATCTTTTTGTTCAAAATACGCAATAACAGGACCGAACATGCGCGCAAGCGGTTTAGAAATAGATTTTAGACAGAAAATGCCTTATTCCGCATATAACGAATTAGGATTTGTTGTTTCTGTAAATAACCTGTCGGATTCTTACGGAAGATATCTTGTTCGTATTCAGGAAATGAGAACTTCAATAGATTTAATCAAACAATGTATAATGTTTCTAAAGCAAAATAAGGACAATGTATCTTGTAATATAAATCCGATAAAACTAAAAATTCCGCAAGGTGAATATACTTCCTATGTAGAATCTTCCAGAGGACTTTTATGCTGTTATATTCAATCTGACGGTTCAGAAAAGCCTTATCGTGTAAAATGGCGTACGGGTTCTTTTTATGCTGTTCAAGTTTTACCGGAATTAGTTATTGGTCAAAATTATAATGATTTGATTGCTATTTTTGGTTCACTTGATGTTATATTACCGGAGGTAGACAGATAATGAATTATTTATATTTTTGGTACGTTCAATTACTTGCTAAATACAATATTCCAAAAATATTTGCGGATATAACTTTCCCTATATTACCATTTTGCATAATAGCCGGCGTAATGATAGTAGTTGTGTTGATATTAGTATTAGCCGAAAGAAAAATTTTGGCGTTGTTCACACAGCGTAAAGGTCCAAACAGAGTCGGATATTTTGGGTTATTACAAACTGTTGCTGATGCAATAAAATTATTGTGTAAGCAAAATATAAATCCGCAAGGTGCAGATAAAATTTTGTTTAATCTCGCTCCAATAATTGCATTTTCGCCTGTTTTAATTTTATGGGGACTAATACCATATTCATCAGAATTTGAATTTATGGGATTTTCAATCAGTATTTTATTATATCTCGCTATTGCTGCGTTTCCTGTTATAGGAATAATTTTGGCAGGATATGCAAGTAATAATAAGTTTTCGCTAATTGGAGCTGTTCGTTCAGGCGCTCAAATGATAACGTATGAAATTCCAATGATTTTTGTAGTGTTATCTGTCGTTGCTCTTGCAAATTCTATGAATTTAAAAGATATAGTTTTAGCGCAGATGAATACTAATCCAATTATGGGGTGGTACATTTTCCCTTGTATTTTGGGATTTTTAATAATGTTTATTTGCGTAATTGCAGAATTAAACAGATGCCCGTTTGATTTGCCTGAAGCTGAAAGCGAATTGACTGCAGGATACAGTACTGAATATTCAGGCATGAGGTTTGCATTATTCTATTTGGGCGAATATGCATCTTTGTTTGTTATGTCTGTATTTATAGCTACGATATTTATGGGCGGATTTCTTCCTGTTACTCAAAATTATATATCTGAAATGTTATTTGCAAATAATCAATTTCTGCAAGTGTTTATTTATATCGAACAAGTTATGTGGCTTCTTTTAAAATCATCGTTTTTGATTTTTATAATTATGCTTATTAGGGCTACTTTACCAAGATTAAGCTCAAAATCTTTGATGAATCTTTCTTGGTATTGTTTAATGCCTTTATCTGTAATTAATTTTATTATAATTATAGTGTTCAAGTATATTACTGAGGGTAGAATGTAATGTTATTAAAAAAATTGCTGAATAAAATATATTATTTAATTTTAGGACATTTTACGGTATTTAAACATTCCTTTAAACGTGCTGTTACTGTTGAATATCCTGAAAAAAAAGTTAAATTACCTGAAAGATTCAGAGGGAAACACGTTTGGAATTCTAATGAGTGCGTGGGGTGCAAAATATGTGAAAAAGTTTGTCCCGTAAATGCAATTCACATTAATAAAGTTGAAGATAATTTCGAAATGCAAATAGAACTTTCTAAATGTATTTTTTGTGGTAATTGTCAATATTCTTGTTTAAAACATGCAATTAAGATGTCAAATGATTTTGAATTAGCTGTTTTAAATAAAAATGATTTGAATTTGAATATAACATCAAATGAAAAGAAAATAGAGGCTAAAAATGACTGAAACAGAAATAATAAAAAGTATAACATTTTATGGATTTGCTATATTTAGTTTGTTATTTGCAATATTATCCATTATATCAAACAATGTCGTGTATTCTTTACTGTACGCATTAATAGTGTTTTTTAGTGCCGGCGGAATATTCTTTTCAGTTGGTGCGGATTATAATGCAGTTGTGCAAATAGCAATTTACGGTACGGCAATACCTATATTATTCCTTTTTGCAATAATGTTTACTTCATTTAAAGAAAATAAAACTGTTAATTTGGCACTTTCTCCAAGATTCTTTATTGCTTTTTTCTCTTCTGCTTTTCTGTTTATGGTTTTATGGTATTCTGCTAAATTTGCAATTAATATTAATGAAAATATTTCAAAATTTTTTATTCCAAAATTATCTCAAATTAATAGTTTTGAATTGTTTTCAGCAATATCTAAAGGAATTTATGTAAATTATCAATTAGCGTTTATTTTATTCGCTTTTATGATATTTGTTGTTGCAGTCGGAATATCTGTTTTAAATATTGCAAAGGAGAAAAATCGTGATTAATAATATATTTAATATCTCTTTGTACCATTATTTAATATTATCTCTCACAATATTTTGCATTGGGGTCGTGGGTGTTATTATCGTAAAAAATATTATAAAGATACTTATATGTATTGAGTTTATGCTAACGGCAGTTAATATAAATTTCATCGCTTTTGGCGCATATAATGACAGTATTGCCTTAAACGGTTTTGTTTTTGCTATATTTTATACTGCAATAGGTGCTGTTGAACTGGCTATAGGTCTTATAATTTTTTACTTGATGTACAAAGAAAAGAAAAGTATTGACATTGATAAATATAAGGAGTTGAAAAATTAATGAGTTTCTTTGCTGAAAATTTATATACAATAATTTTAATTCCTTTCTGGGTTTCATTATTATTTGCTATCGGTAAACTTTTTGGATTAATAAAATCAAAAAAAATCGTTGGTATTCTTACACTTTTATCAACATTTTATGCATTAGTGTTTTCAGTTGGAACTTTTGTTTTAACAATTATTGAAAAAAACTATATTTTAGAACAAACGGTACCTTTTTTACAGTTGAACCGGTTTATATTTGATATTGGAATATATATAGACGGACTTTCTGCATGGATGATTTTGCTTGTATCAATCGTTTCATTACTTGTGCAAATATATTCTTATTTTTACATGTATTCAGATAATAGTTTCATTAGATTTTTCATTTTTATGAATTTATTTAATGCTTCAATGTTTGGTTTAATTTTATCGCCAAATATGTTTCAAATATATGTATTTTGGGAATTGGTCGGATTATGCAGTTATTTGCTAATAGGCTTTTGGTATCAAAAAAATGAAGTTTCCGTTGCAGCGAAAAGAGCGTTTATTATAAATAGAGTAGGTGATTTTTCTTTATTATCAGGAATAATTTTATCTGCATATGTAATTTTAACGAATTTAAATAATACTTTAAATGTATCTATTCCATTTTCGAATATTTCAACAATTTCCGCTCAAATATACGGTTGTACGTCTGATGGAATATTTATTTTAATTTGTTTGTTAATATTATTGGGTGCTATGGCAAAATCTGCACAGTTACCTTTACATACTTGGTTAATTGATGCTATGCAAGGCCCGACTCCCGTTAGTGCGTTGATACATTCAGCAACGATGGTTGCGGCAGGCGTATATTTGATTATAAGATTATATCCGTTATTTTCATTAAATCCTATTGTTCTGCAAATAATATCTGTTGTGGGGATTACTACTGCTTTGGTTTGTTCTTATTCCGCATTAACTCAAGTTGATATGAAAAAAATCCTCGCATATTCGACAAATGCTCAATTAGGATTAATGTTCTTGGCTGTCGGTGCGTGTTCAACAACAATAGCAATGTTTCATTTAACTGCACATGCAATAATTAAAGCGATGTTGTTTTTGGTTGTTGGTGTTGTTGCTGTGAGTTTGAATCATAATCAAGACATAAGAAATGCAGGCGGATTAAGAAAACAACTTCCAATTTGTGCTATTACTTTTCTAATTGGAATTTTATCGTTAAGCGGTATATTATTCGCCGGTTTTTCGTCTAAAGAGTTAATATTTGGCGATTTGATTGATGGAAAACATTATATTTATCTTTCTTTGTTTCTAATCGTAAGTTTTATGACTGCGTATTATTTATTCAGAATGTATTTTTACATATTTGAAGGTAAAAATAAATTTGATTTTGAAATTAAAGAACCGCATTTTGTTTTAAATTTATCAGTAAGTGTATTTGCATTGATTGTTATTTTATTATGGTTTGTTTTACCGAAATCCAATAATGTTTTATTTGCAATGATTTCACATTTAATAGCTGCATTTGCAGTATTTACAGCTTACTTAACATATTCACAAAAAAAATTATTGAAAAAAATACCTATTTTATATGATTTATCAATAAATGCGATGTATTTTGACGGAGTGTATCATTTTATAACAAAGAGTTATAAAAGATTTTCAAAATTTTTGTATATCATTGATAAATATATTTTTGACGGAATTGTATATTTTTGTACATTAAATACTAAGATGATTTCGTGGTTTTTGTCGAAAATTCAAACAGGTAGTGTGCAAGCTTATCTTGCATATTCAATATTTATCTTAATGATGAGTTTTGGCGGAATAATGCTTGTATATAGTTTAATTATGTATTTTTCAGAGGTGCAATAATGAATTGGTTATCTTTAAATGTTTTGGTTTTTTCACCGCTTATAATGACATTAATTCTTTTAACTCCAATGTTTTCCGGACATCACATTTTAATTAGAAGAATATCTAAAGGATTTGCAAGTTTACATTTTGTATATACGTTGTTATTTTTGGTATTTTTCAATAATGATTTAACATTAAACTATGAAACATCATTAAAACTTTTCGATTTTGATTGGCTAAATTCTCTTGGAATAACTTTATCTATGGGACTTGATGGTATATCGCTATTGTTTGTTATTTTGTCATCATTTATTATTTTAATTGCGACTATTGCGAGTAAAGGAATTATTAAATCTAAACAAAGTTTATATTATGCTTTAATTTTTATAGTTGAAACAGCTATTCTTGGAGTTTTTTGTGCACAAGACATGTTTGAATTTTTTATGTTTTGGGAATTGGAACTTATTCCTATGTATTTTTTAATCGGTTTGTGGGGAGAAGAATCAACTGCAAAGAAATCTGCTATGAAATTTTTACTTTATACTTTTTTCGGAAGTTTGTTTATGCTTTGCGGATTTTTGATGTTGTACAATTTTAATTTTATTTCAACAAATGAATTAACTGCAAATATGAACTTAATTGGATTTAATTATGATAATGTACCGTTTTATTTACAAGTATTTGCATCAATACTAATGTTGATAGGGTTTGCGGTAAAAATGCCAATTATACCTTTACATACTTGGCTGCCTGATGCTCATACAGATGCACCTGCTCCCGTGAGTATTATTTTAGCGGGATTATTGTTAAAAATGGGTGCTTACGGGATTATCAGATTTAATATACAAATATTACCTGATGCTTTCTTAATGATGGTGCCATATTTGGTCGTTTTTGCTTTCATCAATATAGTTTTTGCTTCAATAGTAGCATATTATCAAACTGATGTAAAAAAAATTATAGCATATTCAAGCATATCGGTTATGGGGATAATTCTGCTGGGTTTATGTTCGTTAAATTTTGTCGGAATTTCAGGTGCAATATTTTTAATGATTGCACACGCTGTAATTTCGGCGGGATTATTTTTTATCGTTGGAATTATATACAGGCGCACCGGAACTCGTGAAATTTTACAATTAGGTGGATTGGCAAAGGTTATGCCAAGGCTTGCAGGATTCACCTTAGTCTTTATCGCTGCAAGTATAGGTATTCCGGGTTTAATTGTATTCGTTGGTGAATTTTTAGTTTTCTTTGGTGCATTTATATCAACAATATGGAACACTTATTTAATTCAAATCATATCACTTCTTTCTATTACTGTTTTAATTTTTTCTGCATGTTATGCTTTGAAATTATTACATGGCGTTTTTTACGGAAATTTATTGGAACGGTGGAAAAAAGTAAATGATATTTTAAATCATGAACTGGTTGTACTTTTGACTTTGTCGGTTGTTGCGGTTTTGTTTGGAATTATGCCAATGACGATATTAAATATGATAAAGTTGAATGTGCAAAATATACTTATGGCTTTTGGAGGTTAACACAATGAATTGGTTATCTGATATTTCAAGTACAATGTTGACAGAATTATTTATAACTCTAACGGTGTTGATTCTTGCAGTATTTTCAATGTTTTATAATGTTAAATACAACAAAGTTTCAAAATGGATAGCTTTGTGTGGAATTGGTGTTTCATTATTTGCATTGAAATATTTGCAATTAGAACCTATTTATTATGCATTTAATGATGCAATTTTATCGGATACTTTTACCGTATTTATAAAAGGGCTTATCTTAATTTCATCGTTTTTAATAGTATTACTTTCAAAAAGAAATGCTAAACAAAGGTATCACAAAACATTTCAATTTTATGCAATTTTGTTGACAGGAGTTTTAGCTTCATTGTTTATAGTATCTGCAAATGATTTTTTAACATTAACTGTGGCATTGGAACTTTTAAGTTTTGCAACATATTTTTTAATAGCATACAAAAAGGGCTATTTGTCCAAAGAGGCTTCATTTAAATATTTAGTAACAAATGCTTTTTCTACTGCTGTTTATCTTATGGGAGTTTCATATTTGTATGGTATTACCGGCAGTTTTAATTTTAGTTCAATTAATAATTATTTTTTACAGCATTCACCAACTTTACTTTATGCAATATCAACAATTTTTATAACTTTGGGATTATTTTTCAAATTGGCATTATTGCCTTTTGCAAATTGGATTTTGGATGTGTACGAAGGTTGTGCAACGTCAATAATCGTATTCATAGCAACAATTCCAAAAATAGCAATGATTGCTGTTTTGGCAAGATTATTAGCATTTTCTTTAAGTTATTCATTTGAATTATCGTTAGTTATATTGATTCTATCAGTTTTAACTGCAATTTGGGCGAACATATTGGCTATAAAACAAAAAAATATTTTAAGATTATTAGCTTGCAGTTCAAGTGCCAATGCTGCATATATGGTTTTCACTTTAACTCTTGTATCTGTGTATAATCTATCTACCGTTTTATTTTATTTAATCACTTATATATTTATGAATATAGGAGTATTTGCGGCGATTATTGTTTTAGAAAATTCTAATTACAGCTCAAAATTGCATGAATTTAAAGGTTTTGCTTATTCAAACCCTTTATTTACGCTTGCGTTTTCTGTATGTATCTTTGGACTTGCTGGTTTTCCGATTACTGCAGGATTTATATCAAAACTCTATTTGTTTTCTGCAATAGTACGTTCAGGAGCAATATTTATACCGTTTTTGTTAATTTTAATGCTTACAATAGTTGTTTCTTGTTATTATTATACAAACGTTGTAAAATTAATGTTTGAAAAAAATGAAACAAATTACAATGAAATTATACATCATAATGCATATTCGCCAATAGTAATATTATACACTTGTGCATTTATTACTATAATTATAGGTATTTGTCCTGCGACATTAATTGAAATATGCAAATATATAGCTTATAATTTATAATCAAAAAATAAAAGTAAATAAGATTAAAAATCAGTAAAGCTAGGGTGCATTTTTATATCATGCTGCAAAAGTGTGCCATCATCATACCCTGGGTCAATATATTGACGTATTTTCCTTAAAACATACTTATAGCCGCCTCTACGGCCTGATTTATATTCTTCATTATTCGCCATGGCTTTAACTAAATTGACATGTTCTGTCATTAATTCAGAAAATCCTGAATTTAAAAGATATTCTTTTGAAGATGCTTCTTCTACTGTAACTTCCGCAAAAGCTGCACCTGCCATTAAAACGAAAAACGTTGTTAAAATAATTTTCTTTAAATTCATAAGTTTAATTACTCCTGTTATGATAACATAATACAATATATTTTGAATTTATTCAAATAATATTATTATTTGTTTACATTATAATGATTCTTTAATAATTTTTTCAAGAGAATCCAATAATTCATTTTCTGCTACACGAGCGACAACTTCACCTTTTTTAAATATATATCCTTCTTTGATACCGCCTGCGATACCAAAATCTGCATGAGAGGCTTCACCGGGTCCGTTTACGGCACACCCCATTGTTGCGATTGTAATATTCGCATCTAAATTTTTAAATCGCTCTTCAACTTTTTTGGCTAAATCAATTAAATTTATCTGAGTTCTGCCACAAGTCGGACATGAAATAAAATTAACGCCTCTTTGTCTTAAACCTAATGATTTTAAAATAGCAAAACCTGCGTGAACTTCTTCTATCGGATTTTCTGTTAAAGAAACACGTATTGTATCACCAATTCCTTGTGATAATAAACTTCCTATTCCGACAGAAGATTTAACTAATCCGCCTTTCAAAGTTCCTGCTTCTGTCAAGCCGATATGAAGCGGATAATCATATTTTTCTGAAAATAGTTTATATGCATCTATTGTTGTCATAACGTCTGAAGATTTTAAAGAAACCTTAATTAAATCAAAATCTAAATCTTCAAGAATTTTAATATGACCTTCAGCACTTTTAACCATTTTTTCTGCTAACGAAATATCTAAATCTTTAAGATTTTTTTCTAAAGAACCCGCATTAATACCTATCCTTATCGGAATATTTTGTTGTTTAGCCAGTTTTACTACTTTTTCGACATTTTCACGTTTGCCAATGTTACCGGGATTTAATCTCAAAGCAGCAACACCGTTGTTAATTGCCTGAATAGCTAATCTGTAATCAAAATGAATGTCAGCGACAACAGGTATAGGTGAACCCTTAACAATATTTTTAAGTGCTTCTGCTGCATCACTGTTTAATACTGCAAGTCTGATTATTTCGCAACCTGCATCAGTCAATTCTTTTATTTGCTGTAAAGTTTGTGTAACATTCCTTGTATCGGTATTACACATTGATTGAACGGAAATTGGAGCATCTTTGCCGATTTTAACATTCCCGATTGAAATCTGTTTTGTTTTTCTTCTTTTTATCATAAAATAATAATAGCACTAAAACAGAATAAGGGGTAGATATGAAATTAGCAGTTTTATCAGATATACATGGAAATATGTTTGCATTGAATGCAGTTTTAGACGATATGAAAAAATACAGTCCTGACAGAATTTTATGTCTTGGAGATTTGGCAATGGCTGGTCCTGAGCCTAACAAAACTATAGATTTTGTTAAAACACAAGATTGGACAGTAATTCAGGGTAATACTGATGAAATGATAGCTTATTTTTCACAAGATGTATTTGATAAAGTTTATGCATCAGCACCAATAATGGCAAATGCTTTAAATTCCGATGTGCAGGAAATTACGTCTGAAAATAAAAAATATCTTAAAAATTTGCCGATAAATAAATGCTTTGAAATTGACGGAATAAAGGTACTTATGGTGCATGGTTCACCGAGAAAGAATAATGAAAATATATATCCGAATATGAGCATGGAAATTATTGAAGATATGTTTTGTGAAGTTGATGCAGATTTAGTATTTTGCGGGCACACTCATATTCCATGCGGGTACCAAACAAATTCAAAAATTACAGTTGTGAATGACGGCAGTGTCGGACGTCCGTTTACTGATGATACGAAGGCTTGTTATGTAATTGCGGATATCAATGATGGTAAAATCTTTGTAGAGCATCATTTTGTTGATTATGATAAATCTCAAGCTATGGAAATATTAAAGAACAGAAATTTTGAAGGTGCGGAAAAACTTGCTCAAATGTTAATTAATCCTAAAACAAGACACATGTAATGCTGTGTTATTGTGAATTTAAACTAACATTTATCTGTTAGCAATTATTGTAATATATTTTCAAAATTTATTTAAATAATTGCTTGAGTATGTTATTCTATTTTTGTAAGGAAGTTGAGAAATTTATGCCGACGAAAAAACAAACTCAAAAAGATATAGATTTAAATTTGATGCCGCAAGATATTCAGGCTGAAGAAGCTGTTCTTGGTGCTATTCTTGTTAATCCGTCATCTGTTATGACTAAGGTCGTTGAAATTCTAAAGCCGGAGAGTTTCTATAAACCTGCACACAGATATGTTTTTGAAGCGATGTTACAATTATTTAATCAAAATCAAATGATTGATATTGTTTCTGTTTCTGATGTTTTGAGCTATTCTTCAAGGCTTGAAATGGTTGGCGGGCGTGCTTTCGTTAATGATTTGGCATTCAAAACAGTTACAACTGCTAATGTTGCTTACTATGCAAAAATTATACAAGAAAAAGCAATTAAAAGGGCATTAATAAATGCGGGTTCGGAAATCGTTCAGTCCGGATATAACGTTGACAATGTTGATACTTCGCTTGAACAAGCAGAAAAATTGATATTTGACATATCATCTCAAAAATCCACTAAAGATTTTGTTCCTGTCAAGGACGATGTTTTAAATGTTTATAATAAAATTGAATATCGCTATCAGCATAGAGATGAATGTACCGGTGTTCAAACTCACTTTTACGATTTAGATACCATGACGAACGGTCTTCAAAAATCAGACCTGATTATTCTCGCTGCAAGACCTTCTATGGGAAAAACTGCATTCGCTTTAAATATTGTCGCAAATGTTGCTATGAAATCTAAAGTTCCTGTTGCAATGTTCTCTCTTGAAATGTCCAGAGAACAACTCGTTCAACGTATGATGTGCTCTGAAGCCGAAGTTGATTCTCAAAGATTAAGAAGTGGTAACATGCAAAGTAAGGATTGGGAAAAACTTATAAATGTAATGAGCGAATTTGCTGAAGCCTCAATTTATATAGATGATACCGCAGGTTGTACATTGACAGACATAAGAGCAAAATGCAGACGTCTTGCTATGGAAGAAAAAAATTTAGGTCTTGTTGTTATCGACTATTTGCAACTTATTAACAGTTCAAATGCTAATAATGACAGAAATCAAGAAATATCAGCAATATCAAGAGGCTTAAAAATACTTGCAAGAGAACTAAACGTACCTATTATCGCATTATCTCAACTTTCCCGTAAAGTAGAAGACAGAGGTGATAAGCGTCCTATGCTTTCAGATTTGCGTGATTCCGGTGCAATCGAACAAGATGCAGATATTGTAATGTTTATTCATCGTGAAGATTATTATAACAAAGATAAAGAAGAAGACGGTGAAGTCAATAAATCTGCTGATTCTAAGGGTAAATCTGATATTATTATTGCTAAACAAAGAAATGGCCCTGTCGGTGATATTCAGTTGCTATTTCAGGCTAATATTACAAAATTTAAAAATCCGATTAAAACAGATGTTTTTTAAAATAATTAGGGGTGCAGTGAAAATAATGCCTGCATCTCTTATTATTTCGCAATATTAGCTTTACAATTTAAATTCTACGTGGATAATAATAGTTATGGATACATATGTTTACGCAATCGAAGATAATGTCGAAAATATAAGTACATTGTATGTAAATTTGACTAATAATTGCACTAACTCTTGTATTTTTTGTATCAGAAATTTAGTTGACGAAATAAAAGGTAAAAGAATGTGGCTAGAATCCGAGGATTTTTCAGCCAATAACGTTATAGCTCAATTTGACATGTATAACAAGCCTGATGAAGTTGTTTTCTGCGGATATGGTGAATCCTTAATGAAATTTGATTTATTAAAAGAAATCGCAACATACGTAAAAAAACAAAATATTAAAACCAGAATTAACACAAACGGTATTGGAAATGTAATTAATAAAAGAGATATTGTTCCTGAACTTGCCGATATAATTGATGAAGTTTCTATCAGTTTGAATGCTCCAAACAAAGAACAATATAACCTAATTTCAAGACCAAAATACGAAAATGCATATGATGCAATGCTTGACTTTGCAAAAAAATGCGTTGAAAATAATATAAAAACAACATTAACAGTTGTTGATGAATATCCTGATTACAAACTTGATATTCCAAAATGCAAAGAAATAGCCGATAAAATCGGTGCAGGTTTCAAAATCAGAAAATGGTTAAATAACGGATATTAGCATATAGAAAAAGGAAAGGAAAAAACAATGCTACTTAAAGAACAATTAGACAAAATTATGTGTCCAAAATCTGTTGCAGTTGTTGGTGCTTCTACAAAAGAACACACAATTGGTTCAGATATTATGAAAAGATTACAAGAATACAAATTTAACGGTAAAATTTATCCAATCAATCCAAAAGGCGGAATTATTGAAGGTTTACAGGCTTATACAACAGTAAACGAAGTTCCGGGTGATATTGATTTAGCAATCATCGTTGTTAACTCAAAATTTGTTTTAGATACAATTGACCAATGTAATGCAAAAGGTATTAAAGGTTTATGTATCATTACTGCAGGTTTCAAAGAAACAGGTAAAGAAGGCGCTGAACTTGAAAAACAATTAGCTGAAAAAATTCAATCATACGGTATGAGATGCGTTGGTCCTAACTGCTTGGGTGTTGTAAATACAAATCCAGAAATCAGATTAGACGGTTGTTTCGCTGAATCATTACCTGAAAGAGGAAACATCGGTTTTGTTTCACAATCAGGTGCTTTAGGCGGCGGTATTTTAAATATCTTAAAAGACTTAAACCTGGGTTTTGCTCAATTCATTTCAATCGGTAACCAAGCTGATATAAACGCTGAAACAGCTATTGAATATTGGGAAGATGATAAAGATGTAGAACAAATTTTGTTATACATGGAATCAATCCAAAACCCTGCAAACTTTAGAAAATTAGCAACAAGAATTTCTAAGAAAAAACCTATTCTTGCTTTAAAAGCAGGCAGATCAGCAGCAGGTGCTTCTGCAGCATCTTCTCACACAGGTTCATTAGCAGGTGCAGATAAAGCAGCTAACGCTCTATTAGCTCAATCAGGCGTTATCAGAGAATATTCTTTGAAAAACTTATTCTCAACAGCAAAAGTATTTGCTAACTGCCCAATTCCAAAAGGAAACAGAGTAGCAATTATTACAAACTCAGGCGGCCCTGGTATTATGGCTACTGATGCTATCTGCGAATATGGTATGGAAATGGCTAAAATTACAGATAAAACAAAAGAAACTTTAAGAAGCTTCTTGCCTGCAGCTGCATCAGTTAAAAACCCAATCGATATGATTGCTTCAGCTCCAATCGAACACTACAAAGAAACATTAAAAACAGTTATTGCTGATGAAAATGTTGATATGATTATGGTTATTTACTTACCATTCTTAGGATTAAAAGATATCGATGTTGCAAAAGCAGTTATGGAAATAAAGGCACAATATCCTGAAAAACCTGTTATTGGTGTATTCATGACTAAGAACGAATTCTTCACTCAACTTTCAGATATGGATGTTAATATGCCATTCTTCATGTATGCAGAAGAAGCTGCTGAAGGATTTATGAGATTAGACCAACAACGTAAATGGATTGCAAGACCTGAAGGTAAAATTCCTTGCTACGATGTAGACAGAAAGAAAGCTGAAAGCATTATTTACCAAGCATTAAAAGAAGATCGTGCACAATTAACAACACGTGAATCAATTGATGTTTTAGATGCTTACGGAATCAGAGTATGTAAATCAGGCTTTGCTACAAATGAAGAAGAAGTTGCTCAATTAGGTAACTCTATCGGATACCCTGTTGTAATGAAGATGACTTCAAAAACAACTTCTCACAAAACAGATGTTGGCGGTGTAAGAGTTAACATTCAATCTGAAGAACAACTAAGAGCTGAATACAAAGACTTATTATCTAAGTTAGAAGAAAAAGGCTTATTAGATGGTCTTGAAGGTGTTATCATTCAAGAAATGGTTAAAGGCAACAGAGAAATGGTTTGTGGTATCGCAACAGATCCTCAATACGGTCCAATGATGATGTTCGGCTTAGGCGGTGTATTCATCGAAGTTATGAAAGACGTAACATTCAGAATCGCTCCTTTAACTGACGTTGATGCAGATGAAATGATTAAATCAGTAAAAGCATACAAATTATTAGAAGGTGCTAGAGGTACAAAACCTGCTGATATGAATCAAATTCAAGAAACATTGTTGAGATTATCTCAATTAGTTTCTGATTACAAATTCATCGATGAATTAGATATTAATCCATTATTAATTTCAGAAAAATCTGGTGAAGGTATCGCAGTTGACGGACGTATTAAAGTTAGATTGGAAGAAGCTAAAGAAGCTCTTGGTTTAACTTGTTGTTCTTGCGGTTCTTGCAAATAGTTAAAAATATTTAGCAAATAACAAAAACATTGAATCGGATTAATTTTCGGTTCAATGTTTTTTTCATTGGACATACCATTAAACTGTCATGCAGAAAACGTAGAAAATACGTATATAGCCTATCTTGTCTATGCTGAATTTATTTGACTACTTTTTCCAAAATCTTTGATTTTGAGAAAAATGTCCGGTTTTCCGCAGGATCTATAATATTAACATATACAAGAATGACAAAGTATTATACATTTGTATTTAGATATTGGAATGATTTAACATCATTATTTATTTTTGCATTTTCGCTATTAATTATATTTTCAATAGCTGTTATTTTTGTTTGAACTTGTTGTATTTCCATATCTACTCTGTCTTCTTCGCGTTTGATTGCTTTTGTTGCTTCATCATATTCTTCGTCAGCTTTTTCTTGAGCTTCTTTGTCATCAACTAACGCAACAAGCCCCATATCTTTGCAATTAGCAAGGGTTTTATCATCTAACAAATATGCGCCTGCTTTGAATGCATTTGTAATAGTTTCATCATCACCGCCATTAGTCCAGCCCTTTTCAGAAATATTTTGCCAGATTTCAACATAATACTTGATTAAAGATTCAGTAGTCAATTCTGATGTTGCGTTTTGAGTGTCCTCTGTTGATTCACCTTTTATCTCTTTTAATACTGCCTCAACATCTTCATCTGTTGCACCAGGTTTATGCTGAGTTACATAATTTTTAACGTCTTTTTCGTATTCGTCCACTCCTTTATTCATACTATTTGTTTGCAAAGAAATAAAGTTAGAACCATGTCTGTGCATGAAGCTTAAATATTCCGCTTTTGAATATTTTTTATCATCAGAAAAGCCTTCATCATTATTTACTTCTTTTAAGCATATATTTAACATTTGTCTTGCTAATTCAGATACATTTAGTACTAAATAACTTCTTTTGTCACCTGCATTCTCGTTTGATGTATATCCAAATAATGCATTTTCTGCACTTGCCATAGCATGTTCCATTGAATGTTCATTGGACATTTTTTCTTTTTGACAATTATTACAATACTCATCGTCGCCGCCATCTTCTAGCATAGTCTTAATTGTTGTTTTGTACGTATCTATTTTGTCCTTTGGGTAACTACCTCCAAATGCCTGCTCCAAAGCTATTGATATATTGTTAAGAAAATAATCAATCCTTGATGCAGCATCGGAAGTTACGCGCTTTCTAGCCACATCAAGAGCACAGTCGGTTTTAGAAGATCCAATAAAGCAACGTACATCACCCGATAAAATTTCACTAAATTGCATCGTTCCTAAATTGTCAAAAGACGTAGCACCTTCTTTATCAGAACCAATTGTGTCTCCTGTTGATGCTCCTATTTTACCGAAAGTACCCATTTTTGACATTGTATCTTCATATGTTACTGCTTGTGCTGTCGGATATTCCCCAAATTTAGAAGTAATATCTTTTGCATATTCAGCAATTTCAGTTTTCGTTAAATGAGCAGAACCAGTTACATCATTAGCAGCCTCTGCAGCTAAGTCTGATTTTGCAGTTTCAATCTGACTGTTAGTAGCTTCAGGCACAAATTTTCTTACCAAATCATTTTCTGTCGGGTACATGCGTTTGAAATCATCGCCTGTACCTTTTTGAGCTGTGATACCCAATTCACTTGCCAATTTGTCTGATACAACAACTTTACCTGTAGTTCTGTCAGTAAAGATTCTTGCTCCGATTGCTTTTGCAGTATCACCCATTACTGTATCATAGCTGAAATCAACACCGTCAAAACCATCACCGCTATATGTCAATTTTTGCAAGTGTTTTTGACGTTGATGTTCGGTAGCTAAATCATCAGCCTTGCGTAACAAGCCATATTTCTTGGGCATTAAACTCAAAGAAAGAAGGCTATTATATTTTTGTTTAGCGAGTATTCCTCCATCTCGACTAAAAATTGATGATGCAAAACCCATTGTGTTCTCCAATCTTTACTGCTGCTACTATTTTACCTTACTTATGATACTTATTTCAAGTGGTAAAATATGTAAAACTCTCTGAATCTCTCTTATATTATCTCTCAATTCTCAAGTGTTACATATATATTAACGTTTTATTTTTTGAAAAATTGACAAATTTACTATAATTTTAACATAAAATTTACAAAAATTTACATTATTATTTACATGATTATGGTCAATGAAACAGATTCTGAACAGCACAAATAATAACACGTCATTATAGGCTTGTTTCGGAATCTATTCTATGTATAGATCCTGTACTTTTATGCTCTTTTGTCATTTAACAATTATTGAACTTTCATGTGTCAAATATGTTAATTTTTGTTACATTTCTCTCAAATTTATAACAAAAAAAAGCATGTTGGTATATCATGCATGTAAAACTATCCTCAAATCTCCTCCCAAGATTATGAAGTATTCAAGCAGCTATGCTGCTTTTTTTTTGCTTTTTGCCTGCTTTTGTGCCTTCTTGAATAATATCAGTTTTAAATAACTTAACAGATTATTGTAATTTTTTTGTTTATGGTAATATATATTTATAATTAAGTATAGACAAGGAGAAAAAATGAAAAAATACGAATTACTTGTAATTTTAAAAGCAAATTTAGATACAGATGAAATCGATAAAGCTATTGAAAAAATTGATTCCACTTTATCTGAATTAGGTGGAAAAGTTTTATCAAGAGATAAAATCGGTCGTAAAAAATTAGCATACGATATTCAAAAAAGCAGAGATGGTTTCTTTGTAAACACAATACTAAATCTGCCTGCTGATAAAGTTGCTGAATTTAAACGCGCATTAAAATTAAATGACAATGTTTTAAGAACAATGTTCTTAGAAGCATCTGAAAAAGTATCTGCATAGGTGTAAATATGTCAATAGCAAAAGCAGTACTTACCGGTAAAGTGTTTAGAACACCCGAAAAAAGATTCACTTCAAATAATGTCCCTGTTTCAGCATTTGTGTTGGATATTGGCGACAAAGACGAAATGCTTATAAGAGTTGTTGCTAAAAGAAATTTTTTAGATGAAGTCGTTTCATCGCTTACAAAAGGTTCAAAAGTTGTTGTTGAAGGAAGACTTCAAACAAATAACGTAAAAAATGAAGACGGTTCTGAAAGAAAAATTTTTGAAATTGATGCAAATACTATTGAATTAATGGGTGATTCATCCGGTAGCGCAACTGATTTTTCTAATGATATTGTAAAATTCTCTGATGTTGAAATGTCAGATGAGTTGATGGGCGAAGAAGAAATCCCGTTTTAACTGATGTATAATTAATTTTTATAAGAAAGGAAAATAATTTAAAAATGGCCAAACAAGATTTAAATGATAAGAAAAAACGTAAAACTTGCAGCTTTTGCGCTGAACACGTTGAATCAATCGATTACAAAGATGCAGCAAAGTTAAGAAGATATTTAACAGAAGCAGGTAAAATTATTCCTCGCCGTATTACAGGTAATTGTGCAGAACACCAAAGAATGGTTGCAAAAGCTATTAAAAGAGCAAGAGAAGCTGCTATAATAAATTATGTTTTTGATTAATTAGAAGATTATTTAATTATGGATAAAATTACAATCAGATCAGATAGAAATTCAGATTATACATTTACTTATAAAGGTGAAGATGTTGTTCTGGGTGCAGGAAAAATTATAAGTATTGCAGATGGGCTAAAAGATGTCGTTTTACCAACATGTGCAATGAAGATTAGTAATAATTTAATTATTATAAAAGAGGATGTTAAATAGTCCTCTTTTGTGATTAGAGTAGATAAAATGTGAGGTTGGAATATGAACATGCAAAAAGTTGCAGTTATAGGTTGCGGGCTATGGGGTCGAAATATTGTTCGAAATTTTTACAATTTAGGTGTATTGCATACAGTTTGCGATTTAGACAGTGAAAATTTGAAAAAAGTTCAGGCTCTATATGATGGTGTTAATACAACTTCTAATTTTGATGATATTTTAAACAATCCGGAAATAACAGCAGTCGCGGTTATAACTCCGAGTCATACTCATTTTAAATTGGTAAAACAAGTTTTAAATTCGGGTCGCCATGTGTATGTTGAAAAACCTATTTCAACTTCTGCTGCTGAAGCCGAAGAATTAAAACTTTTGGCTGAAGAAAAAAATTTAGTTTTAATGGTTGGACATCTTTTGTTGTATCACCCTGCGGTAAACAGATTGAAAATGCTTGTTGATGAAGGTGTTTTGGGTGATGTAGTTTATGCTCAAAGCGACAGATTAAATGTAAACTATTTTAAAAATGACAGGAGCGTAATGTGGGATTTGGCTCCGCACGATGTGTCAATGATGTCGTATGTTATTGGTAAAGAACCTAAGCAGGTTATATCTGCTGTAGGTTGTTCTTCCGACAAAAACGAAATTATGGATATAACACACTTAACTATTGAATTTGCAGATGGTGTCGTGGGTCAAATTTCAGACAGTTGGATTACTCCGATGAAACATGTAAGATTATTGGTCAGAGGAACAAAAGCTACGGCAATATTGGATGATACTTTCCAGGAAAATAAATTACAAGTTTTTGATAACAAAAAAGATGGCTCAATTACAAATATTAGTATTGATTATCTGGAAATTGAACCTTTAAAATTAGAGATTCAACATTTTATAAAATGTTGTGAATTAGGTAAAAAAGCTCGTTCTGACGGGGAAAACGGATTTAATATTGTTCGTATTTTGGAAGAAGCTGAAAAAATCATGCTTGGTGAAAATAAATTAAAAAGTCTTGATAAACGTGATTTCGCACTATCCAGATTAAAACAATAAATTTTAAGGAGATATTAATGGCAAATATTATAAGTATTTTTAGAATTTTTTTAGTTTTTATTGCTATTAGTTTGTTAATGTTAAAACCTTCAAATATTGCATATCTAAGTGCTCTTATTTTAACAATTTTAGCATTTTCTTTGGATGGACTTGATGGGTATATCGCAAGAAAATTTAATGAAACAAGTAAATTGGGTGCTGTTTTGGATATAATGGGGGATAGAATTGCGGAATATGCATATTGGATTGTATTTTCTTGTTTAGGTTTTATTCCTGTGGTATTTCCTTTGATTGCAATTACGCGTGGTGTTGTTACGGACAGCTTGAGAAGTGTAGCTTTGGAACAAGGATATATTCCTTTTGGTAAAGGCAGTATGCTGAATGATAAAGTTTCTCAGTGGATATGCGGTAGTAAATTTATGAAAATTGGTTATGCTGTTGTAAAAGCATTAGCTTTTTCATTAATAATAATAGCAAATTCACCGATTATTTATAATTCATTAAAATATTGTTGGCATGTTTCTGTTGTTGCCAATGTATTATCAGAGATTGCGATTCTTGTTTGTGTAATAAGAGGTATTCCTGTATTATTTGAAAGCCGTAGATTTTTAAATAAAGGTACTGATTAATTCAATGAATATAAATACTTTCAACATTGTATTATATGAACCTGAGATACCGCAAAATACAGGAAATATAGCTCGCCTTTGTGCATGTACGGGTGCAAATTTGTTTTTGGTTGGCAAATTAGGGTTTTCATTATCCGATAAATATATGAAACGTTCAGGGTTAGATTATTGGGAACATGTTTCTGTAAAACGTATTAATACTTTAGATGAATTAAAAGCTCAATATCCGAATTCAAATTTTTATTATCTAACAACAAAGTCTAAAATTTCATTTTATGATGTAAAATTCGAACCGGAAGATTTTTTGGTATTTGGACCGGAATCAAGGGGAATACCTGAAGATATATTGTTTGCAGAGAGTTCAAAATCTATAACAATACCAATGAAAGAAAATATGCGCAGTTTAAATTTATCAAATTCGGTCGCAATAGTATTATATGAGGCCATAAGACAGGTTGGTTAATATGGATAATATTATATTACCTCAGAGGAATGAAAATTCACATAAAGGTTCTTTCGGCAAAGTTTTAAATTTTGCAGGTTCTCAGAATTTTGTCGGTGCTGCTTATTTATCGAGTATTTCAGCTTTACGTGTCGGTGCAGGATATGTCGCTTTAGCAAGTTTGCCAAATGTTTTAAGAGCTTTGGAATCGCGTACACCTGATATTGTGTTTATACCTGTGAAACAAGCTAAATCAGCTTTAAATAAGTATGATGTTGTTTCTTTAGGCTGCGGATTATCAACAGATGCGCAAGCAATTTTGATTTTCAAAAGTATTATGACTGAACTTTCAATATTGGATAAACCTGTTATCTTAGATGCAGACGGAATAAATTTACTTTCAAAATTTAAGAGAATGATATTACCTGACAAATTAATATTAACACCACACCCAAAAGAGGCTTCAAGATTGTTGGATAAAAGTGTTGATGAAGTATTAAATAATCCGATTGAATCAGCAAAAGAAATATCATTAACTTTCAAGTGCATAACAGTATTAAAACTGCATAATACTGTTGTTTGCTCAAGAGATTTATCAGTATATGTTAATAATACAGGCAATTCTGCACTTGCAAAAGCCGGAACTGGTGATGTTTTATGCGGTATGATAGCAGGATTAATTGCACAAAAAATGGGTTATTTTGATGCTTGCAAGACTGCAGTATATCTTCATGGACTTGCAGGTCAACTTGCGAGTGATGAACTTACTGAATATTCAGTTTTAGCATCTGATTTATTAAATTATATTCCAAGCGCTATAAAAAATTTGATTAATAATAACTAATTTGACCCATAATAACAGGTTGACTTGCTCCTGTGCAACTTGGGACATTGTTTGGAATTTTGTAATATGTGCAATAACCAAGTAAGGCAAATGCCATTACTTCTTTAAAATTATTTGAAATTCCATAATCTTCATGTGTTTTGATTTCTATATTATTTGGTAAATATTTTTTTAAATATTTTACTAATATAGGATTGTATGCTCCGCCGCCACCTAAAATGAGTTCTTCAATTTGCGTGTTAGGGTAAACAAATCTTTCATAACTTTGTGCTATTGTTTTTGCAGTCAGTGCAGTTACGGTTGCCATAATATCGTATGTACTATCAGGTGCAAGTTTTAATGCATTTTCGATATATTTACTTGAAAAATACTCTCTGCCTGTTGTTTTAGGTGGTTCTGAATAATAATATTCATCTTGCAAAAGACAATTTAGCCAATTTTCTGAAACATTACCTTGTTTTGCAAAATCGCCATTTTTATCGTAAGGTGTATTAAAAAATTTTTGACTGCAATAATCTATCATTATATTTCCAAGTCCGGTATCAAAACCAAATGTTGCACAATCTTTTGATATAACAGTAACATTGGAAATGCCGCCTATATTTTGTACAGCAATATTTTTGTTTAATGGTTTAAACCAAACCTCATCTGCAAAACAAACTAGCGGCGCGCCATTACCTCCTTGTGCCATATCGGCTGTTCTAAAATTTGCAATAGTCATGCATTTTGTTTTTTGGGCTATAACAGATGCATCAGCAAGTTGTAGTGTGCTTCTTTGCGAGATATTTGCGATTTTTGTATCTTTTGGATAATGAAAAACTGTTTGACCATGTGATGATATAAAATCCGGTTTACCATGTTTTTTTATCATTTCATTTGCAGCATTTGCGAAACATTCAGCTATAACAAAATTAAGTTTACATATATCTTCTAATTTTGCTCCGTTATGAAAAACATTAAAAATATTATTACGAATTTCCGGTGGGTAACTATAATTAAAACCATCTAACAACGTACAGCTCAAATCAGGTTTAACTAAACATAAACCTACATCAATTGAATCACAAGATGTTCCTGACATCATAGATATTATAGTTTTTGATTCTTTATTACTCATAACAAATATTATATGAAAAAACTTGCTTTTCAGCAAGTTTTAAACTATCTCAAACCACCCAAAATTATAAACTTCTTTATATTCCCTTAGTTTAATCATATTTATTAATTGATTTATTCTTAAATAATTTTTTTAAACAATAATTTTTTCTAATTCCAGCTATTCTTACGAGCTAAATGCCACCACCCCTTTTGTAAATTCTAAATCTTTGTATTACTTCATTTGACATGATTATACTAATTGAATTTTCCATGCTTTACAAGTAAAAATATTTTAAATAATTTTTACAATCGCCATGCCCTATTGGTATAATTGGGAAAAATTCATTTTTACAATCTTAATGAAGAAAATTTAATGAATTTACGTAAAAATATACCATTTTTAATGTTGACATTTTTCATTCAGCGTTAAAACAATCTATAACTATTGAATAACTTGTATAACCTTTTGTTTATCGTCAATTTTTTTATTGACATATAAAGAATACTTCGTCCCTTCGTGCAAAAGATAAAGGTTTTTTTCTAATGTATCTTTATAATTACCATTTTTCACTTCTTTATTTTTTACAATTACATAAACAGGCATAAATTTTATGCTTATGTGATTTTCCAATTCGACGAAATTCCTGTCAGTAATAAAGTACACATAATCAGGATGATTAATTTTTACACTTGGTTTTACAGGAAAATCGAATGTAACCAGCCTTGAAGGATATGTTTGCACAAAATCCGAATAATAAACTAATTCGTGTTCTCCGCAGTTATAAATAATATTAAATATAGTTGTAACTGCTAACATTATTACAAACAACATAGATAATATGTATCCTGTGAATATCATTTTTAAATCAAATTTTTTCGTTTCATAGACAAGTAAAATACTTAAAAACAAACAGCAAATACACGCATTATATTTTATAGCATATATATAAGATGCTATCGTCGAAGGAAATATTTTATATGCAAAAACTGCAAGAATGGCAATTATTGCGAATAATACAGCAAGTATATTTGTTGAATAAATAATTGTTTTATTTCTTAGATTATTATTAACATTACACCAAAAATATCCTGTCAAAATTGATGCTGCAGGTAGTGCAGGTAAAATATATGTTGGAAGTTTTGTGCTTGATACGCTCATAACACCAAATACGACAACAAAAAAGATTGAGAAAAACAGAACAAATCTTTCTTCATCGTTTTCCGGATTAAAAATGCTTTGTAATTTTTTAAAAAAAGTTCCTTGCGCATTACTAAATTTATTGAATACAAATTTAAATCCATTACACAATGCGCCGATAAATATCAATATCCAAGGCAGAAAAGCGAAACCAAAAATACCGAAGAAATAAAAGAAACCATGTTTTCTTCCAATGTCATGCGAATTTAAAAGTCTTGCAAAATGATGTTTTACAAAATATTCATTAATAAAGTTCATGCCGAAATTATTGTACATTACTAAATGCCATGGAATTATTATTAACAGAAAAATAATTAATCCAATGATACAGTTTATCGGATTAAACAATTCTTTCAATTTTTTTGTAATCAAGCAATAAGTAAATATGACAACCAATGGTATAGCAACAGCTAAAATGCCTTTAGCCAAGAATCCTAATCCTGCGAATAGCCAAAAGCCCCACCACAAGTATTTCTTAAATTTGTCATCACGTATTAAAGCTAAATATCCGCAATACAAAGAGCTTGCCATAAAAACATTTAATAGCATGTCTAAGATAGCAATATGAGATAAGAGCAAGAAAAATGAGCTTGTTAACAATATTGTTGAACTAACTAAACCGAATTTTCTTGATAGGACTTTTTTACCTAAAAAGTATGTAAAAAATATCAAGAAAGATGAAAGTAATGCTATTGGCAACCTTACTACAAATGGAGTAAAAGTTTTGAATATTTTGATAGATGTTGCAACAAACCAAAAATATAATGGTGGTTTTTCTAAAAATGGATGTGAATTTAAATTTAGAATATTCCAATCTCCTGCACTCAACATATCACGAGCAATAACTGCGTATCTTGTTTCATCAACATCAATAAGATTATAAAAATTTAATCCGAAGAATAAAAATAAATAACACAATACTGATAATAGTATTACTGATGATATTTCAGGATGTTCTGTAATAAAGTTTTTTAATTTGTTCATATCTCTGTTCCCAATAAAAATAGTTATGCTATAATAAACGTGTAAAGTTTATCATAGTTTTAAGGATATGGCAAATATGAAACATTTTTTAAAGATATTAATTTTAGCGGTTTGTTTCTTTAATTTTACTTTATCGGTGAATGCAAAGGACTGGAAATTTATTCAAGTTACTGATTTGAATTATCAAAACAATCCGACAAGTATTGAAAATTTTAACAATTTGATAAAAAGTATAAATGAAACAAAAGACTTGGATTTTGTTGTTTTTACGGGTGATAATATTAAAAAATCCGACAAATCCGATATGAAAGATTTTTTTAAGAAAGCAAAAAAGATAAATGTTCCATATTACGTTCAATTTGGCGATACTGATTGTTCTAGAAACGCTTTAAGGAAAAGTGATGCCCAAAAATTATTAAGCCGAAATTCTTTTTATAGAATCAGAAATTTGAACTATGCAGTAGCAAAAGGCAACTTAGAGCTGATTTTTGTTGATGGCACGAAAGAAATGGTAACTATGGGCGGGTATTTTAACAAAGATACCTTAAATTGGCTTGATAAGAAATTAAAATCAAACAAGAATAAAAATGTTATTATTTTTCAGCATTTTCCTTTAGTTGAATTAAATGAAACTTCCATGAAAAACTTATATGAACGAGATAAATATATATCTTTGATAGAAAAATACGGGAATGTAAAATATGTATTTACCGGACACTTTAATGAAAATCGTGAATCCAGTATATCGAATATAACGCATTTTGTAACAAGTGCTGCTTCAGAAGGAAATTCTTGTTACAGAGTGGTGGTATTAAAATCGTTAAATAATAAAGAATATGATATATTTTCTCAAATTGTGAGATTTTAATATTATTATAGACATTACACCAGGATTTATAATGTTAACAGATTCTGAACAGCAAGAAAACTACGCACAAAGTGCTTGTTTTCTATGCTTCCGGAATGACATATTAAGATTGTCCGGTTTTCCGTAGGGTCTATTTCAAGGTATATAGCATCGCTTGTCTATCCTGAACTTGGTTCAGGATCTATAACATAGAATAGATTCCGAAACGAGTTCGGAATGGACAGAAAATTTATATTCAGCATAGACAAATGATTGTTGTTGATTTGTTACTTGCAGCTTTGGACTATTGTTTTACCCGCTTGCGGAGTAGTTGCAGGATAGCCTAGTTGTTTATTAGTGTTGTTCTTGCATAATCCTGCATTATCACCTTCATGATAAACATTTAAGTATTCCATATTTCCAAAATCCATAATCCATTGTCCAGTACTAGTACAGTCCCTTGTTATAATATCCATATGTGAACTGAGATATTCAGATGATTCGAAAGCAGGCTTTAAACCTTCTTTAGTTATAGCTAACATAAATAAATCTATACCCCAAGTATTTTTACCTTTTTTAGGACCATCTATATCTAAATTAATATGTCCACAAGTAATCCGTCTATCATTGGTAGGAGTATAGTAGTACCAATCGCATTTGTTATGAATTAAAGATACCCCAAAGCTTGCTCCATTAGCTAAAATAGCTGAACTATCAATAAAATACGTATCATCAATACTATCATCTAGAAAATTTATATAGCTATCTGTAAGGCAGCCATCTTGTGAATAAGAATACTCTTCACTATTACAAATTTTAGTAACTTTCATAAATTCAGTTATTCTATTCAAATATCGCTCTGCATATTTTTCTTGGGTATTATCATTAACAAACCATTTTTCAATAGGCCCATAGACTGCAGTAGCTCTATCATGAGCTTCAGATAATTCTGCGTATATTTTCTTAAACCTTGCTACTTTTTCAGCTTCGCCTGTGTTTTTATTAACGTTTGGTATTGTTAACGCTGCTACAACGCCGATTATGCCCATAACAATTAATGTTTCAGCAAGTGTAAATGCGTGTGAGTGAACAGTTGATAGTGAACTGTTATGGGTGAACTGACGACTATTAACTGTACGACAGTTATTAGCATTTATATCATTCTGTTCACGGTTCACTCTAGACTGACGACTCTGTTCACCGTTCACTCTGGACAGTTCACCTTTAAAGAGGTTACAA
>JAFRAO010000012.1 GCA_017405375.1 bacterium
AAACTCTCTCGTAGCAAGGCTTTCGGCATATTTGGATGTCTAAAAACCTTTATTTATAACCTCTTTAAAGGTGAACCGTCCAGAGTGAACAGTGAACAGAGTCGTCAGTTCACACATAACAGTTCACTATCAACCGTTCGTTCACACGCGTTTACTTTAGCAGAAACGCTTATTGTAATGGGCATAATCGGTGTTGTCGCCGCGCTTACTATTCCTAATGTTAATAAAAACACAGGTGAAGCTGAAAAAGTAGCAAGATTCAAGAAAGTATATGCTGAACTAAATGAAGCACTAGATAGAGCCACAGCAGTATATGGTCCCGTTAAAACATGGTATGATAATATGCCAGAATGTGAGGATAGTGATAGTTGCTATAAATATGCAAAAAAATTTACTGACAGATTAACTGAATTTATGAAAGTTACGAAAGCCTGCCGAGATAGTGATGAAGGATGCTGGTGTAGCAATAGTGGATATAGCTCATGTGTTATATTTGCTAATGGTGCAAGCATAGAGTATTGGGACACCCGCTCCGATTGTGATTTTTATGTAGATATAGATGGCCCTAAAAAAGGTAAACAAACTTTTGGCATTGATGTGTTTTTTTTAGGTGGTTGTAGTGACAATTTTATCAATGGAATGACACCTTACTTGAATTCATATGAAGAATTTATGAGCGAAATGAATTATAATCATGGTGATTGTCATAACTATTGTGGACAATGGATATTAGATAATGGCAATATGGATTACTTAAACATAGATAGTCAAGGCAGATGTAAAAATGATACATCAAAAGTTCTAGGTTACGGTGAAGGCAAAGTCCAAAGCTGTAAGTAAAACAAGTTTGTCATGCTGAAAACGTACCATGATAATGAAATTATCGTTCCATATTGGGACGATAATTTCAACATTCTCGATTAATCTATACATTCTCTACTCTTTTAAAATAACTTTTTGTTTATTGGGTTATCTGATTAATAGCGTTCATTTCATCTAAAGATGCATGCACCGAGCGACAACCACAATCACAATATACTATTTCACCTGTTGTTCCGCTTGAAAGGTCAGATGCTAAGTATAAACCCGCTTTGCCAACATCTTCCAATGATGTATTGCGATTTAGAGGTGATTTTAGACGTGCCGCTTTTAGCATGTGGTCAAAACCTGAAATTCCTTTTGCTGCAAGTGTTTTGATTGGTCCTGCCGATAAGCAGTTCACTCTTACGCCAACTTTGCCCATATCTACTGCCAAATATCTCATAGATGCTTCTAATGCAGCCTTTGCAACTCCCATAATATTGTAATTCGCTACGTAAAATTCTGAACCCAAATATGTTAATGCCAAAACTGAACCGCCTTCATTCATAATTGGTCTTGCTTCTCTGCATATTGAAATTAATGAATATGAACTTACTCCCAAAGCTAAATCCCAACCTGCTTTTGATGTGTTTATAAATTCACCTGATAAATCTTCTTTATTCGCAAATGCAACTGCATGAATCACAAAATCTAATTTGCCGTAAACTTTTTCACATTCGGCAAAAACTGCTTTTACTTCCTCTTCTTTTGTAACATCACAAGACATAATTAATTTTGAATTCATTTCTTCTGCCAAAGGTCTTACGCGTTTTTCCATAACTTCGCCTGCATAAGTAAATGCAATATCCGCACCTTGTTCAAATATTTGTTTTGCAATTCCGTAGGCTATACCATGAGTATTTGATACCCCAAAAATAATTCCTTTTTTACCTTGCATAATTCCCATAAATCTACCCCTTTTTTATTATTACCTATCTTAAATAATTCTTTCACCTGTTTCTTTATCAAAATACAAGAAATCTTTGTCATTAAAACCAAGCATTAATTCATCGTCAATATTTTCTTCTATGCTTAATTTTGCACAACATTTATTCTCGCCAATGCTAAAATAAACTATCTGTTCTGAACCCAAAAGTTCTTTCATTTCAACTTTCACGCTAAACCTTATTCTTGCGGATTTGTTTAACATCAATTCAGGACGAATACCTATAGTTACTTCTTTTCTATTACCTAATTTATTTGCTACATCCTCTTCTAATTCGATTATTGGTTCATGCATAATCAATGTATTGTTTATTATCTTGCAATCAATAAAATTAATTTGTGGAGAACCGATAAAACCTGCCACAAACTTATTTGCAGGATTGTTATAAACATTCAAAGGTGTGTCAACTTGTTGAATTTTGCCTTTGTCAAAAATTACTATTCTATCACCCATAGTCAAAGCCTCTGTTTGGTCATGGGTTACGTATATGAATGTTGTTTGTAATTTTTCATGTAATTTTTTTAATTCTGAGCGCATTTGAACTCTTAATTTTGCATCTAAATTAGATAAAGGTTCGTCCATCAAAAAAACTTTCGGATTTCTTACAATCGCTCTGCCCAAAGCAACCCTTTGTCTTTGACCGCCTGATAATTGTTTTGGACGCCTTTTTAAATACTCAGTCAAATTTAATATTTCGGCAGCCTCTTTAACCTTTTGGTCTATAAGTTTTTTGTCCATTTTTCGCATTTTTAAACCAAAAGCAATATTTTCATAAACCGTCATGTGCGGATAAAGTGCATAACTTTGAAAAACAAACGCTATATCTCTATCCTTTGGATGAACATTATTAACCTTTTTATCGCCAATATAAATACTTCCTGCAGAAATTTCTTCTAAACCGGCTATCATACGCAAAATTGTAGATTTTCCGCATCCGGAAGACCCGACAAGAACTAAAAATTCTTTGTCTTTTACTGTTAAATCCACGTTATCTATGACACATTTCGTATCATATCTTTTTACTAAATGTTCTAATCTAACTTCACTCATTTCCTGATTGCATTACCTTTTCAATAGGAATTATAATGTTGTAAGTTGTACCTTCCATAGCTTTTGTATCAACCCACATATTCCCTTTTAACATTTTTATAATGTTTTTGATTGTAGCAAAAGCTATTGAACGTATTAATGCTCTTTTATTTTGATTATCAAGCTGAAGGTATGGTTCAAATAACGTTTCCATTTCACTATCACTTATTCCAAGATTTGTATCATTTATCGTAAACAACATAAATGATTTTTCACTTGCATTCTTAAAAGGAATAAGCCCGTTTTCGGTTACAAATTCTAAATCCGGATGTTTTACTTCAATAGAAATCGTTCCAACATCTGTCGATTGGACAATATTTTCCATAACATTCTGCAATACAATTTTTAAAAGATTTTCGTCTGAATAAATTGTTCTTTTAATATCAGGTGCAATACTTAAAGAAATAGATGAATTTCTGGAATCTATTTCCTCTTCTTGCTTTCTTATTATACTATTTAATGTATTTATAGCATCAAAATAAGACAAGTTATGATCTAATAAATTAGATTCTGATTTTGATAATTCAATAATTTTATCGAACAAGAACATGACTTCTTGCGAATTCTTATTAATTACATTCAAATATTTTTCTTGTTTTTCGTTTATTTCACCACCCAATCCGTCAAGAATCGCTTGCGAAAATCCTATTACCGATTGTAGCGGAGTCCTTATTTCATTAGAAATTTTTACCAAGAAATTATTTTTATCTTTATTTATTTTCTTCGAACTTTCATGCTCAACTAAAATACTGGTTAAGGTTTTATAATTTTGTGTATTATCACGCATTATAACCAAAAAGTTGTCATTCATTTTTCTGGCAGAAATTTCAAAAAACATATCTTTTTCTAAATCTGCTTTTGTTCTTACGACAACAGTTTTTCCTGTATCCGTAATTTTTTCAATAAGCTCCATTGCATTTTCAAACAAATCATCAACGTATGCATCTGCAAATGTATCTTTCAATTCAGATAAAATATCACCGGCAACGTCATTATACCAAATAAAACTTCCCTGACTGTTCAATAATGCAACACTATCGGGCAATTTTGACAACATATCGTCATCATCTTCATTACTTTTTAATCTGAATATTTTTTTAATTAAATCAATCATACGTATCCTTTGATTATTTTTAGTATATCACGGACCGTTATTTTAGCAAGTCTGACCATGCAAACCCCGTTAAATCAACTGTTTCACTCTATCTTGTTTTGGTTTTTGTTCATAATCTTTAATATATTTGCCAAAATAATAATTTATTTGTATGATTTGAAAAATATTAATATATGTGAATATATTTTATAGCAAGTAGCAAAAAAATTTTTTAGGCTTTTTATAATAAACAAGATTAAAATTTTTGAACATGAGGCGGGTACAAAAAAATGACTGATATAAATAATGATTTAAATGCAATAAGATTTCAAAAAATTAATATAAAAAAAGATGTAGCTAAAAAGTCTGCTGCACCTGAAGGTTGTGAAGATAATATTGAATTTAACAACGATTTTAAATCTGAACAAGCTGCTGCATTAGGTCGTTCACAAGTATCTAAACCTGATAGTTTGGAAAATGATGTTAAATTTTTCTTAAAACATGAAAAATTTTGTAAACAGTCAAATATATTTTTCGATAACGCATACGAAATGTTAAAAAGGAAAAACGAAGAGCATGCTTATGAACGCTCAGCTCAAATGATGGAAGCCTTTAAAAATGAGTTTTTAAAGAGCCCACACTAAAATTTTTATTCTTGAAACTCCTAAATTAGTTGTTCTGTTTGTATTTCTTTTCGTTTTTCTTCAATATATTTTTCAATTATTTCAACAGAATCTGCAACCAACTCTATGCAAGGCCTTTTTTTATAATAGTTTTCAGTTCTTTCACTCGGAATTGGTGATGTAGAATTTTCAATTCCTTGTAATAATTCTCGACAAATTATACTGCCATTTTCTCTTTAAACCTGCTTGCAAGCTCTTGAACGATTTTATATTGCTCTGCTTTAGCAGAATTATCACCATTTGAAAAGAACGCTAACCCTGCAACCATAAACATTCCGCTTACAGTTCCGCAAACTTCGCGCATTCTACCCATTCCACCGCCAAATGAAGAAGATATTTTCATCGCTGTATCAAAATCTAATCCAAAATCCTCACAAAATACTCCTAAAACAGATTGGGAACAATTATATCCTGATTTAAAAAGTTCTTTTGCTTTTTCTGATTTTTTACTCATTTTTAATTCCTTTATCTTTATATAAAATTATATATTGTACACAAAAATACATAATATGTTAAGAATGTAACAAATTTAAAAAACATTCTTGTAACACTAGCAAAAAAACATTTTTCTGCGTTTTTATATACATGTAAAGTGTTGTAGTTATACTAAAAATATGATACAATATTAAAAATTCATAAGTAGTGAGGTTATTCTACATATGGTGGACAACAGATCAGCAGGTTTTTATGGAATAGGCGGCGCATTTAACTTCAAAAGCGGCGACATTTCAGGCACAACTGCTAAAATGCAAGACGACAAAATGGGTCAAGGAAATGAGTATTATGCTCAAAGAAAAGATGAAGATGACTCAGAAAAAGAAGAAAAAATGCCATTCACAGACCGAAGTGCACAATTAAGGGCTACTTTGAGTTCTCTTGCTATGATGAATGTCGCAGATGTCATCAAAAACAGGACTTTCCAAACAAAACTGGATATTGAAAAAAGCCATCAAGAAAAAAAAGAGGAAAAAGAGAAAAGCGAGAAAAAGAGAAAAGCGAGAAAAAGAGAAAAGGATTTGCTGCTAAAACTCTTTTCATTACCTCTGTTTCTGATGAAGATTCATTATAATTATTTTTTATTAACACGAGAATTATTTTAATATTTTATTTTGGTTTTGAGTAACAGACTGTATTTTTGTTGTAATTTAAATTCAATATTTGAATTTATGTTCAACCATTGAAACAGCTCATTTTGTATGCTTTTTGATTCCAAAAACGGCATATAAAACCAACAAGTAACATTTGAAAGATTATCAGATTTATTTAAAAAATCCTTTATACTCGTTATTTCCCATTTGTTTTTAAAATCGAAAAATGTATTATAATATAAAAATTCCACATTTGATGACTTATTAATTATAATGATATCGTTCGGGTTAATGTTATTATGCATATTTATAATCATCTCCCGCGGAAAATAACCTTTATCAACAGTTTTTAATTGCATAAATTTTAATAAGAACAATATATGAGGGATAACGATAAAAAGAATTAAAATACTTGCAAAAGCCTTATTTTTAATATCAAATATTTTAACGCCAAATATTATCAAAAACGGTATCAAAAAAATTAACAATCTGGTTGAATACGGATATATTTTCATTATGGACATAATTATTAATGTAGCTTCAACCAAAATACTCATCAAAAGAAAACGTAATTTGTAGTCTTTAAAAAACAAAAAAGCACCTGTTATTAGCAATAACGAAAACAAAGTACAGGAAAAAAACGGCAAATTCGCAAAAAAGTAGTGTAAATTCTGAAGATTTAATTGGGTTATATTAGACAAATCTTTATTTACAAAAACATTTTGCCAATAATCCAGCATACCTTCTGAATTTTGCACGTATGTCCTAATAATAAATGTTTTTATGTATATAAAAATACTCAAAACAGTCGGGGAAAATAAAATAAAAAAGTTTTTAGGATTTTCTTTTTTATAACTTAACATTAAAAAGCCTGCAAATTCAACTATTACCGACGTAAAAGAAAACCAAGGCAAAAAGGCAAGCACTCCCGAATAAATTAACAATTTTTTTAATTTTATATCTTTTATATTAATATTTAAAAATATCCATAAAACGCTCAATGCTGCAAATACATCAATTATATAAGGTTTAAATTCAAAAGTATAATTTATCAAAACAGGATTCAAACAAAATAAAAAAACCGCAACCAATGTTGTCCATTTTGAATTATAAAGGGATTTGCAAACAAAATAAAATATAATAACTGATAAATTACCGAAAATAAACGGTAAAAATCTTAAAGTAAAATCACACAAAAAAACATTTGATTTGGCATGAAACAACCAGACAAAAAATTTTGTAAATAACAAAAATAAAGGCGGAGCAACTTGCAAAAATCTTAATTTTTCATAAAACAATTCAATGCCGTTCTTGTTCAAAATATTCCATCCCAAAGCGCATTCATCATGCCACAATGACGGATTTGTAACAAAACCTTTTAACCTTAACAAAATACCAATAAAAATTACAATTCCTAAACAAATTGAATAAATATTCTTTCTGAAAAATATTTTCACGACAATATCCTTAACTTAAACGTTATTTATAAAATATTACGAGTAAAGTTTATCATAAATAAAGAATATAAATATTACTATGTTAAGTATCTTTATAAATATGTTGTAAAAAAATCTGTTTTCTGTTATTATAAAATTGCTTATATAAGAAAAAAAGAGGATGATATGTCAGAAAATTTCGATTTAGATACCGGTAAAAATATTGTAGATGCACTAAAGAATGAAGAAAATAGTGCAAATTTTGAAAATATGGAAAACAATACAGAAGAAAATCAATTTGATTCAGCATTGGAAAACGAAGAAGAAACAAGAGAAAATTTCTTTCAAGAAGATAATACTTCATACAATTCTTATGAAGAAGATGAAATGCCTGATGTTAACAGATTTGATTTGTCAATGAAACCAAGCAGTGATTTTGAAAATAATATGATAGAGGAAACACCTCATCACGCTGTAGTTGATAAATATGCAAACGATTTGTATAATTTTGAAGTTCCGAATAATGTAGCAGTATTGAAAAAATTAATCGCAAAACTTCCATCAGGAGTTACAAGACAAACAGGTGCACAAATTATTAAACAAACAATGGAAGCTCTTGGAATTTCAATGAAAAGCGTTCTACAAGAAGCTCAACAATTACAAGAACAATTAAGTACGTCTACAAAAGAATGTCAAGCAACTATTTCTGAGTACAAAAGACAAATTGTTACATTGGAAGAACAAGCTCAAAGTTACAAAAAACAATATAATAATTTGAATGAACTTGTTAGCCTATTTATACAAACTGAGAATTAAATTAAGTTAACTTAAAATATAAAAAAGTAGCGTTGAAACTGAATTTCACGCTATTTTTTTATGCAATTTTTGTAATATATCTTAATGTTTTTAGATAATTTCTAAAGTATTAAAAAAAATTGCCGTCATGGTTCTTGTGAGTCGTTTAATGAAAGGATATGAGTATGGCATCAAATTTGAATGGGGATAATATCCCGAGTGGCTGGACAACAGGTAAAACCACAGCTCTATATACACAGAAAAAACTGGAAGAACAGACAGAAAAATTACAAGGAATTACAGAGCAAAAACTAGAGCTTTTAAAAGATAATTCGCAATTAGATTCTGTAAGTTTTACACAACAAACAGAAGATGGTTTTGTTGTTAATGATTTAGCTTCACAAAAGAATGAAGCACATGAATTAGCTGAACAGCTAAAAGAATCCGGCGCGGACTTAAAACAAATTGTATCAACTTTTATTAGTAAAAGTTCGCAAGCAGCAGAGATATTAGATGCAGTAAAAAGTGAATTAGACGGTGAAGTTTCTTATGTTGAAGAAAATCAGGCACTTGCAGAAACAACAGCACAAGAAGCAGTTGAAGAGCAACAAGTTGTTGAAGAAATGTCTGAACAGGCACAAGAAGAGATTAAAGCTAAACAAGAAGAATTAGAAGAGCTTAATGCAAAAATAGAAAGTGGTGAAGCTACCGAAGAAGAACAATTAAGAGCAAGAGATTTGGACGATGAAATTCAACATCTATCTGACAAAAGCAGTGATGATATTAAAGCAAAACAAGGCGATGTAGAAAAAGCAAATGCAAATGCCACCGCAGTAAGTGAAAAAATGTTAAGCGTTGCGCAAAAAGTTGGCAAAGCCGTAAATCTTGCAAATGATGCGAAAGAATTGTCAACTGAAACACAAAGTTTAGGTAAAGAATTATACGATAAAGGCGTAAAAGAAAAAAATAAAAAGAAATCATTCTGGGGTAAAATTAAGAGCGCTTGTAAAAATTTCGTTAATAAAAATATTAGAACGGTTGTTGTTGGTGCTATAACCGGCAGTGCTGGTGTTGCCATTCCTGGAGTAGGACTTTTTTCAGGTTTTGCTATCGGTTCCTTAGGAAAGATTGCAACCGATTTATTTAAAGGAAAAGCAGAAGATACAGTTAAAGATCTTGGTAAAAATGCACTTGATAGCGTTGGCTTAGGTTCGCTTTTAGACTCAGGCTCAAGTTCAAACTCTAAAGCAGGATCTAAAATAGATGTTGGTAAAAATGCAATGAATTTAGCAACAACATTGAACGCAAAAATAGCAGATACAAAAAATGTTGCAGAAACAGTTGCAAAACAAAACAATATAACAATATCAGCGCATGAAAATGCCAAAACTTCTATCACAGACTTAGATGCAGCTATTCAAAGTTCAGGAGAAAAAATATCAGATGTTGCAAGTAATACTCCTGATGTAGCACATAAACCTCTTGGCCTTTCATTCAATTATGTAGATACAAGTAATCAAACAGAAGAAAATGAAGAAAGTGGCGAGAACAATCAATTATCATTAAATACACAATTTGATGAACTTCAAGTTGAGAAAAAACGTACCAGCTCCAGATTTTTCAACTAAGTTGTAAAACTAAAAATATTAAATAGGCCTGCGATAAATTATCGCAGGCCTTTGTTTGATAATTAAATAAAAAATTAAATAGTCAGAGGATTTAATATATTTTGCCATTTTTAAATAATATTATATAATTAAATTGTTATGAATCTCATGGAAACATTATCGATAAAAAATTTAGAAATGGGCTTTAATACCAAAAAAGGCTTTAGACAGGCATTGTTTGATATTTCTTTATCTTTAAAATATGGAGAAATGCATGCCCTTGTTGGAGAATCAGGCTGCGGAAAATCCATGACAGCATTGAGTATTTTAAAACTTTTACCCAAAAATGCTATAATCACGAATGGAGAAATAAATTACAGAAAGAAAAATTTAATAAATCTATCTAACAAGGAAATAAACAATATCAGAGGTTCAGAAATTGCCCTAATCCCGCAAGACCCAATGACTTCACTAAATCCGCTATACACAATAGGTAATCAATTACTGGAAGTAATTAAACTTCATCAAAATTTAAAAGGCAAGGAAGCATATAAAAAAGCTGTTGAGGCTCTTGAAACTGTTCAAATTCCTGATGCTAAAGAAAGATTTAACCAATATCCGCATGAATTTTCAGGCGGGATGAAACAACGCACTATTATTGCAATGGCTTTGGCGTGTAATGCAAAAATTATTATTGCAGACGAACCGACAACAGCACTTGATGTAACAATACAAGAACAAATAATGAATCTTTTATCAGACATAAAAAAAGAGCATGGAACATCTATTCTATTAATTACGCACGATTTAGCATTGGTGAGTCAATATGCGGATGAAGTTTCAGTAATGTATTCAGGAAAAATAATTGAAAATGCACCTGTTAAAGAATTTTTTAATTATACAAATCACCCATACTCCATTGGTTTATTAAAATCTTTACCAAGGAATAACAAAAAAATAATACCAACTATTGAAGGGCAACCTCCTTCCATTATGGACGAAATTACCGGTTGCAGATTCAACCCAAGATGCAAATTTTCTATACCCCAATTTTGTAACAGAAGAAATCCTGAATTCAAAGAAATCAGAAAAAACCATCATTCTGCATGCTTTTTAAATAATTAGTTTATTATATTTGCTTTTATATAATATTACGATATAATGGTTACATGTTTAAAGTTGCAAAAGCTTATATAAAAGAACATCCTGTAGTAACAATGTTCACTACTTTTTTTATTTTGTATTTTACATTAGGATTATATTTTTGTTTTTCTAATAAAGTAATCACTTTATTTTATGATGTGATATTTGATATAGATTGTGTACGTTTTAACAAATTGTTATATGAAAATTATGCTCCGGATAATTCAATTTTTAAACATCCTTTTTCTATAACAATTTTAAGACCAATTTTTTTCCTCACTCAAGCATTTTGCAATTCAATAAAAACCGGTGGAATACTATTACTTGCATTATGTGGTTCAGGAACTGTTTGTATGGTTTATCTTACAATTAAAAAATTAATAAAAGACAAAAATATCGCATTACCTTTTTCTTTAATTTTTGGTTTAAGTTTTTCAACACTCATATTTTCATCAAACTTTGAATTATACATATATTCTGCATTTATTAGTAGTATCCTGTTATTCTATATAATAGAACTTTGGGATGATAATAAATCGATACAAAACATTGATATATTTATTATGTCTGTTTTACTGTTTTTAAGTTATGGAATTACATTGATAACTGCATTACATAATTTTGTACTTATATTATTTTTGATTATGCACAAAAATTCTAAATTTTCGTTATTTAGCAAAAATATATTTAAACACTTGGCTTTAATTTTAACAATGTTTGGAGTCTTTTATTTAATATTTGATCTATCGTTCGGTCAAGCAAAAAATATTTTTGATTTAGAATATGACAAAAATTATATATCCAATGATTTTAACTTTTCACATTTTTTTGCAGCTGCAAAAGTACTTTTTGTTCAATGCTTTTATGCAATAAAAATGGAATTTGTTCAACTTCGTTCATTTAATATAGGTACAGGATTAGTATTTGCAACAAAACAGCATCCTGTTTTATTCGCTCCTGCTATTTTGTTTTTTACAACAGCTTTTGTCGGATTTATCAAAAAAATTAAAAATATAAAATATTTAACACATTCTATAGTATTACCCATTTTAATTATTTCTGTTCTTAATTTTATTGAATGGTGTATGTACAATTGTGAATATTCTTTTCTTTTTAGTCAAAATTTAATGATATACTTGATTATTCTACTGGCAGTATCATTTTCTGTATTTTCAGATAAATTCACGAAATATTTCTGTTATATATTTTTATTGTGGCAGTGTTTTTCTAATATCTTTGCCTTGGTAATTATAAAAACTTATTTGAAAAAAATTCATATCGCAAATTTCGCATTATTTAAAACTGTTTATAATCCTAATCTTTTTGTTTATTTTATTTATGCCGTTATATCAGCAATATTAATACACACAACAATATTTATTTTGAAGAAATTCATGAAAAAAGAAATACTTCAAACATCAATAAAAGATAAAATTATATTTTTCACAAGTTTGACACTTGCATACATATTAATTGTCGGTATTTTTTCAGTTATGTTTCAAGGTAAAGCATAGGTATGTTAAAAGATATTCTTAAATTATGTAAGGTTAATCATTACATAAAAAATGTTATAATAATCATTCCTCTCATATTTTCAAAAAATTTATTGACATTCAATTTGTATCCAAAATGTTTATTAATGTTTTTAGGATTTTGTTTTATTTCTTCTGCAGTATATATTATGAATGATATTGTAGATATAGAAAAAGACAAAGTCCACCCTGCTAAATGTAAAAGACCGATTGCAAGCGGGAAAATTAATAAAAATTTCGGCATATTTCTTTGTTTGTTTTTAATTTTTTTAAGTATAGCATGTTCAATTTTTATAAATTGGCTTTGCGTTTTAATGATTTGTTTATATTTTATTTTAAATATATTTTATTCGTTATATTTAAAAAACATCTCTTTAATTGATGTAGCCTGTATTGCTACGGGATTCATATTAAGAATAGTCGGAGGCTGTTTTTGCATAAATGTTTTGCCTTCACCTTTAGTAATTTTAATGACATTTTTCGTTTCTATGTTTTTTACGTTTTCAAAACGAAAATTAGAATTGGAATTAATAAAAGAACCCCAACAATGCAGAAAATCTATTGAAAAGATTGATATAAATTCTATTAATCAGTTTATTTTATTAAATGCTGTTTTATCAATTTCTTTTTATATAACTTATGTACTTGATAATTCAACTATGCAACGCGCAGGAACAGAATATCTATATCTTACTGCTATCCCATTTACTTTAATCATTTTTAGACTTTTGCTGCTTGTAAATACTATTAATATTAATGATGACCCCATATATTTTTTAGAAAATGATAATACTTTAAAATATTTAATTATACTATATTTTGTTGTAATTTTTATTGTATTATATTTTTAATTCGTTAACTTCTTAATATAAAAATATAATACCTTGAATGCATATTTTTTTTAAAGTAAGATTCTTTTAAAAAGGATATGGTGTATGGATAATTATAAAAAAAGAATTTTAATAGTTGATGATGATGATGAAATAAGAGAATTGTTGGAATTTGATATAGCTCAAAGCGGCTATATTGTTGATACAGCTAAAGACGGAATGGAAGGATTAAATAAAGCTCTAAATAATTCTTACGATTTGATATTGCTTGATGTTATGATGCCTAAAATGAATGGGTTTGACGTATGCAAAAATATTCGTCAGGCAAAATTGGCAATACCTGTTTTAATGCTAACGGCAAAAGGTACAATAGAAGATAAAACCGATGGATTTGACAGCGGTGCTGACGATTACATTGTTAAACCTTTTGATATTCAAGAAGTTTTATTAAGAATTCGTGTATTGTTAAGACGAAATCAAATTAATGACGAAAATTCAATTACTAATGAAGTCTTAAACGCAGGGGATATACAAATTTTCCCTGATTCTTTGGAATGCACGATTGTAAATAAACGTGTGAAATTAACTCCAACCGAATTTGAAATATTATATTCTCTTATGCAACATTTTAATAATGCTGTTACTCTTGCCACTTTGTTAGATGAAGTTTGGGGATACGACAGTAACGAAGATGTCAGAATGCTTAGAGTTCATGTCGGCGGATTAAGAAATAAAATCGAAGAAAATTCAAAAGAACCTAAATATTTGCATACCGTCACAAATGTAGGATATAAGTTAACACCTTTTGGCGAATAATATGAATAAAAATACTATAAAAAAATTAAGAAAAGTAAGAAAATACCTAAAACTAAAACGATTAAAAATCGCTGAACAAATTTTGATTGTTTTATTTATCGCTGTACTTATACCAATGATTATAAGTACTATTGTTATAAATAATATAAATCAACAAGCAATGCGGGCACAATTAAAAAATTCTGCCGTATTAATTGCAAATGTAGTTTCAAATGAACTTGACGTTTTTTATTCAACTCTTGACAGTGAATTGAAACAAATAAATCTTACTTTAAATAACTTTTATACACTTGAACAAAAACAAAATTATTTAAAAAAAACTAAAGAAAATTATAAATACTTTGATGATATAAAAATCGTAAATTCTTTAAAAGAATTACAAAAAATAAAAGCTAATGATTTAACTCAAAACAAATATACTATATATGTTGAAACATCAAATAAAAAATATCTTGTTGCATCTTTGTTAATAGAAAATATAAACAATTATATATTCAAATCATTAAAGGATGATGCAAGACAAATATATGTAATTGATTCTACCAAAAAACTAATTGCACAACATAATTACACAGAACCTGTTTATAAAAAGTCTTTGGAACTTTTACCTAAAAAAATTACGGATAACTTTGCAACAATATACGGTGATGTTAAAAATCAACCAATTGTTTATATACATAAAAGTAATCCGGAATTCATGATTATTGTTAATACCACTGAAAAAATTACAAGAAGAACAATCAACGATAACAGATTCAAGCTACTTATGGCTGTTTTCGTTTCTGTGCTAAGTATTTTTATAATTGTCGGGCTGTACATATATTATATGTACATAAACCTACGCCAATTATTTAAAGCGATTATTGCAACAACAAAAGGAAGCTATCAACGTCGTATCCATTTGATTAAAAGTATTTTTACACCTTATGAAATAGTTTTTTTAGTTTCCGAATTTAATAAAATGGTATCTGAAATTCACAAATCATACATTCAATTAAAAGAACAAAATAAAAAATTAAAACAATTAGACGAATTTAGATCAAACTTGATAGATACTGTAAGTCATGAATTAAGAACACCTCTGACCAGTATTCAAGGATACACTTCTCGCTTATTGAGAACAGATATTAAAATTGACGAAGCAACAAAACAAAAGTCTTTACATATTATAAAACGTCAATCAGAAAGATTAAAAAGACTAATAGAAGATTTACTTATTGTCCCTGATATAGAACGTTCTAAAATCAGAGTAAAATTTGAACCTGTTTGGACATATAATATTATTTCAAATGCAGTTATGCTGGTTAAAAACGATGTAGGGAAAGAAATTGTTGTTCAAATGAATGAGGATTTTCCTTTGATATACTCAGATAAAGACAGATTCGAACAAATAATCGTTAATTTAATAGAAAATGCAATTAAATATTCTTATGAAAACACACCAATTATAATAAACGGGAATTTTGATGAAAATTATGCAATAATATCTATTCAAAATGATTGCGATACAATACCGGAAGATAAAATCAATCAACTTTTTTGAAAAATTTATAAGATTGGACGATAAAACAACAAGAACCACTCGTGGTACCGGTTTAGGTTTATTTATCGTTAAAGGCTTAGTTGAAGCTATGAATGGCAAAATAGAAATCGTATCGAATGACAACATCGGTTTTTGCGTTAATTTAACATTACCTTTGTTGAAAAATTTAGAACCGGAATTACAGGTTAGTTTATGACAAATTTTATGCTTGATGCAATAGAAGTTGCACTACAGACAAAAACAGATATTCCGATAGGAGCTGTTATTGTAAAAAACAATGAAATAATAGCTTATGCTCATAATATGAAAGAAGAATTAAACAAATCATGTGCACATGCAGAGATTCTTGCAATCGAAATGGCTCAAAAGGGGTTGAAACGTTGGCGATTAAATGATTGTGATATGTACGTTACGTTGGAACCATGCCCAATGTGTGCTTCTGCCATAATTCAAGCGAAGATAAAAAATTTATACTTTGGTTCGTATGATACTCAGTATGGCGCCTTAGGTTCCGTAATTGATTTGAGGAAAATTCATAATTCAAAATTAAAAGTATATGGTGGAATTATGGAACAAGATTGTGATAATATATTGGAAATTTTTTTTGGTAGTATAAGATGATAAATAAAGAAAAGTTAGATTTTTTAGTAGAAAAATACGAAACAGAATCATTTATTGAAGATGATCCTGTTCAATTTATGCGAAAATATAAAAACGAAGAAGATATGACTCTTGCAGGATTTATTGCCTCATGCTTTTCTTACGGTAACAGAAAAGTTTTTATAAAAAAATTAAACGAGCTATTTGACCAAATGGGAAATTCACCATACAATTTTATACTTGATTGTAATTGTCAAAATATAGATTTCAGTTACAGGTTTGCAAAAACTTGTGATGTACAGGAATTATTTAAAAAATTACACAATCTTTATAAATCAAAAAAATCATTGAAAGATTTATTTCAAAACAACTATCATGGTGAAATTATGCCAATGTTTCAATGCGTTTGTGATTATTTTTATGACGGTGCAAATTTAACACAAGGATATTGTCATTTAATTCCAAATCCAAAAAATAAAGGTACAATGAAAAGATTAAACATGTTCTTACGTTGGCTTATTAGGAAACCCCCTGTTGATTTTGGACTATGGGACTTTATTAAACCGTCAGAGTTACTCATTCCGTTTGATGTCCACGTTGCAAGAATTTCAAGACAAATGGGATTGTTAAACAGAAGCTCAAATGATTACAAAGCAGTTTTAGAATTAACGAATCAATTAAAAATATTTGATTGCAACGACCCGATTAAATATGATTTCGCGCTATTTGGATACGGAATAGAAAACAACAAATAAAAAACATAATTTAAGGAAAATTGTGTACCGATTTTTTGCCTCGCGTTATGTTTTTATTGTTTTGTTATTAAACAAGAGCTCTTTGAGCTACTGAGTTTACGTATAATTTGTTTTGAGATTCAATTTGTTTTAATTTGTAATTAAGAGTCAAAAAATTATCATATTTTGCAGAAGGATTACTTACTACTGCATTCATTGATTCAGATTCAACACAGATATTGTCAATATTATCTTTTTCAACGTTTTTATTTTTAGAAAATAAATTGCTTACGAATTTGATTGCTGTAATTGCCATAATGTAAATCCTCTCTCTTGCTCTCGTACTTATATAAAGTATTTTTTGCAAAAAAAATTGCCTTTTTTGGATTAATTTACTTAACAATTCTTAATAATAGTGCCCAATTGTTCTATTCCCACTTGTCGAGTTTTTTATGTATATTAAAAGAGCACTTGAAGAAGGGATTAAAAAATTGAACAAACAAAGCTAAAACTAACCACCTATTTCTTTAATAGCTTGATTTAAAGTTTTTGTTACTCTTGAATATATATCTTTTGCCTCAATATTATTCTTTCTAAACTTCGGACGCATTAGTTTTACCCAAGAAGCTGAATTCTGTTCAAGTTTAGATATATCAATATTTTCGATAAGTAATAATCCTTTTGGCAAATCTTTCATACGAATTTCAGAGTGGTGCGCTATAATTAATCTGAAAAATTTTTCTTTTCTTTTTTTACAAATAATATCGTACAAATACAAAATTTGTTTTTCTGTTATTTGACTCGATGCATAAAACATTAAAATAAGAGGTTTTTCACTGTTCATATAATAATGGAAATTTTCAATTCTTTTTGTATAACGTTCAACAAATTTTTCTTTAGACAAATTTCCATCATGTACAAAATTTATAAAAAAAGAAAAGTTTACATAAGTATTTTCTTTTTCATCAAAAACAACATTATCAAAAAAATTTTCAAAATCGCTGTCAATAAGTTTTATAACAGAATTTATATCAAAGTAGTAAGCCAAATCAAACGGACAAGTAAGTTCACCATAAATTTTTGTAGGTTTCAATTTAGCAAATGAGCATATTACTCGCGGAAAACAGTTTTGACCGACAGAAAGAATATTATATTTCAAATTTTTAAACTTGAAATAGTCAAAAATATTAAACTTTTGTCCTTTCAATAAATCTAAAAAATCTTGAAATGAATGAAATATCATAATTATATATTCTAATTATTCTGCCTTTCGCAGTTCTATTTCAACTAACTTAACGAATTCATTAACCAATGTGGAATTCCATTTTTTATTTGCATCTTGTTTAATAACTTCAAGAGCCTCATATGGAGTTAATGCTTTTCTATAAATTCTTGGTTCAATTAATGCAAAATATGCATCTAAAATTAATATTATTTGAGAAGATAGAGGAATATCACTTCCTGATAATTTATTCGGATAACCTGAACCGTCCCAGTTTTCATGATGTTTTTCAATAATAGGTATAATTTCTTTTACATTAGACAAGGGTTCTAAAATTTCCTGTGCAGCAATTTTTGGATGATTTTCAATATAAGCACGTTCCTCAGGTGTTAAAGGTCCGTTTTTTTGCAAAATTTCTTGTGGCAGCATCAAATTACCAACATCATACAAAAGCATTGCCACACGTAATTTATCAGCATCTTCTTTTCCAAGCTCAAACCTTCTTGCCAAAGTTGTAGCCATAACAACTTTCGATTTTGAAGAACCAAATGTGTGCTGTGGATTATACGAAGTAACAAGAGCATCTGCAACCGTATATAACGTATCTTTTGGATTTGTATTTTGTTCTATTGCCATTTGCAATTTATGGTACAATTCTTTTTTCAAATGTTCCGGGATATTAACATGAGCTGTTGATAAAATATCTTTAAACGCTGTTAGTGCTACTTCTTGCCAAGATATTTCAGATATTGGCGTTGCCATTGTAACTTGATTTCTGCCATTACGTTTTGAATGATACATTGCCTGATCAGTAAGTTCTAACAATTCTTCAACATTATTTGAATGTTCTAAAAATGTTGCTACACCAAGACTTGCTGTAATATCACCAACTGTTTCGATTGGAGAAGTTTCAATAGCTTTTCTGATTCTCTCTGCAGCTATCATAGCACCATGAGAATCAACCCCCGGGAGCAAAACGTTAAATTCTTCTCCGCCAATTCTGGCTGCAACATCAATAGAACGTGCATTTTGTTTTAATATAGTAGAAATTTGTTTTATTGCCAAATCCCCGTAAACATGACCAAACTTATCATTAATTTGCTTTAAATGGTCCAAATCAATTCCTATAATTGAAAATGGCTGTTTCTGTCTGTTAGAACGAACAAATTCCTTATCTAACGCTTCTTCAAAATATCTTCTGTTATATAAAGTTGTCAAAGGGTCTGTGATTGCTTGTTCTCTTACTACTTGGAACAAATCGGCTATTGTTATAGCAAGTTCTATTTGCTGAGCAAAAAGTTTTAAGAAATCCAATTCGGCTTCTGTTGCTTCGGCTCTTTCCGATAAAACTATAACGAAGCCAAATCTATCCAATTTTGATAAAGGAACTAATATAAACGAACGACAATGAGTCATACTTAAGATTTCTTCAAGATACTCCTCTTTTATATCAGGAACCAATGTCAACAAACCTAATCTTAAATCTGTACTTTGAATAATTTGTTGATTTTTTAGAGCTGTTTTTACTATTTCAGAGTTATTAAACAACAAATGCTGGGTATTTATTGGTGATTCCAATTTTTCATTTATTGTTTCAAACAAGCTGTAACTTGATGTTGCCATAAGGCTGTAATGTTCACCGTTTTCATCAATTTTACGTTGCAAAATACAACTATATTTATAGCCTAATTCTTTTTGAAGGTTGTTAACTGTAGAATCCAGAATACTTGATAATGGTTTAGATGAATTCATCATTTCCCATATATGTTGAAGTGTCAACATACGACGATTAGCTTCATTTAATTCGTTTGTTCTCTCTTCGATTTCTTTTTCCAACAGAACATTACGTTCGTAAATTTCTAAAAAATCTTTTTTACCGCTATATAAATGATTTTCTACTGCATTAATTTGTTTTGTGAAATCAATAAATTTATCAAATATGCCCATATAATACCTTATTTGTAAATTATACTACGAATTTGTAAATTTGCAAAATATTTGCACCAGTTCAATACATATTAGACTAAGCAAAAGCTGTTTATGAAAATTTAAAAATAAAAAATTAAGAAATGTAACAATTTTTTGAATTTCTGAAATCCGACCTTTGAAAAATACTTTATATATATGTAAGCAAATTTGGTCAAACATTAAATAAACACAAGATAAGTTTTAAAAGACTTAAACGAGAAGATGAGAGAGATTTACATCAAATAAGAAAAAAGAACGAGAGAACATTTATTATTAACCTACCCTATCATTCCCTTCCTAAAGAAGAAAATTTACAAGTTCCGCAAGGAACTTTTTTTTTACTTTGCAGAATTTTATATGTGTGGTTGTTGAATTAATAATTTTATAATGTTTATTTTAAAAATATTTTCAAAAGTTTCATACAAAATGCGTTGTAAGGTTGATACCTGATTGGCAAATCTATCCATACTTTTTTATCCAACATACTTTTTTGGTGTGAAAAAGTTTCAAAACCGTATTTGCCATGATAAGCACCCATTCCGCTTTCTTTAAATCCGCCAAACGGCATTTCTGATGTTGCCAAATGTACAACAACATCATTTATGCAGCCACCGCCATATCGACACAAATCAGTTACTGATTTTATATTCTTTTTATTATTTGAAAATATATAAAGTGCCAACGGATTAGCATGATTATTTATTTCTTTTATTACATCATTTAAATTATCATATTCCAATATTGGTAAAACCGGACCAAAAATTTCTTCTTGCATAACTTTATCATTCCAAGTTACAGGTGCCATAATTGTCGGTTCTATTTTTAAAGTTTCTTCTGATGTGTTTCCGCCTTTTATAACCCTATTTTGGTCAATTAAATTTATCAAACGCTCAAAGTGTTTTTTATTGATTATTTTTCCGTAATCTTTATTTAAAATCGGTTTATTTCCGTACTGTTTATCTATTTGAGCAATCAACTCCGAGATTAATTCCTCTTTTACAGACTTATCGCAATATATATAATCAGGCGCTACACAAGTTTGTCCGCAATTTAAAAACTTCCCGAATACAATTCTTTTTGCCGCTAATTTTATATTTGCTGTCTTATCAACTATACAAGGACTTTTTCCCCCAAGCTCTAAAACAGATGGAGTTAAATTTTCAGAACACGACCTTAAAACTTCTTTTCCAACATTTTGACTTCCAGTAAAAAATACAAAATCAAAATTTAAATTTAAAAGGTTTTTGTTTTCTTCTCTTCCGCCTTTTACAACTTTTACATATTCATCTTCAAACACGCTATTAATAATTTCAAAAATAACATCACTTGTATATGGAGAATAAGCACTCGGCTTTAATATTACAGTATTTCCGGCAGCTATTGCATCGACCAACGGTTCAACAGACAATAAAAAAGGATAATTCCAAGGGCTGATTATTAATACATTTCCTCTTGGTACAAATTTTATATAACTTCTTGACATAAAATTTGTCAAAGGTGTGGGAACTGTTTTCTCTTTTGCAAATGTTTTTAAATTCTTTAAAAAATATGAAATTTCACTCAACGTAAGCCCTAATTCGCACATATATGCTTCTGTTTCGCTTTTACCTAAATCTTTGTACAACGCATTTAAAATATCATTTTCTCTTTTTTTAATTTCATTTGCCAATTTTTTTAAATAAGATATTCTAAATTCAATATCCAATGTTTGACCTGTCATAAAAAAAGTACGTTGTTTTTCTAGAATATTATTCATAATTTTTTAATTTAACCTCACAAAACTTTACTTCATTAATTTTTCTACAATTAAAGATAATTCCTTTTTGCCCATTAAAACAGGAACGGGATATACAGGATTTCCTTCTTTTAGAGCATTTTTAACTATTTCATTAATATCTTCTTTTTTAATAGCATCAATTTTTGTTCCGATTCCCATTTTACTATTTAGGTCCTTAATTGATTCAATAAAGATTTTTGCACCTTGTTCCTGATTAATATTTTCGTCAAATAAGCCGGCAGCTACGCCTAATTCTTTAAGTTTTTTATAAATTTTTTCTCCATATGCTTCTAAAACATAAGGAATAATAATAGCATTTGCCAAACCATGCGGAACATGATACATTCCGCCTATAGTATGTGCAATCGCATGACAATAGCCGACATAAGAAATAGTAAATGCGCAACCGGCTAAATAAGAGGCTTGTAACATGTTTCTTCTTTTTTCTAAATTATTTCCGTCTAAATAAGTATCATATAAATTTTTATAAACCAAAGATACAGCTTGAAGGGACTGTTCTCTTGTTTTTTTAGTAGTTGAATTTCCAATATATGCTTCTATTGCATGAACAAGAACATCTATACCTACAAAAGCTGTTATATTTTGGGGTAAAGTCTTTATATTTTCTGCATCTAAAATTGCATATTTTGGAATTAGCGGAAAATCCCCAATCATATATTTACGTTTTGTTTCAGAATCAGTTATCAGTGTTGCAACTGTTGTTTCGCTACCAGTTCCTGCTGTTGTAGGAATCGCAATAAGTAAAGGTATCTCTTTTAATATTTTCAAAATACCTGCCATCTTGGGGATTGAAAGATTTGGTCTTGCAATACGAGCTCCGACAGCTTTTGCGCAATCTATTGCAGAACCGCCGCCAAAACCTATTATCGCTTGGCATTTATTTTCAATATATAAATTTTTAGCTTCTTCTACATTATTAATTGTAGGGTCAGAAAAAATTTTATCATATTTGAAAAATAAAATGTTGTTATCAGTCAATGTTTTTTCAAGATTATAATTTAATTTTAATTTTTCGATATTACTATCAACAACTATCAAAACTTTTTCCGCATGCTTTTCTTTCAATATCTGAGAAATACTTTCCACATTATCAAGAATGACAGGATTTCTATACGGCAAAAAAGGAATTGCAACTTTGAAACAAAATTGAAAAATTCGACAATATATTTTTTCAAAAATATTCATAACCACCTCATAATAAATATCTTATAAAATTATTCATTAAACATTAAAAATATGCAAATGTTAATATTAGGTAGAAATTATTTATTAATGTTATAATATGATTCGTATAAGGAACTTTGTAAACAATTTAAAAAATAAAGGTAAAAAAATTATGACAGAAATGAATTATGATTTTGAATTAAATTTAACAACCGAAGAATTAGAGAAAAGAACACATAAGGACTATTTAGCTCCAAAAATTCTTTTAAAGTCTGATGCAAAGGAATATTTAAATTTAGCTGAAGGTGATAAACAAGCAGTAAAACATCTTGTTATTACAGCGAAAATTTTCGATGATGTATTTATGCAAATGGATAATGAAAAAAACATAGCTTTTAAAAATTATTTAGAAAAAGAAATAAAAAACGGTAACAAAGATGCTGAACTTACTATGAAATTATTTACTGCGCAACATGGAATTTCTGCTATTGATACCGAATCTAACATGGTATTTCTTGCAAAAGGAGAAAAAGAATTATCAGGTAAAGCATTTTATCCAAAAGATTTAACAATCGAAGAATTTCATAACATTTTGATTAAGATGTTAGAAAACAATGAAACAGAAGAAGTTAGAAATATTCTAAATCAACGTTCTATTGTAAAACGAGATGGCGAAAAATTAAAAGCAACGGACTACTGTGATGAATTCAAAACAGAATTTATGCAAATTGCGGATGAATTGGAAAAAGCTGCAGAAGTTTCTACAAATAAAGATTTTAACGAATATTTAAAATTACAGGCAAAAGCTCTTAGAACAGCGGACCCGATGTTGGATGCTTATGCGGATAAAAAGTGGGCAGAACTTCAAGACACACCTTTGGAATACACTATAACAAGAGAACAATATGCAGACAGAATGACAGGAACTGTTGTTGAAAATGAAAAATTAAACAATTTGTTAAAAAATGCGGGAATTGTACCTCAATCAAAAGATTCACTTGGCTGCAGAGTGGGAATTGTTAATAAAAAAGGAACTGAAGATTTACTAAAAATAAAGCAGTTTCTTCCAATGCTTGCAGAACTTATGCCATTAAAAGATAAATATGAGCAAACTATCTCAACCGAAGAAGATTCCAAACAAACGATGGTAGATGTAGATTTGATTGCCCTAACCGGTGATTGCGGAGCATACAGAGGCGGCGTTACTTTAGCAGAGAATCTTCCAAACGGTGATAAATTATCTTTAACTATCGGTGGCGGAAGAAGAAATGTTTATCATAGACAAATCAGGGTAACTTCTCAACCTGAAAAGATTCAAAAACGTTTGGATGCCATTTTAGATAAAAGTTTTCACAAATTGTATAAAGAAGAAGCTGATCATTGGTTTACAATAGGGCATGAAAATGCTCATTCCTTGGGACCAAAAGAAGGCGATGAAGGCTTAGGCAAATATAGAAATATTATAGAAGAAAATAAGGCTGATATGGGTTCGTTGGCATTTTTAAATGAATTAGTTCAAGCGGGCATGTTCACAGAGGAACAGAAAGTGCAAATATTGGTTAATTTTGCAACAAATTCATTTTTAAAATCAAAACCGACACTAAATCAAGCACACAGAGTCAGAACAGTAATGCAGGCTCACTATTTTATGAAAGAAAAAGCAATAAAATTAAATGCGGATAAAAAAATAGAAATAGATTTAGATAAAATGATACCAACTGCGCACAAAATGCTAACAGAAATTATAGAAGTACAATTATCCGGAGATATTAAAACTGCGGAAAAATTTGTAAATAGCAATTTTGTTTGGGACGAAAATCTTGAATATTTGGCTTCAAAAATTAAAGAAATAAACAAAACTCTCAATGGTATTGTGGAATCGCCATTAGCAGATGAATTATTAAAATAATTTTAAAATTATCTTAAGCAAAAAAAAAAAGAATCTTGAAAAATCAAGATTCGTATACATATTCATCGTATTATGGTATCAATATTTTACAAAAAGTAATCTTTTAAACATATTACTTTTAAATTTACCGCTGGGTTTACCTAAAGGTTCTTTTACATCGTCTGCAGGCTTGTTTGTTTCAGTTGTTACATTCATTTACAAAAACACTAAAATTTAACATTGATATAGGATATAAACAAAATCTTTATAAAGATATAAAGATTATGTAAGGATTTTTAAAATTTGTAAAATTATATGTATAATAATAATATAGATAAGAAATATGGAGAAGAACATGAAACTTGTAGAAATTTTAGATTCACTAAATAACGATAATAAAAACGAATTAGAAAACAGAATAGTTGAAATGGGTGCAACTGCCGTTCCTGTTTTGGTAGAACAACTTCAATGTTCTAAAGGTTTAAAAAGAGGCGTTGTTGCTATGTCTTTGATAAGAATCGGCGAAAGTGCAATAGATTCTTTGAAACATGCAGCAAACAAAAATACTGAATTTACATGGGTTGCAAATTATTTAATCAACGAAATTAACTGCTCATCAGTAGCTTAATTTTTATAACATTTTATATTAACAAGGCATGGATTATTTATCTGTGCCTTGTTTTTATATTTACATTATTAATAGGATAAAAATATTTTAGATAATGCTAATATATAAGTATGTTAGAATGCGGAATAGTAGATGCTGATTTAAAGAAAATCGGTTTAGAAATGATGTTTCTAACTCCTGAAAAGTGTTCGCACGATGATGGAGTTACTGCTGTTGAGCTTGCAAAAATGGTTGAATTACCGATAAATATCGTAAAAAAGAAATTATCAATATTAAAAGAAAAAGAAATAGTAAAAGTAAAAGGCGTGAACCCAAAATGTTGGAAATTTGATGAATATAATTTTCACAGAATGGACGAAGAAGATGATGTTTACAAGTTATTATGCAATTTTGATGATGTAGATTTTGATAAATATTTTCAGTATTAAGTTTACTTAAATCTTTTAAGGAAAAGTTCAAATGAGTTTACCATAAACTCAAGGACGTCTTTTATTCTTAATTTAGATTCGCCTTTAATTCTATCAACAAAATCGATAGGAATTTCATAAGTTTTTGCGCCTAATTTCACACATTCGAACAAAATATTCATCTGAAAAGCATATCCGTTTACTTTTAAATTATCCAAATCAATTTGTTTAATAAAATTTGTTTTTATTGCTCTGAATCCGGAAGTACAATCTTTTACATGAAACAATCCTGCAATAAATCTTGCAAAAACATTTCCGTATTTGCTGTTTAATTTTCTAATAAGAGCCCAATCATCAGGAATAGAACCGCCTTTAATATATCTGGAGCCGATAACGAAATCATATCCGTTATGAATTTGTTCTAACAATTCTTTTATTTTTTTAGGATTATGTGAAAAATCAGAATCCATTTCAATCAAAACATCGGCGTTTAGATTTTCTATTGCGTGCTTAAATCCTAATTTATAGGCATTTCCTAATCCTCTTGTGCTATTGCTGATAAGATGAATATTTTCATTATCTTTTTGCAAGTTTTTTACAATATCAGCCGTTTTATCAGGAGAATAATCATCTACAATAAGAGCGTTAATTTTAAAATTTTCAATACTTTTAACTTCATCAAAGACTGCTGTTAGAAAATCTTTGATGTTTTCTGCTTCGTTATAAGTAGGTAAGACAATAGTTACATTCATAATTTTTTTAAATAAAATAGAGTAACCCGTAAGCCGTGTTCTGTTTTAGATAATCATCTATCTGGGAATGCGATTACTCGCAAACTCTAGCGATTTTTCCGAAGTTGGCGGACAGCCTTTATAGCCTTCGATTTAATCTTGCATTCGACCGGGGTTTACCTGAACCAATAATTCTCATTATTGTCGGTGAAGCTCTTAACTCACCGTTGCACCATCGCCTGTGATATAAAATCCATCGGCAGTCTAAGACGGTCAATTATTTTACTAAACAACCATCCAATGTCGTATAGACATTCATTTCTGTGGCACTATCCACCGACTCACGTCGTCCGAAGTTTCTTCGGCGGTCTGTCCTTGAATGCACGGACTTTCCTCACATTTCTGCGCGATTATCCGATTACTCTACCATTTTATTTTACCATAAATTATTTAAAAAGGTTACTCATTTAAAAAAGAGCATCTAAAAATCCTGTTAGTACGACTTGGATTATTTGTAAAGCAATAAGCGCGATGATTGGAGAAAAATCTAACCCGCTAAACGGAGGTATTATTCGTTTAAACAAATCCAAATACCAATCTGTCATAAGAGTAATTACTTTAATGGGTTGAGATTCCCAATCAATCGTTGGAATCCACGTCAAAAAGATTCTTATAATAATCAATATATAAAAGAAATAAAACAAATTGTTAATAGCATGTATTATCATTATCTAAATCCTTTATAATCTTACATTTGAGAATCTTTTGAAGTATTCATACAAATACAATTTTCGCGTTTTGCAGGAATATTTTCAATAACATTAAACAATAATTTTTTAACATTTTCGATATTTTCGTTAAATACTCTGCAAACTTCATGATGAGAAACAGGCGGAACATCACCGACTAATCCGCAATCATGGTCAGTAACCAAAGAAATATTCAACGGACACATATCCATTTCTCTTACAAGGTAATTTTCAGGGAAAGCAGTCATACCTATAACGTCCCAGCCTTGATTTGTAAAGAATTTTGATTCTGCTACTGTTGAAAATCTTGGTCCGTTTATAACAGTCATTGTACCTGTTTCGTGGACTTTAATATTTAATTTTTTAGCTGTATCAATAGCGATTTTTCTAAGTTCAGGACAATATAAATCAGTCGGAGAAGGGTGATGAACGACAGGTCCTTCAAAGAATGTTGATTTTCTGCCGTCAGTCCAATCTACAAACTGATCACAAATTACAAAATCACCCGGATTAATATGTTTTTGCAAACTTCCGACCGCACATGGGGAAATAACTCTTTCACATCCTGCGTATTTCATTGCCCAAACATTAGCTCTATAATTAATCATGTGAGGTAAAATAGTGTGATTTCTGCCATGTCTTGGCATAAATGCGACTTTGTGTTCACCTATTTGACCAATCATCAAATTATCACTTGGTGCACCGTAAGGGGTTTCAACTTTCACTTCTTCTACGTTATCTAAAAATTTATAAAAGCCTGAACCGCCGAATACACCTATTGTAGCTAAATTTTTTTGTTCCATTTTATTTCCTTTCGCTATGTTTTACTTCATTTTTATGTAATTGTTATCATCTAAATAATTATACATATTTTTATTATTGTATATTGTACTTTCATCAAATTTTATAGTTGAATCAGAATATATTAAAAATTTGAATATATCAGGTTTTGGACAATTACTTCCCGAATCGGATATATTAACATTATTACCCGTACCTGTATATTCATAAGGACAATTTGGCGCTTTGTTAGGACCGTTTACATCAATAAGCACTCGCATGTATGCATCATTGTAAAATGTACTTTTTTCACAATAAGAAGCACTGTAATCAAACATACTTCCATAAAATGTCCAAAAACTGTTATTTTTAGCAATCATAGTTGATATATTGGAATCAAGATTGTTTTTATTATAATAATCCGTTTTTGCAACGAAATTTTTAACAAAATTAGAGTAAGGCTGAGCCATTGTACCACTGCTGTACATATTGCAAAAACCTTTATAAATCGTTTGTCCATAGGCATTTGTGGATGAAGTTTCAATTCTTGGATAGAGAGTTTCGTCGTTATACATTTCAGTAACTGTACTAACCAAGTGTGAATAATCGTTTCTAAACGATTCTTTTATGCTGTCAGCATCAATTTTTCCTATTTGGCTTGCAACAACACCTGCAATCATGCTGATTATTGAAATAGCTATAAGTATTTCGGTTAATGTGAACGCATTTTTTTTAATCATAAGGTTTCAACTCCTTAAAGAATTATAGCAAAAAAATACGTTTCAAGCAAGCTATTGCAGATAAAAATTATTTAGAACAATAATTTTTGAATTTGCTAACCTTATTAATTCTCGGATATCTCAAATATGTGCAGCCTGCGTTATCAAAATTAGAAATTTCTCCACTGACATTAACAATAACAAAAAATGCATTAGGATTTTTACAAGTATCACTATAATAGCATGCGCTAGAACAAGTATTACGTCCTTCAGGATATATATTTACATGCCAAGCGAAACCAAACAGAGTTGAAACTTCCCAATAAATTCCATCAAAGGTAGTAAAACTTTTACAAACGCCAGCAACATTATTAGTAAAATCATACTTACTCATATCCTTTACACAAGTACCAGGTCCAGATTTAATGCTTAATATATTTATTAAATCATCAAGTGCAGCAACAGCTCGATATTCCCCATTACGATACATAAAAGCATTTTTACATATGCTCAATTCTTTTGCAAGAACATCGTTTGTATTTATTTCGCATGGACTATCTTGAAGTAATTTATCTACTGCAATACGTAATGTTTTATATGCTTTTCTAAACATAATAACATTTTTGTCAGGCTTCACGTCCATTATTGCATTGGTAGAAATTACTGCCAATACAGATATTACCCCAAGAACTATTAATGCTTCCGATAAAGTAAACGCTTTTCTCATGGTTCCTCTCATTATTTAATATGTTTGGGTTATTTGTCCATTATATTTTACTGTGCAATTTAAAGTACTTCCTTCATTTATTACTACATTTATTGTAGCTTTACCATCTGATTCCATTTTATCTGTTATTTTCCAATCCACACCATCATTTGTTTTAAACGAACAAATACTATTATTATCGCCTGATTTTTCTATTTTGTTATTTGTTATCAATCTAGCAAAATTAATTGCAAACTTATTATATTTTGTATATTCTGTTGTACTAATATATACTTTTGTATCTTTAAACCCTTCACTTGATGGCTTGTTAACTTCTTCATGTGTTTTTGTCGGTTTCGATACTTCACTATCTATCTCTGTAATATCACTTGTTGTATCGTTATATCCGCTTGTATCATCATTACTTTCAAGTGCAAAAGATGAGGTTAGAGTGGGTTCTAATATATAAGCTACATAGTTAGGGTACAAATCTTTATCATTCAATAGAGTTTGTACAGCTTCCACAATCTCTCTATATGCTTTTCTGACTAATGCAGCCTCTTTGTTTGGCATCAAGTTAGACATGCTGCTAAACGTTATAACCGCAATAGCTGAAACTACTGCAACCATTATAAGCGTTTCTGTAAGAGTGAATCCAAAACTCTTTTTCATCAGTCTCTCCTTTGTATAAAATTACCGAACTCGATACCTATATTATAGCACATTTGGGTGATGACTTGCAATATATTAGATTTTATGTTAATATATATTTACACAAAGTCATAAGATAGATAACACTGTGAATTCCCTGATAATAGTGTAAGTTATCATAAAGGGAATGGATAGGGAAACTTTATGTTAAAAAAAACAGTAATACTCACTATAACATTGGTGATAATATTCTGTCAGAGCGTAACGGCCGCTGAAATTTCAGAAAATGAAATTAAGTCAATTATTGTTAAGCATTCTATTGAATTGGGCATTGACCCCGCATTGGGACTAAGTATCGCAAAAGCTGAATCTAAATTCAGGCACAATGTAAGAAGTCCTTACGGTGCAGTCGGAGTGTTTCAATTATTGCCTTCCACCGCAAAAACAATGGGTATTAACCCTTACTATTTGAGTGATAATATTCGCGGCGGATTGATGTATTACAAAATGATGTACAAAATGTTCGGCTCAACCGAATTGGCTCTTGCAGCATACAATTCAGGCCCTGTTGCAGTAAAAAAACAAAACGCTGTTCCAAATGCCAGCAAGCATTTCGTAAACTCAATTATGTCTGATTACAAGTACTATCAAAAAAATCCTGACCCTGCAATTATCAAATGCAATAGAAAAGCTCCTGTTATGAATGAAAGACCTAAACCGGTTGTTTTAACAAAACCGTCTGTATCTACTTCACCAACCGCTAATTCAGGCATTGCAGGCTTAACAAAACATACTATTCAGATGATTGATATTAACGCAACTAAAACCGTTAAAGATTCTTTGATTTAGTTCTTTAAATGTTTACAAAAGTTAATGTTTACTTTTTCATTTGTTTAACGTATGATTGTATGTATGGTTAGGCTGTTTTAAGAGGTATGATGTTTAACGAAACCAAAACACACGAAATTACTGTCGATACGGTTATTCTTACAATTAAGAGTAATGCCTTGCAGGTTTTGTTGGTTAAACGTGATAGAGAACCTTTTATTAACAAATGGGCAATTCCGGGTGGTTATGTCAGGATGTCCGAAAAACTCGTTTCCGCTGCAATGAGAGTGTTAAAAGAAAAAACAGATGTGTCTAACGTATATTTAGAACAGCTTTATACATTCGGCGACCCGCTTAGACACCCTGATGCACGTGTAATTACATGCGTTTATTTCTCTCTTGTTCGTTACGAAGATGTAAAAGCTGTGTTGCCTGATGATGTAGCTTGGTACCCTGTTGATGAACTTCCGCCGTTAGCATTCGACCACAAAGAAATTATTGATTATGCACGTGCAAGAACACGCCTCTCTTTGAGAACTTGTCCGGTTGCTTATCAATTGTTGAAAGAAAAATTCACTTTAACGGAAATGCAAAAAGTCTATGAAATTATTATGGGTAAAAACCTTGATAAACGTAATTTCCGTAAAAAAATTCTTGGAACTGAGGGGCTTATTGAATTAGATGAATTCACAAAAGCATCCTCGAAAAGACCCGCACGCTTATATAAATTCAAACAAGTTTATACAGGCGATTTGAAAGCATTTTTTATAGCAAATAGAGAAAAAGAAGGAGTACTATAATGTTGTTAAAATTATGTTGGTTTATGCAAGTATTTACATCTGTATTATTGATTGTTTTAGTTCTGTTGCATTCTCCAAAAGGTGATGGTATTGCAGCAATCGGCGGTGCTTCTCAAATGTTCTCTTCTCAAAAAAGCGCTGAAAAAGGATTAAACAAATTAACTTACATTGTCGCAGCTATATTTTTGCTTTGCACATTTTTATTAGGCTTCGGCATTGTTCATTAATATGAAAAATGTTTTAATAACAGGCGCCTCTAAAGGTATTGGCAGAGTTATAGCCAAAGAATTAGCTTCAAATTATAATGTGTTTGCTATTGCGCGCAGTGAAAATTTGTTGCGCGATTTAAATATCGCAGATTACTGTGTTTGCGATTTGTCTGATGTTTTTAATTTTTCTAAATTATCAGATTTTATTTCTAAAAATAAAATTGATATTTTGATTAACAATGCAGGAGAATATGTTTATAACCCAATAGAAAAATTAGATGTAAACTCAATAGACAGAATGTTTAAAATAAATTCCATAGCTCCGATTTTATTAATGTCAATGGTTATTGGATATATGAAAGAACAAAAATGGGGCAGAATTATTAATATAGGCTCTATTAGCGGAGTTATGGGCGAAGCATGCGCAAGTGTTTATTCTGCAACAAAAGCATCTCTAATAGGCTTATCAAAAGCAACAGCACTTGAATTAGCGCAAGATAATATTACGGTAAATGTCATAAATCCCGGCTGGGTTGATACGGATTTGTCAAAAGATTCTATTGAATCCTGTGAGTTTTCGCAAGATGAAATATTAGAATGTATTCCGCAAAAACGTTTTGTAGAACCTGTCGAAATTGCAAATTTTATAAAATACCTTATTTCTGACGAAGCAAAAGGTATCACCGGACAATCTATAAATATCTGCGCAGGTTTAAGTGTCGGGATATAATTACCTTATTGCAGGAAAGACGTATATTTTACCCTCGTCTGTCCGCCATTTTAAAAAACCGGTTTTGCCCACATTATTTTCTATCGCCGTAACTAATATCATATTGCCTTTGATTGCTGTAAGAGTTATTTTAAGCGGTTTTCCTGTAATTGATTGTAATTGCTGTGCATTGTCTGTTATTCCGGAATAAAGTATCCTGTTTTCAACAGGAATGTCCTTAAACAAATATAATCCATATCTTCTGGCATACGTATTCATAAAGTTACGCCAAGTCATAAAACGTATATCCTCTGCTTTTAGCCACCCCGTTTTATGTTCGGATTTGTCATAAATAATCTTTACCCAATCATCTGTATAATCAACAACCTGTACAAGCGCTAAATTTTTATTTGCTATATATACAGTGAAAATATCTTCCATATCACCTAACGAACAATTAAAAAATTTCTGCGACCAATTGGCCCTATACAAAACTTTTGATTTTTCATTAGGCTCTTTATATACAGTTATATAGTTAGGAACCTGATACATACCTATTGCATCAAGAGCAATATCACTACTGTTGTATGGCTTAATATTCGCCATTACGCATTGTAATGTTAATAAAAATACTGTAAATATTATAATAACAAACTTTTTCAACTTCATTACTCCCTAAATGATATTTCATTATACGTTTTTTGTAAACCAACTTTTATATTTTGAATCTGCTTTTCAATAATATCTTCGGTTAATGTAGCTTTTTCATCTTGAAGTTTTATCCTGAACGCTAAACTTTTAAATCCTTCTTTTATATGTTCACCTTGATAAACATCGAAAATCTCTGATTCTTTAAACACATTACTTTGTGCAAATTTTTTAATTGCTTTCTGTATATCAGCATAAGAAACCGTATCAGGAATTATGAACGCAATATCTCTTTGTACTTCAGGGAATTGCGATAAATGTTTGAAATGAGGTGTCGTTTTCTTAATGCAAGAAACTATTTCATCAAGATTAACCTCAAATAAAAATACATCTTGGTTTAATTTCATCTTATCTTTAAGTAACGGATGAATTTGTCCGAAATAACCTATATTTTTAACACTTTTGCCAAGCATAATCAATTTCGCGGTTCTATAAGGGTGCATGTGCGCAATATCTTCACATGCCTGAACTTGTATTCTGTTCTCTAACCCAAATTCAGATAGTAATTTTTCAAAAATACCTTTTAATGTATAAAAATCGGTTGTATTTGAATTATTCCATTTTGAATTTTGAATATCTCCCGAAATCAGACCCGCAAGTATTTGATTTTCAACAACTCCTGAATCTTTTTGTGTGATTTCATTCTTTCTAAAATATGTTCTGCCAATTTCATACACCCAATAATTCTTTTGACCGTTATCAAAATTCTTTTTAAAACAATCTAATATATTTGCCGATAAATTTTGACGTAACATTGAATAATCTTCACTTGCAGCATTTGCAACAGTTACTGCGGCCTCTTCATCAAATGGCATCATGTATTCTGACATTAATGATTTTCCGATTAATGAAGTTGTTACTACTTCGTTAAGTCCGCAAGAACTCATTAACTTACGAATTCTTTCTAAAATGGTTTCTTTTAACGAAATTTCAGGAACTTGATTCTGTTCGGGCAACGTTGAAGAAATTTTATCATATCCGTATATTCTTGCAATTTCTTCAATTAAATCAATTTCTCTGTAAACATCATCAACTCTGAAAGAAGGAACCTCAATTTTTGCTGCAAGTTCATTTTTGCCTAAAATTTTAAATCCCAATTTTTCAAGAATAGAAAGTGATTTTTCAATAGGAATTTCTGTACCCAAAATCCTTGTTATTTCTGAAAAACGTAATGTAATAGAATCTATTGATTTATTATCATCTCCGGTTTGACAGATTCCGTCTATTTTTGCATCAGCATACTCAACAAGTAATTGCATTGCACGCATTAGAGCTTGTTTAACGGAACCTATATCTATACCCCTTTCAAATCTGGCACTTGCCTCTGAACGATAACCAACACTCCTTGCACTTCTTCTGTTTGCTGACGGAACAAAATAAGCAGCCTCTAACGCTATTGACGTTGTATTATCATCAATTTCAGAATTTTCTCCGCCAAATACACCGCCTAAACAAACAGGTGTCGTTTGTGTTGCAATAAGAACGCTGTCATGGGTTAATTTTCTTTCAACTCCGTCAAGAGTAACAATAGTTTCACCTTCATTTGCACGTCTTACGCATAAATAATTGTTTAATTTATTTCTATCAAATGCATGTAGCGGAGTACCTAATTCAAGTAGAACGTAGTTTGTAATATCTACAACATTATTGATAGCTCTGATTCCTGATGAAACAAGTCGTTTTTGCATCCAATCAGGCGATTTTTTAATTTTTACACCACTCAAAAGTCCTAATGAATAAAATTTGCAAACATCTTCATCTTTAATTTCTACTTTAAAATTATCGTTTCCATATTCAACAGTCGCTTGTAATGGCGAATATTTTAAATTTTTATCAAATATAGCACAAAGTTCTCTTGCAACGCCTAAAACAGACATTTCATCGCCTCTGTTTGCAGTCGGTGCAACATTTAAAATTATATCCTCTTCTAAATTAAGCACATCTTCAAGATTTTTACCAAGTTCAATATTATCAATAAATCTGTTTAAGATTAAAATGCCGTCTTCTTCTTGATAATTTCGGTCGCTTAATCCTAATTCATCAGCAGAACATAACATTCCTTGAGATTCTACGCCTCTTATAACTGCAGGAGTTAGAGTAAATTGTTCTCCCGTTTTTCTGTCTAACACTTTTGACCCAACTGATGCATAAGGTATTACTTGTCCTTCTTGAATATTTTGTGCTCCGCAAACAACAGTTTTAACTTCATTTCCGATATTCACATCAACAAGATGCAATTTATCTGCATTTGGATGTTGATTAATTTTTTCAATTCTTGCTGTAATAATATTTGAAAATTGAGGCTTCAGATATTTAATTTCTTCAACTTCCAATCCGCTCATTGTAAGCTCATGCGCAATTTGTTTTTCGTCAATTCCTTCTAAATCAACAAATTCTTTTAACCAGTTAAGCGATATTTGCATTTTTTATATTCTCCTTAAATTGTTGTAATTTTTCTGTACTATCACATTCGATATAAATTCTGAGTAATGGTTCTGTGCCGCTCGGACGAACTAAAATCCAACTGTTATCATCAAAATATAATTTTACACCGTCAATTTTATTGATTTTAATAACGTTTGCATTACCTAAAGATTTTAGATTTTCTGCTCTTTTCAAGGCTTTTTTCACTAAATCTTGATTTTCTAATTTTAAATCAATTCTGTCATTATAAAATTTTGAATTTGTAAACTTGTACAAATTTTCTTTTAGTCCTAAAAGAGTATTTTTTTCATAAGCCATTGCTTCTAATATTAATAGATTTGCCAAAATTCCGTCTTTTTCGGGAATATGACCTTGAATAGAAAGACCGCCTGAGTCTTCGCCGCCAATTATCGGATTATATTTACGCATCGCCTCTCCGACATGCTTAAATCCGACAGCAGTTTCAACAACTTCAATTCCTAATTTTTTAGCAGCAATGTCTAAAAGAGTGCTTCCTCCGACAGTTTTTACTAAAGAACCTTTTAAATTTTTGTTTTTAACCAAATGCATTAACAAAATCGCTATTATTTCATTTGGAGTAACATAATTACCTTTTTCGTCAATAACACCAAATCTGTCACCATCACCGTCATTTGCTAAACCTACTGTATTAACGCTGTTTTTTACAAGGTTTATCAATTCTTGCATATATTGCGGCTTTGGATCAGGCATTCCACCGCCAAAATTAGCATCATGATTTAAGTGTATAGCTCTATATTTGATTTTGTGATTTTTTAAGATTTTATCAAAATAACCTATTGTTGCGGAATACAATCCGTCAAACACTATATTTATGTGAGAATTTCTTATTTTTTCAAAATCTACAAGTTTTTCAAGATGAGCAAAATAATCTTTTGAAAAATCATAATATTCAAATGAACCGTCAATACTGTTTGGTATTGTTTGCCCAATATTGTTAACTATTTCGTCAGTAATTTCAGAAGTTGCAGGACCGGCATAATCAGGTATAAATTTTATACCTAAATATTCAGGCGGATTATGGCTTGCCGTAAACATTACGGCACAAGCATTCAAATACCTTGCATTAAAAGCTAAAATAGGCGTTGGAACAATGTTTTTACTGTATAATACCCTAAATCCTTTTTGTACAAGAATATCCGCACAAAGTTTAGAAAAAACATCAGCCATATTTCTTGGGTCATAACCAATAATTATAAGTTTATTTAACCCAAAATTATCATTAACATACTTTGCTATCGCATTTGTTACCAGAATAACATTTTCAGAATTAAAATCTTCGCCCGTTATGGCTCTCCAACCGTCTGTTCCAAACTTTATATTTGCCATTTTTTATCCTTTTTAGTAAAATTATATTTAAAACAAGGAGATTTATCAATGAGTTTTTTGGCAGAAACTTTAAAAATAGCATTTTTAGGTCCGGGTGGTTCTTATTGTGAAATTGCAAAAGATGAATTTAAAGATAAATACGATATTTATCCTGTTGAAATTACTTTTAATACAATCAGTAAGGTCATAGATTTTGTTGATAATAATCCTTTATCTTTGGGTGTAATTCCATTGGAAAATACTCTTGAAGGTGCTGTTAGAGAATCTAGCGATAATTTAATAAAAACAAAGAATCCAAATATTAGAATATTATCTGAAATTGTGATACCAATTCAACATTGTTTATTATCAAAAGTAACTGAAATATATAGTATTACCGGAGTTATTGCACATCCGAGAGTGATAGAACAATGTAATGACTTTATTTCAACGCAATTACCTCTAAATTTAGATATAATAAAAACATCAAGTACGGAAGAAGCAGCCAGATTATTGGACGGTTATAATTTAACGTATTCTATCATTGGAAGTAAAAAGACAGCATCTGCATATAATTTAAATATAGTTTGTGAAAATATTAACAATGATAAAATGAATACTTCCAGATTTGCATTGATTGGTGATTTTGAAACTCAAGTAACAGGCAACGATAAAACAAGTATTGCTTTTTCAACAGAAAATAAATCTGGTGCTTTACTTGAAATTATGCAAATATTTGCACAGTACAATGTTAATTTAACATATATCGATTCACGACCATCAAGAGAAAAATTCGGAGATTATATTTTTTATGTCGATTTAGACGGACATATAAAAAATGAAAATGTAGCTGAAGCATTATTAAAAATTAAGGAAAAAGTAAAATATTACAGATTTGTCGGTTCTTACGAAAAATCAAATGTTATCATTTAGCTATATCTTGTGAAAACATTTTAGCCTTATTGAAAATTTTTTCAGATTCTTTATCCCCTACATATCTCCAATGCCAAGGCTCAAATCCCAAATTTTGTCTGCATTTGCGTGGAAAAGACATTTCAAAGCCATATTTATTCGCATTTTCTGCTAACCACTTGTATGCACGTGATTTTTCAAAATTCTGTGAATTAGAATTTATATCAATAGCTAATCCTGTATGATGTTCCGAAAAACCTGACGGTGCCGAAAATTTTAATCTTTGTCTTAATTCTTTTTCCGTTGGATTGTCTTTATTTAAAAATTTTCTTTTAAATATATCTATTTGGTATTTTGAAGAACGATAACCAGATACTATTTTAATACGTATTTTATCTTCTTTCGCGGCATTTTGCATTTTATCAAATGCCTTTTTGCATTTTTTGTGTACTCTTATAACCTCATCAACTTGAACTAAATCTTCTTCATTACAATCAGAATACTTAAAATGTGTTATGCCAAATGCACAAACTTTTTCGTTATTATATTTTCCGTTTAAAAGATTTGATATATCTTCTTTTGTTAAATTAATCTCTTTTTTCATATAAACCTTTTTTAATATTTTTATACCATATTTTTGAATTATGTAAAAATCTTAAGAAATCTTAAAATTAGTGTATTTTATTTGATTTTAGAAATTTTTTGTATTATAAAATACTTACTCAATTATTTGTCAGGTTTAGTATGTATAAAAAGGAATAATATCAATGATAGTAAACAAAGTAACTTTAAACAATTTACCCATAAACAGATTTAGTAATTTTCAAGAAAATTATTCATCAAGTAAAAATAATTATTACTATGATACTAAACAAAAAACAGATAATAATGTATATCCTATTTCAAAAGCTGCAAATTCAGCATTACGTTCATTAGCTTTTGCAGGAATAAATTTCCTTGAAAAAGACCGAACTAATATTACACCACAATTACAAGAAAAAATTGATTATAACAAAAAAGTTTTAAACACAATGTTTAAATATGACAGGCAATCACAATATCCGATGGTTAAATCAGTAAAAGAAGGTTTTGTGGATAAATTAGCAAAAAGAATGGCATTGTATCCAAATAAACCTTTAATGGTTGCAATAACAGGAGAAAGTGCTTCCGGCAAAACAACCCTCACAGACTTATTTATGAGTTATGCAGACAGAAAAAATGTAAAAATATCTCTTTTAAAAACCGATAATTATTTCAAAGATTTAACTCATCTGTTAAAAAAACATGGTTCATACTCCGGTATAATTAATTCTGGATACGAGATTGATAGTCCAAATAATTTTTACTTAGATGATTTAAAACAAGATATTACAGATTTAGCAAACGGCAAAAACATAAAAGGACGAGAATATTATATGGACGGAACATGCAAAAGTGTTGCAAATTGTCTTCCTGTACAATCAAATAAAATAGTATTTGTTGAAGGAACTGCGGCTATGCTAGATGATATTTCAGATTTGTTTGATGTAAAAATATATGTAGAAACAGACGATTATACAAGAAAAGACAGAATGTTGAAAAGAGCACCAAATCGTGGGCATTCACCTTCAGTAGCACTACAACAATGGGAGATGGTAAAAGCTGCAGGCGAAAAATATGTAAAACCATTCAAAGAAAAATGTGATATTGTTCTTGAAGGCGGACATAATATGAAAAATACAAGCACACAAGTTAATAACACATTATATGATTTATATATGGGCTTTGGAGAGCCTAAAAACAAAAACAAAATTGCTTAGTAATATTATAATATTGACAATAAGTAATTTTTGTTTTAATCTGGAATAGAACTTTATGCTGTTTTGTATGAATAAATACAGCGGTATAGTTTTCAAGAAAAGTGAATAATTAAGCGGAAGTAACTCAATGGCTAGAGTCCCTGCCTTCCAAGCAGGTTGTTGCGAGTTCGAGTCTCGTCTTCCGCTCCATAAAGAAGCTCCACCAAAGGTAGGGCTTTTTTATTTTGTGTGTAGATAAGAGATGAGAACTCGCTACAGGTTGTTTAAACCTGTGTCATGTATCAGGGATTTTGAGATTGTATTATGTCGAGTAGTTCTCTTGTATTATGTCGAGTAGTTCTCTCTTGGCGTTTAGTTTGCTACTTTTTGTAAAATAGCCTATTTATAAGGGTTTTGGCGGTCGGAAGTTGAAGTGTCCTCAAAATAGCAAACTACTCAGATTTACTCATTATTTACTCTTACCGGTCTGCCATTTACTCACTATTTACTTTTGTTTTAGTGTGGTGTGCTATTTTGGGGTTAGTTTGCTACTTTACGGACTGATAGGGGATAAATTTTAAGGATAATTTTATCAATTTTAATTAAATAATTTTTTGAACACAAAACAATACAATGGTCGGAAGTCGTGTTCCAATTTTTTATCTTCAGAGGTAATGTTGTTGTGCCATGAATAATATATATATAAATATAAAAGATGTAGCAGAAGCAAAGGGATTAAAAAGCACCCGTTCACTTCGTTTGGAACTGAATAAAAATGAAAGCAAATATATTTCAAGAGAGGTTCAGGTTAATGGCGGTACTTCTTATGAAATATTATTTTCAAGTTTAGAACCTGAGCTTCAGGATAAATTAAGAAAAAACGGAAACAAAACTACAGCACTTGTTCCTTTGAATTATCAACCACCGCAGTTTGTTTCGGATCAAGCAAAAATGACTGCGAATTTTAGATTAAATATAGTTATGGCATTTATAAAATTTAGCAAAAATTATTCAACTAAAAAACAAGCCTATTGCGATTTTATAGATTTATATAATTCAGGATTATATCTGCCAAAAGCACATAAATTCATAGGTAATATTTCAGTTGGAACATTAAAGCGATGGTCAATAAAATATGAAAAACACGAGAGTGCCGAGTGCTTACAACCTAATTATAAATATTCAAAACAGGGAGAATATAATTCAATTCTAAATGATGAGATGAAACAAATATTATTAACTTTATTACTTCATCCAAGCAGATATAATTATGGAAAAGCAATTAAATTAACAAAAGAGATATTAAAGGTAACCTCGTTGATAACGGAACTGTTGAATTGCAAGGCGGTACAATTTCAAATGCTATTTCAGGCACAGGTGATGTTAATATCACAGGCAATACAACAAATAATGCTGCAAATACCGTAACAGGAGCGGTTAGTGTTGCAGAGAATGTTGAACTTGCAATAGGCACAAGCGGAAATACATTTAATAGTGCAAGCTCACTTACAATGGGCAACGGTTCAACATTAAATATTCAAAACGGTTCGACAACAAATGCTGTTATGGATAATTTAGTTATTGCAACAGGTAATAATGTTAATGTAAAAATGGATTGGAATGATACATTAAATTCATCAAGCAGCAATATTGATGGCAGTTTAACTGTAACAGATATTAATATGGCAACCTCAACTTCATCTTATGAGGCTACAAGTTACGCATTTACAAATTTAGGAAATAAAGTTGCACTTTCTGATCCTGTAAGTTTGTCAAATGTTTCTGATACAACAAATAACTTTGTCTCATATAATAATACAACAGGTCAATTAACAAGTTTCAGAAACTCATTAATAAGAGCCGTAGATAAAACCGAAGCAGGTGAAACGGCAACTTATGTAATGACAGGTGATGAAACCGCAGGCGGTCAAACTCTTGAAGGAAAATTATTAGTTCAAGGTAACGGAAACACAATTATTACATCAGGTGTTAAAGTTCAATCTTCAACTGCTGCACCTGCTGAATTGACACTTCAAGATACAAACATGAATGTTGTAGGTAAAGCAATAGAAGTTACAGGAAATAATAAAGTTATTGTTGAAGCATCTGCTCACGATATTACTTTACAAACAACCGATTCATCTGATGTTGTATCATTGAATAAAGCAGGTACGGCAGATTATGCACAAGCAGAATTCAAAGGTGCTAAGACAGTAAATATAACAGGTGATATAGTTTCAGATGATGTTAATAACACATTGACTATCGCTTCTGGAACTACGGTAAATCATAACGGTTTGTTAGACCCGATTACATTAAATGTTTTCGGTACAGAAAATAGAACAGGCGGTTATGATGAAACAGTTACATATAATGTTAATGCAGGCGGTGTCGTAAACTTCACAAATGATACAACATTGTATGACTCCGGACACCATACAGCCGCTATGCTAAACACAATTAACTTCAACGGCGGTTCTGTAAATACAATTAACGGTGTTGTAACTGATTTCCAATTAGCGAATATGTCATTAACAGGTTCAACAAATAATTTCTATGCAGATGTCGATTTAGCAAATCAAACAATGGATAAATTCACAGTTGCAAATCCTGTTACAGGAACAGGCACTTTGAATGTTGCAGGTTTGAATTTGATATCTGATGCGGCAAATGTAAATACATCAATTAATTTCACAACCGATCCTGTTCTTATGGCGGCTGTTAATTATACAGGAAGTCAAGGTTTAACCGCATTATCACCAATTTATAAATATAATGTTGGATATGATAATACAACAGGTAACTTTGATTTCACAAGATATAATTCAGGCGGTTATGATGGTCTTAACCCTGCTATTATGGCAGCACCTGTTGCCGCTCAACTTGGCGGATATTTAACTCAATTAAATTCTTATGACGAAGCATTCAGAAATATGGATATGTACATGTTAATGACTGCTCAACAAAGACAAGCATTAAAGAATAAAAATAAAGTCGCATCAATTGACGGCGGAGTTCTTTACGATGCAACTCTAATGAGACAAGAAAGAGCTGAAGGTTGGTTCAGACCATTTGCAACATTTGAAAAAGTGCCACTTAAAAACGGTCCGAAAGTTGAAAATATCGCATACGGTACTTATATGGGCGGTGAATCTCAAATGTATGACTTAGGTCATGGATGGGATGGAATGTGGGGTGCTTATGTAGGATATAACGGCTCACACCAAAATTATGACGGCGTATCAATTTACCAAAATGGCGGAACATTAGGTGTACTTGGTATGGCATATAAAGGCAACTTCTTCACAGGTTTGACAATTAACGCAGGTGCAAGCGGTGTAGAAGCAAGCACAATGTACGGTAATGAAGATTTTGCAATGCTTATGGCAGGTATTGCATCAAAGACCGGCTACAATTGGGAATTATTCAACGGTAAGTTTATAATTCAACCAAGTATGTTGATGTCTTATTCATTCGTTAATACATTTGATTATAAGAACGCAGCAGGTGTAAATGTTGATTCTGATCCGTTGCATGCAATTCAACTGCAACCAGAAATCAAATTTATCGGAAACTTGAAAAACGGTTGGCAGCCATACGCAAGTGTAGCAATGGTATGGAATATTATGGATGATACAAAATTCAAAGCAAACGATGTATCATTGCCTGAATTATCCGTTAAACCTTATGTAAAATACGGTGTCGGTGTTCGTAAGACTTGGGGCGAAAGATTAACAGGTTTCTTCCAAACTTACTTAACGAATGGCGGCAGAAACGGTGTCGGACTACAAGCCGGATTCACTTGGGCATTTGGCGGCGGAAAAGACAAAAAAGCTGATGAAAAGAAAATTCAAAAGTCTTTAAATAAGACTCCTGAATTAAAGAAAACAGAAATCGTATTAAACGGTAAAAAAGTACAGTAATATAGATTATACGAGGGATTGAAAAATCCCTCGTAAATCAATTAATAGATATGTGTTCAGTAAGAGGAAAAAGGGAAAGACAATGAAAAAATTATTAGTTACAACTTTGTTATTAGCAACAATGGGAATTACAAATGCGGCAATGGCAGACACGAGAATTGCTGTTGTTGATGTACCTGCTGTAGTAAACAAATCAGCACAGGTTCAGGCACTAAAGAAAGAACAGCAAACCAAAATGCAAGAATTGGAAAAATGGCTGACAACTGCAAGAGCAGATGTTGAAAAGCAAAAAACACAAGAAGGTAAAGAAAAACTTGTAAAAAAATACGATGCTGAGTTTGCAAAAAAGAAAGAAGCTATCGCAAAAAATTATCAGACAAAATTACAAGAAATTGATAAAAGCATAACTGCAACAATAGCATCACAAGCAAAATTAAAAGGTTATGATATGGTTATCACAAAAGGAACTGTCCTTTATGGCGGTGATGATATTACACAAGATATAATGAAAGTAGTTAAGTAAAGAGGTAAAAAAGAAAAATGGCAGGTTATTTAGAATTAGCAGAAGCGGCAATACACAAAGAAGGCAAAACATACATTTTAAATATTTATAGTGAACTTTTTGCAGTAGCAATGCCGGCTGAGTTCAGATTTGATATGGCAGTTATGTGCGGTCCGAAATGGACTGTCGGCGACCATAACTTAAAAATAAAAGTTAAAGCAAACGAAGACGGTGAAGAAAAACAACTGGTTGATACAACAATAAAAATTCCTCACGAACAGTTTGTTTATCACGCAGTAGCAAATGATGTTAAATTCACAATGAACTATGATGTTCGTTATTTGACATTTACTGTATTTGATAATGATGAAGAAGTAATTTCAAGAGTTTATCCTGTAAGAGCGATGTTGTATCCAAGCCAAAAACCACAGCAGGCTCAATCTGAACAAACACAGGAAGAACAAAAAGAAGAAAATAAAAAGGCTAAGAAAAAGAAAAAAGATTAGGAGTTTTTGGGGTAAAGATTCATCACTTCTGCCGGCTATTCCTCCGGCGGAAAACAACAGCCACGAATTTCCAGACTCGTGGCTTTTTGTTTATTTACTATTTGATTTTTCTAAAATGAACATTATAATAATTTATATCGTTTTATAATTGAGAGGTGTAATTATGAGCAAAAAATTATTAATTTCTTTATTATCAGTTTTGGTATTATCAACAACTGTTGTATTTGCTGATGATACAACCACAACAAACACAAGACCGGAACCGCCAAAATTTGAAAACGGCACTCCGCCTGATTTTGCAAAAGGACAGCCGCCACAGGGACAACCACCGCAAATGAACGGCGAAAAAGGTCAAAACGGTCAATTTGGTGGCAGGCGACCGAGTAAAAAACCGGATTCAAAACCGGGTGGTGATAGGACACCGTCTGAATGGGATTCTTCAAGTAACGGACAAAATTTTCAAGGCGGACAACCGCCACAGTTTAATGGCGAAAACTCAAACGGCAGACCGCCAATGCCGCCAAGACAAAATAGTTCAACAACATCAAGTGAGAGTTAATTATCAGATAAAAGGTTATGAGATTTTAAACTCATGACCTTTTTAGTATGAATATTTTTGCGTGTTTAAGGCTTTTTGTATATAATACACATGACAATTCGATTGTGTTTATTAGGTTATCAAAAGAGAAAGGGGTTAACGATGAACAAAGAAGAATTAATTGCAGAAATTTCAAAGAAAGCAAAGGTTTCCAAAAAAGATGCAAGTGCTGTATTAACAGCAACTATTGACACTATTCAAGGTCAAGTAAAAAAAGGAAACAAAGTTACATTGGTAGGCTTCGGAACTTTTGAAGCTCGCAGACGTGCTGCAAGAACAGGCAGAAATCCTCAAACTGGTGCAACATTAAAAATAGCTGCTAAAACAGTTCCTGCGTGGTCAGCAGGCAAAAAGTTCAAAGAATTAGTAAAATAATTGCTATTCTTAATTCCAATAAAGTGTCGGTTCACATGCCGGCACTTTTATTTTGTTATGTTATAAAATAACTCTAAATTATATGGCTAAAATTTTAGTTCATCTAACCGTAAAAGAGCAAACTATCTGCTAATGAGTAGCAAACCATGTGTCTGTTTACAATATCGCTACCCAATATAAAACAATCCTGCTACAGTTCCTGTTATCATAGTTGCAATCGTTGCAGCCAGTAAACTTTTGTAACAAACGGAAGTTATTAATTCTGTTTTTTCAGGTGCGAGAGCGACTGCGCCACCAACTGCTATACTTAAAGATTCAATACTGGTAAATCCGCACAATGCATACGAAGCAATGATTGCACTATGTGCGGATATAGCACCTGATTTAATTGCTTCACTTAATCCGACGTATGACGGTACTTCTGTCATAATAAGCCTTGTCCCCAAGAATTCTCCGACCATTGATGTATCTTGCGGAGCAACACCCATTAAGAAAGCAACCGGTTTAAATATAAAGCCTAAACATTTAGCAATGGTTATATCAGTGAAATAGCTCAGGCATAAATTAAATATTCCTAATATGCCTATTACAGCAACAAGTAATACTGTTATACCCATTACCATTTTACCGCCATCCATTGCACCGTTAACAATACTTCCTGTAAAAGTTCTTGCAGATTCGGGAACTTCAATTTTCATTTCGTTTTCTTCAGGAGTTTCTATTTCAGGCTCCATAATCTTAGCTATCATAATTGCATTCGGAATTGATAATACGGTTGCACCTACCAAGTGTCCTGCTATTGTCGGAATTTTATCGCTAAGCAGCGATACATATAAAGCTAACATTGATGAAGCTATTGTTGACATAAAAACAGTAAAAATTAGGAACAACTGAGAACGGGTTAATGTTTTAAAATACGGTCTGATACTTGTAAAAGATTCTATACCTACAAACATATTGCTTGCAGAACAGATAGCTTCAATTGCACTTATGCCAAAAATTTTTTTTACAAATTTTGCTATGGTTACAATAATAAACGGTAAAACTCTCAAATAATAGAGCAAACTGCAAAGAGATGCAAAAATTATTATAAAAGTTAAACTTTGAAATATTAAAATAAATCCCTGCTCTGAGTTTGCTGCACCTAATGAGCCAAAAACAAATACTACACCTTCTCTGGAAGCTTCAATAATTTTTGAGAAAAAATGACTGAAAGTTAATAAAACATCTCTACTTTTTGGCAATAAGAAAATCGTTGTTCCTACAATAAATTCCAGAAAAAAAGCTATTAGAATTGTTTTAAAATTAATTGACTTTTTGTGATTGCTGCAAAGCCATGCAACAAAAAGAAAAACGAATATTCCGATTAGTCCTATAATTTTTTGTATCATAAATTCTCCTACATTTTATAATTTGTTAATTTGTATCAAAATGATACAAATTAAGTCGAATAACTTGAAAATATTATAACACAGAGTTAAATTGTGTATATCATTGTTTATATCAAATATATATCTAGTTTTATTCTTATCAAGAATATCTTTATCCGAACTGTTTTTAATTAAACTGCTCAACATTTCATCATTAAAAGAATTAATTACATAGGTTAATTAAATGTTTTATTCAGTTGTCATACACAATTTAACTCTGTTTCAAGCACCTTTCAAGTGTTTAGAGTAATAAATTAAAACTTTTGTATCATTTCAACACAATCTGGTTTTAAAATACATGGAAGTACAGTTTCAAAAGCATATTAAATAATTTATTTTGGAACTAAGTATTTTATTATTTTGCTACAATTTTAGTCCATTCCTGCATAAGAATATCCAAACTATATCTGGCATTAGCTGGGCTTGTTGATGACATTTTGAGGCAAGTGTATTTTTCTAATAAATCCGGAAAATATTTTTTAAATGCGGTATATGATTTATTTCCGTTTAAGCAAATGGTCTCAATATTTGGATATGTTTTCAAAAGTTTCCTTATATCATTTGGGGTTTCATTTTGTATATCAGAATCTAAACTTCCTTCACGCTTGCATGATTTTATTGTGTCCCAAAGTGCGATATTGCTATTTAAAAGTATTTTTAATTTTATTTCATAATCTAATTCGGGTAATTTATGTTCATTACAAATGGTACCCATAACTTTCCAAAAACGATTCTGCGGGTGAGCATAATATTGTTGTTCCTCTAATGATTTAACACCAGGCATTGAGCCTAAAATGAGAATTTTAGAATTATTATCTATTGATGGTTTAAAACTTTTGCAGTTATTCATAAGTAAATATTAACATTAAAACACATATCAACACATAACTTAAAGAAAAAGTATCAGTAACTTTGAGAATAAATTATCAGAGAGTTTGAGAGTTTGTATCACTGAGTTTTGAAAGATTTCCCCCAGAATGTAAAAAGTTTGAGAATTCTCTCAAACTTCCGGGGGTACTTTTCTCAATCTCTCTGATAATTTACATGAATTTTAGCGATTTGCTCAGATTTATACCGGATTTTTTCGTGACAGAAAGTGGACAAAAAGTCACCTTTCGTCCCGTCTCAGTCAATCTGGTTAAAAACGCTGTGTTTCAAACACGTTAGGGAACATTGGCTAATTAATTACAATTCAAATGTCCCAAATAAACCCCAACCTGTCTGAGTTCGAGCGACCTGTGAGCAGAGGGCGAAGGCTTGACTGCGTGTGGCTTTTGCCACTAAAGCAGACAACCGCAGACCCGTTTAATGCGAACAGGTCAAGACAGTCTCGTCTTCCGCTCCATAAAGAAGCTCCGCCAAAGGTGGGGCTTTTTTATTTTTCTTTTCGTATTTTTTTAGATTCACTATGACTTTCAATATGACCTTTAAACATCCCTTTATCATATTTACCATCTTCTGCGCAATAACCGACATCTATCGAACTAGAAATCTCATCTTCATTATCACTTTCTGACGTATCACAATAAAATTGTCTGGTCATTGTTCTATGATTTTCAAACTGATTGATTTGTTCTACAGCTTTTTCATCGTAAGATTTACTTCCATCTGCATATTTTGTCGCTAATGTTTCCCACAATTCTTCAGGTGCACGATTTCCATCACTCATAGACATATTTATAGAACTGCCTCTTGCTTCAGAATTACGCATATTCGCAGATAATCTTGAACCATCACTTGCAACTCGACGATATTCTAATTTTGAACTATCATCACCCATACAAATCGCTTGTTCTAAAGATATTTTTGAACCATCATCAAATACAATTTCTGTTTCTGTTTCTGATACTATTTTTACGCCTTGTGCCAATTTCTCATTTATTATCCCTTCAAATGCATACTTTAAATTACTCGATTTGATACTTTGTATTTGGGATAAATCAGCACTTGAATATAAAATTTCTTTTCCATCATCAATGTATGGCTCAAAATAATTTTTTGAAATTGAATCTGCTTGAATATCCTCATATGTTTGAGCCTCACCGCCTTCTATAGGTTGTTCAATCTCTATCCCAAGTATAGATGCTAATTTGTTCAACAAAGTATTGCCTAAATTTATTAGGTTTGAAACATCTGCTTCATGATTATCTATTATGTTATTTGAATTAGTATCTAATTCTTTTACTTGAACAAATATACTTTCATTTTTTTCGGCAGATACACCCAAAATACCTTTACCAATATCCATTAATTGCTTTGTGTTAAGATGCTTTTCATTTACTGATTGAATTTTACTTTCCATACTACTTTTCCCTTCATTTAGTACATATTATATTAAAGTTTTTATGCGTAATAAAATTGCCAAACGTCTAAAACATAATATCTCACTAATCGAAAGATTATACCTAATTCTCAAGTGCTTTATATGTTTACAAAAATTTACAAAACACTTAAATATTCTCACTGCAAAATATAGCCTTGAATACAACATCTAAAATGTATGTATGATAAAGGTTTTAGGATAACTATTAAGAAATGTAAACTTGATTGATTCAAAAAAAGCAATTTTTTTCACAAAAAATACTTTATATAAGTACGAGAGCAAGAGAGGATTCAAACAAATGTCAATGTTATTTTCACAAGTTGCAGCAAACGCTTACAAAACAACTTCTCAAGCTATTAACTCGCAAGATAAAAAAGATGTAAGAGCAACTTCTTTAAAAGGCATTATGACTGAATCTTTCTTCCACGGAGCTTCTTTCTTAGGCTCTAACTTCATCGCATAATTTTATAACAACACACAAGAAAGTATAAATTAAGATTAAAGAAAAATCAGTACAAATATTTCTTTAAAATCACACGCGCACAGCTTACAATTTCAGAAAGGATAAAAAAGTAACTGTAGAAAAAATTTTAAATCATAGCAAATTTGCAAATGATATTCATTTAGGCAAGGAATAAGGTTTTTTAACTCTCTCTCAAGTAAAATTTTTAACCTCACAAAAGTGAGGTTTTTTTTTGCATTATAAATCTAAGATTTTTTTTCTGAAATGGCTAATCTTGAAGCTATACCTGTTGCAACTCCGGCTAAAACATATGTCATCCACGCAAAAAAGTAATTTTGTTTTAATGGCTTTAAATTTACAGAGTTACCAAAACATTTTTTCGCGGCTTTTATACCTCTTATTGATGCTACTCCTTCTTCTATAATTGTAGGAAGATATGATAAAAAGCCTATTTTACCTGCATGACGTTCTATAAAATTTTCTTTTCCATCTTGATTTTCACCTAAAATACTATTTACAGCCATAAGTGCTGTTGGTGCAATCATGCCGGCAATACGGAGTTTTTGTAATCCATACATTAATTTTTTGTTATTGTGATTTGTCGCATGACCAAGTTCGTGCAAAATAAGAGATGGTTTAGATTTTGGAGCAACTGCAATATTACCGTTTTCTGTAAAAAAGGCATTTTTACCTTCAGCAACTATATCAAGATTTTTCTCTAAATATGGAAAACGTTTTTTTAATGTTTCTACATTTGTTTCATCTAAAAAATGAACCTCTGTAGACAATTTATTATTTTTTTTCATTGTCTGAACAACTTTATCAACATTCTCTTTTGAAGTAAATTCTTTACCCCGTAATAATTTATTTCCGCAAAGATTTGTTACAACACTAATTATTTTTTGAGTTATACCTAAAATAATAGCTTTACTAATCCCATCATTTGTGGATTTATCATTTGATGATTCATCGTAATCTGCTTTATTATTTCCAAAATTAACCTTGCCGTAAGCGCCATATTGTTTGCTAAGACAAGTTTTTTGTTGAGGTATATATGCAGTATCCGTTAATATATTCATCGTCATGAATAAAGATAATGAATCTAAAAAATTGCCTTAATATAAGACTTTATTAAAAAATTTTTACAAACTATCCAAAACTAACAACGTATTTTAATAATTACAAAAAATATACATAAGACCAATTTTTTAAGTAATAAAAGTTATTAAAATGATTAAAAACATTATTAAAAAAGCTAAAGAACAAAAATAAAATTGCAAAATTATTTGCGCATAGTTTAAATTTATAGAAAATGAAAGGAGTATTTTTATGTCATTTAATCCTCTAAAAGAAAAAGGATTACCTTTTGAAAAGCAACTAAGGAATTGGCACCAAATTGTAGCAAAACCATATAAGAAACAAAAAGTCGATTGTTATACAAGAACCAGACAAATATTAATGAACGGGATAGAGGTAGAAAGTTGGGGATTTAAACACCAATTTAACAGATTTATGACAGAAATTGATGATAAAGACAGAGCTAACATATCACGTATTGGAAGGATTGAAAATCAGCAGCAAATGACATGTAATTGGCTTTGTCCACAAGACCAATCTGTTCTTGAAACAACTCTTGGATATGAACAAGTTGCGGTTGATTTAACAGCTTGGCTTGCACAAAACGAACCTGACAAATACGTTAAAGAAACTTTCGATTTTGGATTATTGGAAGATTTTGACCATTTGTACAGATATGCCCAGTATGCTTATATGAGAGAAGGAATTGAACCAAATGATATAGTTCAAGGGCAAACAGATGTTATTATTGGCAGACCTACACAACATCATCATAATTGTAACGGTTTAAGATTGAGAAAACATTACGACAAAACAACAACTTCTCCGCAAACAAAAGTTAATATTTTAACGGTTTTATCAGGCGAACAACAAACTCACAATTTTTACGCAGAACACGGTTTTATGTATGGTGATCACGTATTGAGAGAAACGTATGCAGAAATAAAAGATGTTGAAGAAGAACATGTAACAATGTATGAATCATTAATTGATCCTTCTGAAAGCATGTTTGAAAAATTATTACTTCATGAATTTACAGAAGTTTGTAATTATTATACCTGTTTAGAAGATGAAGTTGATGAAGAAATCAAAAAATATTGGGAAATCTTTTTAGATATGGAACTGGAGCATCTTAAAATCGCTGCTGATATATTTAAAAAATACGAAAAACGTGATCCGGAAGAAGTAATAGGTTCTGAAATAATTATTCCATGCAGATTCCAAAGTCAAAAAGCTTACGTTCAAAAAATTCTTGAAAAAGAAATTAATAAACGACTTGCACCAAATGGTGAATATTATAATTCTATGGATGAAATTCCTGAAGATTGGGCAAGTTATAAAGTTCAAGAAAAAGTTTCAGAGATTTCCGCACCGTCAGAAAATTGCATAAATGTTGTAAAATTTTATCATGATAGAGATATTGTTGTAGCTAGCGAAAATTTAAAGAATAAAGAAGTTACTCTGTTGGAAAAAGGGCTTCAAAAAAGAGCTTCAGCGGATAATACAGTAACACCGGATATGCTTCAATCAATGATTGATAAACACGAAAAAAGAAAAGAAGAAAAAAATAAAATAATATAATTGAATACAAGAGAGTAACTAAAAAATAGTTACTCTCTTAAAATAATTCTTCATATCAATGTACCAAGGCTTACAGTTTGACATGGTTGAAAATCGAATATGCAAAATTGTTTTTATGCAAGGTAAATATTAAAAATCAAAAAGTTCTTTTATATGAACACCAAGGGCATTTGCAATTTTAATCAAAGATTTTAAGCCAGGTTCATTAATATTAACTTCAATTTTACCTATAAAATCTAAACTTAGTCCGGTCTTTTCTGCTAATTTTTCTTGTGTCAAACCTTTATTTTCTCTTAAGAATTTTATTCTTTTGCCAATAGATTTATAAATTAATGATTCATCCATTTGACTATTTTACTGGATGTTATAACATAATATTACTGGTAATGTTCCAGTAATAAGTATTAAATTTTTTGGAAATTATAAAGAATTAAAAGACAAAATCAAAAACTTCCAAGTTTGGTATAAATAAATTAATTAAAAATTTATGCTAATATAAAACCATGAGTTTTTAGGTGTTTTGGAAAACTAAAAATGAAAAAAGCTAATTCTAAATATACAACAGACTTTTTATAATTCGGCGGCAACGGGATTCGAACCCGTGTCAACAGAATGAGAATCTGCTATCCTAACCCCTAGACGATACCGCTATTAAAAATGGGTGTGGAGGGATTCGAACCCGCGACCAATTGATTAAGAGTCAACTGCGCTACCACTGCGCCACACACCCATGTGTTTTTTATTTAATTGTTTGTCAGGCTTGTGGCAGCGCCTGCGCTACCTTCCTCTCGAAAAATGATACTTAATCATTTTTCTCGGCAGAGTGCCACACACCCATGTGTTTTTTATTTAATTGTTTGTCAGGCTTGTGGCAGCGCCTGCGCTACCT
>JAFRAO010000013.1 GCA_017405375.1 bacterium
TAAAAATTTTAAACAATTCCAAATGATTTTCTTTAAGGTTACCTTTTGTTGCCTCTGTAATTTCTTCCAATGTATAGCAGATATCCCAAAGCTTTTCATCTTGTCCATATTCAGAGTCTTGGCAACTTTTTAGAAAATTCACAAATTCATTTAATAATTGAGGATTATTGAATATTTTTCCCCTAAATTTCTTAATCCTAAATTCATGATTAATGATAGCATCCGCCAAATCTCTATCTTCACATATAGATTTAAATATTTCAATATTATCCTCAATGACTTTTTTATCTTCGTCTGTTTTTGGTTGGGTTTGAATAATATTTTGCGTTTGTATGACCGGTTGTTGTTTATCAATGCTGATAACTCTGAAATTTATTTTATTCCCATTTTCATTTTCTCTTTCTCTATTTTCATTAGTATTGTTATGCTCAGGTTCTGATTGTTGATTACCTGTTAAACAGGCTGTATTATCTTTATTTTTTCTATTAGAAATTGGATTAACCAAAGACATTGTAAAAGCTGTGCAAACTGTTAAAAATTTGAATAAATTATTGCAGTTTGCCTGTGCTCCGAAATTTAAATTTTTACCCTTATATTTTTTTTTACTAAAATCAACAATATCCGGTTTTTGGCATTGAAAAGCTCTTGTATTTGAACTTTTTGTATTTGGATTTTGTTGATTCTGAATAATTTTTGTTGTTATTGCTGATATTTTACTCATTTTAACTTTATTCTATTATTTTAGTAAAAATTTTTCTATTAATTTAATACAATTTTCTAAACTATCATACGATTCTTTTTGTGAAATATTACTACCGTTTACAAAATATTGAGTCATATTTTCATTTTTCATTTCTTGTAATATTTTTGTTATATCACAAAATATAAAAGATAATTTTTCTTTCAATTTTTTACAATTTTTTGTACAATCAAAAGGAGATTTACTATTTGGTGATAAACATAATTGATATAAATTTTCCTTGTCATGTATTTCTATATCAAAAAAATCAGGCATAGGATTATTTTTAGAAATTTTTCCAACATCCATGAAAATTTTACCTTGTGGATTGATAATGGTTAGTGCCACTCCATTTTGAGATTCTTCTAACATATAATGTTTAACCAAATCTCCGTACTGATTATATTGTTTTATTTCTTTAGGTGCATTAACTAATTCTTTTGAAGACAGCAATTCACTATATTCGTCAATTTTATATCGGCTGCCAATTCTATCTGTATAGGAACCATTTGAATTATATGTTCTTTCGCAAAATTTGTTATTTTTATTTATAAAAAATTCTTTTTTAATATTTCCGTTTTTGTCAAAGATTTTTCCTCTCTTCGGGATACTATGATTATAATTAAATTCAAATTCGGCTATTTTTTGGCCATTTGGCAAAAATTCCGTACATTTGTTATTTGTTGCAATTTGAATATCTTTTAAGTTACTCATCTCGCATTTTATTATTTTTGATATATTCCCGTTTTCATGATAAAAACGATAATTTCTTTCAATTATTTTTCCGGATTCATTCAATTTTTCAATTATAACACCTCTATCACGAGCCAAAAAACATTTAGTACTGCTGTCATAGTATCTAGCATACCTTTTAAGCATTTTTCCGTCAATTTTGGAATTTACTATAAAACCGTCTTTGTATTCAACAGTTACTTTTTTGCCGGATTTTGTTTCGGTACTCATTACGCCTGTAAAACCTGATTTATCAGAGTTTATAGCTCTACCTTTTATAATTTGCACTCCTTCAACAGGATTGTTTTTACATAAAAATTCTCTTGAAGGTTTAAATTTAGGTTTTATCTTTGATTGTATTCCTGTTTTTTTCGTTATATTAGTTGCTATTTTAGGTTCTGTGTCTGATTTTATTTCAGGTTTTTTCTTTGCATTAATTTCTGATTTAATTTTTGTTTTATGAAAAATTGACTTAATTTTATTCAATAATTCATTTGTTAATTTTTCTAAATTTGCACCAAAAACCCCTTTTTTAGAAAGAAAAAACATTCCTGTTGCTGTTGCAAATGCTGTCAAACAAATTGTTGTTGAGGTTATAAGCTTTTTTTTGTCTGATTTTTCTGAATTTAATGCAATATTATCCTGTTTTGGGTAAATTTTTTCAGGTCTTATAGGGTTTCGGATGTTTTCTGTAAATTGTTCTTGTCTTGCAGCAATTAATAAAGGTGCTATCTTTTCCATATCTTTTCCATAAGTTTTTATTAATTAGTGGTACATGTAGTAAAAACACTAAAAATAAATTTTGTCAGTTTAAAAAATAAAAATTTACAATTTTAATAATTATAGTCTAAAATCCTTATATAGCTTAAAAGGCAATTTTTTTGAAGAAAAATACTTTATATATATACAGAGGATATATAAATGAACGCAACAAATTTATTTTCAAATGCAAATCAGAGCACTTATTCAACTTCAGCACAAAGTAACCCGATTTTAGAAGATGCGAAAAAACGTAATGATGAAAAAATAGCAAAGATTAAAGAAGATCAAAAAAAACATCTTAATGGTCTTTTTGACAAATATGTTACAAAAAGAGAAGAATATTATACTCAGCGAAAACGTGCAGCAAAAGCTGAATCTGATTTTTTAACATTGAAATATCAATATAAAAATTTTAAAAATATTAATTTAGATGATGTTGAAAAATCTAAAAAGAATTATAAAAAAGAGGAAAGTGAATCAGATTTAAAATTAACTTTTTATCAAGATGCAACTTGGAGTTATTGCAAAGTATCAATGATGTCATTAGCATAATGTTTATTTTTCGTTACAAAGTATAAAATATATAGTTGATTTTTTTTCTTGACATATTATTATAGATTTAAGACTAGATAGAAAAGGAAATTTATAATATGTCAATTAATTTAAAAAACAAAAATGCTATTGTAGCAAAGTTTGGAGCAAATGAAAAAGATACCGGCTCAGCAGAAGTTCAAATAGCGATGCTTAGTAAGAAAATAGGCGAATTAACAGAACACATGAAGTTGAACAAAAAAGATTTTTCAGCTAAACGTGGTTTGTTAATGATGGTTGGTAAAAGAAAAAGACTTTTAGCTTATTTGAAAGATATTAATTTAGACGGATACAGAGGATTAATTAAAAAGTTAAAACTTCGTGGTTAATTCTTTGAATGTTTTTATAAAAGGCAATCTTTCCGTTTTGTGAAAGATTGCTTTTTGTCGTCTTTAGTAAAGCATGCCTGATTGTTAAGAGAATTGCATTTCTGCCTCAAGTTTCTCTATAAGATTGTTGTTATGCGCTTTTTTAGCGTATTGGATGGCTTTTTCTATTAAATTTCTGCCTTTATCATATTTTTTGTAATCAATCATGAGCTCACCTGCTCTTTGGTATGTTTGTGCAACTTTTGTATCTGCTCCTGCTTTTTCGTAATTTTTAACCGCATCGGAATAATACTTTAGGGCTTTGTTTGGTCTGTTAAACTTATCGTAAGCATTTGCGATTGTATTTGAAACATAACCTTTATTTTTGTTATCTTTTGATTCTTCTGCAATTATTTGAGCATGCTCGTATATATTGAATGCTTCTTTATCATATTTATCCGAATAAATATCTCCGATTTTTGTGAGGGACTGAATTTGAGCTTTAAAATTATCTTTTTCGCCTGCAAAAGCGATTGCTGCCATATAATGTTCTATCGCCGGTTTAAATTCGTTCACATCGTTATAAATTTGAGCCATTGAATAATGACTTTTAATTTTGATGTTATTATCGTTTGTAGAATTAATTGCATTATTATATTCTGTCAACGCTTGCGGAAGAGCATCTATTTTATCAAATAGCTGTCCTTTTTCAAATAAAATTTTTGATAATGTTACTGTATCATTAATCTCTTTTGCTCTTTCTTCGGCTTGAGTCAGATTTAATAATCCGGTTTTGAAATCGCCATTATTAATACTATTTAAACCTGCATGAAATAAATTTTTTAATTGCAAATCCATTTGTGGTTTTTGCTTTTTGGATTGTTGAATTTCATTTTTATTTTCATTATTTTCAGGGACTTGAACCAAAAATGCTTCATTAATATCTTCAGTATTATATTTGTAGTCAACCTGTTGCAAAAATATGGCTTCAACCCAATTTTCAACAACTTTTGATACTTTGTTTAAAGTATTTGAAATATATTCATCAAGTAAACTTGCGGCACTTCTTAAGTTTGTTTGAACAAGTTTTACATTTGCATTATCTTTTGTAGTTTGCTTTTTTACTAATTCTAAGTATGTATTTACTTCATCATAAATATCTTCAGGAGTTCCGATAGCATGTGCCGTATTTTTAAAATCACCTACTATTTGAGCGATATTTATTCTTGGGCTTATTCTTTTTGATAATGGTTCTTCTGTGTTATTTACATTAGTTGCGGGAGTAATATTATTTTTAGGTTGAACATTTTGTTTGTGTATATTTATTTTGTTAGGATAATTAATATATACACCGTTGTTATAAGTTCTGTTTTGTGAAATTGAATTATTGTAAGCAGGTTGATTATTTATCGGTTGCGGATTCGACGGTGTTTTCCCGTTTTGCAAATCCTGAACATACTGCAAACCACGACTTCTGGCAGAATTATTATTATTTTCTTCCCCATTTTCTGCCTGAATATTCGATTCATTATCTTGTGATTTTTTTAACGGTAATCTGTTTTGCGGTGTAAACCGATTTGTTACCTTTAAAGTATCAAGCAATTTTTTCCCTCACAGTCTGTTATTATTGTATAATATTTTAATTAGTTTTATAAGTATTTAGAACAAATTTCATCCTTTTGTAGGATATAAATTGTTTAATGACAAATTAAAAAAAGTCATGAAAATATATGTAAAGCATAATTTACAATAAAAATTATTGCAAAAAATATCGAAATATGGTACAATTAGCTTGATTATTCAAGGAAAGTCAGGTGGAAATCCTGCGCTGGTCCGCAGCCGTTATAGTCGGAATGCTTGATTAATCTGGTATTACTGCGTGACTGGGGGAAAAATCATGGAAAAAATTATCACAAGGGATGGAAAAATTGTAGAATTTAATTCTGCAAAAATCACAAATGCTATTGAAAAAGCATCTAGTGCAACACATGAAATTGATAGAAAAGCTGCTTTGCAACTTACAAGAAATGTTATGAATATTATAAATAACTTTGTAAGAGAGAAGCAATCAAATTTGAAAGCTCCTACAATAGAAGAAATTCAGGATATTGTAGAGCAAGTTTTGTTGCAATCCGAATATAAACAAACTGCAAAAGCCTTTATTTTGTATCGTGAACAACACAATAAAATGAGAGATTTTGCAAATCAGGCTTCAACTGACATGGTTGATGATTACTTAAAACAGCTTGATTGGCAAGTTAATGAAAATTCAAACATGGGCTACTCTATTCAAGGTTTAAACAACTACATAGCCTCAAATATAAGCAAAAATTATTGGTTAAATAAAATTTATTCGGCAGAAATTAAAAACGCACATCAAAATGGTGATATTCATATTCACGATTTGAATATAATTTCAGCATACTGCGTTGGTTGGGATTTAAAAGATTTATTAATGGAAGGTTTCAAAGGTGTTACAGGTAAAATTGAATCCGCACCGCCGAAACATTTCAGAACAGCTTTAGGACAAATGGTAAACTTCTTATACACAATGCAAGGAGAAAGTGCAGGAGCTCAAGCATTCTCTAACTTTGATACGCTTCTTGCTCCGTTTGTAAGATATGATAATTTGAATTATGAACAGGTAAAACAAGCCTTGCAAGAATTCGTATTCAATATGAATGTTCCGACTCGTGTCGGTTTCCAAACTCCATTTTCTAACGTAACTATGGATTTAACTGTTCCTAGTTACTACAAAGACCAATGTGTAATTATTGGCGGGGAAATGAAAGAAGAAACTTATGGTCAATTCCAAGCTGAAATGGATATGATTAACAAAGCATTCTTTGAAATTATGATGCAGGGTGATAATTCAGGCAGAGTATTCACTTTCCCAATTCCGACATACAACATCACAAAAGATTTTAATTGGGATAATGAAAACCTTGAAGGTTTATGGGAAATGAGTGCAAAATATGGTATTCCATATTTCTCTAACTTTATTAATTCAGATATGAATCCTGAAGATGCACGTTCTATGTGTTGCAGACTTAGAATTGACAATAGAGAATTAGAATACAGAGGCGGTGGATTGTTCGGCTCTAACCCATTGACAGGTTCAATCGGTGTAGTTACAGTAAATCTTCCAAAAATTGCGTACCTTGCAAGCAGTAAAGAAGAATTCTTTGATTTATTAGCAAAACGTATGGATTTGGCTAAAAATTCTCTTGAAATTAAACGTAAAATGCTTGAAAGATTGACTGATGCAAGCCTTTATCCATATACAAAATTCTATTTAAGAGATATTAAATCAAGATTTGGAGTATATTGGAAAAACCACTTCTCTACAATCGGTTTAATCGGTATGAACGAAGCATGCCTAAATCTTTTAAATACTGATATAGGTTCAGAAGAAGGTCGTAACTTTGCTCTTGAAGTTATGGATTATATGAGAAACCGTATCGTTCAATATCAAGAAGAAACAGGTAATAACTATAACTTGGAAGCAACTCCTGCAGAAGGTACAAGCTACCGTCTTGCAAAATTGGATAAAGAAAATATGCCAAACATCAGATGTGCAAACGATGGTGAAGAATGTTGCAGTAGTGAATATTACTACACTAACTCAACACAACTTCCTGTAAATTATACTGATGATATTTTTGAAGTTCTTGATCATCAAGACGAAATCCAAACAAAATACACTGGCGGAACAGTTGTACACATCTTTGCAGGTGAGCGAATTCATGATACAAAGGTTATGAAAAATTTGGTTAAAAAGATTTGTGAAAACTACAGATTGCCATATTTTACATTCTCTCCGACATTTTCAATATGTCCAAATCATGGATATATAAATGGAGAACACGAAACTTGTCCTGATTGCGGATATTCTTGTGAAGTATATTCAAGAGTAGTTGGATACATAAGACCTGTTGACCAATGGAACAGAGGTAAAAAAGTAGAATTCGCTAACAGAAAAACATTCAAAATTAACGAGGAAAAATTAGAATGCGTTTCTGTATAAGCGGTTTTCAAAAAACCTCTTTAATAGATTTTCCGCAAAAAATTGCATGTATTGTTTTTACAAACGGATGTAATTTTAAATGTGGTTACTGCCACAATCCGGAATTATTTACTAACAAAGAACCGGCACTTTCTGTGCCGGATTTCTTTGCATATTTAAATACAAGAAAGAATAAACTTGACGGAGTTGTTATAACAGGCGGAGAGCCCACTCTACAAAAAGATTTGCAAACATTTATTCAAAAAATTAAAGATTTAGATTTTTGCGTAAAGCTTGATACAAACGGAACTAATCCTAACGTAATTGAAAAATTGCTAAAATCAAATTTGCTTGATTATATTGCAATGGATATTAAAGCACCTTTAAGTAAATACAAATCCGTTACGAACGTTGATTATGATGTTTCTAAAATAGAAAAAAGCATTGATTTAATCAAAAATAGCGACATTGATTATGAATTTAGAACAACTGTTATAAAATCTCAATTAAGTATAGAAGATTTTAAACAAATCGGAGAAGAAATAAAAGGAGCAAAAGCATACTATTTACAGGAATTTATCCCGACAAAGATTTTAGATGAGTCTTTGTTAAATGAAAAAAGTTATACAAAAGAAGAGTTTAAAAATATTTGCAGCATGCTTAGAAATTATGTTAAAGTTGTAGATTTTCGTTAAATTTTTTATATATTTGGCATGTAAATATACAAAAATTACTCCGGTTAAATGATTATTATTTTTGAAAATAATGAAAAAATATAAATAATGATTTAATAAGAAGAAATTGAGAGGAAAAATTTATATGGTATCAGAACTACCTACGGTCAGCGGTAATTTTGGAATACAGCTTATTGATGATATATTCACCTTAAATACATCTAATAATGAAGAAGATGAGAAAGCGGGTGATATATTTGAAAAGTTATTTAGAACAATAAGCAAAAGTGAAAATACACAAGAAAACAGTGTTTCAAATGTAACAAATCCAATACATAAAAGTACATTTGGACCGCCGTTTGGTATGAAAATGGATGGTTTTGATTATGTTGACTAAAAAATAGTTAGGAGTTTAAAAGTTAAAATAAAGAATCTTATTACTATCTATATTTACTGACGAACTTATAATGTTCGTCTTTTTATTTTTATGAAAGTCCTAATGCCATTTTATTAAGCATGCCAATCATATCTTGACCTGCAAACATTGCATTTCTTGCAGATTTAATTTCATCTACTCTGTCTTTTATATCTTGGAATTGTTGTTGAATGTCTTTTTTATCATCTTTTGTTTGATTATCATTTCTTTGAACTTTTTGAGAATGGTCGCTGGAATTAACTTGGCTTGATGCAGCTCTTTTATATTCTTCAACTTTTGGTTCTAATTTTGCAACAGCTTTATCAAAATCTTTTTCGTTAGAAACATCAACACCAATTTTTTCTCCCAATACTTTCATATCATTTCTTAATTTTTGAATATCAACATGAATAGGGCTTTGATTTCCGCTATCAGCGTGCGAAACGTTTGACCCTTGACCATTTTGGGCATTTTTAATAATTTTTTGAGCTTCTTCTTCTGATTTTACTTTTGAAGGGTCAATGCCTAGAGATTTCAATTTTTTAACAGTTTCTTCAGATAAACCGCCTTTTATTTTTGAAATTGAACCTATTGCTCCTGAATTATATGATTGAATTCCTGATACAGCATCTATACCCATAATGTTACCTTTTTTGTTTTATGTTATCCTTATCAACAGTATTTATATCGGAAAATTTCTTAATAACTTTAGTATTTTGACTGAAGATATTAATAAATTTTAATATATATATAAAGATTTTTTTAAATTAAAAATTGCATGTAATTTGAAAAACTTTTACAATATTTTACGTTACTCACTCGAGCAAAATCTGATTATAAGTGCAGCGCCTTGATAGCGCAAAATCTGATTAGAAATGCTAAAATAAAACTAAGTATTTGTATTAAAAATACTTAGTTTATGCAAAGATAATGTATATTTTTTATGGTTTAAGTTTCAAATTTTTTAAAGTCAATGGAAAATATTTTGGAGTTATTTTCTGAGCAAATTTTACAAAAAGGAGTTTCTAAATACATTTTTTTGCCGTAATCTGAAAAATCAGCACCCATTCTTCCTCTATGGTCATTTGCCAAAAACGGACAAGTATAAACACCTTTTTCTGTTAGAATTCTTCCGCTTTGACAATCAAGTTCGGTATAATCTTCAACTAAATACTCGTCATTTGAAAATTTATCATAATAATTGTGAATTAAAAAATTTGTTGAGTTTACTTTTATATCAATATTTGCAAAAACTTTTATAAATTCTTCAATAAGAACATTTGTTTTTTCTTTGTAAAAATTTGTGATATTAAAAATTGGATTAAATTGATATTTAGCCAAGATTTTACAGGCATGTAAAATTTGCCTGTACGCTCCTCTCGTGCGAACGTTATCATTTTTTATTTCGTCGAAATGAGCAAAAGGTAACATAAAAATAATTTCGTTTTCAGTTTCTTCATCAACACGTTTAAGAAAACGTACCTTTTTTTCATTTAATAATGACCCGTTCGTACAAATACAAACATTGTGTTTTTTTAAGCATAGCCTTAAAATTGAATTAAAATCAGGGTGAAGCATTGGTTCAGCTCCTGTAAGATAAATACATTGAATTTTTTCATCTTTTGTATCAATTAATGCTTGTTTTACTTTTTCTACATCTATAAAATCTTTTTTAGCCTTGCTTAGCGGAAAATCTATGTAACAATGCCTACAATGCTGATTGCAATTTTTTTCCGTAAGTTCTATAAATAAATGGTTTAACTCTGTAAGTTCACTTTTTTGAATTTTGTATAATGTTTTTAACGTCATAATTTCTCCTGTCTTTAAAATTATTTTAAAAATTAAAGAAACTTTTGAAATTAGTCAGTTGGATATAATTTTGAGAAAAGTGTCCTATTTTCCATGGGGTTTATTTCAATGCCTATAGCTTCTCTTGTCTATCCTTAACTCGGTTTAGAATCTATAACACAGAATAGATTTCGAAACTAGTTTGGAATGGACAAATGTTTTATACTCAGCATGACAAAATAAGTAATCCCTCTGTCTATACTAAACTTGGTTCAGCATCTATGATTTCTTTTTTGGTTTCTTTTTAGGTGCGTTCTTTTTCGAAAATTGTTCGGGTGCTCTTGAATAAGACGTTTGAATACGTTTTACGCTAATTACATCCGGAAGTGCCTGCAAACTCGTTATAACTTTTCTTAAAGTAGTGATATTATCCAATTCCAAGCCCAACTCAATTATACCAATATTATTTTGCTTAGCTTTTACATTTGCATAATTTATATTGGTATTATTATCGGAAACAGCAGCAATAATATCTTTTAACAAACCTTGTCTGTCTTGAGATTCAACTCTTATCGTAGTGCTGTAAGATTTATTGGAAGAAGTATTTGCCCATTGAATATCAATTAATCTTTCAGGTTCAACGTCTTCAAGAGTTTTACAATCAAGTCTGTGAATAGAAACACCTTTAGAACGTGTAACTACACCGACTATAGGTTCACCAGGAATAGGAGAACAACATCTTGCAAAAGAGTACAATAAACCGTCAAGTCCCAAAACGTCTTTTGTAGATGTTTTTTTCTTTGTTGCTTGATAAGTTTCCGGTGCGCGTGTTTTATCTTCAGGTTTTTTTAACTTATTGATAATTTTATTAATAGTCGTTTCACCATATCCCAAAGCTGCAAATAAATCTTCTGCGGATTGGTAATTCATTTGTTTTGCGACTGTTTCAAAATCACCTGATTTTATATATTCATCAAAAACCGCTTTTGTAAGTTCATGTTCAAGATTACTTTTACCCAATTCAACATGGTCTTCACGTTTATTCTTCTTAAACCATTGTCTTATTTTTTGCCCTGCTTGTTTTGTAACAACAAAATTAAGCCAATCCAAACGTGGTGCAGGTTGTTTTGACGTCAAAATTTCAACAATATCACCGTTTTTTAATTTTGTATCCAAAGGAACAATTCTGCCATTTACGAGCGCACCGACAGTTTTGTGTCCCACATCAGAGTGGATACGATATGCAAAATCTACAGGGGTCGCTTTTTTAGGCAAATCAAATACATCACCGTTTGGGGTGAATGCAAAAACTTGGTCAGAAAATATGTCCAATTTTACAGAATTTACATAATCTTCCGCATTTGTCATATCTTGGTTATATTCAACCATTTTTCTCATCCAAGAGAATTGCATATCTTCGGCTTTATCAGCTTTTTGTGAACCCTTTTCTTTGTATCGCCAATGTGCTGCAACACCATATTCTGCGATTTCATGCATTTTATGAGTTCTGATTTGAACTTCCAAAGGGCGCATTTTAGGTCCAATTACTGATGTGTGCAAAGATTGATATAAATTACCTTTCGGCATTGCAATATAATCTTTGAATCTTCCTGGAATTGGTTTAAATTGAGAGTGAATTAATCCTAAAACTTCGTAGCACTCTTTTTCAGTATCAACAATTACTCTGACAGCAGTAATATCATAAAGGTCTTGAAAAGAAATATTTAAACGTTTCATTTTACAATAAATACTGTAATAATGTTTTGCACGACCTGTTATTTGAGCTTTTATTCCACCTGTTTTTAAATCATTTGCAATTTTTTCCATTACGGCATTGACTGTCGATTCACGTTCAGCTTTTGTTTGGTCAACCAAATTTACTAAATCGAAATAACCTTGCGGGTCTAAATACCTTAAGGATAAATCTTCCAGCTCTGCTTTAATTTTACCGATACCTAATCTGTTAGCTAATGGTGCAAATACATCTAAAGTTTCTTGAGCAATTTTTTTCTGTTTATCTTCACGCATAAAATTTAACGTACGCATATTATGCAATCGGTCTGCAAGTTTCAAAAATATAATTCTTATATCACTTGCCATTGCAATAAACATTTTTCTGAAATTTTCTGCTTGACGTTCTTCTTTTGAGTTAAAGTGATATTTCCCTAATTTTGTAACACCCTGTACAATCGTTAAAACATCTTCGCCAAATTCATTCTTTATAACTTCCGGTTCTGTATCAGTATCTTCCAGAACATCATGCAAAAATGCAGCCACGATTGTGTGAGTATCTGCTTTCAACCCGATTAAAATTTTTGCTACTTCAATAGGATGAATAATGTAAGGTTCAGAAGATACTCTGAATTGATTTTTATGCTTTTCACGCGCGAACAAAAATGCCTTTTTAATTAATTCTTGGTCCGATTTTGAACGTTCTTTAATTAATTCTTGTATATTATCAAATAATGCTAATGTATCAATATCGCTCATGATATAATTATTTTACCAGTTTTTTTAATTTTTACAAGAGGTAAATTTATGAATACGGACTCAATTACAATAAAATTAAAGATTTCGCCGAATGCAAGTAAAAATGAAATTGTAAAAAATGATAATGAATTAAAAATAAAAATTACGGCTCAACCTATTGAAAACAAAGCAAATAAAGCATTAATAGAATACTTATCAAAAACATTAAAAATTGCAAAGTCCAAAATTGAAATTGTAAAAGGAGAAACATCAAAAGAAAAAACATTACTTTTTAAAAACATTTCATCTGAAAAAATACTGGAAATAAAATCAATTTTGACATAGAATGAATATATAATTAATATTAAAGGGTAAAATATGCAAAAACGTTGGTATGATATAGATCCTACAGTAAGTTTGGCTGTGAGTTTGATGAAAAATTCAAATGAAGAAACTCAACTTCATTGTGCAGAGTATATTATTTCGAAATCGAAAAATTTAGGGGTTAAAAATAAAGAGAATACTTTAAATGAAGCGTTTACGTATCTTTTAAAACGCTGGTATGATAAAGATAAAAGAATACAAGAGGCATTTGAATATTTAAAATCTGCACCATCGGATATCCAAAGAGAAATTGCTTTGGAATTAATTGATGCATTACAAGCATGCTAATTATTTTCAATATATAAATTCATAAATTCAATGTCATCATAATCAATATATGCATTTTGCATTAAGTTGCGCCCTGTTTTAATGGTAATTTCATTTAATTGATTAGCTTTTACCAAATGATTTGGGATTTTAAATCTTTGACCATCACCGTTTAATTGAATTTCTGCAATTTTATTTCCGTTAATATAAATTTCCGGCGGACTTGCGTATGCAAAAGAAATATTATTTTGACCCATACTTTTTGCCATTTTTGTATCTACACCGATTATAGAGCCGATTACTAAGTATATATTGTTTGTTGCATTATTAATTTTAATTTTTTTAGAGTAATAAGGACCAATACATTTTACACAAAATTGACCCGCATTGGCAGACATTTCAGAATAATTATTATCACCTAAATGAAACATATCTGTATCTATAACCATTTTCATCGGGTTTGTTTTTTCAATGCCTATAACAATAGGACTTGATGCCATTTGTTCGTTTATCGTTAAAGAAAAAGGTCTGTATCCGTCTTTTTCAACAGATAATACTGTATTGTCAGTAATATCTACTTTTAAATTAAACATACCATTATCATTAGTTGTTGTGGAATAATTCTTTTGAGGTAGTACAATTTTTGCACCCTTTATAGGTACTTTTGTTTTTGAATCAATAATTTTATGAACACCAATAGTTCCTTCCTTTGTAACATTAGCTTGCAAAGGTTCTGCCAAAACCTGAATATTGAAAAAAATCATAAATACAAATAAATATATAATTTTAAAAATTTTCATTCTAAACTCTCCTTTGAAACAATAATGTAAAAATTTATATAAAATTAAAATTGATTAATCGAATACATTAAGAATTATTTTATAAAATTTAAAATTTGATTTGATATTTTAAATTTTTTTTGCTATATTATAAGAGTAAAACGTAATACATGCCGATGTGATGCTCAAGGTAGCCGAGTTAGAATAACGAGGACTACCGAGTCTGATTAGACCAATTCAATCACAGAGGCAAAGCAATAAAAACTTTGACAATTAAATAAAACATGATACATGCCGATGTGATGCCCAAGGTAGCCGAGTTAGAATAACGAGGACTACCGAGTCTGATTAGACCAATTCAATCACAGAGGCAAAACGATAAAAACTTTGATAATTAAATAAAACGTAATACATGCCGATGTGATGCCCAAGGTAGCCGAGTTAGAATAACGAGGACTACCGAGTCTGATTAGACCAATTCAATCACAGAGGCAAAACAATAAAAACTTTGATAATTAAATAAAACGTGATACATGCCGATGTGATGGAATTGGTAGACGTGCTAGACTCAAAATCTTGTGTAGGAAACTACGTGCCGGTTCGACCCCGGCCATCGGCAAATTAATAACAAAACGAGAGATGAATTAAATCTCTCGTTTTATTTTGAATTTTAACTTTACTAATGTTCACAATAGGAAGAGCTTTTTTGCAAATAATGTTTTTAATGCTAAAATATAATAAAGATTTTATTTTAATTAAAATGAAAGGTTAATATAATATGTGCGGAATTGTTGGATATGTCGGCAAAAAGAATGTTGCTGAAATATTAACAGGCGGTTTAAGTGCTCTTGAATATAGAGGATACGATTCATCCGGGGTAGCTGTTTTAGCAGACGGAAAAACAAAGATATATAAAGCCGAAGGTAAATTACAAAATTTAAAAGATTTATTAAAAGAAAAACAAGATGAAATAATTACGGCACAAGTCGGAATCGGGCATATAAGATGGGCAACTCATGGTATTCCGAATGAAGTGAACGCACACCCGCATACTTGCAACTGCGGAAAGCTTGCCGTTGTACATAATGGTATTATCGAAAATTATAAAGAACTAAGAGAACAATTAGAAGCAAAAGGATGTGTTTTTAAATCACAAACAGATACAGAAACAGTTGCTCACCTTGTAGCCCAAAAATATGGCGAAACCCAAGACTTAAAAGAAGCTGTAAGACTTGCAACATCAGAATTAGAAGGTGCGTATGCGCTATGTATAATTCATCAGGATGTAGAAAACACAATAGTTGCTACAAAAAGAAATGCACCTCTATTAATTGGAGTAGGTGAAGGAGAAAATTTTGCCGCATCTGATGTTCCTGCAATTATAGAACATACAAAACGAGCAATTTACTTAAATGATAATCAAATAGCTGTTTTAAAGCCTAATTCTATCGAATTATTTGATGAAAACAATAATAAAATAGAACCAAAAGTAGAACTATTACCTTGGGAACCAATAGCTTTAAGTAAAATGGGTTACAAGCATTTTATGCTTAAAGAAATTCACGAACAACCTGACGTAATAAGAAATTTTCTTTCAGGTAAACTTCACACAGCAAATGAAACAACAAAATTAGATGAAGTAAAACTTGACAAAAACACATTAAAAAATTTAAACAGAATTCAGGTTGTAGCATGCGGAACATCACTTCATGCAGCTATGGTAGGTAAATATATTATTGAAGAACTTTGTGAAATACCAGTTGATGTAGAAGCATCAAGTGAATATATTTACAGGAAAACAGTAACAGATGAGCATACACTTGTTATTGGGGTTTCACAATCAGGAGAAACAGCGGATACATTAACTGCAATTAAGCAATCAAAAGCAAGAGGTTCACATATTCTTATAATTACAAACAGACCTGATAGTGCAATGGCAAGAGAAGCGGATAGTTTAATTCCTGTAAATGCTGGTATTGAAGTTTCTGTTGCCGCTACAAAATCTTATGTTGCGCAACTAATGGCATTTTATTTATTAGCAATTCATCTTGCTGAAATTAAAGGTTCTTACGATAATAGTGCGTTAACTGAATTAAAAAATGAATTAATGTTATTACCGCAAAAAATCGAACTATTTTTAACAAAAACAGATAAAATTCAAAAATGTTCAAGAATGTACTCAAGTTCTAAGAATTTTATTTTTATAGCAAGAGGAATAAATTATGCAACAGCACTTGAAGGTGCATTGAAATTAAAAGAGATAAGTTATATAAACGCAACCGGCTATCCTGCAGGAGAACTAAAGCATGGTCCTATTGCAATGCTTGATGAAACATTACCTGTATTATCAATTATGATGAAAGGTAAAGTTTATGAAAAAATTCTTTCAAATGCTCAAGAATCAAAAGCCAGAAATGCAAGAATGATTGCCTTAACAGATTCCACAGATGAAAAATTAGATGAAATATTTGATTATGTATTAAATGTTCCGTCAGTTCATGAATTGATTTCACCAATTATGGCAATTATTCCGTTGCAATTACTTGCATATTACATAGCGGAATTTTTAGGAAAAGATGTTGATCAACCAAGAAATTTGGCAAAATCAGTAACAGTAGAATAACATGTATATAAATAGGACTTAAATGATAACATCAAAAACAGTAGTTATACCAAACACAAAGGATTTAACAACAGAATATATAGAAAATAAATTACATGAATTAGATGTGCATAATATTTTAAGATGGGCATTGGTTCATTCGAGTAGTAAATATTTAAAAATAAATGTAGCATACGAGAAATAGGAGGAAATATGCAAACAATGCAAACATTAAAATGCGATATTAAAGATATTAATTTAGCTGAACAAGGTAAAAATAATATCGAATGGGCATTAAGGGATATGCCTGTTTTAAGAAGTATTCGCGAAAGATTTATTAAAGAACAACCTTTCAAAGGATTAAGATTATCTGCATGTGTACACGTTACGAAAGATACAGCTGCATTATGTACTGTAATGCAAGCAGGTGGCGCAGATGCAGTACTTGTAGCATCAAATCCATTATCAACACAAGATGATGTTGCTGCAGGATTGGTAAAATATTGGGGTATTCCTGTTTACGGATATGCCGGTGAATCGGTTGAAACATACAGAGAACATGTAAGAGTAGCCTTAGAACACAATCCAAACATTATTATTGATGACGGTTGTGATATTATGTCAACAATTTATGATGAAAAGCCTGAACTTGCAGAACACATTATCGGTTCAACAGAAGAAACAACAACAGGCATAATAAGACTTAAAGCACTTGAACAACAAGGTGTATTAAAAGCACCTGCAGTTGGTGTAAACGAAAGTCAAACAAAACATCTATATGATAACAGATACGGTACAGGTCAAAGTTTGTTTGATGGTATCTTTAGAGCAGCAAACATCTTAATTGCCGGAAAAACAGTTGTTATTTCAGGATATGGCTGGTGCGGTAAAGGTTGCGCACTAAGAGCAAAAGGATTGGGTGCAAACGTTATTGTATGTGAAGTTGATCCTCTAAAAGCTCTAGAAGCTGTAATGGAAGGTTACAGGGTAATGCCTATTGCTGAAGCTGCAAAAATCGGGGATGTATTTATGACAGTAACAGGCGACAAACACGTTGTTGACGTTGAACACTTATTAAGCATGAAAGACGGTTCATTTGTTGGAAACTGCGGACACTTTGACCATGAAATTAACGTAAAAGGTTTAAAAGAACATGCCGTTGAAATTAAACAAATCAGACCTAATTTGGAAGAATATAAATTAGATAATGGCAAGTCAATCTTCGTTATTGCAGAAGGCAGATTAGTTAACCTTGCTGCAGCAGAAGGACATCCTGCAAGTGTAATGGATATGTCTTTTGCAAATCAAGCATTAGGTATTGAATATTTGGTTAAAAATCAAGGCAAATTACCAAACAAATTGCTAACTCTTCCGGAAGAAGTAGATATTATGATTGCTAATCTCAAATTAGAATCTATGGGAATTAAAATTGATACTTTAACACCTGAACAAGAAGCATACTTACATTCTTGGAAAATATAATATTTGATTATTAATTAAACGATTTAATCAATTAATCAATTTATTTGCAATTAACAAACTTAAAAAAATCGGTGATTTCAATTTTGAAATCACCGATTAATTATTTTCTTTGAAATTAATTATTTATTATAAATAATTTCTAATTCTTCGTTAGGGTTCAAAGCAGAATCATTTAAAGAACTTGGAAGAACTAAATATCTAACTTCGTCGCCTAATTCATAAAGAACACCGAAAGTACCGCTTACAGCAAGTTTAACAATATCGTAAACGCAATAACCGGTAGTTACGAAAGTTTTACCGAAACTTCTCAAACCAGCCATAGGTTGTAGAGATAATGTATTAGCAAATACATTTGACCAGTTATCACCAAAACGTTCAGTGTTATTTGATATGTCAGTAGCAGCAGTTGAAACTGTTCTTCCTGCAACACCTGCGATTCTTGCAGCAGTTGAGAATGGAGCAGCAACAAATCTTGCAGCAACATTTGTAGTTTTTACTTTGTCAGCGCTAACGCTTGCAATATTGATAGGGAATTCAGCTTTAGTAGAACCGTTTTGAATTGTGTTGAATCTAACTTTTACATAGCCCGGATTTTTCAAACCTGGTCTGCTAACTTCAACAACTTCACCTTTAACGATAGAACCTGCAGCGAATAATTCATTACCGAATTCGCTTGAATCTAAAGTTTCAGCCCAGAAAGTTTCACCGATATTAGCATGTCTTGCATCAACTCTTTCTTTCATTTTAACTCTTACAGTAGCTGTTTGAACAGCACCATTTAAGAATTTAGCATTGTAATATTTGTTGTAGCTTAAGAAACAAACTAATTTGTAAAGTTGTTCAGAAGACAAATATTTTTCGCTTGCAACTTTTTCTACATCAGGTAAATTATTTAAAATACCTGTTGCCATAACTTTTTTAGTTGGATAAATAGCCCAATTAGGAATTTCTTCCATATCATAAACGCCGTTTAATTTATCCAAAACAGGAGTATCATCAACATCAATGTCGATTAATTGAGCTAAAGTAGCAAAAACTTCAGCTTTTGTAATTTGTTGATTTGGACGGAATTTTTTATCCGGATAACCAATCATAATACCTTTATCAGTAACATTGTAAATATAAGTGAATGCCCAACTTCCTTTTACATCTGAGTATTTATCTGTATTATCAGATAGAGGTAAACCTAAACCTTCAGATAAAGCATGTGCCATTTCTGAACGAAGGACAGGTTTTTTAGGGTCAAATTTACCGATAAATTTTTCTAAATCTGATAGTAAATCTCTTGCTTTTGCATCAACCAAAACGTTGGTTTTGTCTTCAATTGACATAACTTCATCAGCTTTTAAAAGTTTGTCCCCAACTACATAAACACCATTGTTTTCGGTGGATTGTACTTGAGAGCCGAATAAAGTCGGATGAGCATAAGCCTCAACTGTTGCATTTGTTGCAGCAAATACGCTTGAAGCGCACATTACAACGGCAGCAGTTGCAACTAATTTGTTTAATAATTTCATACTTTTCTCCTTTTCTTCCTGCTTACTGTAATAACTACAATTTTACATAACACTTTATATATATTTTTTTTACTACAAATAAAAAAAAAATACAATAGTATATTTTTATTAAATAAAACTTTACAACGGAGCTTATTTAATGTACGATTTTTAAAGATAGGAGTTTATATGACAGATAAAAGATACAAAAGAATACTTTTAAAGATAAGCGGGGAAGCCCTATTGGGGGAACAGGAGTTTGGGATAGATTATAAGCCCGTTGAGTTTATTGCTAATGAGATAAAAAAAGTTCACGAGATGGGTGTAGAAATAGCTGTTGTAGTAGGTGGCGGAAACATTTTCAGAGGCATGAAAAACAGTACAAAACTTGGAATGGACAGAGCTTCAGGAGATTATGTCGGCATGCTCGCAACGGTAATGAATGCTATTACTTTGCAATCTGCATTAAAGAATACAGATGTTCCATGTCGAGTTCAATCCGCAATAAGCATGAATCAAATAACAGAACCTTATATAAGATTTAGGGCACAAAGGCATTTAGAAAAAAAACGTGTGGTAATTTTTGCGGCCGGTACCGGAAACCCATTCTTTACAACAGATACTGCAAGTGCCCTAAGAGCATCTGAAATTAACGCTCAAATTATGCTTATGGCAAAAAACGGTGTTGACGGTGTATATACAGATGACCCGAACGTTAACAAAGATGCTAAAAAATTAGAAAACATTGATTATGACGAAATAATCAAAAATGATTTAAAAGTTATGGACAGGTCAGCTTGTGATTTGTGCCAGCAAAACAATATACCTATAATTGTTTTTGATTTCAAAAAAGAAAATGCAATCAAAAACATCATTTTAGGTGAAAAAATCGGAACTTACGTAGGAAAACAACAATAAGAAAGAGGTATAGATATGACAGAATCATTAGACAATTTATTTAAAAACGGTACTGAAAAAATGGAAAAGGTGTTAAATCAATTACATAGAGATTTTACAACCGTAAGAACAGGACGTGCAAATCCTGCTATGTTAGACAAAGTTATGGTTGATTATTACGGTGCACCAACCCCGCTAAAACAAATGGCTCAAATAACAGTACAAGAAGGTACAACTCTTGTAATTGCACCTTTTGATAAATCTGTTTTAAAAGAAATAGAAAAATCTATTATAAAGGCTGAATTAGGTGTTGCGCCAAACAATGACGGTGTTTCTATCAGATTAAACTTTCCGCCTTTAACAGAAGAAAAAAGAAAAGAAATTACAAAAGATGTTAAAAAATTCGGCGAAGATGCAAAAGTAGGTATAAGGAATGTTCGTCGCGATTTGACTGATGAATTAAAGAAAATTGAAAAATCAGAAAACTTACCTGAGGATATGGTAAAAGATAACCAAGATAAAATTCAAAAATTAACAGATAAATATACTGGAATTATAGACAAAGAAGTTACATCTAAAGAAAAAGAGGTTATGACTGTATAATGGATAACCTTTCTAAATCGGTACTTAGAATAATTACAGGATTTATATTCGGGTGGGTAGCGTTAGCCTGTATAATTTTTGGCGGATTACCGCTATTGATACTCGTTTTGACAGTAGTTTATATTGGTGCAAAAGAATACGTAAAAATACTTGAACACAAAGGATTTTTCCCGAGTTTAAAAGTAATTTTATTTGTTGATGCGCTTTTTGCCGTTATTGCTTATTTTAGCTGTTTCAAATATTTGCCGCTTATATTCACCATTGGCATTATGACTGCTTTTATGTGGGTATTATTTAGGGGTAAACAACCATATATTGCAAATGTGGCAACAACGGTAGTCGGGTTTATGTATAGCGGCTGGTTTCCTTTGCACTTAATAATGTTGCGCGATATAGGTTCAAATTATGATACGGCAATACAAATGTTATTAAAACCATACGCACAAAATTCCGGATTGCACTATCTTGTATTTGTCTTTTTGCTTGTAATAATAACAGATGTTGGCTGTTATTATTTTGGAAGACATTTAGGTAAGCATAAACTTGCACCTGTGATTAGCCCGAATAAAACTATTGAAGGCTCTATGGGCGGTGTATTTTGTACGGTTATAGGCGGTTTTATTATTGCGTATTTTATAAAATTACCTTGGCTTTATGCATTAATTGGAAGTTTACTTGTTACAACATTTGCCCAAATCGGTGATTTATGTGAATCTATGATTAAGCGAGATGCAGGAGTTAAAGATTCAGGTGATTTATTACCGGGTCATGGCGGATTCTTAGACAGAACTGACAGTTATATATTTGCAATACCGGTTATGTACTACTTTTTTAAATGTATCGTTGAAAACAAAGATTTGATAATAAATATGACAGATTTTATCAAAAGGATATTTTAGTGCAAGCAGAATTAGAAAAAATATTTAACATAAAAATTAATGATGAAAAACTATATATAAGAGCTTTAACTCACCCATCATACAGTCAAGAAAATAATTTAGGAATACACGAAAATTATGAACGTTTAGAATTTTTTGGTGATTCTGTTTTAAAACTTTCAGTATCTGAAAAATTAATAAAAAAATACCCTAATATGGATGAAGGAGAATTAACTAAAATTCGCGCAATATTAGTTTCTGATGCTGAATTGGCAAAAATTACAGAAGCAGTCAATTTAACTCCTTTAATTATACTTGGTAAAAATGCGGAAAAATCAGGGGAAAGAAATCGAGAATCAATAAAAGCCTGCGTATTTGAGGCTTTGTTAGGTGCGTTTTATCTTGATGGACGGAAAGAAGAAATAATAAATTATTTGGATAATATATTTGAACCGATTATTGATGAAGTAAAAAATAATTTAGCACAATATCATGCTAAAGAATTGTTACAGGAATATACGCAGGCACACACAAAAGAGTTACCTGTATATAAGCTGATTGAAAAAACAGGCCCTGAACATTCACCGACGTTTAAAACAGAAGTTTTGTACCAAAACAGAATACTTGCGTGTGCAATCGGAAAAAGTAAAAAAGATGCAGAACAAAAGTGTGCTTATGAGGCATGTAAAAAACTTGGGGTTATAAATGAATAAACAAATTATAATATCACCATCAATATTGTCAGCAGATTTTGCTAATTTAGAAAGAGATATAAAATTAGTAGAAGATAACGGTGCTGATTGGATTCACGTTGATGTAATGGACGGGCATTTTGTTCCTAATATTACAATAGGAATTCCGGTTGTAAAGGCATTAAAAAGATTTGCGAAAAAGCCTTTAGATGTACATTTGATGATAGAAAATCCTGAAAAATACATTGAAGATTTTGCTATAGCCGGTGCTGATATTATTACATTTCATTATGAGGCTGTAAAACCTGAAAATATTGAAAAATTTTGTAATAAGATAAGAAAGTTAGGTTGTAAAGTCGGAATTTCAATTAAGCCGAAAACAAATCAAAAAGATATAATACCATATCTTTCCTTTGTTGATATGGTATTGGTTATGACAGTAGAACCGGGATTTGGCGGGCAGGAATTTATGCATGATTGCGCTCTAAAAATTCCTGAAATTGTTCATAACAGTAAAAACGGACTTATAATTCAAGTTGATGGCGGAATAAATAATATAACATCTAAAATTTGTACTTCTTTGGGTGCGACATCTTTAGTTGCGGGAAGTTATATTTATAACAGCAGTGATGTAAAATTGGCAATAGAGAGTTTAAGAGCATAAGTATGGCTAATATCGGACAAGTTTATAAAATTCATTCTGATTTTTATTACGTAAATTACGAAAATAGTACATACGAATGTAAATTGCGCGATGTTTTAAAAAAACAAAAGCAAAATATTGTGGTTGGTGATTTTGTGGAATTTGAAAATGGAGCCATAGAGAAAATTTTGCCGCGTAAAAATTATATTCCGCGTCCAAAAGTTTCAAATATTGACCAGATAATAATTGTTTCTTCCGTAAAGGAACCGGATTTGGATTTTTTGCAACTGAACAGATACATTTGTTTTGCGAAATATTATGATATTCCGACAAAGTTATGCTTTAATAAGAATGATTTATCATTAGATGATTCAACTATTCAAAAAGTATTTAAAATATATGAACCTTTGGGATTTGATATAGTTTTCACATCTGCGCTTGAAAACGACGGAATTGATGATTTTAAAGAAATTCTTGAAAATAAAATTTCGGTTTTGTGCGGAAATTCAGGGGTGGGAAAATCGAGTTTGATTAATGCGATTAATCCCGAATGTAATTTAAGAACAAAAGCTGTAAGCGAAAAAACCGAAAGAGGTACTCACACAACAAGGCATTGTGAAATTATTAGGGTAAGCGATAAAACTTGTATAGTTGATACACCGGGTTTTAGCAATTTGAAATTTGATTTTCTTTTGCCAACAGAAATCGATGAACTTTTTGATGAAATTAAGCAATACAAATCTCAATGCAAATTTGCTGATTGTTTACATAACACAGAAGTAGGATGCGCAGTAATTGAAAATTTAGAAAAAATAGATGAAACAAGATATGAAAGTTATTTAAATTTTGTAGAAGAAGCCAAAGAATACAAAGAAAAAATAAAGTATTCAGGAACAAAAAAAGAGAGAGAATCACATTTTAAACAAACTCATGATAAAATAGCAGTAAAGATAAGTTCAAGAAAAAGACAATCTGCAAGAAATACACAAAAACAAAACATACATAAAGAAGTAAATGAGGCATAAATGAACGAATTAATCGAACTTGTAAACAAAAAATTGGATGAATATTTACCTGTAAGTTATCCTGAAGAAATTTTTGAATCAATGAGATACAGTTTACTCGCAGGAGGGAAAAGACTTCGCCCAATAATGTGTTTGGAAGCATGCAGAGTTTTTGGCGGAGATATGGAAAAAGCACTCCCAACAGCCTGCGCATTTGAAATGTTGCATACACAAAGTTTAATACACGATGATTTGCCTTGTATGGATAATGATGATTACAGACGCGGAAAACTTACAAATCACAAGAATTTTTCAGAATCAACAGCAGTTTTGGCAGGTGATGCACTAATTAGTTACGGACAACAGTTAATAATAGATAAATCAGATTTGCCTGCTGAAATAATTGTAAAAATATTAAGAGAACATGCACTTGCAGCAGGTGCATACGGAATTATTGCAGGACAAATTGTTGATATTGCAATGGAAGGTAAACCCTATGATGCAAAAGTATTGGAGTATATTCATACACATAAAACGGCAGATTTATTTAAAGCTGCCTTAAAATCAGGTGCACATGTTGCAAACGCTAACGAACAACAATTAAAAACAATGGAAGATTTTGGACAAACGCTTGGTTTTGCTTTCCAAATTTGCGATGATATTTTAGATGAAATTTCCACATTTGAAGAAATGGGAAAAACAATGGGTAAAGATAAAAAAGAAGGAAAATTAACCTATACAGCTCTTTTTGGACTTGAAGAATCAAAAAATAAACTGGATTGTCTTTTAGATGAATCTTGTGCTATACTAAAAAAGCAAAATATAAATTCAGAAATATTTAATACAATAATTGAGCAAATAAGGGAAAAGGGTAAATAATGCAAATATATTCACTAATTTTAAATACAGGTATCGAAGCAATTTTTTCAGGTATACTTGCAGCAATAATTGCACAGACAATCAAATTACTTACAGATATAATTATTCACAAGAGGTTTGATTTTAGAGTACTTACAACAACAGGTGGAATGCCAAGTTCACATTCAGCCGGTGTAGTTGGTTTAACAACATCTGTCGGTATAATAGGTGGGTGGACATCGTTGGCTTTTGCTGTTTCTGTAGGTTATGCACTTGTTACAATGTATGATGCTGCAGGAATAAGACGTGCTTCAGGTAAAATGGCTGTTTGTATGAATAAAATGATGGAAGATTTTTACAAAAAGGATATAAACGCAGCGGGAACAAAATTAAAAGAAATGTTAGGTCATACACCAAAACAGGTCTTTTGCGGTGCAATTTTGGGGATTGTTTTTGCATTTTTGTTTCATTCGTTTTTGCTAAACCATTGTTTGTAAGTTTGTTTGGGTTTCAAACATAATCAAAAAATTCTTCTGAAGGATTCTACTAAAATTATTTTTGGGGTTTGATAACCAAAATAATTAATATAAACTATTGCAAAAGGTTGTGTTTGTATATATAATGTAGTGGTAAAATATTGTTATTTGTGTAGTGATAGAAATGAGAAATTTAGTAGTACAAAAGTTTGGCGGTACATCTGTCGCAGATACAGATAAAATAATGAATGTCGCTAAATCGGTAATAAGAGAAAAAGAATTAGGGAATGATGTAGTGGTTGTTGTTTCGGCGATGGGACATACAACGGACTACTTAATGAAAATGGCGCATGAAATAACTCAAACTCCTTCATCAAGAGAAATTGACATGTTGTTATCAACAGGGGAAGGTGTTTCAATCGCATTGTTGGCAATGGCACTACAGGCACAGGGTTATGATGCTGTCAGTATGAATGCAATGCAAATTGGTATTATTACGGAAAATATTCACAACAAAGCAAGAATTATAAATATAAAAACCGATAAATTAAATAAATATCTTGAAGATGGCAAAATAGTTGTAGTTGCAGGATTTCAGGGTGTAACCGAAGATGGTGAAATTACCACATTAGGCCGCGGAGGTTCTGACACTTCTGCTGTTGCGGTTGCTTCTGCTTTGAAAGCTATGAGATGCGATATATATACGGATGTTGACGGTGTATATACAACGGATCCGCGTATTGTGCCAAAGGCATCAAAAATGGAATATGTAACTTATGACGAAATGCTTGAATTAGCAAGTTTGGGTGCAAATGTTTTGCACCCCAGAGCGGTTGAAACGGCTAAATTATTTGATATGCCTGTAAGGGTACGTAGCAGTTTTAATTTGGAAGATTATGGAACACTAATAATGGGAGAAAATAAAATGGAACTTTGTAAACCTGTTACTGGCGTAGCGCTTGATATGTCCCAAGTAAGATTGGTCGTTTGTGATGTATTAGATGAACCGGGTATTGCATCTAAAATATTTACTACATTATCTGATGAAAATATTTCGGTTGATACAATCATTCAATCTTATGCAAGGTTACATAACAATACAAATGACATCGCTTTTACTATAAGTAAAACGGATTTGCCTCGTGCGATGGAATTGTTGGGTAAAATTAAACATAAAATTGATGTAGATAAAATAATTATTGATGAAGATATAGCAAAAGTGTCAATCGTAGGTGCAGGCATGATTGACAGTCCGGGTGTTGCTTCAAAGATGTTTAATACTTTTGCGGAATTGAATATTAATATAAAGATGATTTCTACAAGTGAAATTAAGATAAGTTGTTTAATCGGAAAAGCAGATGCAAATGCTTCGGTTAAGGCTTTGTGTGAAAAGTTTGACTTAGAAAGTGATGTTGTTGCCGTTGTAAATGGCGATTTACCAAATGTATAGAGGTTTTATAAAATGGAAGATATACAAATTACTGAAAACAAAGAGAATATTTCAATAAGACGTAAAATTTTTATTGGGTTACTTGTTTTTGTTGGGTTTATTACAACAATAAAATTGGCGATTATTTATTACAATGCCAATTTTTTGGAAAATGCTCCGTCAAGTTTTTGTTCAATTAACGAGTTTATAGATTGCGATTCTGTTGCAAAAACGGTTGATTCTCAGTTTTTAGGTATTCCTCTTGCATTATGGGGAATGTTCTTGTATTTGTTTATGGCATTGATGATGTTTGCTAATAAACTTAAAAACATTAAACTTTTGAAGTTTTTTGAAGTTTTCAAAAATCCGTATTCATATATATCCTCTTTGGGTGTGATTTCTTTTTTGATTTCAATTATTTTATTGTGTGTAAGTTTGTTTCAAATTAAAAAATTGTGTATTCTTTGCGCATTTACTTACGTATTGAACTTGTTAATAGGTTTATTTTCTATTGATTATAAAAATAAAGGTATAATTGGCGTTTTCAAAGATTCTTTTGTTGATTTTGCATGCGCATTGAAAGAGAAAAAATATCTTATAAGTTTTGTTTTGGTAGTTATATCAGCAGGTGCATTTCTGACGTACACATCAATTAGCTGCATATTAGCGCCTCATGTCAAATCGATTAAATCAATAAGGAAATTTGTGGATTTAAATGACAAGAAAAAAGAGAACCCGTATGCGATAGAAGGTAATGTTTTGGGTGATGTAAACGGAGAAGTTAAATTACATGTTTATTCTGATTTCAGATGTCCGATATGTTGCGTATATAATATTATAATTCACAAAGTTATATCAGAATTGGATAACGTTTTGGTTGTGCACCATAATTATCCTTTGGATATGGAATGTAATAAATATTTACAGCGACCATTCCACCAAGCATCTTGTATTCTGTCAAGGTATGCTGAGGCTGCGGCAATGCAAGGTAATTACTGGGGTGTAGCTTCTGATTTTTATATTCATCAACCGATGACGGATTATGATGTTTGGATGATTGCATTAAAACATGGTTTAGATATGGATAAATTGAAACACGATGTTATGACGGCTTCAAGTATGCAGAAAGTTTTAAAAGATATAGATGAAGGAGCAAAACTTGGTATGCAAGGTACTCCTGCAATAAGAATTAACGATGCGCCTTTAAAAGTCGGTGTAATGCCGGATTATGAATTAAAAGAAATGTTGATTAAAGCAGGTGCAAAAGAAAAATAAATGCAAAATAAAATTTTATTGCATGCGTGTTGCGCAATATGTTCAGCTTATCCGATTCAGCATTTGATTGATTTGGATTATTCGCCTGTTGTATATTTTTATAATCCGAATATTTTCCCGCGGGCAGAATATAATAAAAGATTGGAAGCGCAAATAAAATTGTGTGAATATTATAATTGCGAATTAATTCAAGGTGAATATTCACCCGAAAAATACGTTGATTACGTAAAAGGATATGAAAAAGAACCCGAAGGCGGGTTAAGGTGCAATTTATGTTTCGATATGCGATTAAAAGAAACAGCAAAAAAAGCAAAAGAGCTTGGTATAAATAATTTTACAACATCAATAGTTATAAGTCCGCACAAAAATTTTGATAAGATTTCCGAAATAGGGATGAATGTTTCTGCTGTTTATGGTATAACTTATGTAGCTATTAATTTTAGAAAGAAAGATGGTTTTTTAAAAACAAATAAAATAGCAAACGGTTTGGGTTTATACAGACAAAATTATTGTGGTTGTCAATATAGTTTGTAAGGGGTAAAATACAATTATGGAATGTAAAAAAGATGAAAACAAATTGGGATGTAGTTGTACGTATGTAAGTTGTCATAATCGCGGTGTATGTTGTGATTGTGTTCGTTCTCACAGAGAAAACGGAGAAATTCCGGGTTGTTTTTTTACAGCAGCAGGCGAAGCGACTTATGATAGGTCAATAAAAAATTTTATAAAGGTGATGTCAAAACATGTTTAATTTAAAAGGATTGATATTAGTATTAATATTTTTGATGTTTGTTAATTTGAATGCGTTTGCCAAATATACAGACGAATTACATAGTGGTATTTCAAACGGACAAATTATATATTATTCATATTTAACAAAAAGATGGTCATACCAAATGCCTGAGCATACTTTAAGTACGATGATGAACGTTGTACGTTATGTCGATAAGGAACATAATTTTTATTCAAGGTATGTTGCGAATGGTAAAGAAATATACAGTCCGAGTGATATAAGCCATGAATTTATATATGACGGCAGACTTATGGCGTATGATAGAGGTAAAAACAAGTTTTATGAGTTGTATTTTAACAAAGGTCAAAATACGTTAGAGAAGAAATTATTGAAATTATCGGATATAAAATGTTTTTTGGGCAATCCTGTAATTATAAAAATGACAGATTTTGTGCTTAATCCTGACGATAATTATATAGCAACGGTAAAGAAGGTTCCGTTTAGGCGCCAGACATTTTTAATTTATAATAATACTGAAAATGATTATAATAATTACTTATTAGATGTAAAACACAGCGACAGATTGGTTAGAACATTGTTTTCCACTCGCAGAGCGAAAGTTGTAAAATATTATGATTATTACAATGAAGATGAATCTCCGACATTTTTTGTTCGTGTTAAATACGGGTTTTAATAATTCTCGTTTCTTTTATTACTTGCAACTGAAAACATTGTTATCAACTGATAACGTTTTGTTGCTGTGCTTGCACTTGCCGTTTTCATCTGCATCAAGATAATCCATGTTGCCTGTATTAATTACCCACGCAGTACACTTTTGACCATATTTAAAGCAATCAAACCAAAAATCTTTTTCATTTCCTGATTTTATATGTGAATCTGTCCAATATGAGCCACCGCTAACTGGTTTTATACCTTCTTTTGTTATATCAAAGGCAAATAAATCAATCCCCCAAGTATTTTTACCTTTGTTTGGACCATCTATATCTACATAAATAAATATGCCAGAGCTTTTCCCTTTATATCCAGTACGAGTATCACCAGTATATCTAGGGAAATATCCATTACGCAAACCAATTTTAAGTGAACAGCCATTTGCCAAAATACCGGATATAGTAGCATTATTGTATGACTCACGAAGACCACTGGCTTCTGAATCACAGGATGTATTATTTAAACACTTATATTCAGCCATACATTTATTAGCTGAATCTCTGCAATTTTTTTGAATCTTCATAAATTCAGTTATTCTATCATAATCACGTTTAGCATAAGAAGAATCTCCACCTGACCATTTTTCTATTGGTCCATAAACAGCAGTTGCCCTATCGTATGCTTCATTTAATTCAGTATAAATCTTTTTAACTTTAGCAACAGATTCGGCTCTGCCTGTGTTTTTATTAACGTTTGGGATAGTTAATGCAGCAACAACGCCGATAATACCCATAACAATTAATGTTTCTGCAAGAGTAAATGCGAGTGAGTGAACTGTTGACAGCGAATTGTTATGGGTGAACTGACAACTCTCACCTCTGTTCTCTCCTGACAGTTCACCTTTAAATAAGTTACAAATAAAGGGTTTTAGATGTTCAAATAGGCTGAAAGCCTTGCTACACCTAGCTTTGCCCCCCCCCCCCCATTGAGAACGCTTTCTGGGAGCCGGTTTGCACCATTTTGAATTTTCTCATAATAAACTCCTTCTCTTTTTTATTTACTATTTCATATTACATTATTATTTTAATTTTTGCAAGCATTTTTGTATGTCATTCTAATATAACTATTATTTTGAAATTAAAATATTTTATAAATTATTAAGAAACTTATACAAACGCAAAAATACGGTGTTGACAGTAAAAATTGTTTGATATAAGATTTTTATACAGACATGGCGGAATATAAATAAATATTTTGTTGTGCAAGGAAATAGTTATAACCACAAGGTTGTAGAAGTAAATAAAGGAAAAGAAATATGGCAACAGCACAAAGAATCAGAGTTTGTTTAAAAGCATACGATCACAAATTAATTGACGTATCAGCTGACAAAATTGTTGAAACAGCAAAAAGAACAGACGCAAAAGTAGCCGGACCGATTCCTTTACCTACAAAAAGACGTATATATTGCGTGTTGCGTTCTCCACACGTTGATAAAAAATCTCGTGAACACTTTGAAATGAGAACTCACAAACGTATCATTGATATATACGAAGCAACTCAACAGACAACTGAAGAGTTGAGTAGATTAGATTTACCTGCAGGTGTTGATATTGAAGTTAAACTATAATTTCGATTCCACTGTGAAAAATTAAATAAGCATTATGCATATAATGCGATCTACGACTCTAACAGGGTAAAAGGTAAAGAGGCTCACAAGGCACGTAGCGCTCGCAAGCAGACGGATTAAGAAGTAAATTAATCCCAAAAAGAAAGGAAAATTTATGACACTTGGTGTGATAGGTAAAAAAGTTGGAATGACTCAAATTTTCAACGAAGAAGGTTTAGCAGTTCCGGTAACTGTAATAAAAGTTGATCCGATTGTTGTAACACAAGTGAAAACTGTAGAAACAGACGGTTACAATGCAATCCAAGTAGGTACGGTAGCAGCAAAAGAAAAACATTTGACAAAAGCTCAAATTGGTCATTTTGCAAAAAATAAATTAGACAATTTCAGACACCTACAAGAATTCAGAGTTGATAATCCTCAAGATTACACAGTTGGTCAACAAATCGAATTATCAGTATTAAATGATGTACAAAAAGTTGATGTAACAGGCACTTCAGTTGGTAAAGGATTTCAAGGTACCGTGAAAAGACATAACTTCTCAAGAGGACCAATGGCTCACGGTTCAAAAAATCACAGAGCTCCCGGTTCAATTGGTGCAGGTACAACACCTTCAAGAGTTATCAAAGGTAAGAGAATGGCCGGTAACATGGGTAACGAAAGAGTTACTATTTCAAAATTAAAATTAGTTAAAGTTGATTCAGAAAACAGCTTAATTTTAATTAAAGGTTCAGTACCTGGTTCAGAAGGCAAATTAGTTACAATAGTTCCTTCAAGAACAAAATGGAATGTATAAAATACAACAAATACATTAGAAAATAATACAATATAAGGACATATAAAAATGGCAAAAGCAAAAACACAAGAAAAAGAAATATTGAGTACATCAGGTGAAAAACTTGGTGCAATCTCGTTAAATGAAAGCGTTTTTGGCGTTGAACCAAATTTACACGTAATGCATTTAGCATTAAGACGTCAATTAAACAACGCAAGACAAGGTTCAGCTTGTGCTAAGACAAGAGCAGAAGTTAGAGGTGGCGGACGCAAACCTTGGAAACAAAAAGGTACAGGTAGAGCAAGAGCTGGTTCTTTGAGATCTCCATTATTTGCTGGTGGTGGTGTTTCATTCGGACCAAAACCAAGAGATTACTCTTTCTCTATGCCTCAAAAAGCAAGACAACTTGCATTAAAATCTGCATTATCAGCTAGAAATGAACAATTAGTAGTTGTAAAAGATTTAGCAATTGCAGAACCAAAAACAAAATTAATGATGTCTGTATTAGACTCATTAAAAGTTACAGGTAAAATTTTAATTATCGCTGATATTAAGGCCGCTGAAAACAACAATTTAGAATTGGCAGCAAGAAATATTCCAAGCGTAAAATTATTATTGCCAACAAACTTAAACGTAAAAGACTTGTTAGAAGCTGATAGCGTAATTATTACTGAATCAGCAGTTAACGAAATCACTGAAAGGTTACAATAATGAGTACTTCAAGAACAAATACAGAAAAATTATATGACGTAATTAAAAAACCGTTAATTACTGAAAAATCTTACAAAGCAATGCAAGAAGGTCAATATACTTTTGAAGTAAATATGGATGCTACAAAAGTTGAAATTGCACAAGCTGTTGAATTAGCTTTCCCTGGAAGAAAAGTTAAAAAAGTAAGAACAGTTTATATGCCTTCTCATGCAAAAAGAATGGGTTACAAATTCGGTAGAACAGATTCTTCTAAAAAAGCAATTGTTACTGTTGAAGGTGATCCAATTAAAGAACTTGTAGAAATATAGGAAAAAGGATAAATAAAAATGGGTATTAGAAAAATTAATCCGACATCTCCGGGACAAAGAGGTATGACAAAAAGTGATTATCAAGATATCACAACATCAACTCCTGAAAAATCACTTTTAAAACCATTAAGAAAAACTGCAGGTCGTAACAATACAGGTAGAATTACTTGTCGTCATAAAGGCGGCGGTGTAAAACAACACTATCGTGTAATAGATTTCAAAAGAGAAAAATTTGGCGTTCCTGCAACAGTTAAAACAATTGAATATGACCCAAACAGAAACGTTAGAATTTCATTAGTGTTCTACGCAGACGGTGAAAAAAGATATATTTTGACACCTGAAGGTTTGAATGTTGGTGATGTAATTGTTTCAGGTCCGGAAGCTCCAATTCAAAATGGTAATGCATTACCGTTAGAATTGATTCCTCTTGGTACAATAGTTCACAATGTTGAATTAGAACCCGGCAGAGGAGCAAAAATGGTTCGTTCGGCAGGAAATTCAGCACAATTGATGGCAAAAGAAGGTAACTATGTAACAATCAAATTACCTTCAGGCGAAATGAGAATGGTAAGAAAAGAATGCATGGCAACAATAGGCGCTTTAGGCAATTCAGAATTTAAAAACATTCACATTGGTAAAGCCGGCAGAAAACGTTATATGGGCATAAAGCCAACAGTACGTGGTGTAACAATGAATCCTTGTGATCACCCACACGGTGGTGGTGAAGGTAAAACAGGACCTGGCGGACATCCTAAGACACCTTGGGGTAAACCTGCACTTGGTTACAAGACTAGAAAATCTACTAAGGCTTCTAACAAGTTAATTGTAAGACGCAGAACAAAATAGTTAGATTAGAAATAATATAAAAGGAGAATAAATTAATGGCACGTTCATTAAAAAAAGGACCATATATTGAAGAATCTTTAGCAAAGAAAATTGCTAAAATGAATGAAAATTCAGAAAAGAAAGTTGTAAAAACTTGGTCAAGAGCTTCAATGATAAGTCCTGATATGTTAGGACACACAATTGCTGTACATAACGGAAAAACTCACGTTCCGGTATATGTTACAGAACAAATGATTGGTCATAAGCTTGGTGAATTTGCACCAACAAGACTATTCAGAGGTCATGCTGCTGATAAAACAGCTAAGAAGTAAAATTAAGTAATAGACTTTAATTAAAAAGGATAAAAAAATGGAAGCTAAAGCAAAACAATCAAATATTAAAATGACAGCTCGCAAACTTCGCAGAGTAATTAACGAAGTTCGTGGTAAGAATGTCATTGAAGCACAAGACTTGTTACGTTTTATGCCATATTTTGCAGCCAGAGTAGTTGAAAAGAACTTAAAAGCCGCAGTGGCAAATGCTAAAGAACAATTCGGTGTAAATGCTGATCAGTTAAAAATTTCAGAAATATTTGCAGACGAAAGTGTTACTTATAAAAGAGCAAGACCAAGAGCACAAGGTCGTATGTACTCTAGATTGAAACGTACATCTCATTTGACATTAAAGGTTAGTGATACAGGAAAATAGGAATTAAATAATATGGGACAAAAAACACATCCAACCGGATTTAGAGTAGGCATAATTAAACCTTGGGTAAGCTCATGGTATGCTAAAATAAAAGAATATGGACAATTTGTAGCAGAAGATGCAAAAATCAGAAAATTTGTAAAGAAAAAATTATATGCTGCAGGTGTATCAAGAATATTGATAGCCAGAAAAGCTCAAAACGTTACGATTACAGTTATTACAGCAAAGCCCGGTATAGTAGTAGGACGTAACGGTCAAGGTATTGAGGAATTGAAACAAGAAATTTCAAAATACATTAATCGTCAAGTAATATTGAATGTAGTTGAAGTTGCGCGAATCAATGCAGATGCTCAATTAGTATCAGAAGCAATAGCTCAGCAACTTGAAAAGCGTGTAGCATTCAGAAGAGCAATGAAACAAGCTATGCAAAGAACAATGCGTTCAGGTGCACAAGGTATAAAAGTTATGGTATCAGGTCGTTTAGGCGGTGCCGAAATCGCTCGTAGTGAATGGGCAAAAGAGGGTAGAATTCCTCTTCAAACATTAAGAGCTGATGTAGATTATGGTTTTGCTGAAGCAGATACTATGATGGGTAAGATTGGCGTAAAAGTTTGGGTATTCAAAGGAAACTTAATGCCTGGCGAAAAAGCTGATGAAAATGTAAAATTAAAAGTTTCAAAAGATGAAAAAGTTGGTGCAAGACGTGGAAAACGTAGAGCAATAGAAACTGAAGAATAATAATTACACAGGAGTAAAATAAAATGTTACAACCTAAAAAAACAAAATACCGCAAAATGCAAAAAGGCAGAATGAGAGGACATGAAACTCGTGGTGTTAATTTTGAATTTGGTTCATATGCATTAAAAGCATTAGAACCTGGCTGGATAACAAGCCGTCAAATAGAAGCAGCACGTCGTGCAATGACTCGTGAAATCAAACGTGGCGGTAACGTTTGGATTAAGATATTTCCTGATAAACCAATTACGGCAAAACCTGCTGAAACTCGTATGGGTTCAGGTAAAGGTAACTTGGAATATTGGGTAGCAGTTGTAAAACCAAACAGAATTCTATTCGAACTTGAATATTTTGATAGAAATGTAGCTGTTCATGCATTAGAATTGGCAGCTCAAAAATTACCTATTAAAGTTAAAGTAATTGAAAAGAACCCTGTTCAATAATAAAGGATAAAGCTCATGAAATTACAAGAAATGCGTGAAAAAACAGTTGAAGAATTAAAAAGTGCAGTTGTTGATTTTAAAAAGCAGTTATTAGATTTACGAGTTCAAAAAGCAACTAATAAATTGGAAAATACAGCTTTAATCAGACAAACTAAGCATTTTATTTCACAAATTAAGACAGTTATAAAAGAAAAAGAGGAAAAATAATGCCTAAGAAAGAAAAACAAGGTGTTGTAGTTAGTAATAAAATGGATAAAACAGTTGTTGTAAAGGTTGCTGACTATGAGCCACACCCAAAATACAAAAAGATTATTGAAACAACAAAACATTACAAAGCACATGATGAGCAAAATCAATGTGATGAAGGTGATGTAATCAGAATAGTTGAATCAAAACCATTGTCCGGCGGAAAACGTTGGAGTGTATTGAACATTGTAGAAAAGAGAAAATAGTTTTCTCTATTGATAAAACAAAAGGTGATAAGAAATGATACAACAAGAATCAAGACTAGTAGTAGCAGATAACACAGGTGCAAAAGAATTATTAACAATTCGTGTTATGGGCAGCTCAAATAAAAAATTTGCAGGTGTAGGTGATGTAATCATCGCGACTGTAAAAGATGCAACTCCAAATATGACAGTAAAGAAATCTGAAGTTGTTAGAGCAGTTGTTGTAAGAACAAAAGCTGATATAAAGCGTAAAGATGGTTCTGTAATCAGATTTGACGAAAATGCAGCAGTTATTATAAACAAAGATGGCAACCCAAGAGGAACTCGTGTATTCGGACCTGTTGCAAGAGAGTTAAGGGACAAGAACTTTATGAAAATTGTTTCTTTGGCTCCTGAAGTAATTTAGTGTTTTACAAAAGAATATTCTGTTGTAAAATAGAAGTACGAAATAAGATAAGCCTAAGGAGAATCAAATGGCAAATAATAGTAAGAAATCTTTGCAAGTAAAAACAGGTGATAGAGTAATGGTTATTGCCGGCAAAGACAAAGGTAAAATCGGAAATATAAATAAAATAGATACAAGCAATTCAAAGGTATATGTTGAAGGTGCGAACATGGTTACAAAGGCACAGAAAGCTAATCCGATGGCAAATATTCAAGGTGGATTGGTAAAAGTGGAAGCGCCTTTGGACAATTCAAATGTTATGATAGTTTGCCCGGCTTGTGAAAAAGTAACAAAAGTTAAGCACGAAGTTAGAGATGGTAAAAAAGTTCGTGTTTGTAAAAAATGTGGTGAAAAGTTAGATGTATAATGCGAGATAGTTTTATTTCGGCATAAATCATCTTAAATAAAGGAAGAAAAAATGACATTAACAAAGAATCTAAAAGCAAAATATGAGGAAGAAGTAAAAAAGGCATTAGTTGAAAAATTTGGTTATAAGAATGATTTAACAATACCTAGATTACACAAGATTGTATTAAACATGGGTGTTGGTGAAGCATCACATAACACAAAAATAGCAGATGTTATACAAGGTCAATTAACAAAAATTGCAGGTCAAAAAGCAGTTGTAACGAAAGCTAAGAAATCAATAGCAACTTTCAAATTAAGAGAAGGTATGCCTGTTGGTGCAATGGTTACGTTACGTGGCGAAAGGATGTATGATTTCTTACAAAAATTAATCTGCGTTGTATTACCTAGAATTCGTGACTTCCGTGGTGTAAGTGCAAAAAGTTTTGATGGCCGTGGAAATTACACATTAGGTTTAAAAGAACAAACATTATTCCCTGAAATTTCTTATGAAGAAGTTGATTTAGTAAAGGGTATGAATGTTTCTGTTATTACAACAGCAAAAACTGACGAAGAAGCAAGAGAATTGCTAAGATTGTTAGGAATGCCATTCAAAGGTTTAAAATAAGGTAAATAATACTAATTAAAAGATAAAGGAGAATATCGTGGCTAAAAAAGCGATGATTAACAAAGAAGCAAAAAGAGAAGCCCTAGCTGCAAAGGGTAAATACCCATCAGTTAGATTACATAACAGATGCAGTATTTGCGGACGTCCTCACGGGTATCACAGAGATTTCGGTCTTTGCAGAATATGCTTGAGAAAAATGGCTCATCAAGGCTTATTACCTGGTGTTACTAAAGCAAGCTGGTAGTTTTTAAATTTTGATTCGAAAAACAGAGGATGTCTGATTTTGACATTCTCTGTTTTTGTGTATTTTTAACAATCAAATTGTTTTTATGATTAATATGTTGAGTTATGAAAAATATTTGTAATTAATTCCTTGAAGTGGTATAAAATATATATAAGCAGAATAGTGAAAGGAATTTTTCATGGAAAAGAACAACGAAACTTTGCATGTACTAAGACATTCAGCTTCACACATTATGGCTCAAGCTGTACAGTCATTATTTCCGCATGCCAAATTAGCAATCGGACCGGCTACTGATAGCGGTTTTTATTACGACTTTGATTTAGATGAACATACATTTACAGAAGAAGATTTAACCAAAATTGAAGAGAAAATGAAAGAAATTTTGAAACAAAATCTTACTTTTGAAAAATATAACGTTGAAGATGTTGATGCAAAGATTGCAGAATTCAAATCTCAAGGTGAAATTTACAAGGCTGAACTTCTGGAAGAACACAGAAACGACGGACCTACTTTGTATTTAACAAAAGACAAAGACGGTAATGTTTTATTTAACGACCTTTGTGCCGGTCCTCACGTTCCAAATACAAGTTATATAAAAGGTAATGCAATTAAATTATTGAAAGTTGCAGGTGCTTACTGGAGAGGTAATGAAAAAAATAAAATGCTTCAACGTATTTATGCTACTGCATTCTGGACAAAAGAAGAATTAGCTGATTATTTGCACATGATGGAAGAAGCTGAAAAACGCGACCATAGAAAACTTGGTGCAAAGTTAGATTTGTTCTCAGTAAGAGAAGAAATTGGCGGTGGATTGGTTCTATGGCATCCTAATTTATATACAGTAAGAGAAGAAATTGAAAATTACTGGAGAACAGAACACAGAAAACGTGGTTATGTAATTGTTCAAACGCCTCAACTTGCAAAATCAAAATTATGGGAAATTTCAGGTCATATCGATCATTACAAGGAAAACATGTTCTTTATTCAAAAAGAAAATGAAGAAGATGAACAATATATTGTAAAACCAATGAACTGTCCGTTCCATATTTTGATTTATCAATCACAAAGACATTCTTACCGTTCTCTACCATTGAGAATGGCTGAATTGGGAACTGTTTACAGACGTGAAAAATCAGGCGCATTATCAGGTTTAACCCGTGTTCAAGGCTTTACTCAGGATGATGCTCATATCTTCTGTACTCCTGAACAATTGGTTGATGAAATTAACGCAATTATTGATTTTGTTGCTGATACAATGGCTATTTTCAAGATGGATTTTGAAGTTGAATTATCAACAAGACCTGAAAGCTATGTAGGAAAATTAGAAAACTGGAATCTTGCAGAAGCAGGTTTAAAAGAAGCAATGGATAAACGTGGAATGAAATATGACATCAATGAAGGTGATGGTGCATTCTACGGCCCTAAAATTGACTTCAAAGTTAAAGATGCTATCGGCAGAACTTGGCAATGTGCTACAATTCAATTAGATTTTAACTTGCCTGAAAGATTTGATATTAAATATCAAGATAAAGACGGTCAATTGAAAACTCCTGTAATGTTACACAGAGTAATTTTTGGTTCTATGGAAAGATTTCATGGTATTCTGATTGAACACTTTGCAGGTGCATTCCCAACTTGGTTAGCTCCTACTCAAGTTTCGGTTGTTCCTATTTCAAACGAAAAACATGCGGATTTTGCGGAAAAAGTTTATAAAAAGCTAAGAGAAAACGGTATTCGTGCATATTTGGATGATCGTTCAGAAAGTATGAATTACAGAATTAGAGAAAACTTGCAAGATAAAAAAGTTCCGTATGTTGCTGTTGTCGGAGATAAAGAAATTGAAGCAAATTCAGTTGCAATACGTCAAAGAGGTGTCGGTCAAATTGGTGTAAAAACTGTTGATGAATTTGTTGATATGATTTTGGAAGAAATTAGAACTAAAAAATGCTAATTGAAGGTTCCATTTCATCAAATAAAACTCAAATGTTGGTTGAAAAATATTCTGAATTGCTAAATTCGGGGGTTTCTTCAACCGACATTTTAGTATTGGTAAATAATTCAACAGCAAAAGAAAAATTTATAAATCAAACTTTTGAAAAATTAAATGTAGATTGTATTGAAAGATTGCAGGTATATTCCTTTTTTGGGCTGGTTTACAATACAATAATTGATAATTGGGCGTTTTTAGAAAACAAACTATCAAGTGGAAATGCAAAAATAATTCCGAATATGATAGGGCTGGAAATTTCTCAATTTATGCTAAAAGACATAATCAAAGAAATCAAATTTGAGGGATATAATTCTAAAAAATCGTTATTGCAACAGCTTTTTAGACGTTATTCTTTAATAATTCAAAATAATTTAACTGAAAAAGATGTGGATTGGCGTTCTGAAACAGTTTTAAAGGAAAGTTTTTCACAAGATGCAAAAAATGCAATCAAACTTTTGATGTCAAAAACATTAAATTATCGGAGTTTCGACTATTTAAGACAGGGCTTGTTATTCAATTTTATATATCAAAATGCAGAGGCGTTTAAGAATATAAAATATTTATTGGTTGATGATGCGGATGAAATTACACCAATTTGTTATGACTTTGTAAAATTTTTAATACCTCAATTAAAAGATTGTTTTATAGCTTGCGACAAATATGGTTCAAGCCGTTCAGGATATTTAAGCGCAGATAAAAATATTTATTCTAAATTAAAAACTTTATTAAATGATAATGTAAAAGAGGTTTGTTCAACTTCACCGCTTTCAGAAGAAGCTCAGACTTTGTACGATAATGTTATTGAGGATAAAGTTACAAAATTAAAACATTTTTCAAATATTTCTCCGTCAAAACGTGCAACCATGATAGATTCGGTTGTATTAAAAATCAAAGACTTGATTAATAAAGGTGCACATCCGAAAGACATAGTAATAATATCACCAATAGTTGATGATATGTTAAAATTTTGTTTGAAAGAACGTATTAATGATGCAAACTTGTTATTTTTATCGGGAAATGAAAAACTTATCCAAAATCCTTATGTATATTCGTGTTTGACTATATTGAAATTAAATACTGAATTAAAAAACAAGTTAACAGAATTCGATTTAAGAATTATTTTAGCAAATATTTTAGAAATTCCAATAAGACATTGTAAAAATATTCTTGAAAATTTTGAAAAAACTAAAGTTTTAATTGATTATGAATTTAAGTTTAATGAATATACGCAAAAATATATACAACTTAAACAAGTTGTTGAGTATTTGAAAAATAGTAATAAAACAATATCAGAGCAGGTTTTGTATATTTATAACGAATTATTTGATTTTAGATTACAGGATAAAAATGTTATAAATAAATTTTCATTTTTTGTTAAAGAATTACAGGATTTTGAGAGTGTTTTTTCAAAAGATTTTTTATCCGATAAATTGGAAGATATAATAAAACAAATAGAAAACTCTGTAATTGCAGAAAACCCTTATTCAGTAATTGATATTTGCGAGAACGACTTAGTTGTGGCAACTCCGCAAAAGGTTATAGATAACCAAATTAAGTCAAAATATCAATTATGGCTGGATATTTCTTCCGGGGAGTGGATAAAAAATGATATAGGACCTTTGTATAATGCGTGGGTATTTCAGTCTGACTGGGATAAAGAAAATTATACAATTCAAGACGATATTGAGTTATCAAAACAAAAAACTGCAAGAATTTTACGAAAATTAGCTCTGTGTGCAAGTGATTTTATATACACATATTCAAGTTTGTTTGACGGAACAGGTGTTGAAAATTTCGGCGGAATTGAAAAGTATTTTACAAGTGATGAAGTTAATACGCAAACGAATTCATTTAAAATTACACCCAGAGAAGATCAAATGCCTGTCTTAAACTATAAAAACGGACAAATGGCAATATCTGCAGTTCCAGGAGCAGGAAAAACAACTATTCTTCTGGCATTAATAATAAAACTTTTAAATGATGGGATTAACCCTGAAAATATATTTGTTTTAACTTATATGGAATCTGCTGCGCGTAATTTTAGAGAACGTATAAAAAATATTAATCCAGAAAATTCAAAATTACCAAATATTAGTACAATACATGGTTTAGCATTGAGAATTTTGAAAGAAAATTCTAATTTTGAGAGATTATCATTAGCTCCTGATTTTGATATCTGCGATGATTCACAGCGGGCTACAATTATTCAAAATATTTCAGCAGGTTTAGGTTTAAAAAAAACGGAAATAGATGAATTTGATAGAGCTGTTTCAATACATAAATTAGGCAGCGGAGTTTTACCACAAAATTCACCGGATGCCAAAATTCAAAAATTTATTCAATTTTACAACTTATACCAATTACAGTTAAAAGAAAACAATTTAATAGATTATGATGATATTCTTATTTCATCAGTAAAACTCTTAGAAGAAAATCAAGATATTCTTGAATATTATCAAGATATTTGTGAATATATTATAGAAGATGAAGCTCAAGATTCTTCTGCTATTCAGCAAAGATTAATCGGATTATTGAGTCAAAAACATAAAAATCTAATTCGTTGCGGTGATATAAACCAAGCAATAACTACGACTTTTTCAAATGCAGATGTAGAAGGATTCAGACAATTTATCAAACAAAGTCAAAGTGTAGAGATGAATTGTTCTCAGAGATGTTGTGAAGATGTTTGGAAATTAGCTAATAATCTTGTCGATTGGGCAGAGGGAAAAGAAGATTATAAAAATTCTTTCTACAAAATATTTATGAATCCTGTTGAAGGCAGAAATCCAATATCAAAAAATGCAGTGAATGCATATCTTTTTGAAAATAGTTTATCAGAAAGAAATTATATTTTAAGACAAATAAAAGGGATTCTTACAAATAATCCAAAAGCAACTATCGGAATTTTATTAAGAAGTAATTATCAAGTTTCTTCTTGGCTTTCATTTATAAACGATGCAGGATTTAAAAGTATTTCACGTTCAGAATGTTTAGAACAAAAAAATGTTTACCGAGCTATTTATTCAATTCTTAATATAATAGCAAACCCATTTGACAATGAAGTTATAGCAGGTTCTTATGAAGTTTTATCGGATATAGGTTTTTATAAATCTCGTTTAAGTTCTGAAATAAGAGCTTGTGTTGAACCTTTTGTTTTAGCTGATGTTGATTATATGAATATTGATTTGGCAAAATTTTATTGGGATACGTTGTATTGGTTAATATTTACGGCCATGCCTGTTGAAGAATTGGCAATAAAAATTGGGTTGTATTATTACAAAAGTGAGATTGAAAAATCGAATGTGTATTTAATTTCAACTTTAATTAAGCGATTATCGTCTTCAAACAAGGACTTGAAAACAGTTTTAGACAAATTATCAGCTCTTGCAAAACGCCCGAATTTGAGTGGATTTAAATTTTTCTCAGAAGAGGACGAATCAAATAAGGAGTTTTTGGAAGGTAAAATTCAAGTTATGACTTATCACAAATCTAAAGGTGATGAATTTGATTACGTATTCTTACCGGAATTTACAGAAAAACTTTTACCGCTTGATTTTAACCAATTCGAATTAAAAAAGAATACAGATTTTATTGAAAAAATCAGAGAATTTAATCCAAAATATGCAAAAAAATCTGAGTTTGATTTAAAAAAAGTTCAAATAGCCGAAAACTTGAGGCTATTGTATGTGGCTATAACAAGAGCAAAACGAAGTTTAGTGTTTACAGTGTCTAAAGAAACAAAATCTTTTGGCAGGGTTCAAAAGCAAATTCCAAGTATTATTTTCGATGAATTGCTAAACGGAGGTGAAGAATTATGATATTTTCTCCCGCGATGCTAAAAACATTTGAAGAATGTCCTAAAAAGTATGAATTTATTTATGTAGATAAAGTATCCTTGCCTAAGAATAAATATTTCTTTGAAAAGGGTAAAAATATTCACAGTTTAGCAAATTATTTTATAAAAGGTTTTGATGTAAACAAATTGGAACAAGCATTAACCTCTCAAGAGCTTTCGTTGTGGAATTATTTGAAATCAACGGAATATTTTAAATACCAATTATTGAAAAGTGAATATCAAATATCAATAAAACTTGGAGAAAATTGGATTGGCGGGCGTTTAGATGCATTGATTCAAAACAACAACGATTATTATATATTAGATTACAAAACGGGTTCAATTCCTAAAAATCCTGAATATGATTATCAAACAATGATATATCTGTTATGTGTTGATAAACTGATTGATAGTTATGATTCTCTTAATTTCGTTTATCTGAACTTAAAAGAAAACTCCAATTTTGTTATAAACTTTAATTCAAATTTAAAAAATGAATATAAAATACGTATTTCAAACACATTAGCAAAAATCAATAAATATTTTGATATTAATAAAACAATTCAAAAAAATGAATGTAATTGTGAATATAAAAAATTTTGCAACACATCAGTCTAAATAAAATATGTTAATTGCCACACATAAAATGTACTATTTTGCAATTACAAATGCAATAGCTTTTGTTTTGTCGTGAGAAATACTTACTTTAAATCTTAAACTTTTCGGTAATTTTTTTAAAATACGAATTTTAGGATTATCATTTTGATCATGATATATTTCTATATCCGTCAAATAAATTCCTTTAATTCCATATTGAGCAAGAGCTTTTTTAGCAGCTTCTTTTGCACAAAATTTTCCGGCAAAATGATGAGATGGTTTTGCTTGAGCAAGACAATATTCTTGCTCCGCTTTTGTGAATATTCTGTTTAAAAGATGCTCCGAACGATATTCAAATCTTGTGCTATCTTCTATGTCAACTCCAATTTGCATAATTAAACCTATTTCTAAAATACTTCTCTAAATTATATTATCATGGTAGAATAAAAATAAGCAATAGTAAATGAGGAATAAATATGAAAAAAGAATATTTTCCACAGGAAATTGAACAAAAGTGGCAAAAATTTTGGGAAGAGAATAACACATTTCATACTCCCGATAACAGTGATAAACCTAAGTATTATGCACTGTCAATGTTTCCGTATCCAAGCGGAAAACTTCACATGGGGCATGTGAGAAATTATACAATAACAGATGTAATAGCGCGCTTTAAAAAAATGCAAGGGTACAATGTTTTACATCCGATGGGCTGGGACAGTTTTGGACTTCCTGCTGAAAATGCAGCTATGAAACACGGTGCAAATCCTGAAACTTGGACTGATGAAAATATTGCTTATATGACAAAACAATTAAAAATGTTGGGTTTGTCTTATGACTGGAGTAGAGAAGTTGCAACTTGCAAACCTGAATATTACAAGTGGACTCAGTGGCTATTTTTACAATTATATAAAAAAGGTTTAGCATATAAAAAAGAAGCAGCCGTAAATTGGTGTAATGAATGCGGAACCGTTCTTGCAAATGAGCAGGTAATTGACGGAAAATGCTGGAGATGTGATAGTGTTGTTGAAAAGAAATATCTATCACAATGGTTTTTAAAAATTACTGATTACGCAGACAGACTTCTTAAAGATTTAGATAAATTGGAAGGTTGGGGTGATAATGTAAAAACAATGCAGGCAAACTGGATTGGTAAATCTCAAGGTGCTATTTTGAGGTTCAAAGTGGCTGAAAAAGACATGGAAATTCCTGTTTATACAACCCGTCCTGATACTGCATTCGGAATTACATATCTTGTTGTAGCTCCTGAATACAAAGATATTGAAGCACTTACAACAGATGAAAATAAAGCCGCTGTTGAAGAATACAGAGCAAATGCACGCAAATTAACAGAAATAGAAAGGCTCTCAACTGATAGAATTAAAACCGGTGTTCCATTAGGTACACATGCAATAAATCCGTTTACAGGTGAAAAATTCCCGCTTTGGACAGCGGATTATGCCTTAGTTGAATACGGAACAGGTGCAGTAATGGCAGTTCCGACACATGATGAAAGAGATTTTGTGTTTGCAAAAAAATATAATTTACCGATGAAAGTTGTTATTTCGCCAAAAGATAAAGAATTGAATGTTGACGAAATGACAAATGCTTATACTGACGAAGGCATAATGGTAAATTCAGGCGAATTTAACGGAATGAAAAACACCGATGCCAAAAAAGCTATTACACAATTTGCTGTTGATAACGGTTTTGGAGAATTTAAAACACAATTCAGATTAAGAGATTGGTTAGTTTCCCGTCAAAGATATTGGGGAGCGCCAATTCCTGTCGTATATTGCGATAAGTGCGGAATTCAACCTGTACCTGAAGAAGATTTACCGGTGTTATTACCGAAAGACGTCGATTTTTCAGTTGTAGGAAAATCTCCGATTACAACATCAAAAACATTTAAAGATACTGTTTGTCCTGTATGTGGCGGACATGCTGTCAGAGAAACAGATACAATGGATACATTTGTGTGTTCAAGCTGGTATTATATGCGTTACTCTGATGCAAGAAATTCTGAAAAATGTTTTGATAAAGAATTAGCAGATAAATGGCTGCCTGTTGACCAATATGTCGGTGGTATCGAACACGCCATTTTGCACTTGCTTTATTCAAGATTTTTCACAAAAGCATTATATGATTTAGGTTTGGTAGGTTTTGATGAACCGTTTAAAAACTTATTAACTCAAGGTATGGTCCTAAAAGATGGTTCTAAGATGTCTAAATCAAAAGGTAATACTGTTGATCCTGATGAAATATTCAAAAATTACGGGGCTGATACAGCAAGAACGTTCATTCTTTCCGATTCACCACCGGCAAGAGATTTTGATTGGTCAGATGCAGGTGTTGAAGGATGTTACAAATTCTTAAACAGAGTTTGGAGATTGGTTTCTACAAACCAAGATCATATTCATTTTGACTACAAAGTTCCTGAAAACAGAACAAAAGTAAATGACGATTTAGTTCGTATGGTTCATATTTCTATTAAAGGTATTACAAATGATATTTCAAATGATTTTCAATTTAATACCGTAATTTCCAAATACAGAGAACTTGCAAACGCCATTTCTGATTGGGTAAATACATCAAAATGGAATGAAGAAGACGAAAATGTATTTAGTTTTGCAATTTTGACATTAATGAAATTGATGGCACCTGTTGCAGTTCACATGACAGAAGAAGTTTGGACTTCTTTAGGTGCAAAAACATCTATTCATGATGAAAAATGGTGCGAATATGATGAAAATTTAGCAAAAGCAAGTTCAATTACTCTTGTTGTTCAAATAAACGGTAAAGTTCGTGATAAAATTGAAGTCGATGAATCATTGGAACAAGAAGAATTGAAACGTGTAGCTTTAGAAAGTCAAAAAGTAAAAGATTTAATCGACGGAAAGCAAGTTGTTAAAGTTATTGTAGTTCCTAAAAAACTTGTAAATATTGTTGTTAAATAAAATTAAACTTAAATATTATACTTAAAAGGATTGTTAATTTGGAAAGAAATAATATATCACAATATAATATCATATTGCTTTCTGTAATTATAATATGCTTTTTATTGTTTTTACCTAAATTCATTATAAAATATCAAAAAGAATATTTAGTGAATGAATTAAGATATGTTTATACAATATTAGATAGTGGTTTTGCTGCTAATATTGTTAATAACAGAGATAGTTATAATAACAAAGCTGTATATGAAAAGGGATTATATATTTATCTTCAAAACGGAGCATATATAGATATGGATAAAACTGACAAAGGAATTTTATTCACTTGTGATATAAATGGATTCAAAGGACCTAATAAAGACGGCAGAGATATTTTTGATTTTTTTGTAAATTTTGATGATAAATATAATGTTTTACCGATGAATTTTGAAAATAATACAGGCTCAAAAAGGATTATAGATGATGGTTGGAAGATGGAATATTAATATTATAAAAAGTATTGCTGCTTTTTTTATTCTGATAATTTTTGGCGTTATAATTTTTAATTCAAGCGCTTACACAGATATTATACAAACTATTCTATTTCCTTTCGCATTAATAAATGACTTGTTTATAATTATTCTTCCGATATTGGCTATCTTATGCGTTTTATTCTTAATTTTAACTTGTTTTAGCAAAAACCCTCAGAAATATAATCTTGTGAATTTAATTTTAACATTAAGTATGGCGTATGCTCTATTTGGATATGATTTTGTAAGTTTAGCTGATTCTACTTCTCTTTTTAATATAAAAGATTTCGTTGAACTTTATCTTACTCTATTAAGTTTTTTAGCATTTTTAATTGCAAATATTACTATCTTTATTAAAAATAAACCCAAATTATATATATTCCCGCAAATTCTTATTTTAGGCTATTTTTTATATAAAGTAATACATTTTATTTGGTAAGAAGATGAATATAAAGGCAATAGACATTAGAATTTGCAGATTTTATACAGCTTTATTTTTAAGAGCAATCTTGCTTTTATCTCCAATAATGTTATTGTTTTATGAGGAAAATGGTCTTTCTATACCTGAATTATTCTTTTTCCAAGGTATTTTTTATCTCACATCTATTATTTTTGAATTTCCTGTTGGATTTTTATCTGATATGTTTTCCAGAAAAAAATTACTAATTTTTTCATTTACTATTTTTTTAGGGATTGTATTACTTTGGATATTTTTTAAAGGCTTTTACATAATTCTATTTGGTGAAATTATGTTTGGAATTTCAAAAGTAATTATGGATAATACAATGTCATGTTATTTATATGATTATTTAAGTGCTAACAATAAACAAAATATGATGCCAAGATATTATGGTTATCTCAATTTTTTTCTTGCTGCAGGAACTTGTGTTGCTGCAATTTTAGGAACATGGATTTATTCAAAATTCGGATTTAAAAACTTGCTTTTTATTCAAAGTCTTTTAATTTTAATAAGTATTTTTCTGATTTTTACTTTGCCAAATATAAAATTTAAAAGAGATACTATAAAAAATAAGTTTTATAAATTTTTTAATATTTCCAAAGAGATATACAATAATAAAAGCATAAAATATTACATCCTTTTTTCAGGATTATTAACATCAATTTCCATTTTGTTTGTAACAAGTTTTCAACCGTTAATGCAAAATTCAATGTTTCCGATAACTTTATTTGGAATCATCGCTTTTACAAACCATGGAACAAGAATGTTATCGGGCGTTATTGCGGGCAAATTGCTTAAAAATATAAATATAAAAGCCCTAATTATTCCATTATTCTTGTTATATATAATAGGATTTTGTATTGTATTTTTTATAATGCAAATGAAAAATATTCCGTTAATTACTGCTTTATTATTCATTATCTGCTTAATTATTTGTTTACAACTAACATTTACCATTTTGCATATAAGTCGTATTCATAAATTTATTTCAATAGAAAAACGCGGAAACTTAATGTCAATAAATAATTTTATATCAAGAGCATTTGCTTTTGTAATACTTATTTCTTCGAAATTATTTATAAAAGATTTGGGGCTGCAAGAATATTTTTCAATTATATTTGCCCTATATTTATTATTTGGCTCTTATATTATAATTAAACTATACAAAGTAAAGGATTTAGTATGAAAAAATTAATAACATGTTTATTTTTAATGATAATAGTTTCTACTCAATGTGGTTGGGCAAATGAAAAAATTAATATTGCTTTTGCTATTGATAACAACTATGTGCTTTTTGCATTACTTACAATGAATTCTATACTAAAAAACAATACTTCAAATTCTCAATATAATTTTTATGTAGTTGAAGATAATCTTTCTGATAAAAATAAAAATTTAATGGAAAAATATATAAAAAAACAGAATCAGAATATTGAGTTTATCAACATTGATACAAAAAAAATTGCAAACGGAGAAAATTTATTCAAGTATTTAACAAGAATTACACCAATAGGAATGGCAAGAATTATGATACCGAATTTGTTACCAAAAGATTTAAAAAAGGTACTTTATTTAGATGCAGATTTGCTTGTAACAACTGATATAAAGCCTTTATATGATACAAATTTAGAAGATAAAACCGTAGGCATGATTCTAAATTTTGTAAAACATAATAAAGCGGAAGGAATTCATAAGTTTGATGAATACTATAATTCAGGTGTAATTTTAATTGATATTGACAAGTGGCGTAAAAACAATATTTCGCAAAAACTTTTAGATTATATACAGCAAAATAAAAAATATTTTTCATATTCCGGAACAGTTGATGGTTTTGTATTTTTGTATCCGGACCAAGATTTGTTAAATATAGTACTTGAAAATAAAATCAAAAAACTTCCGGACAAATGGAACGTACAAAATCCAAGACAATTTGAAGGTAACGGGATAATGCATTACGCAGGGCCCAATAAACCGTGGGAAGCAGGGATAAAACAAACACACAGAAGTTCTCTTTATCACAAATATTGGAGAAACTCTCCGTTTGCATTGTCTAAAATATCTTTTGGATTAAAAAATTTAAAAAATGAGTATATTTATTTTATAAAAAATTTTTATCATAAATATTTTCAAATGGCATAAATTAAGTAAATTTTCTGTCTATGCTGAATTTGTTTGACTACTTTTTCCAAAATCTTTGATTTTGTGAAAAATGTCCGGTTTCCCGCAGGGTCTGTTTGTTATAGATTCCGAACCAAGTTCGGAATGGACAAATTGTTATATACCTATTTTCTACGTTTTCAGCATGTCAAAAATGTTACTTGCAGCTATGGGCTTTATCTGGACCCCAGCCCAATTCTTTTGAAGGATTATTTTTGCATGTATAAGGGCTTGTATGATTTGCATTCAAATAGTCCATATTACCAAAATCCATTATCCATTTGCCACAATAAGAACCGCCCTGTAAACACAGTCCTGGCATTTCATTTTCTACATACTTATCTGAAAAGTGATATATAGGTACAATGCCATTTTTTGTTACTCCTAATAGAAATACATCTATACCAAATGTGTTCTTTCCTTTCTTGGGTCCGTCAATATCAAAAAGTAATTTTCCACAATATGATTGACATGTATAATCTGCAATATAATAGACACTTGCACCACTATTTAATAATAAGGAAGGATAACCGAATGGCAAAGTGCTAGAATAGGCATCAGTACCACCAGATAAAAAGTTAGCATATCTATCTGAATAAGTTATACCTTTGCAATCTGTTATATCTGCTGTTAGCCTACAACTTTTCTGCACTTTCAAGAAATCTGATAATCTATATATATAACGTTTACTCTTAGCCATGATATCTGCATCATTAACGAACCATTTTTCAACAGGACCATAGACTGCTGTTGCTCGATCATGGGCTTCTGATAATTCAGCATAAAGTTTCTTAAATTTAGCTACTTTTTCAGCTTCACCGGTATTTTTGTTCACATTAGGTATAGTTAATGCAGCGACAATACCGATTATACCCATTACAATTAGTGTTTCGGCTAAGGTAAACGCGAGAGAGTGAACGGTTGATAGTGAACTGTTATGGGTGAACTGAAAGCTATTAACTGTATGACAGTTATTAGCATTTATATCATTCTGTTCACGGTTCACTCTAGACTGACGACTCTGTTCACTGTTCACTTTGGACAGTTCACCTTTAAAGAGGTTACAAACAAAGTTTTTTAGAGGTTCAAATAGGTCGAAAGCCTTGCTACCAATATCTTGCCCCCCCCCCCCCATTGGGAACGCTGTCTGGGAGCCGGTTTGCGCCATTATTGAATTTTTCATACTAAACTCCTTTTATAAATTACTAACCACTTCATAATACACTATTTGCTCAATTCTTGCAAGAAGTTTTTTATATGTGTATAATTTAGTCTATATCGGAATTTCAAAGAAAATTTTAGTGCCCTTGCCTATTTTGCTGTCAATATATATATTGCCTCTGTGAGCATCTATTATAAGTTTTGTTATATACAATCCCAATCCTGTTCCTGCAGATTTTTGTTCGTTTGCAAGTCGCACATATTTTTCAAAAGCCATACTCAATTCGTTTAAATTTATTCCGCACCCTTGGTCTTGTATTTCAAAATATACGCTATTGCTCAATTTTTTCAAAGTAATATTAATCATAGAATTTTTATTGGAATATTTTATGGCATTGGATATTAAATTCAGAATAACACGTTTTATTTCAATAACATCAATATGCGCATATATATTCTCTTTAGGACGATTAAAATTAATCTTTTGATTTTTTTCATACAAAGAATATTTTGCCGCCAGTATGCAATCATCAATAATTTTATCTAGGGGAGCATATTCTTTATTTAATTCATATTTGCCGCTTTCGACTTTGTATTTGCAAAGAGCATTTTCCGTAAGATTTTTCATGAATTTTGATGCTCTTAAAATATCTGTGATAAGTTCTTTTTGATATTCATTCAATTTGCTCCTTTTGCTATCGCGAAGTAGCAATTCTAAAGCAAATATTCCTGAATTAATCGGACCTTTTAGGTCGTGGGTAAACATGGCGATAAATGTATCTTTTTTATTTTCTGCTATTGTATCTGACATAAGTTAATATTACACAATAAATAATAAAGATAAATTATCCTATTGGTTATTAATAATTTATTCTTTTACGGAACCTGCAAGTAAATCTGATAAAAAATATTTTTTCGCTAGTATAAATATAATTATAATGGGAATAATACAAACAATAGAGCAGGCCATTAAATCTCCCCACATTGTTATTTCTCTGTAACTGCCTTTAAATATTGCCAATCCCACAGGTAAAGTCCTCATGTTTTCCGTATTAGTAATAATTAACGGCCAAATAAAACTATTCCAAGTTGTTATAAATGTAAATACCGACAAAGTTATTATTGCCGGCAAAGAAAGCGGAAAAATAATTTTAAAAAACGTCTGGAAAGCATTACAGCCGTCTATTACAGAAGCATCAATAATATCTTTCGGTAATGATAAAAAATATTGACGCATAAAAAATACTCCGAATCCGCCAAATAATCCCGGTAGAATCAATGCAGAATATGTATTAACCAAATGCAATTCACGCATTAAAAAAAATAAAGGAATTATGTTTACTTGCGGCGGAACCATCATTGTTATAAGAATTAACAAAAATAATGCATTTTTGTATTTAAATTTTAATTTTGCAAAAGCATATCCTGCAAGTGCAGAAATTATAACTTGACCAACAGTCGTTAAAGTTGCCACAATTAAACTATTCAAAAAGTATCGCGTAATCGGAATTTGAGTGAAAACATGTTTGAAATTACATAATGTTAATTTGTTATTTGAAAATATATTTGACGTTGCAAACATTCCGTCATTATTTGTTATAGCAATACTTATCATCACAACAAACGGAAAAATCATGCTAATTGCAATAAATACCAAAATAATATATTTAATCAATAACAATGTATTTCTTTTTACCATGCAAATATTTTACAACAAAATAAAATTAAAATTACAGGAGAATTAATCCAATATGCACTAAATTTTATACAATGTGTTAATTTTTGTGAACTTTTGTACACTTATGAAATTTTGGCAATATAATATTATATGGTAGTATATTAATCGGAAGACTTGGGTTTAGGTTTGAATATTTTGAATATTTTAAAATACTTAAATAAAATATTATTTTCGATATTGTTGTTTGCAATGTGTGCAACAAGTGCTTTGGCGATTGAGAATTCAAATACCGAATCGGGCGATGCGGTTGATAATGCATATATAAAAAGTATTGAAATTAGCGGCAATAGTGTTATCAAGCCTGAAAATATACTTGAACAAATGCAATTACAAGCAGGTTCAAGATATGATAAAGATTTGCTGCAAACTGATTTAAAAAAGATTTACCAATTAGGCTATTTTACGGAAAAACTAAAAGCTGTCCCTGTTGTAAATAATGATAAGACAATTACTTTAAAAATTGTTATTGAAGAAAATATGCCTATAACAGATTTTACTATAGAAGGTAATACAGTAGTTTCAACCGAAGAAATTTTAGCATATTTATTACCGCTCAGAGGTAAACCCCAAAATGTTTTGCAATTAAATCAAGCTATTGAAGATATTCAAAATTATTATGTAAGCAAAGGTTATATACTTGCAAGAGTCAGTGAACTTGACGATGACCCTGACGGCGTTATAAATTTAAAAATGGCAGAAGGTGTAATCAATAAAATAAATATTGCGGGTAACGAAAAGACAAAAGATTATATAATTGCGCGTAACGTTCTTACTGAACCGGGGACTGTTTATAACGAAAACTTCCTAAAAGGTGATTTGGTAAGATTATACGCAACGCAAGCATTCAAAGATGTAAATCGCGAGATTGAACCATCGGAAAATGACCCTGATAAATATGATGTAACAATCGAAGTAAAAGAACAAAGAACAGCAACAATATCTCTTGGTGGTGGTTTGGATTCCTCAACCGGATTTTTTGGTTCAGCAGGGATTGTTGATAATAACTTTAGAGGAAGAAACGAACGTATAGGTATTAATTTCCTTGCCGGTACCGGTGTTATTATGAGTGATTCGTCCGTTTTGAACAGAGCAAATTTACAAGCAGAATTAAGTTTCTTTGAACCATATTTCTTGAATGCTGATAATTCATTGAGCGCAAAACTTTTCTATAGAGATTTTGGTAGTTATCAAATTCCTTTAGCTATGGAACAACGTTTTGGCGGTGAAATTGGAGTTGCACATAGAGTAAAAGCTAATCAAAATTTGACAAGTTCATTTACTGTAGGTATGGAACATATTAGCGTAACAGAAGGTGATTGGAGAAATTTACAAGCGAAAGCACTTTCAAGGGGTGTTCCTGTTGCAGGAATTCCTGTAATACAAATGCTTCGTAATGATCAATTAACAAAGGGTACATTCTTTGAATTTACTCCCGGACTTGTATATGATACAAGAGACAGTTCTGTTAATGCGAGAAATGGTATGTTAGCAAGTTTAAAATTTGCAGAAAATGTTAGTTTAAACGGATTTGACCAAACACACGGAAAACTTACCGGTTCAATAAAAAAATATTTCCCTGTAATGTCCAAGTCAGCATTTACGTTATCTGCTAAAGCCGGCGGTATAGTTCATGGCAACAATACCCCTGAGGTAATGCAATTCAGATTAGGCGGACCATACACAGTAAGAGGTTTCAAAATGGGAACCATCGGTACGGGTAATGCTTTTGTAATGGGTTCTGCCGAATTGACAACACCTGTATTTTTCTTAGACAGAATCAAAAAAGTACCGTTCTTTGATAATTTAAGATTGTCATTCTTTGTTGACGCAGGTAAATTGTTTGAAACAGATAACCTTACAAACTGGTTATATGAAAGACCAACGCAAGCTATTTCAGCCGGTGTAGGATTGAAAGTGTTTGTTCCGGGTATGGGACCATTATCAATTGATTATGGTATTCCTCTTACTTCTCCGGGAAGAGAAAACTCTCGTAAGGGATACTTTACATTTGGTGTTGGCGATTTGATGTATTAATTATAAAAGGAGAAAGATATGAAAAATTTAAGAAATATCACATTCGCAATATTATTTGCATTAATAATTGGGTTGAATACTAAAGTTTTTGCAGGCGGTGTAGGTTTTATTAATTATAAAAAAGTACAAGACAATTATTCATATGCGCAAACTGTATCAAAAGAATTAGATAATAAGAGTTTAGAACTTCAACAATATTTGGTTGATAAAGAAAAACAATTTAAATCACTTGATACACCGTTAAAAAAGAAAAATTTTGAAGATAAAACAAAAAAAGAATTCGAGGCTAAACAATCAGCTTTTATAAATTACAAGCTAAAGAAAGAAGAAGAAGTATTTAACAAGATACAAGATGCTGCAACACAAGTTCTTGTTGAACAGAAACTTGATGCGATAGTTGATTACAGAACAGTTTTTGTTGGCGGTGTTGATGTAACTGATTTGGTTATAGCAAAATTAAAAAGTGCAAAATAGCAATAATTTATAAAAGGTGAAGTGAGCATGCTCAATAAGAATTCAAAATTACAATATATTATAAAATCTGTTCCAAGCGACAGCACGTTACCATTGCAGAATTTGCTAAATGAGATGGCTGCAGACGGGTGGGATTTGTATAGTATGAGTGAAGTTGAATCAGATGACGGATTCAAGTATAACTGTATATTTGTAAAGGAATTTACACAAGAGAATTCATTTGAAGATGTAATAAATATTTCCGCATTTAAAAGTCAAATGGAAAAGATGCTTTCGGCAAAACTAACTCCATACGAAACTTGTAGGGATATACAATCAAAAATAAGAGAGCAAAAAAATAAAATAGCGAAAGTAAAAACACAATTAGAAAAAGAAGATGCCGGCTCATCACAAAGAAAGTTATTAAATGATAAAATGTCAGCAGGATTGAAAGAATTAGAGAATTTGCAACAGGATTTAATTCGTGCAATTTCACCTGATGCGATGTTTTCATCATTACAGTTGGAAAAATTTTCAATAAGATTAAACGAGCAAATTTTGGATTTTGTATCGCCGGATAATGAAAGTGATTTATTAAGCGAAACAGTAAAGAGCAGACAAAAGTTAGCAGATGATTTGGGTTACATCATACCGAAGATAGTGTTTAAAGATGATGATTTACTTGCCCCATACGAATATTCAATAAATGTGAGGGGATTGAGTGTTTTAAATTCGTTTGTGTATCCGAAACATTTAATGTATTTTCAAGATGTTGTGAATTTCAAAGGTAAAAAGAAAGATTGTTATACAGGCATTGATGTAATAACAGGTAAAAAAATTGTTTGGTTACCTGAAGAAACAGCTAAAGATTATTGGGAAAAGGGCATGACTCCTTCTGAATATATAGCCCGTTCGCTCGAATTTGTAGCGATTAAATATGTGGAAGAGTTGTTAGATTATGAAGATATAAACAAATATATAAATATAGTATCAGAGCAAAATCCATATTTAGTGGATAATATTATCCCTGATTTTATGTCAATCGCAGAATTACGCTATATATTGGTTAATTTGATAAGAGAGCAAGTATCAATAAAGGACATAGTTTATATATTTGAAAAAATAAATGATTTTTCTGATGAAGCATGCAAAGAAGCATTGTTGGATAAGATAAGATTTTCATTATCAAGATATATTTGCAGTCGTTATGCGAATATGGAAGGTACAATTCAATGTCTTGAAATGACGGAAAAAACAATAAATGAAATATTTGATGAAAACGAAGATACAAACAGTATAGTAAAAGTTGACGGCGACAAAGTTGAAAAGATGGCGTTAAAACTTTTAAGATTTGCAAAAGATAACAATTTAGATAATATAGTTTTGGCGGTACCTATCGAAGTTCGACATATGGTATATATTATTTTATCTCAATATATAAATACTTTAACAGTTTTGGCACAAGAAGAGATAACAAGTTTTTATAATTTCGAAGTTATAGGCGAAGTGTAAAAATTATTAAGTAAATAATCAAATATTAATATTTGTTAAAATTCGTAATAAATTTTTACAAAGTGCTGAAAACCCACGCAGTGGCTATTTTTTTTCAATAAATTTAATTTCATTCATAATGACAATTCTTTTCATATATTTGTTTTTAATTAATTGTAACATTATAGGATAGGAATGTAGCAAATGGAAGAAATTTTGAATGCTAAAGTTAGCAAATTACCCCAAAAACAAGTGAATGCCGTGGGTCAAGATAAAAAAGATGTATCGCAAACACAGCAGAATGTGTGACACAGCAAGTTAAAGAAGTCGCTCCGAATAAACAGTTAATTAAATCTCCCCTAAAGGACGAATTTATAAGAGAGCATAAGAAAAATGGTCTTGTTGAAAGATTATATAATGCTTTAAAAAATTTAACCGGCTTAGGGTTAGGTTCTAAAAAGGTCGAGAAAATAATTGCTGACGCTGAAAATGGTAAAGTTGACCAAGAAGATGCAAAAGATGCAATAAAGAAATATAGAAATTCGCAGACAAATGCAGAGCAGGTTGCACTTGACGGAGTGTCAATTGCAACAGCTTTAAGTATATTTTTAAAGAACAAAAAAGATGTTGCATATAATGGTGCTACGGAATATTTACAAAAAACAAAAAATGTTAAAGTAGATAAAGGATCTCCTTTAACTAAAGCTTTTAATAAATTTGCAAATCCTTTTGAAGAACTAACAAAAAAGTTTAAGTCAAGTATTGGACTTACTGCTGAAATGTTTAAAAATCCTAAACGGTTTGCTCTTGCAACAGCGCTTTATGCATTACCATTTGCAGCCATATCAAAAATGGTATTTGGCTGGGTTAATAGTATTGGCTCCACAGAATTTTCTGTATCTAAAAAAGATTTTAACGGAGCAAAAAAAGGCAAAGATTTACGAGATTATAATGCTGCCGTAAAAGATAAAAGTAAAGATCGTGCAGCAGCTACTTTCAAAAATTTATTTTCCGGTGCAATTAATGGACTTACAGCACCATTGGTTGGACTATGCGGCGGATTGGTTGGTGTTCCATTGTATTTTATCGTAAACAGTTTAAACAGATTTTTTATAAGTAATCGCCATGTCGAAAGTGAAGACAGAACTTTTGAAACATACATCCAAAATTTAAAAGATAACAAGGTTTTAAACGGTGCTCTAGCATTGGGTATTGGGCTTCCTGTTTTGCTAAAAACTCATAATCTTAATCAATTTCACAAATTAGAGTTAGAAGCTACTAAATTAGTTGATGGACAAACTTATATAAGAGAACGTATGTCTGAATCTACTGTTTGTGAAATAGATAAGTTGTTATTTGAAAACAATTCATCAATTTCAAAAATAAATGGAATAGCGAAAATGGATGAAAATGACTGGCGTTTAGAAGAGACCATAAAAAAATTAACGAGTTATGTCGAAAAACAAGCCAATGGTGAAAGTTTATTTGCTAATGAAGTGGAAGAACTTGCAAAAAATAAAGAACTTGTAAATATTATCCGAAAAAGCCAAGAAAGAGGAATTTCCATAAGAGAAGCTGCAGCACAAGAATTAATTGATACAAATTTCTTTGCAGCAAAATTTAAACAAATATCTAATGATGGTTCTGTTCTTGCAAGAGTCTTGAGAGAAGATTGTCCAGCAACAAGAAATCTTGAAGAAGCACAAGCATACGTTGACAAGGCATTTGGCAAAGGTAAATATGTACTAAATCAAGAAGGTAAATATTGCTTAGGTGTAGGTACAGTTGCAGAAACATATTTTGCACAAAATGCTGAAGGTCAAGATGTTTGTATAAAAGTTCTTAAAAAAGGTATAAATCTTGATAAAATCAGAGCAGATAAAGATGCTGTTATTGAGATGATTAAACAAGCTCAAAAAAATCCTACAACAGGAAAAGCATATACACAAGCTGAAAAAACTACTTTAATACAAAATATTGAAGATTTGGCAAAAAGCGCAGAAAAAGAATTAGATTTGAATTTGGAAATGGAATCTGCAAAAAAATTAGCAAATTATACGCAATCAGCAAATGTAGTAAAAGGAATAGAATTAAGCAATGATAAAACAGCTTATGTTATGGAAAGAGCGCGTGGAATAAGTCTTGAATCATTAATGACATTGCATGAAGCACGTGCGATGAAAGAGGTTTTAGAAAAATCATTATCCAATGAAAATAGTGAAATCAATAATATATTTGAATATTTGACAAGACGTCTTGATTCATTGAAAATAAATAATGCACAAAAAGTTCTTAACGGTGCAATAGAAGAAGGCTCACGTGTTCAATCAATATTAAATGAATGTGCAGATGTAACTGAATGGCATGGAAGAAGATATGTCAATCATTTTGATAGGGAAAAAGCTCTTGAAAAAATTAATGAACTTATCGAGCGTGTTGAATCAAAAACTCCTACTTATGGTAATATTGTACTTGGTCCGGCTGATATGAAAAATCTAATAGATGAATATCAAAAAGTATTGATTGAACAATATCAAAAAATACTAAAAGACGGAAAAGTAGTTCACGGTGATATTCACCCCGGTAACGTATTTGTAGATATAGATGCATTAAGAGCAATGCCTAAACAAAGTAATTTAGAACAAACCGGCGGATTGTTTGATAGATTTAAAAAGCCAAATACAGATAGAACAAGCCATAAAGTGTTTACACTGATTGATACAGGTAATGTAATTGAAATGAATCAAGAATTATCAATGGCATTGCTAAAATTAACATCCTATGTAGATAATGGTAACTATAAAGAAATAGCTAAATATGTAATGCAAGGCGTAGAAGGAGAAGCTCTTGGCGGACGTACAAAAGAAGCTGCAACAAAAATAGTGGAAGAGGAATTGAAAAGATATTTTACAAGTCCTGATAAGCCTTTAGAAGTTATGACAACCGGAAGTGTAATTGAATTATCTTATAATATTATGAAAAAGAACGGTATTATACCAAATGATATTCAATTAACCTTGAATAAAGCAATTCAATCAGCAAGTAATTCTTATAATGCACTTACAAGTGGCTTATATAAAAGCAGAACCACAAATGTCAACTTATTGGGCGGAAATCAAGAAGCTGTACAAGATTTATCACATATTTTTGATACAAAAAGATTTTTGGAACGAGCACAAGAAAAAGAAAATTTAGCTAATTTATCTGTAGAAGACAGAAGAAAATTAAGAAGTTCCGAAGGTAATTTAAGACCAAATCAATTAGAATACCATATATTTAAGCTTAAACAAGGCTTGACAAAAGATGCATAATCTATGCAAAAAAACCTGATAAAAACAGATAAAAACCAGTTTAGATAACTAGAAATAAAAAGAAAGAAAATTATATGGAAGGCATCAAAAACTTTAACGAAATCACTAATAAAACTGCAAATAGCGAAAAGGCAGCTAACAACAAAGATAGTGTTGTTAAGCAAAATAATGATAAGAATGCAGAGCTTGAAGAATTCAAAAAGGGACTTAAAGAAACAGCCCCGGAATTAGAAAAAACACCAAGCGCTGATACTGTAAGTTTTTTAGATGATAAAAAAGAAGTTAAAGAAAATCAAAAAACAGAAGAAGATGACGATGAAGACGAAGAAGATGATGAAAAAAAAGCAAGTACACTTAAAAAGTGTTTGGTAGGTCTTGCATCTTTATTGATACCGGGTTCAGGGCAAGCAATTAACGGACAATGGGGCAAGGCTGCAGGTTTTTTCTCTGCCTGTGCTGTGCCTACTATTTATTTTGTTAAAAAAATTATGAATTTTGAAAAGCCAAATCTGTTGTTGTGTAGGATACCCATTTGGGTTAGCCGTATTTGGTCAGTAATAGATGCATTTAGAAATGCAAAAAGCAAGGATGCATAACGGAAAAAATTATATGGAAAGCATCAAAAACTTTAACGAAATTACTAATAAAACTGCAAATAGCGAAAAGGCAGCTAACAACAAAGATAGTGTTGTTAAGCAAAATAATGATAAGAATGAATTCAACAAGCAAGCACCTGCACAGCATGTTGACTTGAAACAGGCACCTGATACATTTGAATCAAGTGAAAATAAAAACGAAAAAAGTAGCAAAGGTTTGAAGATATTAGCTTTATGTGCAATTGGACTTACTGCGGTTGCAGGTGGAGCTTATGCCGCAAAAAAGGGTTGGCTCGGTGAAAATTTACAAAATAAATTTTATGATATTGCCGATTGGTTTAAAGCAAAATTTAAAAAAACTGAAGCACCAAAGCCATCGGAAGCATCGACTAAAACTTCTGCAGAAACCGGCACAAAACCTGCAAATACTTCAACACCATCAGTAACACCGACTAAAGCTCCCGCTGAAACTGCCGCAGTAGCTAAAACAGAGGTTCCTGAAACTAAACCAACTGAAGCTAATGTAACGCCTACAAGCACTCCAAAACCGCAGGAAGCATCAAAACCATCAACACCCGCTAAGCCTACTGCCGAAATTCCTGCATCACAAAACAAAATAACATTCAAAGATGCAAACGGTAATGAAATTGAAGGTATCATCAGAGATGGACAACACGCAAAAACTTCTGACGGTTCACCATTCACCGGTGTTTATGAAGAAGTTAATAATTCCGGTGGAGTCTTTTCCATGTCTTATAAAGATGGAAAAAGATGTGAGTTAAAAATTAATGATCAAGTACGCGAAAGATATGGTGATGGCAAGCAATTTGCCGGTTGCTTCAAAGCAAGTGATGCTGAATTAACGACCAAATTTGATGATAATGGCAATATAAAAGAACAAATATTAAGCCTTTACAATGATAAAGGTGAATTGATTAAAGATGTACCGCTTAGTGAAATACCGTCAAATATCTTAGCAAATTTGAATATTCAAGATATTTTTAAAAATGGTGGCATAGGCTTACCAAATATAAACTTAGGTAATAAGCCAAATAATAAAGATGATTTGGCAGAAGGGTTTGGGACGCTCTTTTTCGACTTATTAAGTAAGTTATCAGGTCAATAATAACATTTTTATACGTTGATTTTTAGGTCGGTTTGCAATAAAAAGTCGCAAGCCGACTTTTTAAAATAACTCAAAATTATTTATATTATTATTTTTTAATTTTTTCTCCAAAAATATATTCCATGATTTTTTTTTCTGTTATAATAGATTTGGGTATAAGGTAAACCCGAGTATGAAAAGGAGAAAGATATGAAAAAATTATTAGCAACTTTAGCTTTGTTTGCAGTTATTGCTATGCCTGCATGTGCAGCAGAAACAATTGGTTACATTTACCAAAACGGTACAACACCTGGTGGTGGTTATACAGCTACTCAAGCTAACAAAGTTGGTTCTACAACTTGCAAAAGCTACTTCCACCTTGTTGGTTTAGGTGATTGTGCAGTTTTAACTGCTATGAAAAATGGTAATATCAAATCTTTAGCTGGTTTTGATGTTTACAAGAAAAACATTCTTGGTTTCCAAAAAATTACTATAAAAGCTTGGGGTAACTAATTTTAGGTTATAATATTTTAAGTTTTTAGTTAATAAACAGCCTTACATAATTTGTTTGGCTGTTTTTTGGCTGTTTATTTTTTATGTTTAAGTTATATAATGTACATAAGTTCTAATAATTAAAAAGAGAAATTGTATGAAATTATGCGTATATTGTGGGACATTTAATCCTATTCACAATGAACATATTGAAATAGCAAAATTTGCAAAAACAGAATTAAATTTTGATAAAATTCTTTTTATTCCTGCATATAAACCGCCACATAAAAATTTGGACGGTAAATTGGCTATACACAGATTCAACATGCTTACGCTTGCACTTGCTGATTACGATAATTTTTACATAAGCGACATTGAATTTAAAAGAAACGGATATTCTTATACTATTGATACAATCGAAGAATTGTATGCTGATATTCACGGACTTGACGGGAAAATAAAATTTATTATCGGCATGGATGCATTTAAAAATTTGAATACTTGGCATAATATTGAAAAATTAAAGCAAATTGTGGAATTTATTGTCTTTCAACGCGATAATGTTCTTACAATCGAAGAAGTTGAAAAATTTAAAAATGATGGATTTGATTTTATCTGTGCAAAAAAACAATTTGTTGATATTTCTTCAACTATGATTAGAGAAAAAGTAAAAAACGGTCAAGATATTAGGAATTTAGTTCCGCTAAATGTCAAAAATTATATAGAAAAATACGGGTTGTACAGATGAAAAATAATGAAGAAATAATATTTTGGTTAAAAAAAAATTTAGACGATGAAAGGTTTTTACATTCTTTGGGAGTTGCAGATTGTGCAAAAGAACTGGCAATTAAGTATAATTTAGACCCTGAAAAAGCATACCTTGCAGGCTTATTGCATGACTGTGCAAAATGTCAAAAAAACGAAGACCTAAAAAAAATTCTTGAAGAAAAAATGCATTGTGATATGGAAGAATTACTCAACCCAAAGACATATCATTCGCCGGCCGGAGCATATTTTGCAAAAGAAATTTTTAAAGTTGAAGATGAAGAAATCCTTAATGCTATATACTGCCATACAGTCGGAAAAGAGCAAATGACAACTTTTGAAAAAATTATATTTTTAGCTGATAAGATTGAACCGAATACAAGAAATAAAGATTGGCGAAATAAAATATTAGAAATTTTAGAAGAAGAAAACGGCTTAAATAAAGCACTTTTGGCTTGTTATGAATACACAATAAAAAGCCTTGTAGACAGAAGATTGAAAATATGTTTAACAACAATCAGAATATACAACGAGCTACTTGATAATATCAATGCATAAGTTTTCAAAAGCGCTTAGTGGTGAAACATTTGCAACAATTTGTTTCTTTGCTAATTCAATCGACTTGAAATCATGCATTAATCTGACTGAAATTTGCTTGTTTGCGAAATTTATTTTCAACAAACTCAAAATATAATTTTGCATTTGTGCTAAAGTTGTTAAACTATTTTCAGAAATGTTGTTTAGATTTTCTGCAACATTAAAAGCATCTTGTCTGTCAAACTCAAAATAATTTTCAAAAACACCTTTAATATTTTCCCAAGAATCACTTTCTTTTTCAAAAGCAGGAACAAAAAAGCACTGAGAACGAGATATTATAGTTGATATAACGTCTTCTTTTGATTTTGTTAAAAAGAAAAATGTTGTTCTTTCAGGTGGTTCTTCAATGGTTTTTAAAAGTGCATTAGCTGTTTCTTCCTGAAAATTTAATGGATTCAAACCTAAAATATTATCATTAGAATCTCTATCACAAAAAATAAATACTCTGTGAAATTCAGATGAAATCAATAATGATTGTTTGATTTGTTGAGCTTGTTTTACGGAAATAACAGTTTTAGATGAATCATCATCAGGTTTGTTATCTAATCTTGAATATGTTAAAACAGCAGGGTGCTCACCATTTCTAATCCAGTTGCAATCAAGACAATCACAATCATAATTTTTATCTTTTTTGCAATTTAATAATCTTGCAATATAAATTGCTAAATCATATTGAGCTTGAATATCACTACCATAAAATAATATACTGTGTGAAATATTTTTATTTGGATTTTTAATACCGTTTTCAAAATAATTAATCAAAAACGGATACTTATCTAAGAAATGCATTTTGTAATTCTCCTTCACTGTCGGCTGCTAACCCTGATTTAATTTTATACTCAGCATTTGTAAGATTCTCTTTTAAATGAACTAAATGCTTCAATGTTTGATTTTTGGTATTTATTAAAATTGCATTAACTTGTGCTGTTGACATGCCGGTAATTTTGGCAATTTCATCAACCGATTTATCTGTATTCAATTTAAGTAAAATTCTTTTTCTGATTGTTGTTTGTAAAGTTGATAAAATTTCTAAAGGATGCTTTTTATCAAGCAATAATCTATATTCAGCCAATGCTCCATCATAATTTTTGGACATAAGAAATTCTGCAAAGTCAAAAATATCTTCGTTTGTAATGCAAATATCTTTTACCATATCAAAAGTTATGTTTTTCTTTGGATATGCAATTAATTTTAATTTTTCTAACTCCATATCCAATTCTCTCAAGTTATTCCTAACTTGTTCAATTAAGTTATTGATTACATCTTGCTGTAAAGTCAAGCCTTTTGATTTTGCTTGTTTTTTAATCCAATTTGCAAGGTCTTGTTTGCCGTGATAATTCATTTTAAATGTTGGAAATTCTTGTGAATTGTATTTTGAAAGAATCTTAAACAATTTTTTTCTTGCATCAATTTTTTTCCCATTTCTTGGAAAACAAGCAACAAATGCAATATCGGAACTTTCAACGTTATTATCCAGAGCTTCGGATAATTCTTTACACTGTGAATCGCTAAATTTTGAGCCGTCTTCACTGCTTTCATTATCTTTACCGGATTGTAAAAAATATCCTTCACATTTAATAATTGTAAGCATTTTCCCAAACATCATAGTCTGAGAACGAACAGCCGCAATTAAATCAGGAAAACTTGGATTTTTTAAAATTTTGAGATTCATTGCTGCAAAATTCTCATCAAGCCCTGATTTTAAATTATCAACAGCCTGTTCTATATTATAATCTTCATCACCGTAAAAGAAATATACTGCCATATTAAGACTCAATTAACAAACTTGAACCGATAACGCCTGCAGTATTTGCTAATTGAGCCGGAACAACTTCTACTGCACTTGCAGATAAAGGCATTGCGCGCTTGTTTAAAGTTTCTCTTAATGGTGCCAATAATAAATCGCCACAATTTGCAACACCGCCGCCGACAATAATTTTTTCAGGATTTAAAAGGTTTACAACACTTGCAAGTCCTGTTCCCAAGTATTCACCCATAATATTGAAAATTTGTTTTGCAACAACATCACCTTGCATAGCTGCTTGAGCAACGATATATGGAGTAATTTCGCCATCTTTAGCCATTTCTCTATATTTAGTAGATTTGCCACCTCTAATGTAATCTTTAGCCATTTCTACAATTGCAGGGCCTGAAACATAAGTTTCTAAACATCCGTAATCGCCGCAACCGCAAAGTTTTTTATCGTTATAGAATAATTTAATATGTCCTATTTCACCTGCTGAATTGCTAGCACCACGAACTAATTTACCGTTTAAAATAATTCCTGAACCTATACCGGTACCGACTGTAATACAAATAAGATTTTCGCAGCCTTTTCCTGCACCGTATTTAAGTTCACCTAATGCTGCACATCTAACATCATTATCAATTTTTGTTGTAATACCAAATTCTTTTTCAATAATTTCAGCAATAGGAACATTATCCCACCCTGGAATATTTGGTAAACATTTTACCAGACCTGTTTTGTTATCAACTTGTCCCGGAAAACCAAAACCGATTGCTTCAATATCATTGTTTTTAAGTTTTGTTTCATCAAGTAACGTTCTAATAGCTTCTTTAATATTATTAATAGTGTAATCAAATCCCATTTCAGAGCCTGTCGGAACTGAATTTGAGTATATAATATCACCGGAATCACTAACCAATGCTACTTTTACGTTTGTACCGCCAACATCAATACCAATTCTTTTTTTTGCCATAACTATCCTCTTTCTTTTTAATTTAATAATAAGACAAACTAAACCATTTGTGAATATTAAAAACATTTATATTTACTAAACTTAAATTCTTTAAAAATTTAATAAATAATAATAAAGAAATGTAAAATTTTTGTAAAAAATACGCAATTTTAAGTTTAAAAATGTTTTTATATAGTTATGGATAAGCACGTATTTTAGAAAAGAGAGATTCTAAATTTAAAAATAGTATCAGCGTATATAAAAAATTTACGTGATGATTAGAGAGGATGGTATCCATGAGTATGAATAATATTAATAATTTTTCGTTTTCAAAATTTAAAGCAATGGCAAAAAAAGCTAAATTTGAAAAAACAGATGAAAAGAAAGATGCCACTTCTTTACAAAAATCTGATAGCAACAATACTCAAGTAAAATCAGACGCCAAAAAATACAGTTTGGATAGCAAAATGCCATCTATGAAAGAAATGTTTGGCATTGAAATTAAAGGTGATAATTCCGGCGATATAATAGGTAAATCATTAGAATTTTCTGAAAATTTATTAAATGACCTTATAAGCGGAAGGGCAGTTCTTAATGGTGATAATGAAATTGAAATATTAAATAGATTAGAAACAGATTCAAGCTCAGCAGATGACAATGTTGAACAAATGAAAAAGGAATACAATGAATTAAATGAACGACAAACAGCGCAGGATAGTAAATCAAATATGCCCGATACTGTTGCTGCAATGAGAATGAGAATGATACAATTAAGACGTGAAGCAATGCAACAAAGAATAGAGGAACAACAACAACTTCGACAACAACAAATTCAACTTAGACAAAAAATGGCACAAGCAAGAATGGAACAATTACAAATGCAAATGGATATGAAACCATTGAATTTAGAAGAACTAAAAATGAAAGAAAATAGTTCCATAAGTTATGAATCACTAAAAAATGATGGATATACAATATCAACAAATAAATATCATAATGATGAAAAGCAAATTGAAGATGAAACTTCAACAAAATAAGGAAACAATGATACGAAACAAAGTGATTTAACTCTGAAAGAACAAATGCGAGAAGCTATCAAGAGAACATATAATACTTTTTCTGCGTAAGATTTTTAAAAGTTGCAAATTAGAGGTAATTCGTATTTAAGCGGATTACCTTTTGCTTATTTTTTATTAATATGTTTTAAAATTCATTAAAATATGATATAATCTGTTTATTAAAATTTGAATAAAGAGAGAATGGTTGTAAAAAATTTTTTGGGTAGTTTAGAAGAAAGGAAAAATTAAATAATGAAGACATCACAAAATGGTATCAACTTAATTAAAAAATTTGAAGGAGTAAGATTAAACGCATACAAGTGTCCGGCAGGAGTTTGGACAATCGGTTACGGTCATACCGCAGGTGTAAGGCAAGGTCAAAGAATTACGCAAGAAAAGGCTGAAGAATTATTAAAAAATGATTTGATTGTGTATGAAAATTATGTAAATGCTACCAAATTGCCACTGGCACAAAATCAATTCGATGCTTTAGTTTGTTTTACTTATAATTGCGGAAAAGGCTCTTTGCAAACCCTTGTCAGAAATAGAAATATTAAACAAATCGGAGAAGCTCTATTACTTTATAATAAAGCAAACGGAAAAGTTTTAGAGGGTTTGGTTGCAAGAAGAAAAGCAGAAAGAGAATTGTTTTTCAAATCTGTAACAACTGCTGTGCCTCAAAATAATACTACAAATGATGCAAAAAAATTACCTTATGATGTTAAAACCATTTGTGATTTGAATATAAGAACAGCAGCCGGCGTAAGTAATCCTATTATTAGAGTTGCTAAAAAAGGTGAAATTCTAAAAGTTTGGGCTACATGTACAACTGACGGATTACCTTGGGGCAAAAACGGCAACGAGTGGTACTGCTTAAAATATTGTAAAATGGTGTAATAAGTCATTTTGGTAATATATCATTATTTAGACGTATTTACTATATAATAAATGTTATATTCATGTTAATATTCGGCACAGTGAGGTAAAATTTATGCGTAGTATGCTTATTGTTTTAGACAAATTAGAATTAAAATATTTTGAATTCAATCAACTTGTAACAAACTTTTGGATTATAAAAGGTCTGTTAGACAATAATATTCAAACTTTTATTACAACAATAGACAAACTGTCTTTAAAACAAGGCAAAGGTTATACAAAATGTTTTAAAACTTATGAAAAAGACAATGAGATTTTTTATGAAAAAGAAGAAATTGAAAATTGTTTAGATGATTTTGAAAAAATATTTTTCAGACCTGATCCGCCTGTTGACAGCAATTATATAAATGCAACTTATATTTTTGATTTTGTTGACAGAAACAAAGTTCAAATAATCAATGATACAACTGCTATCAGGAATTTTAATGAAAAATTACACGCAAATTATTTCAGAGAATTCATGCCTGAAAATATTGTAAGTGCCTCAAAAGAAGAAATAGAAGAATTTTTAAACTTGCACGAAGAAATTATATTAAAGCCGTTAAACAACTGTTTTGGTGCAGGAGTTATGTATTTAAAAAAAGGTGATAAAAACACTTTAAGCATAATAAAAACAGTTACAAACAATTTTACGAGTCTTTGCATGGTTCAAAAATACATTCAAAACGCTCAATTCGGTGATAAAAGAGTTATAATACTTGACGGAGAAGTGTTAGATGAATGTGTTTTAAAAATTCCAACAAACGATGATTTCAAATTTAATACACATAGTGATGAATATTTGAAAAAAGCAATTCTTACCGAAAGTGAAAAAATCAAATTTACTCAAGTTGCTAAAAAGTTAAAAGAAATGGGAATTTTAATGGCAGGATTGGACGTTATAGACGAAATGATTATTGAAATAAACGTTACAAGTCCATGTTTCTTTATAAAGGAAATTAATCAAAGATTTTCAACAAGATTGGATGAAAAATTGAATAAATTCTTGCTTTCATCCCAAAAATCGTATACAAACTTAAGTACAGTACAAATTTAAACTTTCAGGGGAAATTATTTCCCGTCCTGTCCTCAACTGCACACACATTTGTCTTGGATTATTTGGAATATCGGTACTCTGCCGAACAAAACGATTCAATATCGTTTTGTGAGAGGTAAAACGTCCGACCGATATCAGACGGGTTTCGCCTCGTTACACCCTACCGAAAATCCGCTAACTAAGAAAATGGCAGTTGAAAGGAGGTGATAAAAGTGATTAACAAAATAATAATAATGCTACTACTTACAATAGCGATTGTAGCAATAGCATTAAAAATCTAAAATCACAGGGTACTAAGAGGGCTTTGGATTGTTGCCGCTTTCCAAGGCTCACCCTGTAATTATATTATTTATGATGTATCCAATTTTGTCAAGTGCATGTGTTAGTTCATAAACTACTTACAGCTTTGGACTTTGCCCTCGCCATAGCCTAAAACTTTTGATGTGTCATTTTTACATCTGCCATCACTATTTGCTTTTAAATAATCCATGTTTCCAGTTTTTATTATGCAACCTGCATAATTTCCAGAACTAGTGATATAGTTCATTTTTTCAAAGAAACTCTAAATTCAGAATTTCTTGCTAACAAAAAACAGCGGAGTAAATATGCATACTCCGCTGTTTTTTGTTAATTAATAGTTCTTATAAAGCTGCTTTTGCAGTTTCTAATACAACTTGGAAAGCTTCTTTATCGTTTACCGCTAAATCTGCAAGCATTTTTCTGTTTACTAAGATATTAGCCTTTTTACAGGCATTTACGAATCTTGAATAATTCATGCCGTTTTCTCTAACAGCAGCATTTATTCTTATAATCCATAATCTTCTCATGTTACGTTTTGTAGTTCTTCTATCTCTGTAAGCATATTTTAATGCTTTCATTACAGCGCAATTTGCAACTTTAAATATTCTGCTTCTTGCACCTTTAAAACCTTTAGCTAATTTTAAAATTTTCTTATGTCTATTGCGACATACATTACCGCGTTTAATTCTCATTGTCCACTCCTATCTTGAATACTTCTTGTATGGTAACTCTTTTGAAACTAAATCTACTTGTGAAGCAGCTATTTCAGTTGTTTTAAACAACTTTCTTTTTCTGCTTGAAGATTTGTTTGCTAGTAAGTGGCCAATACCTGCTTTTCTGCGGGTAATCTTGCCTGTGCCTGTTACTTTGTAACGTTTTGCACCGGACTTGTGTGTTTTCATTTTTGGCATTTTTTGTTTCTCCTTTTTACTCTTTAAAATAAGAGGTATAACCCCTTCACTTACGTAAAGCATGGCATACCAACGCCAATACTTTCGATTTACAGTGTAAGTTCATACTACTACATCAAAAATTTTTTGCAAGATATTCTTTGCCTTTTCTACATATATATTAAAAAACTTTTATTTACTTAACAAATAGATTCCAATTTTTATTTTATGATATAATAACAAATATTGTATTATGTAAAAATTGTGATTACTGTTCAAACAGTTTTTATAACGGACAGAATTTCTTACGAAATGGGGAATATAGGGAATGGTTGATGAATTAAATTTTGATAGAATTAACGAAAGGCTTTCTGAATTATCAGAATCTTTAAATACTATTAAAACACAAAACTCAGTAAACATTGGCGATACAAGCAGAATTTTAAACAATTTAAGTTTGAAATTAGAAAGCATTGAAAAAATAACAGGAAGCAAAAATATCGAGAATATACTATCAGATGTATCACAAAATTTATCTGACAGATATTCATATATAACAAACAAATTCGTTGAACTTGAATCGTCTGTACACGAAATTATCAAATCAAATGAAGATTTGGCAACTGTCCCTCAAATCAAAGAATTATTTGATATTTTAACAACAAATATATCTATTTTTTCGAAACAAGCAATCGCACAAGGTGATGTTTTAAGTGATATTACTTCAAAATTAGAAGCTATAAAGAATGATGATGCAGGTAAGCATGACATTATAAAAGCTATAAACTCCGTAAAAAATGATATAGACAGATTTAACAATGGTTTTGAAAGTATAATTTTAAATATCAACAACAATTTTGAAAAAACGTCGGAATACATATCAAAATTAGATTCAACAGATGCTATTTCTTTAATGACAACAAAATTATCCGATGTAAAAGATACATCAGATTCCATGCTGACAGCACTTCAAATTGTTGACCAAAAGCAAAATAAATTATCAGAAACTTTAGATGAAGTTATAAGTCAAAATACAAAAATTAACGCTAATATTAAATCTTTGGCAGGTCAAAGTGATTTTGACGGACTTGTAGTTAAAATTGAAAATGCCATTGAACTTATTAACACATTGAAATCAACTGTTACGGATACAAATGAACAAAGTCAAAAATCATTGTTGCTACAATTAGACAGACTCTCTGTCATCGTTACAAAAATCATCACTGAAGAAGATTTTGCAATATTTAAAACTGAACTTTCCAACCTTGTAAACAATGTAATCGAATCTACAAACGTAATGCGCGGAGATTTACTTTCAACCAATTCAGAATTCGGAAATTTAACAAAATTAATTAAAGATTTGGATTTAACAAATTCATATAATTCATTAAAAGATTTGGTTGAATCATCAACTTCCGACATAAAATCAAAATTTGCAGAAGTATTAACAAATGCAGGATTGGAACCGGTAAAAGATGAATTAAATATTGTTATCCAAAATATTGAGCAATTACGCGCATCGGTGAATTTTTCAATAGACAAGAATGCAGATGTTTTAGTGGAAAAATTAAATACAGTTTTTGAAATATCTGACAAAGTTAAAGAAATTGTATCGTCCTTGCCTGAAACAATAAAACAAGATTCTGCTTTTGCTATTGCAAATAACAAAATTGTACTTGATTCTTGTTCAAAAGATATTACTGCAATTTCGAATAAAATTGACAATTTGCAAAATGATGTATCAAAATCACTAACTCCGTTGGAAGGAAAATTAAACGATCAAATTAATCAACTTGATAATGTTATATCCAATTTGGAATCAGTTTTAGATAATAATGAAAATTTAATGAATAAGTTAGCAGATACAGAAGCCTTATTAGGAAGAACAGCCGGTGATTATGACGTTGCACTGCACTCTGTAAAAAAAGATTTATTGGATTATATGGCTGAAATTAAAGATGATTGCGAATCTGTTGATATAAAAATGAATAATTTCGCGTTTGAATTTAATTCTTTAAAAGCTCAATTCGACAAATCTATTACTGATTTTTCAGATCTGATTAAATCAAAAGATGAAAAATTCAATCAAGGTTGCAATATGCTTGTAACTAAATTTGAAGACATGACCTCAAAATTCGACGTTATGTCTAAAAATCCTCAAGATGTTGATAATTTAAAATCCAACTTTAATGAATTTCAAAACTCGCTACAAGATATTTTAGTTGTTATATCCGAATTAAAAACTAATTTATCCTCAAATAACGTTTTAGAAAACGGATTTAAAGATGATGGTACAAATATAAACAACGAAACATTGACAAAATTTGAAAACAGCCTTGAAGATATTCAAAAGCAATTAAGCTCTGTTTCTACGGATATTGCATTAAACGTAAATAATACTGTCAATAATTTTAAACAAGATTTAGAATCCGTAAAATCAACAATAGAAGATTTTGCAAATACTAATTTTCAAACTTATGCAGAACAAATTAAAGAACAGTTGAGCGTATATCATAATGAAATTAAAAATCTTTCTTTAGGAATATCAACAGAAAAAACAACAAATCAGGATTCTAACCAAATTTTTTCTAAATTTGAATCCTTGGAAAATAAAATTTTATCAGTTGAAAAATCTGTTCAAGATTTTCTTACCGATTCTATTAATGAAATAAAATCTGAATATAATAGTTTAAGCTCAATTTCGCAAAATCAAGCTAATGAAAATAACAATTCAAACTTGAATATTAACAATTTGTTGAATGAAAAGATTGAAAGTGTAAAAAATATATTTGCAGAGCGATTCGAAAATATACATCACCATATAGATGGAGTTGTTGTACCGAAATTAGATAATGTATGCGTAACTCAGGAAAATATTTTATCTGATGTTTCTGATACTAAAAATCAAATTGATTTTGTAAAAAATCAGTTGAACGAATTGTTTAGCAAAGTTACTGCAATGCAAGATGAATTTTTAAATTCAAATATTGCAAACAGCACAAATTTTGATTTAAAATCAGAAAATATTACAGAAGAAGATAAAAACGCAATATTGGGGTTTAATGCGAGATTAAACGAATTATCCGGGTGTCTAAAAGATATTTCAGATAGAATTAATCAAAATACTTCAAATAATTTTTCTGAAAACACATTAAAAGAAACCTTTGAAAATTTCAAATCAGAAATTTCTAAAATGCTATCTTCATTTCAAGTAGCAACAGAAGAAAAACCTGCAATGTCCGGACAAAATGAGTTCAATTCGGAATTACAAGACAAGTTAAATGAATATAAATGTCAACTTTTTGATGAAATAAATTCTGTAAAAGAATCTATCAATAATATGAATATTGATACAAATATTGCAGATACAATAAAAATAATGAATCAAAAAATGGATTTAATTTGTACAACGGAAGATTACAAATCCAGTATTGATAAATCATTGGAAGAAATACGAAACACAGTTGCCGATCAAAAGAAATTCTTTAATGCAATTAACATATTAGAAGTTTTAGCGACATTAGAGGATTTAAACAAATTAAAAGGTATTGAAAACTTAAATAAATTATCTGAAATTATAAGCGTTGATAAATTGAATGCGCTAAATAAATTGAATTTGTTGGATAAATTAAATTTATTAGATAAATTAAATAATTTGGATTGTTTAAATGATTTGCAACAAATTCCTAAACTTTCCTCTATGCTTAATTTGCAAGAAGATTTAAAAAACTTTTTGTTAGATTTAAACAGCAGATTCAGCATGTTTGCTGATGATTATTCAAATTACAAATCACTTCAAGCAGAAATCAGTACAATTACAAGCAATATTGATAAAAAATATGATGAAATTAACAATAAATCTGAAAATTTTGATAACGAAAGATTTGAAATAATAGACAAGATATCGGAATTAGGTCAAAACCTTGATAATAGATTAAATGATTCTTCTAAATTTGATGATTTTAAAGATGAAATAAGAAATTTGATTTCACAAATAGAGCAAAAATTAAATAGTACTACAAATGACAATTCTAATATTGATGGTTTAAAATGCGATATTAATAGTACTATCAATGAATTAAATCTAAAATTGGATACTATTTATGAGAATACATCTGATTTTGAAAATTTGAAAGAAGATATAAATGATTCAATAATTGAATTAAATCAAAAGTTGGATATTATTTCTGACAGCACATCTGCTTTTAACAATTTTAAAGAAGATATTAATTACTCAATAGCCGAATTGAACCAAAAATTTGACTTTACGTCTGATGACTCATCTAAATTTGATAAGTTAAAAGACGAAATTAATAACTCAATGTTTAAATTAAGTCAAAAGTTTGATACACTAACAAACGATTCTTCAAATTTAGAAAAAGTAAAAGATGAAATTAAAATTGAAATTAATACGGTAAAATCTGCAATAATGAAGCATGTTTTAAGTTTATTTGAACAAGTTTCATTCACAGTAGAAAGCGAAGATATAAAAGATTTTGTAGAAGAAAAATCACAAAATATTCTTGAAATTATATCGAACAATCATAATCAAGAAAACATAAATCACGAAACAATAAATCAAGGAATAGCAACTATAAAGCATGCTATTGATTCTATGCAATCACTTGAATCTGATAAATACAAAGAAGAACTCAATAGCGTTAAAGATTTAATACAAAATTTAAAAGATTCAAATCATAATAACAACGAAGAAACATTAAAAAATGTTCAGACTATTTTAGAAAAAGTTGATAGTGTTCCGTTATCATTAGATAATCAAATGGAATTCATCAAACAGCAGCTAAATAAATTAAGAACCGGTTCGGAAGAGGATGATGGTAATTATGTATATTCAATGCAAGATGTAGAATCGGATATTGCACATTTAAGAGTAGCATTAAATGATGTTAAAAAAGTTGTTGAAACAAACTCTTTAAAGGAAATTGCAGATTATGTTAATGAAATTGTTCAACAAGTTGACAGTATGAAGTTTAACATAAGCCAAGATGATATATTCAAAATAAAAATTGACGTAGAAAGAATGATGTCTGATGTTGTAAGTATAAGTTCGAGAACTAATAAACTTTTGCTTGCATCTGACGAATCTGCAAATGCACTAAATCTATCAATGCAATCTTTCAGAGATACCATTTCAGATTTATACGAAGGCTTAAAGAAATTAGATTACTCAGAAATGACGGAAACATTAGATAAGTTAAATAATACTGTCAATGAAAACATAAAACAACAAAATAATACATTTGAATCAATTTCTAAATTGACAATGTGGTCAAACGGTGCAGACGAAAAATTAAATGATGTATCAGAAACGTTAAATAAGCTAAAAAAATCAATGCCGTCTAATGAATCAGTTCTTGATGAATTAGAAACAAGATTTGCTAAACAGCAACAAAGAATTGAAAATTTAGAAGATAAATTAGATGAATTAATTTCTATAACAAATGATACAGATACATCTGTTATGTCTAAGAAACTTAATGACATAGAAAAACAACTTACAAGATTGAACAGAAGTATTGAGAAATTAACATCATATGTAGATGAGGAATAATATGGAAGCTATTGTAATATTTTGTACAGTTCCGGATAAATCAGAAGCGAAAAAAATATCAAATGCATTAGTTTCAGAGCATTTAGCAGCATGCGTAAGCACTGTTGATAAGGTTAATTCGGTATTTTCATTTAATAATGAAATGTGTTCTGAAAATGAATTGTTATTAATTATAAAAACACGTCCTGAATTATTTGATAAAATTGAAGCAGTTATAAAAGCGTTGCATTCATATAATATTCCGGAAATCATTGCATTACCGATAGTAACATCTTCAAAAGATTATTTAGGTTGGTTAAAACACGAAACATTAGAATAATTTATGATAACAAAAAATAACTTAATAAAATACTTTAAAACATTAGGTTTAGATGTTCATACAACAACAAAAGCAAGGGGTCATTTGGGTTTTTTCTTAAATGGCAGAATTGACATATCAAAGAATATTCCCGAACATAAAATTATTCCGACACTATTGCATGAATTTTCGCATTATATTCATTCAAAAATAGAAAAAAATGTTTCAAAGACCGGTGGTTCATTAAAAGTTCTATTCAATTCATGTGAATCATTTGAAGATGAATTAATTAGAATTACGAATTTTGTTGATGAAAGTTCAAAATGTAAAAAATTACTTGAGCATAAAGAAATGGTAAAATCAGAGATAAAAAATTTAGACGAATTAATAAAAAAAGAATATCCGAAATTTCAACGTTCAAAAAAATTTAAAGAATTTGACAGAGCGATTCGAGGAACAAAAATCAAATATCTTTTAAAATATGACCGAGTAAAAATAATGCCATGGTTTATTTTTGGTAAAGAAAAAATAATTTCTATAAATACAATTGAACAAGATTTTCCAAGGTTAAAACAAGAATTTGTTTATTATTTAAAATTAAAATCGTTGCAAAGAAAACAAAAAAGGATTTCGAATCGAATTTCAAAGATGAACAAATACTACAACAAACCGACAGAATTATTTGCAAGATTCATAGAAGCGCTATATCTAAACAATAATTTTGTTGCAGAAAATGCTCCAAAAGCATACAAACGTTTTTATGAGCTGTTGGATGAAGGTTATTTTTACGAATTAAAAAACGTTTTTAATTCTTTTATTCCAAACGAAGTAAATAATAACTTTTCTATCAAAAATTTCAACTAAAATACGGTGTTACTATTCCAATCAACACCCCTTTTAATAATCTTAGCCGGAATACCTGCAATAACGGTATGTTCTTCATCAAAACTACCGGTTACAACTGAATTGTAGCCAATAATTGAATTGGATGGAATTTTTGCACCTTTTAAAATACTTGCTCTACGCCCTATCCAAACGTGATTTCCAATTTCAATTTTATACGGTTTATTATTTAAAAGTTCACCTGTTTCATAATCCAAAATTTCATGTCCGTCACTACTTTGTAAAATAGTATCATCTGCGAACAGACAATCTTTACCTATTTCAATAGAAGTATTACTTTGATACAAGAATGCTGATAAACCAATACAAGTAACATTCTTACCAATTTTTAAATAACAATTTTCATGATAACCTGTAGTACCCATAACAATACTTATATTTAATGTACCGGCATTTTCTATATCAATTAAATGTTGATTTCCTGAAACGTCTATACCACCTTGAATTGAATCAACATGATTTATTTTAATTTTATTTTTATTACCTCTTATATAGATTTTAAAATGTCTTGCGTTAACTAATACACTCTCATCTAACTCAATGATATTATCTGAACCTGAAACATTAATAATTATGTTTAATTTTTTAATTTCATTTTTACTTAAAAATTTTTGACCGTTATTAGTTTTTATACAAACTTTATTGCTTTTACCGCCAATACTTTTAATATCTCTTATTAACTTTACTCCAAACAAATTTAAAACTTTATGCTTTTTATTATTAATCTTATCTTCCTCATAATAAAATAATTTTTTCATATTATTCCTTCTTTGATAAAGCTAATGTACATATATAAATCAACAGCATCAATTATACCCCTTATAATTTATAAATGCAATCAAAAAACACTTTTTTTCAAAAATAATGAGTTTTTAATCAATATCGGCAATCGGGTAAATCGATTTTAAGTATTTTACAACATTAATATCAACATCAGCATAAATTGCACATTCCTTGTCCACAGCATTTGCCAGAACTTCCGCAGTCGGAGAGATTATTGCAGAACACCCGATACAAGATTTTTCGCTACCGCAAGATTTTGTTAAATCACTTACCACAAAATAAACCATATTGTCATACGCACGAGTTCTACACATTGAAACAAACATATTTTGTGCATATTGAAGGTCAAGTTTGCTATTATAAACTTCGTTTGGAACAATCCAAGCTGTCGGCATAACAATAATTTGCGCACATTGACGTACTATTTTATTTATATACGTAGGGTAACGCATATCATAACAAATCACCATACCGACTTTTGCAAAATCAAAATGCGCAATTTTTATTTCATTTCCGGCAGTAATTCTTTTACCTTCACTTCCGCCCATATAATTAAACAAGTGAACTTTATCATATTTTTCAATAATTTCACCCATTCTGTTAATGGCAAAAGTTGTATTATAAAGTTTTCCCTCTATTTTTCTTACAACAGAACCCGCTATTATATTTGTATTATATTCCTTTGCAAGTTTTTGAATAAATTTTATTGTATCCCCGCCGTTTTCATCTTCAGGCGCTTTTTCATAATCGATATTTGTTGAAAAAAACTCCGGCATTACGACTAAATCAAGTTTCTTTTCTTTATTAAACTTTATATAATGTTCTATTTTTCTTAAATTTGTTTGTTTATCACCCATTATGGATTTAATTTGAATATTTAAAATTCCGGCCATATTTACCTCTTTTTTATTATTATATAATAAAATTTTATTCTTACTCTTAGTTGAAAAATACGTTAATTTTATTTATTATTAAATCAAAGAGGTTACAATGACAGAAAAAGATTATAAATTTTATTTAGATTTAGGAATTGAAGAAACAAATCAGGGAAATTTTGAAGAAGCTTTAGGTAATATCGAAAAAGCAATTGAACTTAATTCAAAAAGCGCCTTGGCATATTTTTCAAAAGCAATTATTTACCATAATTTAAACCAATTAAGAGCAGCTTATGAAAATTATTCTTACGCCATAGATAATGATAAAAATATGATAGATGCTTATTACAACAGAGCACAAACAATTTTGGCATTTGAAGAACCTACCGACGATGAATTAAAAGAAGCACTAAAAGATTTAACTCAAGCCACAAAACTTGATGAAAAATTTATAGATGCCCATTATTATTCAGCAGTAGTAAAAAAGAAACTCGGATTGTATGAAAGTGCAATAGTATCTTTGGATAAAGTTCTTGCGATAGAACCCAAAGCACCTTATTCAAGAGCCCTAAGAAAACTTATTTTACAAAAATATCTGCATATTGAAAACGATTAAAATCTTTTTTTGAGTTAAAATGTAATTAGAAGGTAGGAAAAATAATGTATAATAAGAATTCATTAAAAGCTGATGAATTTATTGACCATCAGGAAGTTTTAGACACTTTAGAATATGCAGAAGAAAATAAAAATAACATCAAGTTAATTGATGAGATTTTAGCAAAAGCAAAAGAGAGAAAAGGTCTTTCACACAGAGAAGCAAGCGTTCTTTTAGCTTGTGAAATAAAAGAAAAAAATCAAGAGATTTATAAACTTGCAGAACAAATAAAAAAAGATTTTTACGGAAACAGAATAGTGTTATTTGCACCACTATATTTATCAAATTATTGTGTAAACGGTTGTGTATATTGCCCATACCATGCAAAGAACACTCATATTCCACGCAAAAAAATGACTCAGGAAGAAATTAAAAGAGAAGTTATCGCACTTCAAAATATGGGTCATAAACGATTAGCAATAGAAACAGGTGAAGATCCGGTTAATAACCCTATTGAATATATTTTAGAAAGTTTAAAAACAATATACGGTGTAAAGCACAAAAATGGTGCAATACGTCGTGCAAACGTTAATATTGCTGCAACAACGGTAGAAAATTACCGTAAGTTAAAAGAAGCAGGCATTGGAACATATATACTTTTCCAGGAAACATACAATAAAGAACGTTATGAAAAACTTCACCCGACCGGACCAAAACACAATTATGCATATCACACAGAAGCTATGGATAGAGCCATGGAAGGCGGGATTGATGATGTAGGATTGGGCGTTTTATACGGACTTTCAACTTACAAATACGAATTTGCAGCACAGTTAATGCATGCTGAACATTTAGAAGCTGTACACGGTGTCGGCCCGCATACAATAAGTGTTCCGAGAATCAGAAGAGCCGACGACATCGACCCAAGTACATTTGAAAACGGTATAGATGATGAAACTTTCTGTAAAATTGTTGCTTGTATAAGGATTGCTGTTCCATACACAGGAATGATAGTTTCAACAAGAGAATCAAAGGAAGTTCGGGAAAAAGTTTTACATCTTGGAATTTCACAAATATCAGGCGGTTCCAAAACATCTGTTGGCGGATATGATGAAAGCGATTATACAGAAGAAGATTCTTCTCAATTTGATGTAACCGACACAAGAAATTTGGACGAAGTTATGAAATGGCTTATCGAAATAGGATATTTGCCAAGTTTTTGTACGGCATGTTATAGAGAAGGCAGAACAGGCGAAAGGTTTATGGATATTTGTAAATCAAAACAAATACAAAATTTCTGCCAGCCAAACGCAATTATTACATTAAAAGAATATTTAGAAGATTATGCAAAACCTGAAACTAAAGCAGTCGGGGAAAAATTGATAAAAGAAGAAATATCTTCTCTTGAAAACGAAAACGTAAAACAGCAAGTTTCAGAATATATGAAAAAAATCGAAAACGGCGAAAGAGATTTCAGATTTTAGAATTTAAAAATACGACAAAATAAAACTTTACATATTTTACATATATTCCTATTTTTTGTATTATTTAATTATAAAGGTGAAAGAGGATATTATGCATAATGATGATAAAGTTATAAATTTGTTTTCTAAAAAGCATTCTGAATTAACAGAAGAGGAGTTAGAACAAATTAACTTTTTTGAAAAATTTCATTATGTAAAAATAAACAAGGATAAGAATAATAAAAAATTTAACGCAGACCACTTGAAAAAGTATGCACAAAAATGTCATTACATTGTATGTGTAATGCGAGAAATAAATGGTGAAGTTTGGATATATAATTATGATGTTAAAAGTGAGGAACTTATTAAATTTATAGGAAAATTTAATAACAAAACAAATGGAACCATAATAGAAATTGATAAATATTTTCCGGAAGGACTAGCTTAAGTTGAATTTCTTTGAAAAATACCACGAGAGATTATATAATTGTTCAAAGCCGTACCAATATGTAGGCGGTGAAATATTTTCTGCGAACAAGGATTTTGATTCGGCAAAAGTTCGTTTTGCAATGTGTTTTCCTGATAAATATGAAATAGGTATAAGCAATCTTGGTGCGAGAATTTTGTATAATCAGGTTAATATGCAAGAAAACTATATGGCAGACAGAGCCTATGCTCCTGAACCTGACTTTGTGCCTGAAAAATTGTATTGCGTTGAATCAAAACGACCTATTTGTGATTTTGATATTGTTGGATTTTCGCTTCAATATGAATTATCATATCCGACGGTTTTAAAAATGCTTGATATGTCTGGAATTTCAGTTAGAAATAAAGACAGGAAAGAGAATGAACCGATTGTTTTAGCTGGTGGTCCTTGTACATTTAATCCTCTACCGATGTCTGAATTTATTGATGTATTTGTAATTGGTGATGGTGAGCAGGCTGTTGTTGAAATGTGCCAAGTTTTAGAAAAAACAAAGCATTTATCAAGGCAGGAAAAAATAAATGAATTATGCAAATTAAAAGGTTTTTGGTCAGCATCTGTAGGCGGAACTGTTCAAAAACGCGTTGAGCCGTTAACGTATGATACGGCATTAAAAAAACATCCGATTGCATTTTCATCTTCAATTCATGATAGAGCTATTGTAGAAATAAGACGTGGCTGTGGAAGAATGTGCCGTTTTTGTCAACCGGGACATGTAACTTTACCTGTCAGAGAAAGACCTGCCGAAGAAATTATTAAAATTACAAAAGAGTTAGTGCACAATACAGGTTATGATGAATATTCGCTTTTATCGCTGTCTTCAAATGATTATTCAAATATTAAAGAGGTTATAAAAGAGTTAAGTTGTGAGTTTGATAAGAAAAAAGTCGGAGTATCTTTACCAAGTCAACGTATAGACCATTTTAGTTTAGAACTTGCCGAACTTACTCAATCTGTCAGAAAATCCACAATGACACTTGCACCTGAAGCCGGAAGTCAAAGACTTAGAAATGTTATTAAAAAGAATATTTCTCAAGAACAGATTATGGATGCCGTTTTAACCCTTTACGAAAACGGTTGGAGCAGAATTAAATTCTACTTTATTCTTGGTTTACCTACTGAAACGCTTGAAGATATGGATGAATTTGCGAAGTTAATGGAGTCAATCCGTTATCGCTGTCGAGGTTTAAAGCAGGAAAAAGGTTTAAAACATGGTCTTGATGTTACATGTACGCTTTCAATATTTGTGCCGAAACCATTTACTCCGTTTCAATTCTGTCCGCAAATGGATTTGGATAAAGTTATGGAGCATGTTTTATATTTGAAAGAAAAAACAAAGCATATCAAAGGATTAAAACTTAATTATCACGAACCGTCAATTTCTCAAATAGAGGCAGTTTTAACAAGGGGTGATTCTTCGCTTTGTGATTTTATAGAAAAACTATATCAAAAGGGCTGTTATCTTGATGCTTGGGGAGAATATTTTAAACAGGATGTTTGGGATGAAACAGCCAAAGAATGTGGCATAGATATTAAAGCTTTAGCAAAAAAAGAATATTCAACGAATGATGAATTACCATGGAATTTTATAGATATTGGTGTTAGAAAAGAATGGTTTATTGAAGAATATAAAAATGCATTTGGTCAACCCGAAGAATTTAATTTTCAACCTACGTGTGAGCAAAAATGTGTTAATTGCGGAGTTTGTTCTGATTTAAGAGTTCATAAAATTTTGGATAAACCATTTAAGGCAAGAGATTATGTTAAAGTTGAGCATAAACCTGTTGACCCAAGAACTGCTCCGACAATTCAAACTTTTAAATACAGATTAAAAGTTACAAAACTTGGAATTTTAAGATATTTTTCTCACCTTGATTGGCAAAATACTTTTTTAAAGGCAATCCTTCGTTCAGATTTAAAAATAGCGTTCACTCAAGGTTTTAATCCAACACCAAAAGTTTCTATGGGTGTAGCTTTACCGTTATTCTTGGAAAGCTATCAAGAATTAGTAGATATCGAATTATTGAATCATATAACTTGCAATGAAGTTAAAGATATTCTTTCAAAACACCTTCCTTGCGGGTGTGAAATTGTTGATATAAGGGAACTTAAAGCAGGAGAAAAAGCTATTGATCATACTGCACAGTGGGCAGAGTATAAAGTTTCACTTATCAAAAAAGATGATTGTAATTTAAAAAACTTTATGTTAAATTGTAATCAGGTTTTATCTTCACAAGAAATTTTACTTACGAAGAAAAACAAAAAAGGTTTACTAAAAACTTCGAATATAAAATCGTCAATACAATCATACAGATTTGAAGACAATGATTTATTTATCATCCTAAAAACCGGTCAAGGAAGTGATATTCCTGCTGTTAGAGCGGATGATATTATGAAAATAATATCAAATGATATGATTTTTGATATTAAGCGTATAAGATTTTTTGACGAAAATTTAGAGGAGTTATAAAAGAAAAGGAATTTTAAATGAAAGACAAAAAAAATTATTCATCAAAAGAACAAAATGACTCTAAAAAGATTGTAATCGCCGAACGAGATAATATCGGTGCGTTAATGGAAGGTGATAAAGTCCTTGATTTATACATAAACAGAGGTGAAGTTTTACTGGGCGATGTATATTTGGCGACAGTTCAAAATGTATTACCAAGTATAGAAGCAGCTTTTGTTGATGTAGGCGTTGATAAAATGGGCTTTTTGCACGCACAAGATGTTATGGGAAAAGGTGCATTAAAAGATAAGTTAGCTCCAAATCAAAAATTAGTTGTACAGGTTGTAAAAGAGCCAACAGGACATAAAGGTCCAAGAGTTACAACAGAAATAAGCCTTCCGGGCAGATTTTTAGTATTGATGCCATCAGAACCGGGAATTAACGTAAGCAGAAAAATTGAATCTTCAAAAGAAAGAGCAAGATTGAAATCAATTGTAAGTTTGCTAAAACCTGTAGGTGTAGGTGTTATTATAAGAACTGAAGCTGAAGGTCAATCAGAAGCTGATATTCAAGAAGATTTGGAAATTCTTTTAGAAAAATGGAATAATATTGTAACAGCAGCAGAATCTTTAACTCCGCCAAGTTTATTATATAGAGATCAAGACTTGTTATATAGAGTTATAAGAGAAGCTTGTTCGGAAGATGTTACCGAAATTATTGTAGATACGGCATTTGCTCTAAACAGAGTTCAATCGTTATTGCAAAATTGGCACATGAATAAAAACATTAAAGTTACCTTATACAAAGGTAATGAACCGTTATTAATAGCAACAAATGTGCATAAAGAAATTAAAGCAGCATTAAATATGCGTGTAAATATGCCATCAGGTGGATATTTGTTCATTCAACAAACAGAAGCTCTTACTGTAATTGATGTAAACTCAGGTAAGTTTGTAAGTTCAGCAACTCAAGATGAAACAATTTTAAAAACAAATATTGAGGCTGTACATGAAATTGCCAGACAACTTCGTTTACGTAACATTGGCGGCATGATTATTATAGACTTTATTGATATGACTTCTCGTGTTGACAAGTTGGCAATTATGGAAGAGTTGGAAATTGCAATAGAAGACGATAAGGCAAAACCTCAAGTTGGTCAATTATCGGATTTAGGTTTGGTGGAAATGACAAGACATAGACAAGGTCAAGCAATATCAGAAGTTTTTGCAAAAAAATGTCCGCATTGCCACGGTGAAGGCTATATAATTGAAGATTTTAAATTCGCATCACCAACAGCGGAAGGTGAATATAGAGCAAAAGCAGCAAAAATGAAATTACCTATTAGCGGATTTAAGAAAAATAATAAAAACAAACAGAATAATGTTCAACCGCAAATTCAAGAGATTCAAGAACAACCGCAAGCTATTGAAATGACTGCACAAAATCCTTCTGTTGCGGCCCAAGAAGAAACAAAAAAACGAAATTCAAGCAAGAAAACTAAATTAAGTAAACGTATAAATAAGAAGGAATTAAAAGAAAACGCAACAGTAAAGACTGCAGAAATCTTAATAAATGCGGATGATGAAATAATCCCTATAATTGAAGAACAAATTACAGAAAAAGTACAAGAAAATAATTTATCTGAGAATAAACCGGAACAAAAAACTGATTTAGCGACAGAAACGAAACCGGAAGCAGAAATAAATGTTGAAGAGCAACCTAAAAAAACACGAAGACCAAACAGGGGTGCTTCAAAAGCAAAAAAAGCAACAAAGCCAAAAACAACAAGAAAGACTAAAACTAAAGTAAAAACAACAAAGGAAGAAAATGTTGAATAAAAAAAATATATTTTTAGTTATTTTATTTTGTATAATGTTTCAGCTTACCATATCTGCTGAAACATTATCTGTACAAAATTCAAAAATAAATACAAATAATTCTGTACAAAAAATTACACAAGATTCAAAAAATCAATCTTCATCAGATGTGAATGCGAATAGTGATAATACACCTGCTCATGCAGCAGTAACAGGTTCAATTACACCTGATGAAATCAATAAAATAAACAAAGAAAATAAAATCAAAGCAGAAATTATTGACGATTCTGATGATATAAAAATAATTCCCAAACAAGAACCGTCGAAAAGACATTTACCAAGTGTCCTTCTTAAATTTTTACTTGCATTAATTTGGGTTTGCATATCATCAATTATTATATTTTTAAGCTTAGTTTCATATAAGAAATTTGCGCTAAACGGTAAGAGAATAAAGCCATCATACGAAAGTAAAGCAAAATCGCTTGACGTTCCGACCAATTTTAAAGAAGCAATTAAATTATTTTTGGATAAAACAAAATGGGATTAATGCCAAATTATAAAATTTTACAGAAAAACTTTATATAACTTGCACGCAGAGTATGTTTAGTTTAAACTTGTAATGTAAAGACTTAGAAAAAGGAGATATAAGATGTCAAGAAAACCTATTATTGCGGGTAATTGGAAAATGAATTTGCTAAAAGAGCAAGCAAAAGAACTTTTTGAAGGAATAAAGAAATTTACAAATGATTATACAGCAAAAGAACTTCCTACAGTTATAATTGCACCTGTATTTACATCTCTTTGTGCAGTAGAAGATGTAAAATGTGATTGCGGCTGCAACGGCAAGAAGATTTCAGTAGCATGTCAAAATTGTCATTGGGAGCAATCAGGAGCATATACAGGCGAAATTTCCGTTGAAATGGCAAAAGATGCAGGATGTGATTACGTAATAATAGGTCATTCAGAAAGAAGACAATATTTTTCTGAAACAGATGAAATGATAAATAAAAAAGCAAAAGCAATTTTAGCCGGTGGTTTATTACCAATTATATGTTGCGGAGAAACTTTAGAACAAAGAGAAGCCGGCATTACTGATTCTCATATTGCAAGTCAAATAAAAGCTGCTTTGGAAGGCATTTCATCAGAAGATGTTGCAAAATCAGTAATTGCATATGAACCTATTTGGGCAATAGGAACAGGTAAAACTTGTGATTCGGTTGAAGCAAATAGAGTAATCGCTATGATTAGAAATGTAGTAAAAGAAGTTGCAGGTGCTAATGCAGCAGAAGAAATAAGAATTTTATACGGTGGTTCAGTAAAACCGGCAACAATAGAAGAACAAATGCGCCAATCAGATATTGACGGAGCGTTAGTTGGCGGTGCATCACTAAAAGCTGACAGTTTCAACGAAATAATTGCAAATACAATGAAAACAATGTAGATATTATAGGAGAAAATAATGGCACAACAATTTTCACAGCAATCACAAGTGAAAATAAGAACGGGGATTTATGTATTTTTAAAAGATACATTAAATCCGGTAGTTTTGTATTTTGATAATCCTCAAGCTGTTTTTGAAGAATTAAAACAGGCAATGAAATCAACCGGTCCAGTTTTAATTGATAAACAAGCAAACGGACCTATCAAAAGACTATGTATAATTTCAAATCAAATAAGAGGACTTGCCCTACAAGATGAACAATATCAATAAAATTTTAATAGATGATATTGAAAACAGTCCGAATAAAACTTTGAAAGTTAAATTCAAAGATGTTATTGAGGATATTCCATCAAAAGAACCTGTTTATGCAGATTTGACGATAAAAACTTTAGGAGATTTTATTGAGATTATCGGAAATGTTAAGGCAAATTTAACATTAGAATGTGATTTATGTTTGAATGAATTTGAATACGAATTAGATTTTGATATAGATGAAACATACGCCAAAAACACTATGCTATCAGAATATGGGCAGGAAACAGAAATTAAAGACGGGCAATTTATTATAGATTTGGAAGGCAGTAATGAAATTGATATTTATGATTTATTGTATCAATCTGTAATATTGAATATACCAAATAAAAAAGTTTGTGGTATAAATTGTAATAGGGGAAAGTTTCAAACAGACGAAGAATATGTTGAGCATGACCCAAGAATGGATATATTTAAAGAAATAAAAATAAAGAAAGACTAAAGAAAGGTATAAGAAAAATGGCAGTACCAAAGAAAAGAACAGGCGCAAGAAAACAAGCAACAAGACGTTCACACTGGAAGGCAATTAAGCCTGCAGTAACAAAATGTTCACATTGCGGCGCAACAGTATTAGCACACACAGTATGTACTGAATGCGGATACTACAAAGGAAAAGCAGTAAGTATAAAATCTGCTGACTATAAAGAAGAAGAAAAAACACAAGAAGTAGCAAAAGAAACAACAAAAAAAGCTACCCGCAAGAGAACAACTAAAAAAGCAGAAGCTAAAGTTGAAGAAGTAAAAGCAGAAAAAACTTCTGAAGAAAAGACTGAAGTAAAAGCGGAAGAAAAAACAGAAGAATAACCTTTAAATTTATCGAGGTAAGATGACTAGGATAGCAATAGATGCAATGGGTGGCGACTATGCTCCGCATGAAATAATTGCAGGGTCAGTGTGGGCTGCTTATGAATATAATGTGCCTATAGAATTGGTTGGAAAGCACGATGACATAATCCATGAACTTGAAAAAATAAAACAAAATGGTTTTATTTCGGATTGTGGCAAAAAAGGTACAAGAAAACGAATTCATATTGATATTTCAAAGCTTGATATAAAAATAACGCATGCTGATGAAATAATCGAAATGGGAGAACATCCGGGTCAGGCAATCAGAAAGAAAAAGAAATCGTCTATTGTTATTGGCGTAAAATCTGTTGTTGACGGAAGTTCAGATGCACTTGTTGCTGCAGGTTCAACCGGTGCCGCTATGGCAGCGAGTCTTTTTGGTATGGGAAGAATTTCAGGTATTATACGTCCTGCTATCGCCGCAACAATCCCTTCATTAAAAAAACCTATTGTTGTAATTGACGGTGGAGCGAACAGTGAATGTACACCTGAAATGTTATACCAATTCGCTATAATGGGCTGTTTGTATTCAAAGCAGCTTTTGGGCATAAAAAATCCAAGAGTCGGAGTTTTGAACATTGGTTCAGAAGAAACAAAAGGTAATACATTAGCTCAAGAAACCTACAAATTGTTAGAAAAGAACAAGGATAAATTTAATTTCATTGGTAACGTTGAGGGCAACAAATTATTGCTTGATACGTGCGATGTTGCAGTTAGCGATGGATTTGTCGGAAATGTTACGCTTAAAGTAACAGAGGGCGTAGCGACATTGTTATTCAGACTTATAAAAGAACAATTTAAATCTTCTGTATTTGGCAGTATGGTTGGTTTAATGGCTCAAATGTTTTTTAAGAAAATATACCCAAGAATCAATTACGAAGAATATGGCGGTTCGCTGCTATTGGGGGTTAAAGGTATAACCGTAATCTCTCACGGTAGAAGCAAAGCGTATGCAATAAAAAATGCTGTTCGAGTAGCAAAAGAAGCTGTTGAAACAGGTTTAAATAAAAAAATCACAGAAATGTTAGGTGAATAATGAAAAAAATAGCTTTTTTATTCCCCGGCCAAGGCTCACAAGCCGTTGGCATGGGCATGGATTTATATGAAAACTACGCAATATCGAAACAAGTTTTTGATATTGCAAATAACGTGTTAAATAAAGATATTACGAATATTTGTAAGAACGGTCCTGATGAAATATTGAAACAAACAATAAACACTCAACCTGCAATTTTAACAACATCAATAGCAGCATTGGAAACATTTAAATCATTAACAAATATTACTCCGACATACACAGCAGGACACAGTTTGGGAGAATATGCAGCATACTATGCTTCAGGTGTAACAACGTTAGAAAACAGTTTAAAATTAATACAAAAACGCGCAGAGCTAATGAATGAAGTACAAGGCGGTTCAATGGCTGCTGTATTAAATTCTGACGAAGATACAATTAACTCTTGTATAAGTGAAGTAGATGGCTATGTCGCTATTGCAAATTATAATTCACCTAAACAAATTGTTATAACAGGTGATGATAATGCCGTAAAAAAAGTTTGCGAACTTTTGCAGGAACGTGGTGTAAAAAGAGTTATTCCGTTAGCTGTATCAGGTGCATTTCATTCAAAATACATGAAAAATGCAGGAGAAAAATTTGCTGAATTTGTAAACAATATTGAAGTTAATAATGCTTTGATTCCTGTTATAACAAATATTGATGCTGAAATAACAACATCAAACATTAAAGAAAAAATGCCAACGCAAATATATTCACCTGTAAAATGGTATCAATCGATAGAAAAAATGATTAATCACGGAGTGGATACATTTATAGAATTTGGTAACGGTACTGTTTTAGCCGGATTAAACAGGAAAATAAATTCGGAAATAACAACTTACAACGTATTTGATAAAGAATCTTTATTAGAAACAATAGACAAATTAAAAGAGGTATAAAATGAGTGAAAAATTAGCATTGGTAACAGGCGGTTCAAGAGGGATAGGCAAGGCATGTGCAATAGAATTAGCAAAAGCCGGTTATGACGTAGTTATTAACTATGCAGGTAACGAAGAAGCCGCAAATAAAACAGTTAGTGAGTTAAAATCTTTGGGTGTTGATGCTGCTGCGTATAGATTCGATATATCAGACAATGATGCAGTAAATAATGCAATAAAAGAAATTTTAGAAAAATACGGTCGTATTGATATTTTGGTAAACAATGCAGGTATCACTCGTGACGGATTATTTATGCGAATGAGCAAAGAGAATTGGAATGCAGTAATTGATACGAATTTAACCGGTGCATACAATGTTTCACAAGCAGTTGTAAAAGCCATGGTTAAACAAAGATGCGGAGCAATAGTTAATATGGCAAGTATCGTAGGTATATACGGAAACGCAGGTCAAGCAAATTACGCAGCAGCCAAAGCAGGACTAATTGGATTGACAAAATCATTATCTAAAGAACTTGCATCAAGAAATATCAGAGTTAATGCTGTTGCACCCGGATTTATTCAAACAGACATGACAAAAGATTTAGATGCAGAAAAAATAACAGAAGTAATACCTTTAAAACGACTTGGAGAACCATCTGACATCGCTTCTGCCGTAAAATTTTTGGCAGTAGATGCAACTTATGTTACAGGTCAAGTATTACAAATTGACGGCGGTTTGACAATTTAAAAACTTAACATAACTGAAAAAATTTGCAAAAAAATATTTACAGGTTATAATAGTTAGTATAGATAGAAAGTAATAATGACAGAATTATGAAAATGAGGAAAAAACAATGAGTACATTAGAAAAAGTAAAAAAAGTAGTTGTAGATCAATTAAGTGTAGATGAAAGTTTAGTTACACCTGAAGCTAGTTTTACAGGTGATTTAGGTGCTGATTCTTTAGATACTGTTGAATTAGTTATGGCTTTTGAAGAAGAATTCGGTTGTGAAATTCCTGATGAAGAAGCTGAAAAAATCCAAACAGTTCAAGATGCAGTAAACTATATTGAATCTCATTCTTAATAGGAAAGATATACAAAGAATATATTTTAGAAGAGGATAAGATTATACATTTGTATATATATATATCCTCTTTTTTTTAAAAGGGGCAGATAGATATGGAGAAAAAAAGAGCAGTTATAACAGGAGTTGGAGCCATAACACCTTATGGTGTCGGAGTTGATGTATTGTGGGACAATGTTAAAAAAGGAAATAGCGGAATTACAGTTGCTCCTGATGACAGAATAGATAAAGACAAACAAACAACCCATATATATGGCGTTATACAGAATTATGATGAAACAAAATATATTGATGCAAAAGAGATAAAAAGATTAGATAATTTTATAAAGTACGGATTAGTTGCATCAATGGAAGCTATGGAAAATTCCGGCATAGATATGACAAAAGAAGACCCTTATCGATGCGGATGTTTAGTTTCATCTGCTGCCGGTGGTGAGCATACTATTGAAGAAAATCATATAGTAATGTTAAACAGAAATAATTATACAAAATGTTCTCCATTTACAGTTCCTGCGATGATTGTAAATATGGTTGCCGGAAAAATTGCTATAAAGTTCGGATTAAAAGGTTTAAACAAAGCTATTGTTTCTGCATGCGCCACAGGTAATCATTCAATAGGTGATGCATTTAGGTCAATTCAATATGGTGATGCAGACTTTATACTTGCAGGCGGTTCAGAAGCTGCCGTTTGTAATATGGGCGTTGGCGGTTTTTCATCAGCAAGAACGTTAACAAAACGAAACGATGAACCGACTAAGGCCTCAAGGCCTTATGATATAGACAGAGATGGATTTGTCATGAGTGAGGGCGCAGGAGTTTTGGTAGTTGAAGAATTAGAACATGCCAAAAAGCGCGGAGCAAAAATTTTAGCAGAAGTTGTCGGATATGGACAAACTTGTGATGCTTATGATATGGTTGCACCAGACCCGACAGGTGAAGCTGCAGGTAAGGCTATGGAATTTGCTCTTAAAGATGCGGGAATTAAACCTGAAGATATAGATTACATAAATTCTCACGGAACAAGCACTCATGTCGGCGATATTGGTGAATCATTAGCAATAGCGAGTGTTTTCGGTGATTTAAGCAAAAATAAACATTTAATGGTAAGTTCAACAAAGAGTATGCATGGCCATCTTCTTGGCGCAGCTGCAGCAGTTGAAGCTATTATTTGTATAAATGCAATTAAAGATGGTATTATCCCGCCAACGATAAACCTCGAAAACCAAGATCCGGAAGTTGCTAATTTGAATTATGTTCCGAATAATCCTGTTAAAGCTGATATTAAATACGCAATGTCAAATGCTTTTGGATTTGGCGGACACGATTCATCAATAATTATTAAAAAATACGAAGAATAATTATTTATCAAATTTAACTAAAAAATACGGAGATTTATAATAAATTCCCGTATTTTTTATATAGTTAAAACCATTCACAAAGATTGTTTTTACATAATACATCATTCAAATCATTTATGCTGTTTGTATGAGTAAGGTTAAATGTTAGCGGTGTTATGGAAATCTTATTTTGACGAATTGCATAAATATCAGTGTTTATCGGTTCTTTTTCTGTTGATAACTTGCCGGCCATCCAGTAATAAACTTTTCCACGCGGGTCAATTCTTTTTTCATAATTATCAGTAAACATTCTGCCACCCATCTGAGTAACGACAACGCCTGCTATATCCTCTTTTGGAATACCGGGAATATTTACATTCAGAACAGATTTTTCAGGAAAATAAAATTTATCAAGTTTCGGTATCAAATTTTCAATAAATTCTGCGGAAAATTTAAAATCATCTAAACTTGGTTTATATGAATTTAACGAAACCGCAATACTTGGTATATTCATCATAGCTGCTTCAATAGCGCAACTGACAGTTCCGGAATATATTATATCATGTCCGAGATTTGGACCATGATTAATTCCTGATATAACTAAATCAGGTTTTTCTTCTTGTGAAAGAATTGCATTTACACCAATTTTGACACAATCACCTGGAGTACCTGAAACAGCCCAAGCTCTTTTAGCACCGTACAAATTTTCAATTTCTTTGACTCTTAATGGTGAATTCAATGTTATTGAATGTCCTGCAGCCGAGCGTTCCGAATCTGGAGCAATAACATATGTATCATAAAATTGTGATAAATGTTCCGCAAGTACCTTAATCCCGTTTGCATATATACCGTCATCATTTGATATTAATATATTCATAATTTTCTCCTTGATAAATAAGATTAAACTGAAAAAGATATAAAATCAATAACCAAATATACTAGATAATTTTATACAAAAAAATAAATCGCATTATTCATTTTGCGATTTATTTTTTTATAAACTTTAATCAATCAACTTATGCTTGCTCAACAGCTTCAGCGGTTGTTTCACTGCTTGATTCAGCTTCGGCAGCTTCACTTGCAGCAGCAGCTTCTGCTTGTTTTTTAGCTTCTTCTTCAGCAGCTTTTTTAGCCATAGCTTTTTTAGAAAGTTTTACGGTTTCAGCTTTTTTGTAATTTAAAGTACCGTCATCGTTGCAATTTTTAATCAAATAAGCAACAGTTTCAGTTGGTTGAGCGCCTTTAGAAATCCAATTTAGGGCAGATTCTTTGTCCAATAACATAGCTTTAGTTTTTGGATTGTAGTGTCCTAATTCTTGAATAGGAGCGCCTTCACGTTTAGTTGTTGAATTGATAACAATAACTCTATAAGTTGGATTCTTTTTAGAACCTAGTCTTTTTAATCTGATTTTTAACATAATATTTTTCTTTCTTAATTTTTACTACTCGTAAATACCTAGCCGCTTGATATTTACATGAAATAAATTTAAGAGGAGCAACTTATTTCAACTCTAGTAAATCACAAAAATTATTAATAATCAATATTCCATTTAAATTTTATATATTCTGTTCATTCTGAACTTGATTGACTATTTTTTACAAAATCAAAGATTTTGGAAAAAATGTCCGATTTCTCGCAGGATTTGACTAATGTGGTGTTTTACGCTAAATATTGGATAGATACTGAAACAAGTTCAGCATGGACAGAGTGTTATGCGAATTTTCTAAATTTTCAGAATGGCACTTATATTTATATTTCAGCCGTAGGGTAAACTCTAGTTTACCGATACAATTGAATAAAAAATGCTTGCAAAAAGTAAAATAATAATGTAGTATAGGATAGTAAATTACTAAAAATGAAAGGATTTAGGTTGAAAAAGTATATAGATGGTGTTTTAGCTAGTAGTGGCTGCAAACTCCCTTTCAGCAATGGTCTCTACCTAATTCGTAATTTAAAATCGGCTGTTTTAAAGTGCTTTAGCGATTTTGTTTTCCGTATTTTTGATTGTTTTAAGAATAGAAATTTTTTGAAAAAATGTTTTGCATTTACTCTAGCGGAAGTACTTATTGTAATGGGTGTAGTTGGCGTTGTTGCGGCTCTTACAATACCAAATTTAACAAATGCAACAAAAAATGCAGAAAATGTTACCAAACTGAAAAAAATATATTCAGAATTAAATCGTGCCCATGAACGTGCAATTGAAACATATGGACCTATGGATGAATGGACAGGTGGTGATGCTAATGCCAGCTTACGATATTTTGATAGAATAACTGAATTTATGCAATTACAAAAAAGTTGTAGAAACAGTTGGGGTTGCTTAGGTACATATAAAAATTTATACGGTGGTAATCATTTTACAGTAAATTCATACAATTATCCAAAAGCAATTCTAAAAAGCGGTTGCGCAATTAGAGTTCAAATTGATAATGTAAATTGTACGATTAATTACGGATATAAAAGTTCTTGTGGATTTATAAACGTAGATTTAGATGGGCCAAGAGGCAGAAATATTACCGCAATTGACTATTTTTCTTTTGTTTTAACAACAAAAGGTATATATCCTTATGGTGGTGGTACTAATTGGAACAATAGTACTATAACTAATTGTGCATATGGGGGAACTGCTTGCACAGAATGGGTCATTAGAAATAGTAATATGGATTATTTAAATACTTATCATACAAATGACAGTAATAAGGGCAAATGTATAAACAATATAAATATAAAACTTTCAACAGAAAATTCTACATGTAATTAAATTAATTTATTAAACCAATATTTTTACAAATAAATCAAATTGTAAGTGAAATTTTAACAAAATGATTATTAAATTGTAAAAGATTTGCCTATTTATAAATATTATTGATAATATATTCTTATGGCAAAGATTTTATTAGTTAGCAACAATGAACAGAAAATAGAACATTTTGATGAAATATTGACAAAATGTTCACATGATTTTCAGTGTGCAACAAATGAACAAACATTTTTAGATATACTAACTGCAAATATGCCAAAAATCATTATTCTTGATGCAACTATCCCATCTTTTGACTTTAATCAGTTATACAGAAAAATTAATGAGCTTAAAGAAAATACAATAATATTATCAATAATCAAAGATGATAAAATACCTCAAGAATTATTAAATATTTCTGATGCATTTTTGCCTGAGCCTATTTCTGATAATATATTGATTTCAACTATAAATATAAATTTAAGAAGAAAAGATACAATATCTCGTCTATCTGCATCAAATCAGAATCTTTCGAAGAATCTGTATCAACTTGATGTTTTGTACAACATCGGCTCACAATTTGCAGCAACATTGGATAAAGAAAAACTAATAAATATAATGTTGGAAGGACTTGATAAAGCTCTCGATTATTCCGTTGCATGTATTTTGACTTTTAAATCAAATTATGAACCGTTTTTAATCATTGATTCAATAAATCAAATATCAAACAGACTTATGGAAGCTCTAAAATTAAGAACTGTACTAAATTATAAATCTCTGTTTGAAAATAAAGAAATTCCTTTTGAGTTGAATATAGAAGATTTACAAACAATCAAATATGCTAAAAATACCATTGATGATTATGATTTTTCTATTTTAAGATATGATAATATGTTTGCGCAAATAAATTTAGGCGATAATTTCTTTGGTTTTGTAGAAATATACAGAGATAAAGAATTTACAAATGAAGATACCCAATGTTTTCACACAATTACACAACAAGTTTCAATGCCCCTAAAAAACGCATCATATATACATGAAATTCAACAAAAAAATAAGGAGTTATACAGATTAGAGCACTTAAAATCCGAATTTGTTTCGATTGTTTCACACGAATTAAGAACTCCAATTACACCTTTAAAAACTTCATTACAAATTCTTTTAAGCGGCAGAGCAGGCGTATTAACAGAAAATATGGAAAAATTTTTAACTATTTCTAAAAAGAATGTTGAAATATTTGAAAAAATCATTACGGATTTGCTTGATATGTCGAAAATCGAAGCCGGTAAAATGGATTACAAGTTTACATTAACAAATTTAGAAAAGAGCATAGAGTTTATAAAATCACAACAAAACTGCGTTGCAGAAGAAAGAGGACTAACAATAACAACTAATTTTGATGATAATTATGCACTTATTTTTGCTGATACGTCAAGAATACATCAAGTTTTAAATAATCTTATATCTAATGCCATAAAATTTACCAAAATCGGTGGAAACATAAACATAAGCACAAGAATTATTGATTCAAAAGATATAATCTGTAACGAATGTTTCCAAGATGATATTAAAAAACTTGAGGGTAAATATGTACAAGTCTGTGTTGCAGATAACGGAATCGGAATTGCAGAAGAAGATTTACCGAAGATTTTCGACCAATTTAAACAAGTTGAGAACTCTCTTTTAAGAGAAGTTGGCGGAACAGGTTTGGGCTTACCTATTGTTAAAAAAATATTGGATGCTCACAATGGTACTATTTGGGTTGATAGTGTTCTTAATGAGGGGTCAAAGTTTTATTTTGTATTGCCTGTTGCAAGCGAAAAATCTAACTTTTGGATTTTACATAAACAACTAATTCAACAAGCAAAAGTTAATAAAAGTAAATTTATTACCATATCTATTACTTCAGATGAAGATTGTATTAACAATCTTTTAAAAGAAGAAAATTTAATATCCGGAATATATCTTAACAATTATTTGCTGGATAACAATAAGGGGAAAACTACATTAACTATGGTTATACCTAATGAAGATAAGAATATAGCGGATATTTTAAAAAGAAAAATTGATTCAACAATGTTAAGCAATAAAACACGTTATGGAAAATATGATATAATGTATACATACGCAACATATCCTAAGGAGAATAATTAATGAAAAAAATATTACTTGTAGATGATGAACAAGATATTGTAGAAACTCTTAAATTTGTGCTCGAAGGGGATGGATATACTTGTTTTTGTGCATACAATGGAGAGGATGGTTTAAAACTGGCAAAGGAAGTAAAACCTGATTTAATGATACTTGATGTTATGATGCCTAAAATTAACGGATTTAAAATCAGCAGATTGTTAAAATATGATGCAAAATATAAAAATATTCCAATTATTATGTTGACCGCAAGAACACAAGATACAGATAAACAAATAGGCGAAGAAACAGGTGCAGACGTGTATATAACAAAACCGTTCGATTTAGATGAAGTTGTTGCTACCGTTAAAAAATTAATATAGAGGAAATTCAAAATATTATGATGGATTCGGTTAATAATAAAACATTAGAAAAATTAAAGTATGATTTAGTAAGAGATGGTCTGGTAGAATACGAAACTGTTGAAAAAGCTGAAGAATTAGCAAACGCACAAAATATAAATATCGGACAAGCTCTTATAAATTCAAATATTTTAACAGAAGATACATTATTAAAATTTTTAGAATCCAAATTACATATTCCTTATGTAAATTTAGAGGATTACACTCTTGATAAAAATTGCCTGCATTATATTAATTTTGCAGATGCAAAAAGATATAAAATAATTCCATTGTTTAAAATAGAAAATGTTTTAACTGTTGCTATGGCTGACCCTTTGGATTTGTTTGCAATAGATAAAATTATGGAAAAAGCTGAATGTTCTATTGACCCTGTTATTTCATCAGAAACAACTATTTTAAAAAAGATTGACGAATTTTACAAAACTGAAAATACTATCGGTGAAATTTTTACCAAAATGCATGAAATGACATATGATTGGCATGAAGAATTGCATAATGATGATTTATCGGAAGAACATATTCAAAAAATCATACGAGCGATTTTGAAACAAGCAATTATAGAAGATAAACACGAAGTTTATTTTGCGCATGTAGAAGAAGGTTTGGAAGTAACTTTTAAAGATAAAAGTTCATTTTATAACAAAGGTTATATACCTGTAATTCTTACATCACTTGTAATTAACAAATTAAAAACATTATCAAATCTTGATCCTGCGGTTAGTGAAATTCCGCAGCTTGGCAAACTTTGTTTTAAAGTAGATGAAATAACCTTATTCGCAAGTATTTCATTCTTCCCGACAGTTATGGGCGAAAGGATTTCATTAAAAATTTATAAGCCGCCTATGGAATTAAAATCAATAATAAAGGATGAGCAGAAACTTAATTTGTTAAATAACTCTTTGGATTCTGCGGGAATAGTACTTGTATGTGGTGCTCCGCTTTGCGGGAAAACACACATAATTTACTCTATTTTAAATGAAATAAGCAATTCCGATAAAAATATTATGACGATTGAGTCGATTACAAAATATAATTTACCTAAAATTAACCAGTGTGAATTAAATGAAAGTATTGGATTTAATTTGGATAAAGCATTAAGATTTATCGAGTTTCAATCTCCGCAATTATTGTACATAGAAGGAATGATGTCAAAATATGATTATATTTCGAGTCTTGTATTCAGTAACAAAACAGTAATTACAGAGTTTTTAGCTGAAAATATGTCCGATTTAAGAGAAAAAATGTCTTACCCTGAAGTGGAAACATTCAAATCTTTAATAAATTGTCTGATATTTATTCATTCAAAAGACAGTATTGAAATATTTGATAAATCAACAATCAAAAAATATTTAGCTTGATAAAATGTTACATAAAAAATATGTAAAACACAATTTTGTTATTCTATTTACGAATAAACAAATTAAAATTTGAGATTGTCAGGAAAATATTGCATGAATAAAAGTAATATGTTATACTAACCACATTAAATAAACAAAAGTGAGGTTAGAATAATGAAAAATATAAAAAGTGGCGTAAAACCTGTTGTAGACTGCATTTTAGCTA
>JAFRAO010000014.1 GCA_017405375.1 bacterium
GATTATGGATTATGGATTATGGATTATTTAAATGTAAATAACAGTTGCTAATGTAAAACACATTAAAAGTTCTAGGCTATGGTGAAGGTAAAGTCCAAAGCTGCAAGTAACAAATCACCAATCATTCTGTCTATGCTGAATTTATTTGACTACTTTTTCCAAAATCTCTGATTTTGTGAAAAATGTCCGGTTTCCCGCAGCATCTATTCCTTGCTATAGACCCTGAAACCAGTTCAGGGTGGACAAGGAGTTTATAGATCCTGAAATACGCCTTAATTTATTGAATCAATACAAAGCCAAACACACTATTCATCCGCTATTCAGGATTGTATATGTTACATAAATCGGTGACAAAAATTACTGCATTGTATTTAATAATGAAAAAGTTTTTATTAATCTTTGAGAATGCGATTGAATATAATCGTTCAATAATTTAATACATACATCGCAAACTTTTTCATTCGCTCTTTTGTCGTAATCGCTTTCATAACCAAAATCAAATTGAAGCATTGCTTGTAAAAAATCTCGGATTTTGTAATTAAGTTTCAATTTTACTCCCAAATCATCTTTGCAATTTTTACAAATAACCCCACCCATTTGAACTGAAAAATACATATCTTCGTTTAAAATTTGCTCTCTACAGCATAAACACGTATCCAATTCTAAACCAAAACCGGCTATTAACATCATCTTTAATTGAAATTTTATAACTGCCAGCATAATATCCTTTTTTGATGCGGCTTCTTCAATTTTGTTCAATGCCTTATAAAACAAGTTATAAGTTTCATTACTTGATGGGTCATCTTCTATACCAAAAATTGATATTATTTCTGATATATATGATGAATAAAGAAGTTTATTTAAGTCTTGACGAGATTTGCTAAAAGTGTTTAGTGTTTCGGCCTGACAGATTGTGTCCATATTTTTACCTTTGTGTAGCATAATTTTGTTTGCAACCAAAGAATCCATTCTTGCGCCTAAACGACTTTTTGTTTTTTTTACGCCTTTTGCAACACAACGCATCAAACCGTGCTCTTTCGAATACATTACAACAATTTTATCCGATTCACTAAGATTATATGATTTTAAATTTATAGCATCAATTACAAGATTATTCATTTTTTTACATTTCTGTACCGTGGTAAACTCCACGCATTTTCTGTTCAAGTTCGTTTTTGTTGTCAGAGGCTTCTAAAGCAACTTCTTTAGTTATATCTCCGTTTTTATATAAATTGAATAATGATTCATTCATTGTTAACATATCATTAAATGAACCTTTTTTAATTAATTCATAAATACTTTCGACTTCATCTTTTATTATAAGGTCTTTAATTGTTGATGTAATAACCATAATTTCACATGCAGGTAATCTGCCTAAGCTATTTGCTTTTTTTACCAATTTTTGAGCGATTATTCCTCTGAGAGTTTGTGAAATTTGTTTTTTTACAACATCTCTATCTTCCGGCGGATACATATTAATTATACGATATACTGTTTGTACTGTATCGTTTGTGTGTAATGTTGCAAAAACCAAATGACCTGTTTCTGCTGCCTGCAGTGCAACATTTAATGTTTCCAAATCACGTATTTCACCTATTAATATAACGTCAGGGTCTTGTCTTAACGCATATTTTATACCGCTAACAAAATTTCTGGTATCACTTCCTACTTGTCTTTGCGTAATTACAGATTTTTTATCCGTAAACATATATTCTATCGGATCTTCAATGGTAATAATATGCTTTTGATATTTTGCGTTTATATATTCAATAAACGCAGCTAATGTTGTTGATTTCCCTGAACCCGTCGGACCTGTGATTAGAACTATACCATTATTATAATCTGCAAAATTTGCGATTGATAACGGTAAATTTAATTTATCAAAACTGCTAATATAATAAGGAATTACACGCAAAACCAAACTGTATTCAGATAATGACCTTGATAAATTTACTCTGAATCTTGCAACATTTTTAACTTCATATGAAAAATCCAAGTCTGTATATTCATACAATTTGTCTTTTAAATATGCCGGAATGATTTGATTTACAGTTTCATCCATTTCTTCATTTGTAATAACTGGAGAATCTACTTTCAAAATAATTCCGTCACGTCTTACAATAGGACGCTTACCTACTCTTAAATGTATATCAGAAGAATTTGATTTTACTGCTTTTTCAAGAAATAAATTTAAGTTAAAATTTTCCGACATGAACTAATCCTCCACCTATTATTTATAATAACATTTATTTTTAGCATGTACAATTTCGTTACAAAAAATAAGATAATATTGACATATGATTAATTTGTGTGCACAATCATAATGGTAGGATTATAATTTATCGGGTGAATTATGTTAAAAGAAACTGTTTTACATAACAATCATGTTGAATTAGGCGCTAAAATGGTCGATTTCGCCGGTTGGCACATGCCTGTTCAATATTCTTCCATTATCGAAGAACATAAAAATGTTAGACAAAATGTCGGATTATTTGATGTTTCTCATATGGGAGAAATATTTATATCAGGTAAGGATTCAATTAAATTTTTGCAAAAAATTGTACCTCAAAACATTGAAAATTTATTTGATTCAAAAGCCGTATATTGTCAGCTTACAAATGAAAACGGCGGAATAATTGATGATTTAATTATCTATAAATTGAAAGATGAAAAATATCTTGCAATAGTTAATGCATCAAGAGTTGATACCGACATTAATTGGTTTATCAGAAACAGTCTTGATTTTGATGTTTATATAGATAATCAATCACACAATTATTCTCTAATAGCTTTACAAGGACCAAAATCCGATGATGTTCTTAAAAACCTTGGATATGAGACTGAACAAGATTTTTTCACAATTAGGGAAGTATTAATAAAAAATATCCCTGTAATGTTGTCAAAAACAGGTTATACAGGCGAAAACGGATATGAAATATTGTTGAAAAATAAATTTGCAAAAGAAATGTGGAATTTACTTTTGCAAGCGGGAAAAGACTTTTCTATTTTGCCGATAGGACTGGGCGCAAGAGATACATTAAGACTTGAGGCTGCGTTACCTTTATACGGGAATGATTTATCAGAAGAAACAACCCCGATTGAAGCAGGTTTATCTTGGACTGTACCAAAGGACAAAACTGCAGCTTATAACGGTAAAGATGTTATTTTAAACCAAATAAGTTCAGGTACACAAAAAAAAGTTATAGGAATAAAAATGATTACCAGAGTGGTACCTCGTCATGAACAAGAAGTTTATTTTAATAACGAAAAAGTAGGTGAAGTTACAAGCGGAAGTTTTGCACCATCTATTAATTGTTCAATAGCTCTTTGTAATATACTAAATAAACCTGAAATATCTGTCGGAAGTACCGTACAAGTTTTAATCAGAGATAAGTTTTATGATGCGGTTGTTGTAAAAAGGCCGTTTATAAATAAAAGAAATAGCAATAAAGAGAATAAGGAGTAAATATGGATACTTTAAAAATTTTATGCTCAAAAACTCATGAGTACGCTTTGGAAACTGATTCCAATACATATTTAATCGGGTTAACTGATTATGCAATAGAACAGTTAGGTGATATTGTTTTTTTAGAATTGCCGGAAGTCGGTTCAACTTTTAATAAAGGTGATATGTTTGCCACAGTTGAATCAGTTAAAGCTGCATCTGAAATTTATATGCCAATATCAGGAACAGTTACGGAAATTAATGAAGAAATTTTAACTTCTCCGGAATTATTAAATGAATATCAAGATGAAAAAAATTGGCTGATAAAAGTTGATTTTGTTGGTGATAATGAAGAATTTTTAGATTTAATGGACTATGACACATATAGAGAAGAAGTAGAATAATGGATAATTTTTTAGCTTTAAACACAACAGACAGACAAAAAATGTTAGAATTTGTTTCAAAGAGTTCTGTTGAAGAATTGTTTGAACAAATTCCCCAAAAAGCAAGAATGGCAAGTTTGGATTTACCTGAAGCATTAAGTGAAATGCAAACTCAAAAGCATATAAAAAATCTTGCAAAAGGGAATAATTCTGATTATACCTATTTTATAGGTGCAGGTGTGTATAACAAATTTATACCTGCTGCAGTCGGACAAATTGCACAAAGATATGAATTTTTAACTGCATATACGCCATATCAGCCTGAAATATCGCAGGGTACGTTGCAAATTATGTATGAGTTTCAATCTATAATATGCAGACTTACCGGAATGGATATTTCAAATGCATCTGTTTATGATGGCGCGACTGCTGCAGCTGAAGCTGTTATTATGGCAAAAAGAATTTCTAAAAAAAATAAAGTTCTGATTTCCGATACAATTAATCCTGAGTATATTAAAGTAATTCAAACGTATGCTTGGGCAAATGATGTTGAATTGGAAATGTTTAAAGATATTCCTGAAAACTTATCGGAATATGCAGGTGTGGTTGTTCAAAATCCTAATTTTTATGGTGAAATTACAGAACTAAATTCGATTGAGGATACTTTGTTAATTGTTATTACTGATGTATCGTCATTAGGGTTATTGAAAACTCCTGCAGAATACGGTGCAGATATTGTTGTGGGTGATATTCAGCCTCTTGGAATACCAATGTCTTTTGGCGGACCGCATGCAGGTTTTATAGCTTGTAAAGAAAAATTTATGAGGCAATTGCCTGGAAGATTAGCCGGTCAAACATTAGATAAAGACGGTAATATCGCTTATACGCTTACTATTCAAACCCGTGAACAACATATTAAGCGTGAAAAAGCAACAAGTAATATATGTTCAAATCAGGCTTTGATTGCGCTTTGTGCAACTGTTTATATGAGTTTACTCGGTGAAAAAGGATTTAAACAAGCAAGCTGGCTGTCAGCTAAAAATGCTCATACATTAGCTCAAATGTTGAAAAATAAAGGCATAAAAGTGCTTTCTGAAAATTTCTATAATGAATTTTTGATAGAAGTTGAATATGCAGATAAGTTGTTAGACAGATTAAAAGAAAATAATATTATAGGCGGATTAAAAATAGACGAAAAAACTATTCTTGTGTGTGCAACAGAAATGAATACGCAGGAAGAAATGAATTTGTACGTTGAATGCGCAAGTAAATAGTTAGTTTTATAAGAATAAAAAAAGATGGTTTCATTGATTTTTGGAACCATCTTTTTAATATTATTTTGTAAATCGTTATACTTTTCTTTTACGAGCAGCTTCAGATTTACGTTTTTTCTTAACGCTTGGCTTTTCATAGCGTTCGCGTTTTTTAACTTCAGATAAAACGCCGGCTTTTTGAATCTTCTTTTTGAAACGTCTTAAAGCGCTTTCGATAGATTCATTTTCACCTACTTTAACTTCTGGCATCGATTTTTCACCACCTTCGAGTTTTTGTGTACAATATTCTTAAGTTTATAGTATCATAGAGAAAAATTAAAATCAATAGCTTGTGCAAGTTCAGCACATGTTAAGCTACTTACAGCTAGGTTCTTCTATAGTTAATTGGTGTCCGTTTTTGCATACTCCTGCATCATCATCAGAAGTATGTGAAGCATCTACATAGTCCATATTACCCGTATTGATTACCCATGCTGCACATTCTTCTCCTCTGTAAAAACAATATTCTCTTTTATCTTCATTTGTCCACCAATCACCACCACCATAAGGTTCTATTCCATTGCTTGTTACAACAAATTTAAATAAATCAATACCCCAAGTATTTTTACCTTTATTTGGACCATCTATATCTACGTATATTTGTCCACAACTTTTTTCAGTAGGAAATGCTGAACACTTATTTGAAGAATAATATCTATACATTCTATTTATTCCAAAAGACCAACCGCTGGCAGTAATTGCTCTAGGCAAATAAGAATCGTCAGGGGAATTATCAAAAAATCCATCATCGTCACCACCGTTTATGAATAAAGGATAATCCTTATGCATACAACCATCAGTAGATGTTCCGCAATAATCATCACACCCACAATTTTTTTGTAATTTCATAAATTCAGTAACTCTGTTAAAATAGCGAGCATGCAAATTATAGCAAGTAGTACCATCATCTCGACTACAACTATCATTATTAAACCAAGTATGCAAAGGACCATAGACAGCAGTTGCTCTGTTATGTGCTTCATTTAATTCAGCATAAATCTTTTTAACTTTAGCAACTGTTTCTGCTCTACCTGTATTCTTATTTACATTCGGTATTGTTAATGCAGCAACTACACCGATTATGCCCATTACAATAAGCGTTTCTGCAAGAGTAAATGCAAGTGAGTGAACGGTTGATAGTGAACTGTTGTGGGTGAACTGACGACTATTAACTATACGACAGTTATTAGCATTTATATCATTCTGTTCACTGTTCACTCTGAACAGTTCACCCTTAAAAGTGTTACAAATAAAGGTTTTTAGGGATTTAAACAGGTCAAAAGCCTTGCTATATCTAGCTTTGCCCCCCCCCCCCCATTGGGAATGCGCTCTGGGAACCGGTTTGCGCTAATGTCAAGTTTTTCATAAAAAATTCCTTTCTATTTTACGTATATATCATCCAATGTTTGTGGCGGTTTGTTCGGTACATAATTAGCTATGTACTGTATCGCTTCTTCGGGCGTATTTGCAAGATAAAATAAACCTAAAGTTTGTTTTCTTGCAAACCTTTGTTCAACAACTTGATTAAAAAATTCAAACAATTTATCGTAGAAATGGTTTGTATTTAAAAATACTATTGGTTTTGTTGTGTAACCTAAAATTTTTTGATCAATTATTTCGGAAATTTCTTCCAAAGTACCAAATCCACCGGGTAACGTGATGGTTGCATCTGATAGTTTATCTAATTTTTCTTTCCTATCGCGCATATCTTCGGTTAAGATAAATTCATCACAACTTCCGCCTTCATGACTAATCAGTTCATAAATTTTTTTAGGCATAATACCTAAAATCTTAGAACCATTCAGTTTTGCACTTTTAGAAACTGTTCCCATTAACCCAAAATCCGAACCGCCATAAACCAAGTCAAAACCGTTTTCGCCTAACAGTTCACCAAGTCTTTGCGCTTCTTTATAATAACTTTCATCTAATCCGTCACTCGCAGAGCAATAAACACATATTTTTTTCATTTACTAAACCTTTTTTATCATTTTAGCATAAAAATATATAAAAAGAATATTTATATGATATAAATATAATAAGAACATTATTGGAGGTTTTATGAATAGTTATATTTCAAGAGTATTAGAGGAAACAAAAAAGAAAAACGCTAATGAACCTGAATACATACAGGCTGTTGAAGAAGTTTTGACATCTATTGAGCCTGTAATCGAAAAACATAAAGAGTATGAAAAATTAGGTATTTTAGAGCGCATGGTTGAACCGGAAAGAATTATAACGTTCCGCGTTTCTTGGGTTGATGATTCAGGAAAAGTTCAAGTAAACAGAGCATTTCGTGTTCAATACAGTTCTTTAATCGGTCCGTACAAAGGCGGTTTGAGATTACACCCGACTGTAAATCAAAGTATTATGAAATTTTTAGGTTTTGAACAAATATTCAAAAATGCCCTAACAGGTCTGCCGATTGGCGGTGGCAAGGGTGGTTCGGATTTTGATCCAAAAGGTAAATCCGACAGAGAAATTATGGCATTCTGCCAAGCATTTATGACAGAGTTACAAAGACATATAGGTCAAGATGTTGACGTTCCTGCTGGCGATATTGGTACAGGTGCAAGAGAAATCGGTTATATGTTTGGTCAATTTAAACGTATAAGAAATGCTTATGAAGGCGGTGTTTTGACAGGTAAAGGTCTTTCTTACGGTGGTTCTTTAGCAAGAACTGAAGCAACAGGTTTTGGATTATCATATTTTATGAGAGAATTATTAAAAGCTAATAATAATCAATCTTTTAAAGGTAAAACTGTAACTATTTCCGGTTCCGGAAATGTTGCTATTTATGCTTGCCAAAAAGTTAAAGAAATGGGTGCAAAAGTAGTTGCGATGAGTGATTCAAACGGTTGTGTTTATGATGAAAAAGGCATTGATTTAGATTTAGTTAAAGAAATTAAAGAAGTAAAACGCGGAAGAATCAAAGATTACTTAGAAAAACATCGTGATGCAAAATATATGGAAAGAACGTCTGATGATTCTCCAATTTGGACAATAAAAACAGATATTGCACTTCCTTGTGCGACACAAAATGAAGTAACATTAAACTCTGCTAAAAAACTTGTAGAAAATGGTGTTATAGCTGTCGGTGAAGGTGCAAACATGCCTTGCACAAAAGAAGCAACTGAATATTTCTTAGAAAAAGGTGTTTTAGTTGGTCCGGCTAAGGCAGCAAATGCAGGCGGAGTTGCCACTTCTGCAATCGAAATGAGCCAAAATTCAATGAGATATTATTATTCATTTGATGAAGTTGATAAAAAATTGGATTGTATAATGACTAATATTTTCAAATCTTGTCAAAATTCAGCAAAAGAATACGGTTACGAAAATAACTATGTTGCTGGAGCTAATATTGCAGCGTTCCAGAAACTGGCAGAAGCTATGGTTGCTCAAGGCGTAGTTTAACTAATATTCTATAACTCAATTAATAAAAATAGGAACTCTGTTTAACAGAATTCCTATTTTTTGCTATGATAATTTTCTTATTAACTCGTGAGCTTCTTCGAAATCAGGAAATATCTTTACGGCCTTTTCAAGTTGTTCAAGTGCTTTGTCTTTATCCCCAATTTGCTCATAACATTTTGCACTGTTTAATAAAAGCATTGTATTATTTTGATTGGCTGTTAATAATTTCAAAAATAATTGGTTTGCCTGTTGAAAGTTTCCGATATTAAAATAGCATAGAGCCAAAATATTTTCTATTTCATCATTAGGGTTAATTTCATAAGATTTAACCAAATATAATTTTGCGTTATCGTAATCTTTGCATAAATAAGCAGCTTTGCCTAATAAAAATAAAATAAAATCGTTGTTAGGTGCTTTAGACAACGCTTTCAATAACATTGAATATGCTAGCTCATTATTGTTTAATACCATTTTGTTTATAGCTGCAAATGTCAAAAAATTCGCATTCTCAGGAGATTTTTCCAAAACAAATTCATACATTTCATCAGCTTTTATAAAATCACTTATTGCATGTAAATAATTTGCATATTCAAAAACAATATCCTTATTTTCAGGTTCAAGTTTATACGCTGCTTCAAATTCTTCTTTTGCATAATCAAATTGATTTCTATTTAAATAAATTATTCCTAAATCCTTGTGTGCCGGTGCAAAATTAGGATTTAGCGTAACTATTTTTTTGAATATTTTTTCAGCTAAATCCAAATCATTTGTTTTCATGCATAATATTGCATAATCATAATATATTTCTTGATTTGCAGCACCCTGTTTTACAATTTTTTCGTATGCATTTTTAGCATCATTTAATCTGTTAGTATTAATATACAATGTTGCAAGTTTCAATATTGTTTGTATTGATTTCGGTTCTTTTGAAACAATGTGTTCCAATATGTCAATAGCTTGTTTTAAATTTCCAAGTTTTTCTTGACAACAAGCTAAATTATATTTAAAATTCAATTTTTCAGGATATTTTTTTGCTAATATTTCGTAATTTTCTGCCGCTTTGTCAAAAGATTTGTGTTTAAATTGACAAAGTGCAAGTGCAATTAAATAATTGTCGTTTTTTTCAATTTCGTATGCCTTTTGATAATTTATACAAGCATTTTCGAAATCACCTTTAAGTTGAAAAATAGAACCGATATTATAATACGTGATTGAATTTGATTTATCTGTTAATGTTGCCTTTTCGTAGTTTTCAAGAGCTTTATCATAGTTTTTTAACAAAATATATGCAGTTCCAAGATTGTTATATACTTGAGATTGAGAAGAATCTAACTCAATAGATTTTTCAAATGCATCAATACATTCTGCGATTTTTTGTTCAGCCATGTGTGTCGTGCCTTTAATAAAATACAATGTTGCATTATTTGGTGAAAGAGATATAGCTTTGTCTATTGTATTAATTGCCTTTTCAAACTGTTGAGTTTTTATATATAAAATACTTAAATTTTTGTATGCATCAAAATATTCTTCACGCAACTCAATAACTTTTAAATAAGCGGTTTCTGCATAGGTAAAATCGCTTAAAGCATCATAACAGTTAGCTAAATAAAACCAGCTCGAAGCATCATCTTGAGCATATTTAATAACAGTTTCAAAATTGATTCTTCCTTGGTCATACAGATGTAAATTTACATTACATAGTCCAAGAAGTTTTAAATTTTCTACGTTTTGTTCGTCCTCACGTAAAATTTCTTCTAACAAAATTTTTGCTTGTGTGAAATCTTTTTCCGATATTAATTGGTTTATTTCTTCTAAAATTGTATCATTCATAGTTAAATTATATTACAAAAATTGAACATGATACAAATGTTTGTGATAGAATATAGTCATGAAGTAAGGAGAATATAAGTGACTCAGCAAAATATGTTTTCAGAGGGTAATATAGTTCCCGTAAATATTCGTGAAGAAATGAAACGTTCATATATAGATTATGCAATGAGCGTAATTGTTGGCAGAGCTTTGCCGGATGTAAGAGATGGTTTAAAACCTGTTCACAGAAGAATTTTGTTTGCAATGAATGAATTGGGAATGACTCCTGATAAACCTTTTAGAAAATGTGCCAGAATTGTTGGTGAAGTTCTTGGTAAATACCATCCGCATGGTGATTCATCAGTATATGATGCGTTAGTACGTATGGCACAAGATTTTTCTACAAGGTATTTAACCGTAGATGGTCATGGAAACTTTGGTTCCGTTGACGGTGATGGTGCAGCTGCAATGCGTTATACGGAAGCCAGAATGCATAAAATTACACAATCAATGTTAGCTGATATTGATTGCGAAACAGTAGATTTCGGACCAAACTTTGATGGTTCATTACAAGAACCTTTAGTATTACCTTGCCGATTACCAATGCTGTTATTAAACGGTACTTCTGGTATTGCTGTTGGTATGGCAACAAATATTCCGCCACATAACTTAAACGAAATTGTTGATGGATTGATTGCATTAATCGACAATCCTGAAATTACTGTTTCAGAATTAATGCAATATATCAAAGGACCTGATTTTCCTACTGCCGCAACGATTGTAGGTTTAAATGAAATCAAGCAGGCATATGAAACAGGTCGTGGTTCAATAAAAATGCAGGCTGTTTCAACATTTGAAGAAATTGCAGGTGGCGGCGGTCGTCAGGCAAGAACTGCAATCGTTATTACAGAAATTCCTTATCAGGTTAATAAATCCGATTTGATTTTAAAAATAGCAGAATTGGTTAAAGATCAACGTGTTGTTGGTATTTCTGATATACGTGATGAATCTGACAGAGAAGGTATGCGTATCGTTATTGAATTGAAACGTGATGCAAAACCTGAAGTTGTAAAAAACAACTTGTTCAAATACACTCAACTTGCAACTACTTTTGGGGTTAATATGCTTGCTCTTTGCGATAATCAACCAAGATTATTGAATTTACATCAAGTATTGTCTGAATTTGTTGCTCATAGAGTTGAAGTTGTTACAAGAAGAACTATTTATTTCTTGAAAAAAGCTAAAGTAAGAGCTCATATTTTGGCCGGTTTAATTATTGCATTAGGTTCGTTGGATGAAGTTATTGAACTGATTAAATCTTCAAAAACAACAGAAGATGCACGATTAGGTTTGATGAGCAGATTCGGTTTAGATATAGACCAAGCTAATGCAATTCTTGAAATGCAATTAAGACGTTTGACAGGTTTAGAACAAGACAAAATCAAAGCTGAATATGACGAATTAATAAAGAAAATTGCGGAATACGAATCAATTTTGGCTGACAGAAACAAAGTCTTGGCTATCATTAAAACAGAATTACTTGAAGATAAAGAAAAATACGGTGATGACAGAAAAACACAAATTATAGCAGAACAAGGTGAAATGAGTATCGAAGATTTAACTCCAAATACTCCTATGGCTGTGTTTATAACTCATCAAGGCTATATAAAACGTATTTCGTTAGATACTTTTGAAAGACAAAATCGTGCAACCCGCGGAAAATCAGGCATGAAAACAAAAGATGATGATGATATTCAACATTTCTTTACTGCTATGATGCATGATAAGGTATTGTTCTTCTCTTCAAAAGGAACTGTTTACAGCTTAAATGTTTACGATTTCCCAGAAGGTCAAAGACAAGCAAAAGGTTTGCCAATTGTAAATGTTCTTCCAATAGCGCAAGATGAAAGAATTACGGCAGTTGTTCCCGTAAGTAACTTCTCGAATGATGCTAATTTGATTATGTTAACAAAATCAGGTTACATAAAGAGAATAGAACTTGATAATTTCGCTAATATTCGTCGTAATGGTATTATAGCAATCAGTTTAGAAGAAAACGATGAATTGAATTGGGTAAAATTAGCAAATGCAAAAGACGAAATTATTATCGGAACTAAATGTGGTATGGCAATAAGATTTTCAATAGAAGATTTAAGACCTTTAGGCAGAAGTGCAAGAGGTGTAAATTCTATGAAATTACGTACAGGTGATGAAATTATCGGTTGCGATATTGTTCCTCAAAATTATGATGCTGATTTGCTTGTTGTAACTTCTGACGGTTTTGGTAAACGTACAAAATTATCTGAATTCAGAGCACAAAATCGTGGCGGAATAGGTTTAATTGCCACAAAGTTTAAAACAAATGCTTCAAGATTAGTTGCATTAACGATTGTTTCAGAAAGAGATGATATAATGCTTGTTACTGCAAACGGTATTGTATCAAGAATAAAAGCAAGTGATATATCTCAACAAGGTCGTCCAGCAACCGGCGTAAGAGCTCAAAATTTAGTTGATAATGATACTGTTGTTCAGGTTAATAAAATTATTTCACCTGAAGAAGAAGATTCTATTATTGATAAGGCTAAGCCTCAATCAGATTCTGAAATTGATATAAGCGCTGAACAAACTAAATTGATATAGATATATGTACGTAAAAAGCACATTTTGTTTTAAGAATTGTGCTTTTTTCGCATTTTGTGGTAATGTAAAATATTGATATTTTGATATAATGATATGAGAAGTTTATATGATGTAAGTGATTGGAGTGATATAAGAGAATATCAAAAATTAGGTGAAATCTTGTTAGCTTCGGGTGTAATAAATTTAGAACAACTTGGTGCAGCACTTGATATTCAAAAAACAAATAATTTATCAATTGGTGAGATATTGATTAAAATAAAATTTATAGATGAAAATATTTTACAATCAGCATTAGAACTTCAAAAAGAAATAGAAGAATTAGTAAATTATACAAATCATGATATAGATTTACAATAAAGGATTTTATATGTTTAGAGAATTATTAACATCAAAAAATATAATATTTTTAATACTTGCAACAATAGCATTGTTTTTTTTATTCCAAGTAAGTGATATTGTAATGTTATTTTTTGCATGTTTTGTGTTAACTTGTTCAATGACACCATTAGTAAATTTTTTAACAAAAAAAACAAATAACAGAGCATTCGCAACATTGATAACATTATTGTTGTGTGTATTTTTAACTATTGCTTTTATAATTCCTATTTTTACAATTACGTTTAAACAAGTCCTTATTTTTATTCAGTCAATTCCAAACAAGTTATCAGATATATACAATTTTTTATTAGCTTTTAAAATAGGCGGAATTTCATTATTTGACCATATTGATGTTAATAATTTTCTTCAAAATAGTCAAGATATAATGAAAGATGTTTTAAGTAAATCGCTGAATATTACAGTTGGTTTTTTCCAAATGATAGTTATTTTAATTGCTGTTGTAACAATAGTATTTTATATGTTGAATGATACAGCATATTTAAAAAGTAAATTCATGGAATTTTTCCCGGAAAAGATGCGTAATAAAGTTGACAAAATAATAGTAAGTATATGTCAAAAAGTTGGCGGATATGTAATTGCATCAATAATTTCAGGTGCTGTAATATGGTTTTTAATATCGTTAATATTATTAATAACAAAGGTTGAATTTGCATTTTCACTGGGTTTAATTTCAGGAATATTAGACATAATACCTGTTCTTGGACCTACATTGGCGCTAACATTAATTATTTTAGGTGCATATAAACAAGGTTGGATTGTAACTACAATAATTATAGTTGGTTTTTTGGGTGTTCAACAACTTTCAAATAATGTAGTAAGACCGTTAGTATTTGGAAAGTTTATGGATTTGCACCCTTTGGTTATAATATTTTCATTATTAGTTGGCGGTAAGTTTGGCGGTTTTATAGGCTTAATTTTTGCGCCGGCTATTGCAGCAATAGTAACAGTATTAATAGATGAGTTATATTTAAGTCAGATTAATAAAAAGATAAAGTGATGGAAAAGATATTATACAAAAAAAAATATAAAAAAGATGTAAAAGCTAACATGTGGTGTGTTTTTCCGGGTTGTTACTCATTTGCAATGTCATCTATCGGATATTTGTGGATATACAAATTACTGGATGAGATAGATAATTTGAATGTCGAAAGAATATACTCGGATACGGAAAATCCATCTATAAAGATAACAGATGTTGATGCTATGTGTTTTTCGTTTTCATTCGATTTAGATTTTATATATATTTTTAAAATATTGGAAAAGTATAATATACCATTAAAATCTGCAGAGCGGGATGAAACAATGCCTTTAATATTTGGTGGCGGACCTGTTTTGACTGCAAATCCTATGCCATATAGTGAATTGTTTGATTTTGTAGTTATTGGTGATGGTGAAAATGCAAATAAACAAGTTAGTGAAGTTATTATAAATATGCAGGGTATGCCAAAAAATGAAATTTTGAAAGAGATTTCAAAAATAGATGGAATTTACGTACCTTCGATTAAGCAAGAAAAGGTTAAAAAGTTATCCTGTCAAATAAAAGAATGCTTGTATATACCGATATTGAGTGAGGAAGCGTATTTTAGTAATATGTTTATAGTAGAAACTTCAAGAGGGTGTGCAAACTGTTGTGGATTTTGTATAGCATCTTACTTAAATTTACCTGTAAGATTTGCACCGTACGAAAACATTATTGAAACGATTGATTTAGGTTTAAAACATACAAATAAAATTGCTTTATTGGGTGCACAAGTATCAATTCATCCAAAATTCAAGGATATTTGTCAATATATATATGACAGAATACAAGAACGACCGGAGATAGAAATGAGCATATCATCATTAAGAGTTGACGGTTGTAGTGATATAGTTTTAAAAACGCTTGCGGCCGGGCATCAAAAACACGTTACAATAGCTATTGAAGCAGGGTCTGAAAGACTTAGAAAAGTTATAAATAAAAATGTATCAGAAGAACAGATTTTTGATACTGTAAAAAGAATTAGAGAGAATGGGCTTAAGGGTGTAAAAATCTACGCGATGATTGGTATTCCGACAGAAACACAAAAAGATTTGGACGAAATGGTTGATTTAGCAAAACGTTTAAGAAAAGAGAATAAAGGGTTTGATATTTCTTTTGCATTTTCATCATTTATCCCAAAACCAAATACACCATTACAATGGTGTGGAAGAATGAAAACACAAGAAATAGAAAAACGCCAAAATTATATAAAGAAAGAATTTCACAAATGCGGAATAAAGGCTAATTTTTCGAGTATAAAATGGGACTATTGGCAGACTGTGTTATCAAGAGGCGATGAAACATTTATGGATTTTTTAATAGATGCATATAAAAACGGTTATAAACTGGGCGCATTTAAAAAAGCCTCTAAAGGCAGATTTAATCCTGATGATTACGCAATTCGAACTTATGCTTTTTCAGAGAATTTACCTTGGGATATTATTGAACTTCCACCCGGAAAGAAAGTTTTGCAAGAACGTCATCAAAAATTAATATATAATAAATAAAATATTTTTAATTAACTTCTTTTATCAGTTTTATAATATTATTCAAATCTGCAAGTAAATTTTGAAGTTGTTTGTCTATGTATTCTGGATTATACATATAACCGTCTGTTTGGTATGGTAAATATGCACTATATGTTTTTGCTTCGTTTCTTATAGTAACAATATAGTTTATTTTGCTGCTTGTGTTTATCAAAACACTATAAGCAGGAAAATTTTGTTCAGGTTTATTAAGATATTTTTTCTTAATATATTCTGCGTTTTCGTATAAATAATTTGCTCTGGCGGCAAATAATTGTTCTGATTCTTTATTATTAATTGAATTGATAACTTTTTCCAGTATATCAATTAAAGGATACATGTCGTTGGCAAATTCGGATTTTTTTTCTTTTTTAACAATGACATTAACATAATCAGGATTATTGTATGGAACAGGTTTGTAATTAGCGGGTGTATTTTTAAATGAGTCAACCGATTCAAATTCAGGCTGTTCATCTTTTTTAAGATTTTCAAATTTTGATTCCAAATTTGGCAAGTTACCTTTATAACCTTTAATTTCATCACCTGTTGCGGGGTCAACCGCACAAAATGCAACTTGTGCGAAAATTGATAGTATTAATAAAGCAAAAAAAATCTTCTTCATACCAAAATTATACTTAAATTTTTTTAAAAGTCATACATTATAAAGTTTATTTAGTATAATATAATTATGAAAATTTGTATTATTCCGATAGATAATCGTCCTGTATGTTACGATTTATTTAAAAATATATCAAAAATAGATGAAGATATGGAATTATTTATTCCGCCCAAAGAATATTTGGGAGATTTGAATAAAATTGCGGATATTAATAATTTGTTTTTGTGGCTTGAAAAAATTCCTAAGACAGATGCTATTGTTCTTGCATTGGATACTCTTGCTTACGGCGGATTAATTCCATCAAGAAGAGGAAAGGAATCTTTTGATGAAATAGAGCAAAGGATTAAAAAATTAAAAACGATTTTATTGCAAAAAAAATCGAAAGTATATGCGTTTTCAAGTGTAATGCGAATATCAAATAATAATTGTAATGAAGAAGAAAAATTATATTGGGATAAGTACGGCAAATTAATTTTTGATTATTCATATAATACTCATAAGGCAGGTTGTGAAAGTTGTATTGAAAGAATGATACCTGATGAAATATTAAACGATTATTTAATAACACGTAAAAGAAATTTTGAAATTAACAAAATATATTTACAATGGCAGAAAGAAGGTTTGTTTGATACGTTAATATTTTCGAAAGATGATTGTGCCGAATATGGTTTTAATGTTCAAGAAGCAAATGCACTAAAAAAATTGGGCGGGGAAATAATAACAGGTGCAGATGAAATTCCGCTTACGCTTTTTGCAAAAGCAATCAAGGGAAATGTTAAAGTAAGGGTTGAATTTACAGAGCCCGAATCAAAATATTTAATTTCAAAATATGAAGATATTTCTGTTGAGCAATCTGTGCATGATAAATTGAAATTATGTGGCATGAATTTGGTTGAGGCTAATGCGGACATTAATTTAGTGGTTAATAATTTCAAAAATGAACAGGGTGAAATTGTTATGAAAGTTTTTACAGAGCAATTTTTAGGCAAATTTAAGATGCAAGAAAATACAATGATAGCTGACGTGAGAAATGCAAATGGTGCAGATAATAATTTTGTGAATACATTTATTAATTCAAAAATGCCTCAAAATTTTTATGGATATTCAGCGTGGAATACGAGTTCTAATACATTGGGAAGTCTTTTTTGTGCGGCAAAAGTTAAATTTTTGGCTAAAAAATATAATGATAAAGCATTTAAGGAGTTACAAATTATTCGTCTTTTAGATGATTGGGCATATCAGGCAAATGTTCGGCAAAATTTGAATAATGTAACGGAGTATCCTAACATGTCTGAGTTTGAAAATAAGATTTCAAAATTTGTAGAAATGAATTTTAATGCAAAATATTATTATCCGTGGAACAGATTATTTGAAATAGGAATAGAGGTTGAAACACACTAATGACTCTATTATCATTAATACTATTGGCAATAGCTTTATCCATAGATGCTTGTGTTGTATCATTTGCACATGGACTTGTTTTGTGCGATTTAAGAATGAAAAATTCTTTGCTTCTTTCTGTATTTACAGGTTCTGCACAAGGTATAATGCCAATTATAGGGTATTTTTTGGCAAAACCTTTTTATAATATGATTCTGCCTATTAGCAAGTGGCTTTCATTTGCAATATTTTTGTATTTAGGATTAAAATTTATTCAGGAATCCTTTGAAAAAGATAAAGAAGTTCCAATGTGTTTGGATTTAAAATGTTTATTGATTATATCAGTTGCGACAAGCATTGATGCCCTTGCAGCCGGTGTTCCGTTGACGTTTACTTCAGTAAATATTTTTAAAGCAGCGATGTTAATTGCTTCAACTACATTTTTATTTGCATTTGCAGGATTTTGGACCTCTTGTTTTTTTACAAATTTCAAGACGCGTTATCTGGAAATACTAGCAGGATTGATATTGATATTTATAGCAATAGAATCCTTAGTGTAGAATTTGTTATAAGTTAATTTGGAAATTTCAATAAGCAAGTTGAACAATAAGTTGTATAAATTATGAAAAAATTTATTTTAAAGTTTGTAATGCTTTTATTTTCATAACTTGTGTATCAGGTTTTTTATCAGTCCAAATTTCAAGAGCTTTTGCCCCTTGATTAATTAGCATATCTAAGCCGTTCACCGTTACAAAACCCATTTCTTGCGCTTTATTTAGTAATAATGTTTCTGTCGGATTATATATAACATCGTATATAATAGCATCTTTATTAATTCTTGACAGATTTTTTTCACTAATTGGCATTTCGTTCATTGAATGACCAAGCATACCGATTGGAGTACAATTAACAAGAATGGATATTTCTGTCAAACCTTGCATAATTTGTATTTGATAATTATTGAATTTTATTTCCGGAAAAGTTTTTCTCATATAATTAATCATTTCTGTTGAATTAATTACATTTCTTGAATAATAATTTATTTCTTTTATACCGGCTTGTATTAATCCTATGGTTGCAGCTCTTGCAGCACCACCTGTACCTATTATACCGGCTTTTTTATCTGTAAGACTTATATCTTTAGGTAATGCAGACCAAAAACCGTAAATATCTGTATTATAGCCTTTAAAACTTTTATCGGGCAATATTTTTATTGTATTTGCGCAGCCTGTAATATTTGCAGTTTCATCAATTTCATCTAAAAATAATGAGATTGGAACTTTTAACGGAATTGTTACATTAAATCCATTGTAATTGTTTGTTTTTAAATATTTAACAGTATTAATTAATTCTTCGGGTGGCGTTTCCATAATTTCATAAGTGCCCTCTTCTTTTATACTTTCAAATCCTGCTTTTTGAATAATTGCAGAAATTGAATGACTTAGAGGATATCCGATTAAACCTAATTTATACATCTTCCAATTCCTTTGAATATTTGCATTCTTTTGATGAACATTCAACGAATGTTCCTTTTTTCAATATTTTTTTAACAAGAAGCGCGCCACATTCAGGACATTTTTCTCCTGTCGGTTCATTCCAAAGTACAAAATCACAATCAGGATATTTACTGCAGCTATAAAAAATCTTTCCATACTTTGATTTTCTTTGTACGATTTCACCGTTTTGACATTTCGGACATTGAACGCCTGTTGATATAACAATTTTTTTCCTATTTTTACATTCAGGATTTGTGCATTCCATGTATTTACCGTATGGACCAACTTTAAATATCATGTCTGAGTTGCATTTTTCACATTTTTCTTCGCATACTTCAGGTTCTGCACTAACATCTTCAGGTTTTGTATTAAGCGGCATCATTGTTTTACATTCAGGATAACCTGAACAACCTAAAAACTGCGAACCGTACCTGCTTGTTCTTACAACCATTGGCTTTCCGCAATTTGGACAGATTACATCACTTTCAATATTAATCCTTTGCATATTCTGTCTGGCTTCTGTTACTGTTTTTATAAAAGGTTCATAAAAATCTTTTAAAACTTTATCAGGTAATGCTTTTTTATCTGCAATATCATCTAATTTTGATTCCATTTCAGCAGTAAACTTGTATTCCATTATCTTTTTAAAATGTTCCACCAGTTGTTTAGAAACGGTTCTGCCAAGAAGAGTCGGTGCAAGTGCTTTTTCGATTTTTTCAACATAACCTTTTGTTTGAATTTTTGTAATAATAGGTGCGTAAGTTGACGGACGGCCTATTCCGTGTTCTTCTAAGGCTTTAACCAATGTAGCTTCGCTGTATCTTGGCGGTGGCTGCGTAAAATGTTGTTTCGGGTTGATTTTCTTACAATTTAAAACATCATTTTTAGCTAAAGGTGGCATACTCTTTTTTATGCCGGTTTCTTCTTCTGAGTATAATTTTAAAAATCCGTCAAATACAACAGAGCTTGTTCCGGATTTTAGTGTATAATCACCTGCGCTTATGTCTATTGACGTATTTGAAATCTTCGCATTACTCATTTGAGAGGACATAAATCTATCCCAAATCAATTTATATAACCTGTATTGTTCACTTGTTAAATGTTCTCTTAAACTTTGCGGTGTTCTTTCAGGATAAGAAGGTCTTATGGCCTCGTGTGCATCTTGAACATTTTTTTTATCGGATTTTAAATAATTATTTGGAGTTTGAGGATAATATTTTTCTCCGTAATTATTTAGAATAAATTCTTTTGCTGCAGCCTGCGCATCATCTGATATACGAACCGAATCAGTTCTCATATAAGTGATAAGTCCGACTGCACCATCAGAATCAATTTCTATACCCTCATATAGCTTTTGTGCTATTTGCATAGTCTTAGAAACGCCATATCCCAACTTTGATGAGGCTTCTCTTTGTAGAGTTGAAGTTATAAACGGCGGAGATGGTTTTCTTGTAGTTTCTTTTGTTGTAATTTTATCTACAATAAATTTTGTAGTTTTTTGTGTTAAATATTCAGTAATTTTTTTTGCTTCTTCTTCGTTTGATATTTCAATTTTTTTGTTTTGATATTTCTGAAGTTCGGCTTCAAATTCTAAGTTTTCTTTTTCTAATAAAGCAGATATACTCCAATATTCAACCGGTTTGAATCTTTCTATTTCATCTTCTCTTTCGCAAATCATTCTCAATGCAACAGATTGTACTCTACCTGCAGACAAGTGATTGTTTCTTAATTTTTCCCAAAGTACCGGACTGATTTTATAACCTACAAGTCTATCTAAGATTTGTCTTGTTTGCTGCGCTTTTACTCTGTCATAGTCTATTTCTCTCGGATGTTCAACTGCATATTTTACGGCTTTTGGTGTAATTTCATTAAATTCTATTCTCTGAATTATTGAATCATCAACATCTAAAACTTGTCTAACATGCCAAGCAATAGCTTCTCCTTCGCGGTCGGGGTCCGATGCAAGATATATTTTTGAACATTTTTGTGCTATTTCGTTTAATTTATTTACAACTTTTTTCTTTTCAGGAATTACAATAAAACTTGGTTCGAAGTTGTTTGCAACGTCAAATCCCAGAACATTTTTAGGAAAATCTCTAATATGTCCATAGCTGGCTTCTATTGTATAGTTATCTCCTAAAATTTTTTTTATCGTTTTTGACTTCGCCGGAGATTCGACTATTACTAATACTTTAGAATCTTTTTTATTTTTGATTGTTTTTTCTTTTTTCCCTGTTTCTTTTGTTTCTTTTGTTTTGGTTGCCATCATAATTGAACCTTTTGGTATCTGTATCCTTCTACTTGTTTTATTATGCCTTTAAGCTCTAATGTTGTCAAGCTCATTAATAAATCATCTGTGTTGATTTTTGTCTCAAATTGTATATCGTCAAATTCTTTTGGTTCTATTTCAATGCTTTTTAATATATTTTTTTCATCGTCATTTAAATCAAAATTCAATGTTTGTTGTTCAAAATTCGGTTTAATTTCCCAATTTAAAGCATTTAGTATATCTTCGCCTTCCGTAATAATTGTTGCGCCGTTTTTTATAAGATTATAAATTCCTTTTGTATTCGGATTTGTTATTAATCCGGGAATGCACATTAATTCTCTGCCTTGTTCCAATGTCAAATTTGCGCTGATTAGTGCACCGCTTTTTAACGCAGCTTCAACAACTATCGTACCGTAACTCAATCCGGTAACAATTCTGTTCCGTTCCGGAAATCTGTATTTAAGAGGCTCAAAGGTCGGATAATATTCTGTTATAATAGCGCCGTTCCCTTTTATAATACTTTGATATAAGGCTCTGTTGCTTTCAGGATATACAAAATCAAATCCGCTTGCAATTACCCCTATTGTTTTTAAATTGTTTTCTATTGCACAGTGATGGGCTGTTGTATCTATTCCTGAAGCTAATCCTGAAACGATACAAATATCAGTATTTACAAGGCTTTTTAATACTAAACTTAAAGACTCTTTTCCATTGAAGCTGGCTTTTCTTGACCCAACAATTGCTATTGTTCTGTTAAGGTTACAGGATGCCAAATCACCTTTTACATACAGTGCGGCCGGCGGATTAGATATTTCTTTTAAAAGTTTAGGATAATTTTCGCTATCATATGGCAATACTTCTATGTCATTTCGTAAAACATAATCCAATGTTTCTTCTAAATTTACTTTATCTCTTAAATTTAGAAAATGTTCAGCCTTTTTAATACTCAATCCTTCAATTTGTTCTAACTCGTGTTTTGTTGCGTAGAACGCTTTTTCAATATCTTTAAAATGTGAGTATAGTTTTAAAATAAATTCACTATTTAATTTTTCTAAACTTGATAATGCAACCCAATATTTTAGCATTTTATATTTCCTATGTATTTTTAATTTTTTCTATCAAGTTCTGAATTTTTGATTTTTCATTTTCAGGTATATCAAATTTTAAATAGTCTTCAAAATATTCTATTGCATCTTCATAATCTTTTCTTGCTAAAAATAATATACCTGCTTTTTTATATGCCAAGTGAAAATTATTATTCGCTGCTATTGCTTTTAAGTAATTTGATATAGCTTTATCTATTTGGTCATTTGCTTCGTATGCTTCACCAAGATAGAAATATATTAATTCATTTTGATCTTTAAATTCTAATATATTTTCAAAATTGTCTATGGCAGCTTCCCAATTACCCATTTCGAAATAAATTCTGCCTAAATCGTAGTATGCATCATAATTATTTGGTTCTTTTTCCAAAATTTTATCTAATTCATCTATTGCTAAATCTTGCTGAGCGTCTTCCATCAAAATTCTTGCAAGATAATGCGGAATAACTGTATTTTCAGGTAAAGCAACCTCACCTGCTCTAAGACACTCTATAGCAAGAGCAATTTTATTCTGTTTATAATAAACGTCAGACATGTTTAAATATAGTTGAGGAATAGTTGAATCAAGTTTTAAAGCCTTGTTAAAATATATTTCTGCATTCTCGTAATCATTCAGATTTGAATAAGAAACGCCGATATTGTTATATATTTCAGCATTTTCTTCCCCATTTTCAATAATAACATGAAACGCATCTATTGCTTCTTTATAATTTCTTTCTTTAAATAAACTTAGGGCTTTATCTAATGCATTATCCATGTTATTTCAATTTTCCTTCGTTTTCTTCGGCTTGAACATTTCTGATAATGGTTCTGGTATTACCTTCAGCAAAGAAATCTTTTGGCTTAAGAATCATTTTTATTTTATCTGCATATATAGTTCTGGCGCCTTGGTTAATAAATGAACGACCGGTAAAATATATCTCATTAAATTTATTTGTTATTTTGTCAGGATATACTGTCATTTTTGGCCCTTTAGCGTAATAATCATCATACCAAACTCTCACGTTACCGCTTGCATTAAATATATTTTGTTTTTTGCTGTATTGTTGGTATCTGCCTCTAACTATAAGAGGAATGCCACCTTCAAGTTCAGTGTGCGACATTGTATTTCCTTCTGAATAGATTTCATCTTTAACGGCATCATAACTAAAATGGTCAGCTTGTGCATTATTTACTTTTTCCTGAACTTTTGCATGACCATACAAATCAAGTTTTTCAATATCACCTTTTGAACTTGTTCTTATAACCGCTTTATCTGAAAATGTTTCAACATCGTTATATTTTATAACAACTCCGCCTGTTGCAGTCATAACATTTGTTTTGGTATCATATTCCTGAATATCAGATGTTATAATTGCGATAGGTTTATTTCCTTCGGTTATTGTAGATTGTGCTTCACCTTCTGCTTTAATAACCTTATTAATTAAAGATAATTTCAAAATATTAGCTTTTACTTCTCTTTTCTTATTACTTTGTATTTGAACAGCATATGGTTTATCATAAAAAGTTGCTGTATCTAACTTATTATTTTTGGTTACACTTACATCTGCTTTATCACCGACAATGTGTAAATCATCTAAATGTACTTTTACATCGTCTTTGAATATAATTTTGTTATCCTTTTCATTGAAAGTTTGTGTTTTAGATTCAATTACCAAGTCAGATGCGATTGCGACTGTTGATATTACAGCTGTTATAAGCCCTAAAATAATAATTATTTTTTTCATTAGAACAATATTCCTTTCGAATTAGTCTTAGTTTTGTTATTGCTATTTTTGTCATATATTTTAGAAACAGTGTTACCCATGAGTTTAAAATGAGTATAATCAGAACTGATTACGACTTTTTCGCCTGTTGCTATAAGTTCTCCGTTTCTTTTTACGACAATATTACCTATTGCTTCGATATCACTGTCGGAACCTGACCAAATCAATCTGTCTGCTTTGAGTGATGTTCCGTCTTTTATTACAATATATGTGTTTTCATATAATATAATTTCGTGTTTTTCTTCATTATATGTAGCTTGCGAAGATTGAAAACTCATATTTACTTCGTTATCTTTATAAAAATTCCCGTAAACATTTGTTAATAGTGCTATTTTTTGATCGGTATTGTAAGTACCGGTTTCGCCGTATATTTCCCAATATTTAGTATTTTCCTTTGTTTCTGTCAAAATCATGCTTGAAGCATTAATTTCCTGTTTGTCTTCGCCATTTTTTATCTGTGATCTGGAAAAACCATGCGTTAAAAATCCGGCATATAAAAATGCCCAAAGTAAAGCTGTTACGAGTATTAAAAATCCGATTAAGTAGGCTTTCTTCTTTGTATCTAAATTTTTAAATTTTTCAATATAAACAATGAATCTTTTCATATATAAATAAATTCTATCATGAACAAAAAATTTTAATGTTATGTTAAGAATTATATTAATTATTATTGTAAACATATTTTATATTAAAATTGTTGTTTTATAATTTATACATGAAGGAGGAAATTTCATGACAATATTGTTCGATGCGGGTGAAGTAATTACGGCGATGGTTACACCATTTACAAAGAATGGTGATGTTGATTACGATATGGCATCAAAATTAGCATCATATTTGTTAGATAACGGAACAGATTCTATAATTGTAGCCGGTACTACCGGTGAATCTCCAACTTTAACGAATGAAGAAGAAGTGGAGTTGTTAAGTACAGTAAAAAACGCTGTAAGAAACAGATGTAAAGTTATTTTGAGTGCAGGTTCAAATTCAACAAAAGAAGCAATAAAATACGCGAAAATGGCTGAAAAAGAAGGTGCAGATGCAATTCTTTCAGTTGTTCCTTATTATAATAAGCCTTCTCAAGAAGGAATTAAGGCTCATTTCGGTGCTGTTGCAGAATCAGTTAAATTACCTGTTATATTGTATAATATTCCATCAAGAACAGGTGTTGAAATAAAACCTGAAACAGTGAAATATTTGGCTGAAAAGTATGAAAATATTGTTGCAATAAAACAAAGCTATCCTGATTTGGATAAAATTTCAGAGATGAAAGACATTTGTCCTGAAAATTTTGAAATATACAGCGGGGATGACAGTTTGACGTTGCCGATGCTTTCTTTGGGTGCTAAGGGTGTTGTTTCGGTTGCATCCCATATCTATGGTGAAGAAATAAAAAGTATGATTGAAGATTTTAAAAGTGGTAGGGTTCAATCGGCTTTAAATATGCACATGATTTTATATCCGATGTTTAAAGCATTGTTCATGGCACCTAATCCGGTACCTGTAAAAGCTGCTTTGTCAAAAATGGGCATAATCATGGACTATGTAAGATTACCTTTGGTAATTTTAAATTATGAACAAAAGGCTGAATTATTTGCTATAATGGATTCTATTACAATAGAATAGTTAAGTCAGGTTATTTGACTTTTGTTTTTTTTGTTAAAATTGAAAGTAGTGTATAAATTTTATAAAGGGTGATAAGATGAAAAATAAAATTTTATTATTTTGGGGAATTGTAGTTCTTGTCATTATTGCAATTACTATAATTTTTATTAAACCTACAAAGTTAGGACTTGATTTAGTTGGCGGTTCAAGACTTGTTTTAGAAGCTCAAACAACTGCAACTGTTGCAAAAATTACGCCTGAAATGATGGATAGTTTGCAATTTGCTATTGAAAATCGTGTAAATAAATTAGGTGTTGCAGAAACAGTTGTTTACAGACAGGGTGATAAAAGGCTCGTTGTTGAAATTCCTGCTGTTAAAGATTTGAATCAAGCAAAGAAGTTCTTAGGTGAAACTGCTGAATTGGCATTCAAAAAAGAAGTTCAAAATGGTAGTAATGTTGATTGGGTTGATACCGGTTTAACAGGTAACGACTTGAATCGAGCAACTTTGAGTACAAGTACAAACGGCCAATGGGTAGTTGATTTGGAATTTAATGACAAAGGTACAAAAAAATTCGCTGAATTAACACAACAATTAGTTGGAAAACCAATGGCTATATTCTTTAACGGTGCAATGACTTCTGCTCCTGTTATCAGAGAACCTATTTTAGGCGGCAGAGCTCAAATTTCAGGCGGTGATAACGGGTTTGCTTATGAAGAAGCCAAAGAAATGGTAGATTTATTGAATGCAGGTGCACTTCCTGTTCCGGCTAAAATCATTGAAGAAAATACTGTCGGTGCAACTTTAGGCTCTGATAGTATTGAAAAATCTAAAATAGCCGGTGCTGTCGGTTTAGGTCTTGTTGCTATTTTCATGATTGCTTATTACAGATTACCTGGATTGATAGCTGATATTGCTTTAATGATTTACAGTATTTTATTGTTTGCATTGTTTAAACAATTATCTGTAACGTTAACTTTGGCAGGTATAGCCGGATTTATACTTTCTATCGGTATGGCGGTTGATGCTAATATTTTGATTTTCGAAAGAACAAAAGAAGAACTTCGTGCGGGTCGTACGTTATATACTGCAATAAATGCAGGTTTTGACCGCGCATTTACAAGTATATTCGATTCAAACATGACTACAATTATTACTTGTACTATATTATACTTCTATGGCACAAGTATTGTAAAAGGGTTTGCTTTAACTTTGGCATTAGGTGTAATTGTTTCAATGTTTAGTGCAATTACTGTTACAAAGAATTTCATGCATTTGATTTTTGGTACAGGTGAATTAAAATATCCGGGATTGTTTGGATTAAAGAGCAGTGAAATAGGTACAGCTTATACCGGTACTGAAACAAAACGTGAAAAAGCTAAATTTGGTGTATTGGATTAGTGAGGTAAAAATGGAAACTAAAATTAAAATACAAGTAGTAAAATATAGATGGATTTGGATGTTTTTATCGGCTTGTTTTATATTAGCAAGTATTGGTGCAATGATATATTCTTCAATAACAAGTCAAAATCATCTTCCGTTGAAAGTTGGAATTGATTATACAGGTGGTACTGTTTTACAGTACTCTATTGATAAGAAAGTATCAAATGATGAATTGGGAACTATTCGTTCCAATCTTGAAAAAAGTGGTGTACCTTCGGTTTCTTTACAGATAATTAATGCAAATAATGCTGAAGATTCTAAAACTCAAGATATTATTTCAGTAAGAACTAAGTTTATTGCAGAAGATGATTTTGAAACAGTTGATAACATATCAAAAGTCATCTCCGCTGCTTATCCTAATTCAGAATTAGTATCAACAAATTCAATCGGACCAAACTTAGGTAAAGAACTTTTTAAAAATTCTTTAATTGCTTTAGGTCTGGCATGTATTGGTATTGTTATTTATTTGTCGTTCAGATTCAAGTTTGATTTTGCATTGTCTGCAATTATTGCATTAATTCACGATGTTTTATTTGTAGTGGGTGTATTCGCTATTTTGGGAATCTTATTTAATGTTCAAATTGATGCTCTGTTCATTACGGCACTTTTAACCGTAATAGGTTTTTCTGTACATGACACGATTGTTGTTTTTGACAGAATAAGAGAAAATTTACGATATTATGCAAAGAAAATGTCATTTGGTGAAATAGTTGATGCAAGTGTTTCTCAAACATTAACAAGAAGTATAAATACATCTTTGACAACATTAATAACGTTATCCGCTCTTTATTTTTTGGGTGGTATAACTACAAAAGATTTTGTATTAGCAATGATATTGGGTATTTTAATAGGTACTTACTCAAGTATTTTCTTTGCAAGTATATTGGTTTATTTTTATGAAGATTACAAAACTCGTAAGAATGCAGCTTAATTACAATTAATAAAAATTAATAATAGTATGCAATAATATGTAAATAATTTGTTGCATACTATTTTTTTTGGTAAAATTATAGAAGATGGGGATAAGCATGAAAAAGTTTATATTATCTTTAATAATTTTGATGTTGGGTATAAAGACTTATGCTGCAACTGATTGGGTAAATGATTCCCGTGCATTGTTTCAAGATAACGGTATGGTTATTTTGGGAGTTAATATAAGAACGTTTAATGCTAAAGATACCAATAAAAATGGTGTTATTGAATCGAAATTGGGCGAAGAAGCAGGAAATTTTATAAATGCGGTGGACAGACTTGATGAGTTGGTTTTGAATGGAGTTAATACTATTCATTTGCTGCCGATTACGCCTGTAGGTAAAACAAAAGCGTATGGAACGGCAGGTTCATTGTATGCATTAAACGCATTTAATGCTATAAATCCGCAATTATCAGCATTAAAATCAACAATATCTTTAAATAATCAGGTAAGATATTTTATAGAAGAATGCCATAAAAGAAGAATCTGCGTTTTGGTTGATTTACCTGCATTTACTTCATACGATTATTATTTGGCACATGGAAATATGTTTTCTCAAAATTATAATAGCAACTTAGATTTGGATGCTTCTGCTGATATGAGATTCCCGGATGCCGGTACTGAATGGACAGTTAATGAAACTTTATTGAATAATTATATTTCATTTTTTGATTTTATGATGGGGCTTGGTGTTGACGGAGTTGTAGCAAATCATGCTTATACAAAACCGGCTAAATTTTGGGCAGAAATTATCAAGCATGTACGTAGTAAAGATGAACAATTTTTATTCCTTGCCCATGCGACAGATGAAGATTATCCTGTTTCTGACGGGGCTCCGGTTACATCATGCAAAAGATTGTTAGATGTAGGTTTTGATGGGTATTATGGCGGATATTCACGTCTTTCTGAATGGAAAAGTGCGAAAGAATTATATAATCAAGTAAGATTTAATCAAAGACTGTTTTCCGGTTACAAAAATATAAAATCAGCAATAGGAAGTTTTGCAACAGTAGATTCACCAAGTCCGGTTTTGGTTCATGGACCGCAGTACGCTATAATGATTGCTTGGTTAAATGCAACATTACCGCTAAATTCATATTTCCTTGACGGTTTTCAATCAGGTGATGATTATAATTTCCCTTTGGCAAATAAACATGCTAAAATGACTGCAACAGATAATGAATTCTTCTATGTAAAACCGGGCAGAATGGATATTTATAATTTCTCAAGAAAACCCGGCGGACAAAATGGTGATATTTTGCAAAATTTCGTTCTTGCAAATAAATTTAAATCCATGATGGGTGCAAGTTTGAGAGATGCAAGTTTTGTACCTCTACATACTTCTTCATCAAGTGTTTTTGCATATATTCGTTCAAATTCTTATGATTCGATTTTGGTTGTTGGAAATTTAGATTTTGAAAATTTGCGTAATGTAAAAGTTCATATTCCGAAATTAACTGAAAAAATGTCTATAATCCCGATTAAATTTCAGGGCGTTCAGAAGGTGGCATCAAAAACTTTTAATACAATTTTGTCGCCCGGTGAAATTCAAGTATTCATGATTAAAAATTATTCTATTAAATAAATTGTAATAATATTATCGTTGTACTTGTTTTTAAAAAGTTTTTATTGTAATATTATTGTATTAGTAAAAGGAAAAGGAATAAGCGTATGTCAAGAAAATGTGCAATATGTGGTAAAACTCCATTAAAATCAGCAAAATTAACTTTTTCTCATAAACAAAATGTTCACAGACAAGCCCCAAATTTACAGACTGTTAGAGTTATGGTAAATGGTGTTGTAAAGAAAATGGACGTTTGTTCATCTTGTTTAAAAGCAAATAAAGTTCAAAAAGCTATTTAATGTAAAAATTCAAACAAAAAAGAGTAATAGGCAATAATGTCTTATTGCTCTTTTTTTTGTGCGTTAAAAACTTTGTAAATATTCAAAAAAAGTTCCTAAAATTTAAAATTTTAGGAACTTAAAATTCTATTAGACTGTAGATTAAACTAAAGAAACATTTTTAATTGATTCATTGTTTAATGCTGCAATCATAATACCGTTTCTGTTAGCAATTTCAACTAAATTGCTAATAACAGCAAGCATAGCTATTTTTGAATCTAATCTGTTTACGCAAGAACCGCAACCTATTGCGCTTGCTCCTGCAGCAAATGCTAATTGTGCAGTTGTAGTATTAATATTTGAAGCTGTCATAATTGGTAATTCAATATTTTTAGATAATTCAAAAGTATTTGAAATAGTCAATTCAGCTCTGTTAATCCATGCTCTTGCACCTTCAAAATTATTTATTTTTGATACATAACCTTCAGTTTGAATAATATCAATATGCATTTCTTCAAGTTTTCTTGCCAAACTGATTTGTTCAGAAATTGCCATTTCACCAGGAATAGTTACACTGAACATAATTTCTGATCTTTTTTGAGAAATTAATGATAAAGTTTCGTTTACAATTTCGATAATTTTATCTGCAGACATTGAAAAACCTTCTTTGTATAATGCATCAAAATTACCTAATTCAATTGCATCTACATTGTGGATATTAACGGCATCTGCTAATTCTTTTGCATTTATTGATGAAGCTATTAGTGCAATATTTGAATTAGATTCAGAAATTAGCTTGTTAGCCAAAATTAAAATTTCTTCTTTTGCAGCGACATCAATAGCGGTAGCTTTTGCTTCGATTGCAGATGATATAACCATTTCTGCTTTTTTAATGTCAAAGTTATTGATTCCAGAAATAACTTTTAATGCTCTCTTTTCTTTTAATGCTTGTTTGAAAAATTCAATTCTTTTCATTTTTAATTCCTTTCTTAATAACCATATTAGACCACAATAAAATCTAATTTCTTTTATATTATAGACTAAAGGTTGAAAGCTTGCAATAATAACTCTCAAAAATATTACTTGGGTAGTACATTATAATTTATTATAATCTTATAATTCAATATTAATAAGGAATAATAAGATTATGTTGAAAAGAATCATTATTACAATTTGTTGCGGAATATTTATAAATCTTTCTGTTTTATCCTATGAACAGGAAGAGTTAAACAATATAACCGTGTATGAAAAAATTAATCCGGCGATAGTAGCTATTGATGCGGAACTGCCGATTGGTGTTTCGAGCGGTACGGGCTGTATAATTAATAAAAACGGATTGATTTTAACCAGCAATCATGTTGTTGAAAATTGTAAGAATATTCAAGTAACATTGTATAACGGTCATACATATAAGGCAAAAGTAGTAAAGACAAATAATTCTGATATTGCATTATTACAAATAGACACAAAAGAAGAGCTTAATATAATTTCGCTTGGCAATTCAGAGAATATAAAAGTCGGACAAAAAGTACTTGCGATAGGGAATCCGTTTGGATTTAACGGAACACTTACTCAGGGGATAATATCCAGAATTGATTATGTAAAAGACAAAATTCAAACAGATGCAGCGATTAATCCGGGTAATTCCGGCGGTCCGCTTATCACAACAAACGGTGAAGTTGTTGGAATAAACCAATCAATATATAATCCGGATAATAACATATCAAATATTGGCATAGGATTTGCTATCCCAATAAACAGCGTAAAAGAAATATTAAACAATCAAGTTATAAAATTCTAAAAAATTATCCCATGAAACCGCCATCGCCGCAGCTGAAAGCACCACCGCAATCACTTGATGCAACAGAGCCTGCGGTTTCACAAGCAATAGAGCCTGCTGTTTCAGAATCGCCGAAAGCAATAGAACCTGCAGTTTCATATTCATCACAAGCTAATGAACCAGCTGTTTCAGGCGCGGAAGAATATTGAGAATAATCAATTTCTTTTGCAAACGGATTACTTGATTGGAAAGAATCTACTGAATTATTAGATGCAATCAATCCTGCGGTTTCAGCATTATTTGAAGCTAATGAACCTGCTGTTTCACCGTTTGAAGCAATAGAGCCTGCTGTTTCACTGCTTTTTGATGAAGATGATGTATGCGAATGCATATTATTTAATAAACTTGAATTAAAACCTAAAGCCATATATATCACCCCGATATTATTATTTTATTGTTTATATTAATACAATATACATATATATAAAAACATTATCGAAGCAAATATTTCATTTTTTTGAAAAATCGTTACAAAATTTTACAAAATGTCCTGCAAAAAAATCTAATTTGTTGCAAATAGCATATTGTTAATTTTTGTGAAATTGAATTTCAAATGGCTGAAATTCAGGTATAATCCACTATATGATATGATATGATATGATATGGGGCGGAGTGTCAATTTTTTTTTTGCATATGTTTTTATGTACTTGTGTATGTATTTTTAAATAGGAAGTGAAAGGAGTGTTATGGTAGATTCAGTAAACGTAACTCAAGCAGGTGTAATTTCAAATCCGACTGGCGGAATTGATAAAACGTCTGCATTAGCAATTAAAGATGACAAAAATGGTGTTAAGCAAATGCCGCTTGAAGATTCTAAAAAGGAAATTACAGAGGCGGTTCCAAAATTGGAAAGAACACCGAGTTCAGATACGGTGAATTTTTCAGTAAATGAAAAAATGACTGAAAAAAATAAAAATTCTAAAAAGGGAGTAAGTACCGGTAAAAAATGTGTGGTTGGCGTTGCATCTGCTCTTATACCGGGTTTAGGACAAGTAATTAATAACCAATGGGGAAAAGCAGCAGGATTTTTCTCAGGTCAAATAGCAGTTGGTGCTTTGGCTAAATGTAGAGCTATTTCGCTACCAGTAGCAGTGCTTACTGCAATAGGGGATAGTATTTGGTCGATTGTAGATGCAGTAAAAAATACAAAAGCAGATGAGTAAGGAGCTATATTGATGACTATTAACATAAATACGCAAGAACAAAATTATAAAAATCCGTCTAACGGTGCAATTATTGGTGGATGTATTGCGGGTTTAGCTGTATCAGCAGCAATAGCAAAAGCACCTACACGTTTGGTTAACTCAGTACTAATACCGAAAATGGGCAAAATTTGTGATTCGCTATCGGCAGATGAATTTTCTAAAGTTGAAAAAGCAGTAATAAATACTGTTAGTGATTCCGGGTTAAAAGCTAAAGGAGTAAGTATAGTAAAAGCTACTGCTGAAAATGCTAATGAAGTATTCCAAATTATAAAAAAAGAAGTTTATAAAAGTTTAAAATATTTACCTATACCTAAAAAATTTAAAGATATGATAGCAAGTGGTTATTTAGATATGTTTGTATCTGGGAAAAATGCTTGTTATGCTTCTGCAAGTAAAAAAATTGTTATGCCGGAAAAAAAATTGGGACTTGCATTATTCCACGAAGCAGGTCATGCAATGAATGATAATTTAAGCAAATTTGGTAAAATTCTTCAAAGAAGCCGTTCAATGAGTTTGTTATTTTTACCTATTACAGCAATATCGTTATTTAAAACTAAAAAAGCTCCTGGTGAGGAACCAAAAGGTGGTTTGGACAAAGCAACGACTTTTGTAAAAAATAATGCAGGTAAATTGGCTTTTGCTACATTTTTACCAACTTTACTTGAAGAAGGTTTAGCTACATTAAAAGGTTATAAGTTTGCAAATAAATTTTTAAGTCCTGAATTAGCTAAAAAAGTATTCAAAACAAATGCTTTTGGATTTTTAACATATTTAGCTGCATCAGTATCAGCAGGTTTAGGTGTTTATATAGGTACAAAATCAAAAGATACTGTTGCAAGCAGAAAAATAGCAACTGAAAACAATAATGTATAATATTTTCTTATATGGTATTATCAAAGTTTCTTAAATAACAAAAAAAATGAAAAAATTGTATAAATGTAATTTATTAGTGTAAATAGGAAAGGAAGTTAAGTATGCAAGTTGAATCAGTAAATCACAACGGTATTGGTATGGGTAAAGCGATTGCTTTAGGCGGAGGAATAGGAGCTATTGGCGGTGCTGCCTTAGTGGGTGGAGCAGAATATTTAAGACAAAAGGATCTATTAGCAAAGGGTGATGCTTATATAAAATCAATGAAAGGTGAAATTGCTAGAGAAATGGAATTCTGCACGCCATTTCATAAAGGAACTCAGGAAGCAGCAGATATCGCAAAGCAGGCACTTCAAAATAAATTAGAGCAAGCTAAGCAATTTATTAAAAATGGTAAAATCGATTTCGGTCAAGTTACAAAGAGAGCCGGTATTGCCGCATTAATTTTAGGATCCGTTTTTGCTGCACTTGGTGGTATTCTGAAATTAGCAGAAAGACAAGATAGGGAATATGTGCGAGAAAATGCAAAAATTCTTGCCGAAGAATTAAATAAAGTGCAAAAATAAATACAAATTTGCAAATAAAATTAAATATAATCAAAAAACACTTTTTGAAAAGTGTTTTTTGATTATATACTTGAATTATTAGATTGACGACTTTTGTGAGTGAAATCTTAAAAATATAACAAATACTTGAACGAAATCCCGGTTACTCAAAAGGTATTCTTATGTATATCTTTTTTATCTTTTTAAATTTTCCAGAAATTTTGAAATTGCACCTGCAACATCATCAACAACATTCATTGCCGATGATGTTGATTTTGTAATCCTTGACATGTGAGTAAAAATTCTTAATGTTTGGAAAATACCAACAGCACAAAGAATAAAATCAAATATTTTGCCGCCAATATTTTGTAATATAAAAGTTTTATTTTCAACATTTATTGCTTTTATATAATTTTTTGTTTCTATAAAAATATCAACAATAGCTTTTACAGCGCTATAAATTGCAAAAATTCCTATTAAAAACCAAGCATAAACAGCCGTTTCAGAATCAGAACAAAGATATGCAATTAAAACTATAATTAACAATGAAAGTATCAAATGTTCTAAGACAGTCTTACAAAGTAAAATAACACCGTTTCGCCAAAATCCAATAATTAAATTTTTAATTATATCTGATATTATCATATATAAATTATATTACAGATAAATTAATAAACACCAAATATCTGAAAAACTTATAGTCGGTTTTTCAGATAGTGCCGGATAAAAAATTATTATTTCAAATCTTGCGATTTAAAAATATTATACCCCTCATAATGATAACTTGCATCAATTTCTTTCATACAGACTTTCCCAATTCCGATTGCAGAAACAAAAGCTCTTCCACTTTTTCTATTGGCAAAACATTTTCCTCAAACCAATCTTTTATTGTATCTAATTTCCCGTTTATCGTGTGGCAATAATCAGGTATTGTTTCTGTCTCCTTTAAATATTCTTCCAAAAGCTCAGTGCTGTGCAAGAACTTATCGTTTCGGATATCTTCTATTTCATCTAAAAGTTGCTTTACCCGTTTTTTTGAATCTCAGGTGCTAAATCAACTACCTTATTTTTATTCTGAATATAAATAAATGACCGTATATGTAGATTTAAACATTCATCCATAATGCTTGCATCAGCTAAAGTTATCTCCATATTGGCTTTTAATAACATAGATAAATTTAATATTAAAGTTCTGTAAAAATGCAAGCAAGATTTTCTTAAAAGCCACTCCTTCAGAAAAAAGAACCATTTGTGAAATTATAGGTTCGAACTTTACAGCGAATGCTCAGAAAATAGATATAACACTGTATCCTATCTTCTATGACATAATTGAGATGAATCGTTTAGGTCATTCAAAAAATGCAAGGTTCGAACTCCACCAAACGCAGTCAGGGCAACAAAAAAGAGCCTCTAAAAAGGCTCTTGATTTAAATGGCGGGACTGACGAGGCTCGTCTTGGATTATTGGCAGTTCGTAAACTTTCATTCGTATAATTTTGCTTACGCAAAATAGCCACTCATTACAGTTTCCTCACTGGGACGGCGTTCCGTTCACTTCCGTTCACTTCAGCCTTGCCAAAATCCGCCGATGGGGTTTATTTGGGACATTTGAATTGTAATTAATTAGCCTGTGTTAGCCAACACGTTTTAGGTTTTAGCGGTTTTATACGAATTGACTGTAATGTAACGAAACTGCTCTTTGTGTCCACTTTCTGTCACGAAAAAATCCGGTATAAATCCGAGCAAACCGCTATAACTCAAACACACTCTATAATATAGCGATGACAGAACTTGGACACAAAAGACCCTTTTAAAATTGCTATTTTTTAAGTCGGAAGCAAGCCGGAAGTGTTCATAATATTTGAATAACAGCAAAATCCTTATCTAAAAAACATTACAAAATAATAGAATTTTACACCAAAATCTATCGCTTTCAGTCAATTATTCTACTACATGAAAACCCAAATTATTCATTTTTGTTTTAAATTCATTATGAAATTTATTTATTTGAGAATAATTAACTATGACTTTTAATATCTTTTTTGCTCGTGAACATCCAACATAAAATAATTTATAAGCAGTTAATGTACCGAAGACAGTATTTATCTTAATTAATTCTTTAAAATTTGTTACGTTTGGTTTTGAATTATACAAGTTTAAAACATTTAGAAAGAAAAAATTGTAATATATATTACCGTCGTACTTAAGTTGCAAATTTTTTATTAGTTCTTCAAAACTATTCTTATATTTTTCATATTCATTCTTTTTGACTTCTGAAAAATTTATTTGCATTGAACTTTCAAATTTTTTTATATCTTTAACATAATCATAGTAAAATTTTTCAAATTCACTATAGCAAATGTTATTTTTAGAAATTAATTCAAAAAAATTATACATTTTAACCGAAGGATTTCCTGAATCTTCTGCAATAAAAACGACCTCGTTATGTCCTTCACCTTTTACACCATGTTGTGTTGATATCTTGGGGGTTTCCAAATATTGACAAATATTTCTAAATTCTTCCAATTTTTGGTTTAAAACATCAAAGTATTCATTTTCATCAGTATCTTCTAAATAATTCTCTATTATTTGATTTAGAACAAATTTTTTATCATTTAAGAATTTCAAAAAATCTATAATCGTAGTATTTTCATTATATTTACGATAGATCTCTTCTATCAAATTACGGAAATGTTTCTTGTCTTCGTGTTTGTTGATTTTTAATAAATCTTTATTATATATCTTTTGTTTTTTATTATTGATTTTTTGAATAAGTAAACCGTATTGTTTTAATTTATATATTTTTAAAAAATTATGTATTTCAAAAAGGAGTTTAAATAAAGGATCTGGATTATCAAGATCATTTTTTAACAAAACATCAACAGGTGAATATTTTCTACCAAATGAATATTTTTCCATATTGGATATTTTTTCATATAAATTTTTTGCTCCTATATTTTCAAATCGTTCTTTGTTATAAATATATAGCTTTAATATTTCGGGATATTGAACTTCTATATCATTTAACACTGTACCTATGTCATTTGTAATATATATTTGTGGAACGTTACTATCGTCTATTTCATCTGGACATTTTTGAGTAAACAAAGAATCATTATAGATATTATTTAATATCTTAACAATATTTTTAGAAGAACGATAATTCATTTTCAAGGAATAAGTTTCACTATTAAATAATGATAAGTAATCTTCAAAAGAACCATCATAACTTTTATATATTTGTTGCATTTTATCACCACATAAAAATAACATTGTCGATGAATCTTTTACGGAATTATAAAAAACCTTAAAATATTAGCGGATGTATCTTGATATTCATCAATAAAAATATATTTGTACAACGCTGTTAGTCGTTTTTTGATTATTGGATATTTATCCATCAATATTTCTGCAAATAAAAGTAGTGCATCATGTGATAATCCTCCATAATATAAAGAATTAAAAGCTAATTCATTATATGAAATTGTTTCAGTATTATTTTTTAAATATTCAAAACTTAAATTTCCATCATGTTCTTCCCTATATTTCTGGTTTGCTATCTCAATTTTTTCATCATTTGATATATTATTAATTCTATTGAGAATATCATCTTTGTATATTTCAAAATACAGTTCTATAATATTTTTATTCGAAAAATAGATGTTTAAAAATTCGGATACAAAAGAGTGAATTGTAGATATTTTTACATTTTTTGAATTTATTTTTGATATTAATTCGTCAGTTGCTCTATTTGTATATGTAATACATAGTATTTTGCAATTTTTATCATTGTTAACAATTTCATTAATTTTATCCTTTATAAAAGTTGTTTTTCCGCTTCCAGCAGGAGCATTTACTAAAAACATATTGTTGTTTACTGCATTAGCCAATCTAACCCCTCCTCAATATAATTTGGAATAAATTTAGCCACTTTATCATCATTTTGCAAAATAATTGAATACATAAAATCTGTTTTATTGTCACTTGTTGCTTTTGCAATATCACGACACGATAAATTATCACTTACTTCATCATTATTTGTTGTATCGTGTTGAGGAATAGAGTATTTTAACTTTTTTCTTTTTTTCATTACTTTCCAATATCTTCTACTCTTAACATCTACAATATTGATAGATAAGCATTTATTCAAAATAGCTTCTTCTAAAGTTCTTCCATAACCATCTTTTTGAGTTTGATAAAAGATTCTGATATTAGGATTGTCTTGTTGCCATTCATATAAATTTTTAACTTTCAATGCTCCTTTAGATTCGTTATAATATAATTTCAGACCCTCGTTTGTAATTTCCGAATCTAGTATTTTATCAATTGTTGTAAAAGTTTTTTTATAATCAATATCTGTAAATATTAATGTTTTTATTCCTAAAAAATCCAATAATGGTTTATATTTATGCGAGTATGCACCACCTACCTGAACGAATGAAATATACTGTTCATTTAAATTTATGTATTTTTCAAGATTCAAGATTCTTTCTAAGAACATTTTTTCAGTATCACCTTCATACATGATAATTTTATTGGCAAAAATAAGATCCGAATAATTTATTCTGAATAATAAGGAATAAAATTGAATCTCATCTTTATCGGGTAAAGTTTTAATGAATTTATTTAAATCAAAAATGTTATTCAATAATGAAGTCACACCTATACGAATAACTCTTACTTTTTTTATTTCGCTAACTTTTATTATTTCGTTTGAATGTGTTGTTATTAATCCTTGAATTTTTTGATTATCAAAATAATGTTTTAGGTATTTAATCAATACTCTCTGCATTTGCGGATGCATATGTGCTTCTGGTTCTTCTATGACAAAGAAATTGACTTTTTTGTTATCATGATTTTTTATATATTTTTCTAACTGGATATGGATAAATATCAGATTGCTTATGCCTAATCCTTGAGCGTGTTCTTCAAATGAATATTCTTTATGTTTATATTTTGCAATAGTTGAACTTGTAATAAAGTTACCTATATTATTTTCTGTTATATTCAATTCAAAATAAAGTTTTCCGAAATCGCAATCTTTCGAATGCTCTAATTCTTTCATTATTGGGGCTAATGAATCAACCGATTTTTCCTTTATTTCATTTTCAATATTTGTTTCTTGAAATAATTTTAAAAAACTTTCAGGAATATTTTTTATTAAATTTTTCCAAGTATCATTTTCTGAAATTATACTTATTAATTCTTTGCTAATTTGGTATTTATTATTTGATTTTTCATCTGACAGATTTCTATCGGCATTTATTCTTATAAAATGAAATAAGTTCTTAAATTCAGAATCATTCATTTCTATTTCATTACTGTATTCTTTATCGCAAAAATAGAAGTTATTCTCAAAACTATCGTTAAAATATTTATCTATTATACGATTTTTTAAAGATTGTTGATTTTCTTCTATTTTATTTTTTTCTTCTTGGTTAATTGTTGAATTATACTGAGATATTAAGTTATTATAATTAAATAAATCATTTGAAAAATTTTCAAAATTTTCAGCTATTTGTTTTATAAATATCTTTCTACTAAATTTGTATCGGTAAATAAAATAAAAACTTTTGTTTGCAATATCAAGTTCCATCATATAATTAGCAAAATTTGTAATATCTTCTTGCTCTTCATAATCAATTTGAAATTCTACTTCAATTGAGTTAATGCAGTAGTTTAATAATAAATTTTCTAATTTTTCAGAAAAAATATTTTTGCTATCATTATTCTCGTATATCTCAATAATTTTATCAGTAAGCTCAAGTTTCTGCTTATAATAAGTTTGGACATTGATATCAGAAAAATTTATATTAGAAAAATTTTGTTCAAAAAGATTCCTAAAAAGTTCAACTAAAGAGGTTTTACCACTGTTATTAGGACCAGCCAATATCGTAATTATATCATCAAAATAAATGCTAGTATTGTAAAATTGACGATAATTTTTAATATTTATTTTGTTTAATTTCATAGTACATCCCCTTGAGTACATTCATCTATACAGTACAGTGGTAAATCAATAAGATTTTCTGTTTTTTTATAATCCGCCATTGAAGTCCTTATTGCATAATTTGGTTTAAATTTTTCCATATAAACTTTTAAACTTTTAGCCTGTAAGTTCTTTTCAGCTTTAACTTCAACGGGAACAACATTTGATTTTAGTTGAATTACAAAATCTACTTCTGCTCTGCTTGTTTCATTAGACCAATACATTACCGGCAAATCTTTAATAGTCTTAAATTGTTGCAAAACGTATTGTTCTGCTATAGCACCTTTAAATTCTTCAAATATACGATTCCCATCGATAATTGTTTCTGCTTCCAAGCCAGTCATTGCGCCTAATAACCCAACATCCAAAACAAATAATTTAAATGCGCTAAAATCTTCATATGCAATAATTGGTAAATCAGGTTTTGTTATTTTATTTACTCTATAAATCAAACCACTATTAATCAACCAAGATAACGCAGTTTCAAAATCTCTTGCTCTTGCACCTTCCTTTACGACTCCATATATAAATTTCTTGTTTTCTTTACTCAATTGTGCAGGGATTGATTTCCACAATAAACGTATTTTGGCTACAGTATTTTCGGGAATGTGCTTTGTAAAATCTTCTTCATAAGCAGCTAGAATCTCTTTTTGTAATTCTCTTACACTCATAAAATCTTTGTTCTCTACAAAATTACTAACAACTTCCGGCATACCTCCTACGTAGCAATATTGTTTCAGTAGCTTTGCGTATTTATTATTGAACAGTTTTATAGTTTTATAATCTCTCTTATTTAATAATTCTACAAATCTTTCTTCATCCATTGCTAATAGGAACTCTTCAAAACTTAAAGGGTAAAGATTCATAAAAGAAACTTTACCAACAGGAAATCCAGTCCCTTCATGACAGGCAACACCTAATAAACTGCCAGCAACTATAATATCGTATTGAGGAGCATTTTCTCTAAAATATTTTAATGAGGTTAATGCTCTTGGACACTCTTGAATTTCATCAAGAATTATTAGTGTATCTTCAGGATTTATTTTTATCTTTGTTGCAAGACCGATATCCATAATCATGCGATTTGTATCATAGTCTGTATCAAATATTTCTCTACTTTTTTCGTCAAGATCAAAGTTAATATAAGCAACTTGTTTATAATATCTTTTGCCAAATTCTTGCATCAACCAAGTTTTACCAACTTGTCTTGCCCCTTGTATAATTAATGGCTTGTGATTTTTTTTATTCTTCCAGTCTATAAGTTGTTTTATAGCGTATCTTTCCATGCTTAAATCCTTTTTTATAAGTTTATTATATCACACCTGCACATTTTTTACACGACTTTTTATCATGTTTTACACATTTTTTACACGACTTTTGAAACTAATTTACACATTTTTGACAGAATCTTAAATCATCAAACATGTAATTAGTAAGACCGAGTTCCTGCTTTACTTTATAAAAATCTTTTCGTATTTTGCGTTTCAAAGATTTCTTCTCTTGTTCACCACCCGTTAAAATAGTGTTCAAAGGCTGTTTTAGAGATATTCAATTCAAAGTCTGTCGGGTTTTCAAGTTTAGCTTCCAAAAAACCACATTTGAAATCTTTTGTTTTTACAATAACCCCAATCGTATTACATTTGCACTTTGCCTGACGAAGTCTCCGGCATGCAGAGTGAATATGAACTTGCAGTTCATTCTTAATATAATCAAAGTCTGATGTAAATTCAGAAAACGACTGTGTGTCGCAGATAGATTTTGGAGGTGGTGGATCATTTACAATCGGGATTACAGAATGACCTAATAATTCATATTTTGTAGTTAAACCATTCTTGCCAAAGTTCCTCTTCATCCACTCGTCATCTTTGCTTACGAATTCGCTTGCAGTTCTTATACCGAACCTTTGAAGCCTTAAAGTTAATCTTCCTCCAATTCCCCATACTTCTGATGCATCTACATCTTGCAGGTATTTTTTAGATTTTGATTTACCTAATAAAATAATCCTGTCCTTTGTTGTTTTAGCTCTATCAGATGCAAGTTTTGCGAGCGTTTTTGAACGGCTTATTCCAATACTAACCGGCATACCAACTTCATTCCAAATTCTGTCCTGAATGTATTTTGCCATCGTATAGTAATTTTTATTATAAACTTTGACGAGTCCCGTTACGTCAACGAAAGCCTCGTCAATAGAATAAATCTCTACATTCGGACTTAAATCTTTTAGAATATACATTATTTGTTTTGATATTGCTAAATAATTGTGGTGATTAGCGACCATATAAATACAATTAGGGTGTTCCTCAACGGCTTTAAATAAAGGATCACCCATTTTAATTCCCATTGCTTTTGCCTCTTTGGAACGAGCAATAACACAACCTCTCTCACTTGATACAACGCAGAGAGGTTTGCCGTTTAATTCAGGATTTAATTTTCTCTCGCAACTACAAAAGAAACTGTCGCAGTCAACGAGAGCAATATATTTACTCATAAGAATATCTCACAGATTTTGTTCGCCAGTCGTAAATCTTTTTCAATAAAGAAACTTCTAATAAAAGACCTCGTTTATATCTTCGGATGTACCATTGAAGAAACCCAAGAGCAGAGTCAATGTTTGCAGTTTTGAATTTAACAATCCGCTCACAGTTTTTCATTTGTATGAGTTGATAAAGGGCATCAACTTTTTGTCCATTCACAATTTAACTCTGTATTGAAGTAATATCAAGTCTTTTGATAATACATTTACCCCTTTTGTATCATTCAGACACATATTTGTTCAAGTAATCTCTTAAATCATATTTTCTTTTTAAAGAATCATACATCATTCTGCGGATTTTGCCTGTTATCGAATAATCAATAAATGCTCTATCGTGAAGTCCTGCTATTGCCCACAAAATTCCTACATAAGTCTTTATAATTTTTAGAATACAAACAAAAATTATCTGCTAATTCTTTTCTTACAACAAGTTCCTCTAAAAATACCTCTTTATTTATATCTTTTACACCTGATTTTATAACTTCAAGAGCGACTCTTTGACTTGATATAAATCCTAAATTTAAGTATTTAGATAAACCCGATAAAACATCTTTTGAAATATCATTTTTGTATTCAGCGTAATATCGCAATTTATTTTTAATAAAATCTTCTAAGACATAATCCGCTTCAACTTTTTTTGTTGTTAAATTATCAAATTCAGTTAAAAATGGGTAAATGTTATAATAAATTTTTCTGCGCATAGTTGCTGCAGAGTATTCCTGTTTATATGAAACAAATCTTGCAGGGATTACATTATGTCCGTCAATTTCATATATTTTAAAATCTGATTTTTTTAAATAATCTCTTTTTAAAATCGGGTTAAAATCAATAATTATAAGTGCTGGCTTTTAAGTTTTTAATAATTTCCTCAAGAGTTTTTTCAATAACTTCAAAATCTAAACCTATTTGTTTAAATTGCCTTTCAGCTTGGGCAATTTGACTATCTATAAATTTTTGTTTTGGCTTGTATTCATAATTGATTTTTGGATGAATTATTTTTAGTGGTAAATTTAATTCTTTGCTTTTTTGAAGAGCAAATTGCAAGGCAAAATTGTCTTTTGCTCGAATTTCTCTTTCGCAGAGGTAAATAATTCCACCATTTTTAATCGGCTTATTGTTGAACTCAAAAATCCTTGCGGGATTAATTATTTGCTCTATCTCAAAGTCCGTCGGAATATAATTTAAAAGGGTATTTTTAATGATTCTTGGCATTTAAAGATTTTAAAATATCGGATTAAAAAATACATTCGCCAACTGACATTTTTGAAATATTTATGTTATCTTATGAACGGAGGATGTTTTTATGAACGATATTAAATTACAGGGACTTGATGCTGAGGACATAGAAAAAGAAATTTATTTAAATGATTTTAAAGGACAAAGAGTAATTTTATATTTTTACCCGAAAGATAATACATCCGGCTGTACTCAAGAAGCTTGTGATTTTAGGGATAATATCAATCGTTTGACAAGTTATGCAACAGTAATAGGAGTGAGTCCTGACAGTATAAAAAGTCATAAATCTTTTAAAGAAAAACAAAGTTTGAATTTTATTCTGCTATCTGACCCTGAACACAAACTTGCCGAAGATTTTGAGGTTTGGAAAGAAAAATCAATGTATGGCAGAAAATATATGGGAATTGAACGCACGACATTTATAATTGATAAAAACGGCAAAATCGAAAAAGAATGGCGAAAAGTAAAAGTTAAAGGTCATGTAGATGAAGTAATTGAATATTTAAAAGCTATATAATACCGTTTTCTATATTAAGCAATTTTTGTTTTATTATGCTGCCATAAGCATATCCGCCTAAATTATTGTTTTTTGAAACAGCTCTATGACAAGGTATAATAATCATTATCGGATTTTTATTGCAGGCATTGCCAACTGCTCTTTGTGCATTTTTATTTCCTGCAACCGCAGCAATTTCAGAATAACTTTTTGTTTTGCCATAAGGAATATTTTGAAGTTCTTTCCACACTAATTTTTGGAAATCAGTTCCCGCAGGATTAATGTTTATATTAAAAGTCGTTCTTTTTCCGGAAAAATACTCATCTAATTGGTTTTTTAAATCTTTTATAAAATCCGTTTCAACGGATGTTTTCCCACAACAATTAACTAACTTTAGTGAAATAAGTTTATTGTTTTCACAGATTATTTCTAATATACCGATAGGGGATTTATAATATGATTTTTCCATATTCAAATTTTACAACAAACTTCCGAGGGGTAAATATAATTGTTTTTTGACCTAACTTCCGACTAAATATGTCAAACTTGCTGTACTTTATGTCAGAATCCCTGATACAAAACACCGAGATTATATACAAAAAAAGACTTCCAAATGGAAGTCCTTTTTATTAGCAAGGGAGAGACTCGAACTCTCGACCTAATATTTAATTGTCATTTATAATTTAACTCTGTATTAGAGTAATATCAATACTTTTCAATTGTTTCGTATCATTTCAACATAAATAATTGTTAAGCAAAAAATTTACAAAAAATTTGTAAAATTTTATAATTTTTGTAGGTATTGATGGCTAAAACCATGTTATAGCATGAAAAATCTTGTCAATTACCCATTTGGCTTAGGTAAAAATACGGACTTGTGGGCTATTCAAATAATCATTATAATATGAATGTTTAGAAGATTTACACTATATATTACAAGGATGCTTTATGTCTAAATACTTAAAATTTATGAATACCCCTGAAGGCGTACAGCAGATTTTTACTCGTGAAAAAATTGGTAAAATGTCCGGTGATGAATTTGAAAAATATGAAAAACGCATTCACGAACAACTGAACAAAATCGCCATACCAACAAACGGTGAACTTGCACATGAAAACCAAGGCAAAATATTCGTTTGGCATACAATGAGTGATGGTAAAGTTTGCGGGGAATGTGATTCTATGGAAGGGAAAATTTTTGAGCACATGGAAGATATTCCTGATGATCTTCACCCAAATTGCAGATGTTATATTGAAGAAATTGATTTAAATGCTGCATAGCTGATATAATAATTCTGTGAAAAGATTTTTATTAACAGTTTTAATTTTAATATGTTTTGTGCCATCTATTAGTGCAAAGCAAATTTTACCTGAAAAAATTGCTAAAAATACTATCATAGTTACTGCACCAAAAACAGGTGAACTTGGTAAAAATTATTTTTATTGTTCTAATGGTGAAAAATGTTCAACTGAACAAGTCGTCAGAGAATATTATAAAAATAATAGCTATCAAGTAATGCGTGCTGAATATTCTTTTTGGAAAGGAATGTTTGTGCTGAGTTTCCTCGATGAATTATATCCGCAAACTTTGAACACCAAATCCGGAAACAAATTTTTTGATGTTGAAAACAAAAATGTTACACCTGAAGAATTAAATCAAAAATTGAATTTAATAAAAAAAACTAATATTCAAAACTTTATAAATACTCAAATTGCAAAACATGAGAAAGGTTCATACATCCGCTGGCTTGATGAATGGGAAATCGAGAGTTATAAAAATCCGACAGAATATTTTAAATCGCCAATTGTGCAGGAATTTTTGACAAAAATCGATAACAAAACTTTTTGTAAAATTTTAAAACATACGCTAGATGATTATGACAGAAATCCTGTCGGAACACCTGATTATATCGTTTGGAACAATAAACAAATGATTTTTGTTGAAGTTAAACGCAAAAATGAAATCTTAAAGCCTGAACAAATTGAATGGGGTGAATTTCTGATAAAAAATATAATTCCTTATAAAGTATTGCGAGTTTTACCCAATTAACTTCCGACTAAATATCTCAAAATCGGGATACTTTATCTCAAAATCCCTGTGACACGACAGCCGAACTCGCCAAAAGCGACTCTCGACACTATCATTTCAGCCATTAAAAAAAGAGTCCTAACGGGCTCTCTTTTTAATGGCGGGACTGACGAGGCTCGAACTCGCGACCTTCTGCGTGACAGGCAGACACTCTAACCAAACTGAGCTACAATCCCATTCGATTGTATTCTCATTATAATTAATAAAAAAAAAAAATCAATATCTTTTTTAAAATTCCATCGATTTTACTGTAACATTTTTTATTGTTCCTAATTTTTCCTTTAGTTCCATAGCCTTATCTTTATCAGGTACGTCTATTAATATTAGTCCATCATACTTACAATCATCGTCTTTGTAATTGTTTATCCCTAATCGTGTTTTTATGCAACAACCAAATTCTGTTAGTATATTCTGTATTTTTATCGATGTGTTTAATTTGTTCTCTGTCCTTATTCCTATTATTGTTGTCATTATTTTCCCCCTCTTCTATACATTATAAATTACTTATCTGTTTTGTATATTAGACAACTAAACTAAAGGTACCAACAACCTGTTTGTTGATACCTCTTGAAATTTGGTTTATCCCTATTTCCAATCTTTGATGAAATTTATATTTCATCATCTGTTGCTTGAAGCGCTTTCTTTTGGTAATTATACATTATTGCACTTACCAATATTTCGTAAGATTTCTTTGATTCAATACCAGGAAAATCTTTACGAAGCTGTGATCTGACCATTGCCTCAAGCCTCTTTATGCCAGAATCTTTCTTCCCTTCATTTATTGAAGTTAACATATTTATATAATCTATATTAGATTTATCTTGCCCTTGTAAATAATTTAAAAGGTCGGCATTGAGATTTTCTTGTTTTACCTGTTCTTTTTTTACATTGTTGTTTTCCATTTTCTAACCTGCCTTTTATTTTTACTGCCTTTGCTTTATTAAAGAATCCTAAAAATTAAAATTTCCATTTTTTGAAATATTATTTACAAAACTTTACGTTTGCAAGTCAATTAGCACTGTATCCTTGAAAAATCACATAATTTTTCAAACTTTTCTTTTAATATTGTTAGCATTGCCATACGATTATTTTTAACATTCTCGTCTTTGTCCATGACAAGCACATTATCGAAAAAGTCTGTAATTGATGGAACTAATCCGTTTAGTTCGTCTAAATACTTGTTATAATCAACAGTTTGCGATATTTTTTCTGTTTGTTCAAATAACTTTCTTTCTGAATCATGCTTGAATAATTCAACTTTTACATCTGCATGCAAAGGCTGTTTTAAAATTCTTATGATTCTGTTTGCGCTTTCTAATAGTTCCAGACAATTCATATTTTCCACTACTTTTACTCTTGAAACATAGTCTGATAAATCTGCTAATGCATCTTTTGAAGTGCATGCTTCAAGCGAATCTTTTTTGTATTCGTCGTTCAAGAAAATAATCAAACGTTGTATGAAAAATTCTTGTATATCTTTTATACAGTCTTTTTTTATCGGCAAAAGTTCCAATGTTTTTTCTAATAATTTGTTCAAATCTAATTTTAAATTATTTGCGATAATTGTTTTGATAACGCCTAATGCTGCACGTCTTACACCTAATGGGTCAGATGAGCCTGTTGGTTTTTTACCGTCAACAAATACTGCACAAATTGTATCTAATTTGTCCGCAATACCTACAATTTGACCTTCAATACCTTTTGCAAGTTCACTATCGGCATTTAGCGGGAAATAATGTTCTTTTATGCCTTCTACAACTTTGGTATCTTCACCTGCAACTCTTGCATAGTCTGAACCAATGTATCCTTGAAGTTCCGTAAATTCAAACACTAAACTTGTGCAAAGGTCAGCTTTACATAAATAAGCTGTTCTTTCAATTGTATCAGAAGTTTTATCCAAGTCTTTTGCTATAATTTTTGATAACTCTACAATTCTTTGAGTTTTGTCATAAACAGAACCCATACCTTTTTGGAAAGTTATGCCTTTTAAACTTTCAACGTAGTCTGCAAGAGGTTTTTTTGTATCTTCATTAAAGAAGAATACTGCATCTTCCAATCTTGCGCATACTACACGAAGATTTCCGGCTTTTATATTTTCAAAATTATCACCAACGTAATTTGTAATTGTAATAAATTTATTTGTTAATTTTCCGTCTTTGTAAAGTGCAAAATATCTTTGATGTACTGCCATAACTGTTACAGTAACTTCATCAGGAATAGTTAAATATTTTTCATCAAATTCACAAGTAACGGCAACAGGCCATTCGCAAAGCTGCGTAACTTCTTCCAATAAATCTTCACTGTAACGTGGAGTCGCACCAATTTTATCTGCTTGAGCTTTGGCTTGTTTTACAATTTCGGCTTTTCTTTCATTTTGGTCAACAATAACGTTTACACTTCTAAGTTTTTCTTTATATTCATCAGGATGGTTGATTTCAACTGTGTTAGGGGTTGCAAATCTATGTCCGCGAGAGATTTTTCCTGATTTGACATTTATGATTTCAAGTGGAATTTCCTTGTTATCCATAATTGACACAATCCAACGAATTGGTCTTTGGAATTTTTCATCAAAATTATCCCATCTCATAAAATGCGAACCCTGCATTTTTAAGATTAAATTCGGAATATTGTCTTGTAATACAACAGAGGTTTCTTTTCCCTTGATTTCTACTTTTGCGTGTAAATAGTTATCTTGCAGGTATGCATCTTTTGCATCTATGCCGTTTTTCTTTAAAAATCCTTCGCCGGCTTTTGTCAAATTACCGTTTTCATCATAAGCGACATTTTTGATAGGTCCTCTTAAAATTTTTGTTTCATCATCTTGTTTTTGAGCCAAACCATCAATAATAACAGCCAAACGTCTTGGTGTTGCAAGAACTTCAATATTTGAATATCCAATGCAGTTATCTTTTAAAAATTTCGAGAATCCGTTCTTTAATTGTTCTACTGCTTGAGCAATAAACTTATACGGTAATTCTTCACAACCTACTTCCAATAAATATTTACTCATTTTTTGCCTCGAATTTCATTATATAATATTACTTTAATTGTATTATAAAAAATATTAATTTACAATAATATGATTTGCTTAGAGATAAAAGGTATTCAGGTTTAAAAAATTATATTAATTTCAATAAGTAAATGCTTACAAGGCTGAAATAAACAGTTAATCCTAAAACGTCTATTGCAGTCGCAATTACAGGTCCTGATGCAACTGCAGGGTCGATGTTCATTCTTTTCATTGCAAATGGAGTTAAAGTGCCGATTAATGAGGCTAATAGCATATTTATTGCCATAGCAATACCTACAATGAGTCCGAGTTCAACATTATGTTGCCATCCCCAAGTAAATACCATTACAAGTAATCCGAAAATAGAACCGATTGATAACCCGATAATACTTTCTCTGCCGATATGTTTAAACGCAGAAGATAGAGTTAATTGTCCTGTTGATAATCCGCGAACCATAAGTGTAATACTTTGCGTTCCGATATTGCCGGCAAGACCTGCTAAAAGGGGCATGAATATTGCAATTATTGGTAGGGCTTGAAGTGTTTTCCCATAACAATTTGCAACATTTACTGCAATTAATTCACCGATTAAAGTTACGAATAACCAAGGTGTTCTTGCTCTTATTGATGTAAACAAGCTGCCTTCCAATATTTCATCTTCGTCAATATCTCCGGTTGCGATACCTGATGATGCATAGATTTCTTCTGTTGTTTCTTCTTCTACAGCATCTTGAATATCATCCCAAGTTACGATTCCTCTTAGATGATTATATTGGTCAACAACGGGTAATGAATCGAATTGATATTTCATAAATACTTCTGAAATCGCATCACGATAATCATCTATATGAAGTTTTACAATATCAGAATTCATTATGTTTTCTATTTTGGTTTTAAATGGAGAAGTTAATAAACCTCTTAGGGAAACAACGCCGAGTAAGTGGTCGTGTTTATCAGTTACGTAAACATAGTATAAATCCATATGTTCTTCTTCAGCTTTTTCTCTTATGTAATCAAGAACTTCTTTAACTGTCATATCTGTTTTAACAGTCATGAACAAAGGAGTCATCATACCGCCTGCGGTATCTTCATCGTAGTTCATTAATTCACGAAGTTCTTCAGAAAATTTTTGAGGAAGTGAATCTAAATATGCTTCTGTTTCATCTTCTTCCATATCTCCCAAAACGTCTGCTGCTGCGTCATGTGGAAGTTTTGTGATAATTCTTGCGGCAAGTTCGGTATCTATATCGCCTAAAATTTCAACTTGCAAATTTGCAGGCAAATATTCAATCATATCGGCAGCTTTTTCTTCCTCAATTTGTTTAAAACATTCAAGTCTTTCTTCAGGTTTCAATGCTTGAAAAATATCAGCCAAATCCGCAGAATGAAATCCGTTTAATTCTTCTGCTAATTGAGATTTGGATTCATCTTCCAATATTTCTCTTATTCTGTCTATTGTTGCCGAAATGTTTATCATACTTATATTATATATTAAATATTTTTTTTGAATTATAATAAATTTATCATAACTAAGAAAAGTGAGGGAAAATGTTAAAGAATTTATTTTTAAACGAAACAGAAAATGCGATAAATATTGCAATTAAAAATAAAAAACTTGGTCAAATGCAAGAATATCAAAAGGGTACTTTAGTTGTAGAAAAACCTAAAAATCCTGATTTTGGCGATTTTGCGATTAATGTTTCATCCCTTGCTCGAAGTGCTAAAATTTCGCCTGTTCAAATTGCAAATGCAATTATTGAAAATTTAAGTTCATGCGGATACGAGGTTTCTGTAATGGGTGGATTTATTAATTTCAAAATAGGTAAGGAATTATTAATTAACGCCATTGATGAAATTTTCAAAGAAAAAGAAAATTACGGAAAGCCAAAAAATGTAAAAACAGAAAAAATTAATTTGGAATATGTTTCTGCAAATCCGACAGGGCCGTTCCATATAGGGCATGGTCGTTGGGCGGCTATGGGCAGTGCGCTGGCTAATTTGTTAAAATTTTACGGGCATGATGTATATCAGGAATTTTATATAAATGATGCGGGTTCTCAGATTCAAAAGTTAGGCAATTCTTTATTAATAAGATTAAAACAGGAAAAAGGTGAAGATATTGATTTTCCGACTGATGAAGCTGAAAGAAAAAATTATTATCCGGGTGAGTATTTAATTCCTGTTGCAAAAAAATTCTTGTCAGAAAATGAATATACAGAAGATGTAAAAATACTTTCAGATTATGCTAAAGCTGAAATGGAGCGTTTGCAAAGAGAATTATTAGAAAATTTCAGAGTTCATTTTGATAAATTCTATTCGGAATTGGATTTGCATAAATCAGGCAAAGTGGAAGCATCTTATAAGAAACTTGAAGAAAGCGGAAAACTTTATGAAAAAGAGGGTGCTGTTTGGTTCAAATCTTCTGAATATGGGGATGATGAAGATAGAGTTATCAAAAAGGCAGACGGTTCAAATACATATTTAACAGCGGATATTGCTTACCATAAAGATAAAATGGACAGAGGATTTGACAGATTAATTAACATCTGGGGTGCTGACCATCATGGTTATGTAGCAAGGGTTAAGGCTTCTTTAGCGGCATTGGGTTATGATCCTGAAAAATTGGAAGTCCTTTTAGGTCAGCTTGTTAATTTGCTTGTAAACGGTGAGCAAACAAGAATGGGCAAACGTAAGAATATGATTACGTTAGATGATTTAATTGAAGAAGTTGGTGTTGATGCTACCCGTTTTTGGATGTGTATGCGAGATATTAATAATACTCTTGATTTTGATATTGAATTGGCAAAAAAATCAACTGACGAAAATCCTGTATTTTACGTTCAATACGCGCATGCAAGAGCTTGTTCTATTTTAAGAAACGCAGTAAATGACAGAATTGATTCTCAAACAGGCAAAACGATAAAAGCACCTTTACAAGAAAATGAACTGAATGAATTGATTAATAATTTTGATAAATCCATTTTAGAAAATGAAGTTGAAAATGCTAAAGATTTGATTTTAAAACTTGAAGATTTTAAATCGACGATAGTAAATTCTGCAACGAACAGAACAGTTTATACGATTTGCAGATATGTTCAAGAGCTTGCTGCAGATTTTCATTCATTCTATAACGCGACAAGAGTTATTACAGATGACAAAAAAACAATGCTTGCAAGACTTTCTCTAGTGTGGGCAGTAAAAACAGTTTTGGAACGAGGTCTAAATATTCTTGGCGTAAACGCCCCTGAAAGAATGTAATAAGATATATATGTCGCTATTAAATGGTGTTTAAATTATGAAAAATGAACTGAAAGTATTTGAAAATCAAAAAAATAAGATCATCTTATGATGAAGAAAAAGAATTATGGTATTTTTCAATAATAGATATTATTGCAATACTTACAGAAAGCAAAAATCCAAGAAGATATTGGAGTGATTTAAAAACGAAACTCTCTGATGAAGAAGGTTTTAGTCAGTTGTACGAAAAAATCGTACAACTGAAATTGGAATCAACTGACGGTAAAAAATATAATACAGATTGCACGGATACCGAAACTTTACTTCGTATAATTCAATCTGTACCGAGTAAGAAAGCTGAACCTGTAAAACGATGGCTTGCACGTGTTGGCTATGAGAGAATGAAAGAAATGTCAGACCCTTCTACTGCAATGGATAGAGCAAGAGAAACTTACAAAAAACTTGGGCGTTCTGAAAAATGGATTCAGCAAAGAATGATGGGCCAAGAAACCAGAAACAAACTTACTGACTATTGGAAAGACCACGAAATAACAGAAAGTGAAGAATTTGCTATTCTTACAAACATTATTCATCAAGAATGGAGTGGACTATCAGTTAAAGAACATAAAAACCTAAAAGGTTTGAAATCGCAAAATTTGCGTGACCATATGAGTGAAGCCGAACTTATCTTTACAGCACTTGCAGAACTGTAAACTCGTCAGATTGCAGAAAGTGAAAACGCAACAGGAATGACAGAAAATACAAAATCTGCTAAACGGGGCGGTAAAATTGCAAGAGATGCAAAAGAAAAATTAGAACTTGAAACAGGGAAAAAAGTTGTTACAAGTAATAATTTTTTACCGAAAAAATCAAAACCTAAACAAATAAAGAATAAAGATGAAAAATAAAGGTTATACCACTCAAAAGTCAAGTTTATGCTAATACATATTAAACTACTTGCAGCTGGGTTCTTCTATAGTTAATTGATGTCCGTTTTTGCATACACCTGCATCTTCATCAGAAGTATGTGAAGCATCAAGATAATTCATGTTAGGTATTGTCAAAGCTGCTACAACACCAATTATGCCCATAACAATAAGCGTTTCTGCTAAAGTAAATGCGAGTGAGTGAATGGTTGATAGTATAGCGTTATGTGTGAACTGACGACTATTAACTGTACGACAGTTATTAGCATTTATACCATTCTGTTCACGGTTCACTCTAGACTGACGACTCTGTTCACTGTTCACTTTAGACAGTTCACCTTTAAAAGAGTTACAAATAAATGTTTTTAGGAATTTCAACATGTTGAAAGCCTTGCTAAAAGAGAGTTTAGCCCCCCACCTCCCTACCGGAAATGTGCTCTGTGAGATAGTTCGCGCAATTTTGAATTTTTTCATGCTAAACTCCTTTACTTTTACTTTTTACTATTCCATAGTACAATATTACCTACAAAATTGTAATTTTTTGTTTATAAAAAGAGCCTAAAACAAAAAAGTTTTAGACTCTTTACTAATTTTATCCACTAAAATTATTTTACTTTTTTCATAATTTGTTCTGTAATATCAGTTCCGCCGTATAGAACAACACCTTTAGCAATTACCATTGTGTAACCAAGTGCTTTTGCTTCGTTTGTAATTGTAGCTGTGATACTTGTATCAATAGCTTGTAATTTTGAAGTATAAGCTCTTGTGATTGATTCTTGTCTTTTTAAGAATTCTTCATCATATTTCTTGATTAATTTTTCTTTGCCTTCTTTTGTTTGTTGTTTATCAACATCTGCTCTAACTGTTGTTAACCATTTTTCCAATTCTTGCATTTTTGCTTGTTGTTCTTTCTTCAATGCTTGAACTTGTGCTGATGCTTCTACAACTTGAGGAACACTAACAACTGCGATTTTGTCTGCTGCTTTTGCAACATTTGTCATTCCCATTGCCAAAATTAATCCGGCTAGTACTAATAGTGATTTTTTCATAATAATTCTCCTTTTCTTTCCTTATACTACATTTTTTATTATTCATTGGCAAATTATTTACAAATAGTTTACATAACCGGATTCCATCTTTATGCTTTTACATCCGGAAGATTTTCCAAAGGTATTCCCAAACGTGTTAAATACTCATATACAGGTCCTTTCTTGCCTTTTTGTATCCAACTGAAATCTTCATCTATTGAGTCTTTAACCATTTTGTTATACTGTTCTTTGTCATTGAAATAAATATCAAGTGCTTCATTCATGGCATTCGTAAATTGTTCTATGCATTTAGGTTTTTCATCATTATTGTACATAGCAGTTTTTTCAAAAGGTTCTTCTGTTAAAATACCATTTTGTTTTCCGTTTCTGTTTACTGTGTCAACAAGTCCGCCAACTTTGCTTGCGATAACAGGTGTTCCAACAGCAAATGATTCACCTTGAACAAGTCCGCATGGTTCAAAATAGCTTGGTACTAAGAAGAAATCAGATGCTGCTTGCATTGCAGTCATAGGAGCCATGCCGTGTGCGAATACAATTCTGTTAGAATCTTCAGCATTTAATGATTCTTTTAAATTACGTAAACATCTTTTGTGTACTCCGCCTTCACCGTCGCCACCTGCTAAATAGAATATTGGTTTATTCTTTCCTGGGAAATTTTCTTCCCAATTTTCCAGTATGTTTCTGATTGATTCTGCCATTACGTCAGAACCTTTTTGTGACACTAATCTTCCTACAAATGTAATTATTGGAGTGTTTTTTAGTTCTTCATCTGTTAAATCAGGCAAATGAGTTTCTCCAACATTTTCCAAATTTTCAAATTGTTTAATCTCTTTTAGCTTCTTCATTTGTTCTGAATCCGCATATTTTTTATTATCTTTATTTACAAGTAATTTCATATAGTTGTTATAAAAATTGATTTTGTTTGCAGTTCTTGCACTTATTAAATCTGCTATTGATGATTTTCTGTTGTATGTTTTGAAGTCTAAATTTGTTAAACCCTTTATAGATTTTCCTCGTTTACCCTCAATATTCAGATCTTTAAAATCATTACCGTTAATTATTCCAACAACAGCTTTAGCTTTGTCGTGTTTAGTCTTTATGGCCCAAGCTAACTCTCCAGATTGCTTAGGATCTGTTACCAATTCATGTACATAATTTTGAGATACAGGATGGAAGTAATCGCTTAGGCATATTCCCATATTCAATAAATTTGTATGATTTTGTGATGAATCATCTTGATTTATTAATAAAACATTGTCTAAATTTTTCAAACCGCTGTCTTTAGTATTTGTTTTAGAAGCACCACTATTTGCGTTTGATACAATCACGTGTGCATAATTATCAAATAAAGTGTTTAATACATTTGAGGTTGCTTCATTTTTTTCGCCCCTGTTGTAAGATGCTGTTGAACCTTGATACTCAGCATTATGACCAATCGTTACAATCCTCATATTGCTGATTTTGTCTTTTGCTTGTGCAGATAATTTCTTAAATGCATTTTCCATTGGAGCTTTGTATCTTGCTAATGCTGCAATAGGTGATGCTTGCCAATCGTTTAATATTAATCCGTCAGGACTCTTTATTTCATTTAGTGCATCTTCATCTGCTACTTCCAGATTTATTGCGCTGCTTGAATCTTCTTTTATTTTTAATAACTCATATACTGCTTTAGAGAAAAATGCAAATTTTTCAGGTTCTTCTGTTTTGTTGTTTGCATTATATATTCCGTCATTAAAATAACTATCATTTTTTATAAAAATTAACTGTTTTTCTTTTCCGTCATCATTTTTAATTTTTGTTGAATATATTTCAACTTCTTCCGGTCTTGAAACACCATGTCTGAATGAATCAATACTATATGATAAAACTTTATTTAAACGGAATTCAGTATTGCCATATTTATAAAAATATTTGCCGTTTTTGTTGATAAAAGAGGATTTTCCTGCTTGTTGATACATTGGAATAAATGTAGGCATATTTACTCCGAGTTTTGTTGCATTTGTTTGAACTTCAACCGGTACAGAACCTAATCCGCCTGTTTTAATAGGTGCAAATTCAGATGTTACAGACCAAATTACAGGATTTTTCTCTTCTATCGGTTTTATTTTTGGTTTTCTTGTAAGATGATTTGCTGCTACTTTTTGAATGTTCTCTATTGCTTTATTGAATGCATTTTCATCTTTGTTCCCAACATCAGGGTTATTCAAAAGAGGAATTCCGTTAAATGAACTTAAATATTTTGAAGTTAGTGCATTATTATTTAATAACATTGCACTATCAGCTTTTCCGTTTGCAGCTGCGGCGCTATCTTTTGCCGAATTTGCATTGTTGTTTGCAGCTACTGCTGTTTGTTCAATATTGTTAAATCGGGTTTTAACTTTATTAATTTTCTCTTCTCTGCTTTGTTCGGAATTGTTTTTTGAAGATAATGTACTGCCTGCGATACCTGCTGTAGCGCCTGATAAAGCTCCTATCAGAGAATCTACAACTTTGTTTGATTCTGAAGATTTATTTGTAAGTTTCTTTAATTCTTCTGCTGTCAATTTTTCAGATTTTAAAATTTCTTTTTTTAAACCGTCAATGGATTTCATTGATAATTTATGTGAAATTAATACAGATATTGGTATGGCAGCCATAGGCAAAATTACCGGAAGGTACTTTTTAAAAGAACTTGAATCCGAAGAATTTTTATCACTATTAACTTGTGTCGTTGTTATAGGATTGCTTTTTAAAGATTCATTTTTACTCTCTTTTTGTAATGCTTCTCTGTTAGGAGAATTTTCTTTTTTTGTTTCACCAATAGGAAAACTTACGTTTCTGTTTAAATTTTGTACAACATTAACACTCATATAACACCCCTTTGTCTAAAAAATAGTACACTTATGCCTTAAAACACTAATATATTTTATTTTCGCAATAAATAGAAATCTATACACCACATTTACTGTATATATGTAGTTTAAAATAAAAAAAAAATTTATTTGCGCATAATTAAAGAATTTTTACATAAAATGTTACAAATATTAACATTAAGAGTTATTTGAATTGATTTTAAGCAAAAAATTATTATATTGAATAATAAAATCAATCAAATGTATGATTTTTTAAAAAATTACTACAATTAAAAAAAAAATAATTCGATATAAAGTTTGAATAAGCGAGGCGGTAAAATGAAAATAAAAGGCGGAATTCAAATAAATGAGAACAGTTTAAAAACAGCTATCAAGGCTATGCAGGTGCAGACAGCTCTTATGGCTAATACCAGTGAAAATATAAACGGATTTGATAAAGTTGGTTATCAAAGAAAAGAATCTGTTGTATCTTCATTTACCGAGTATTTAGGAGTAGATGGATTATCATCTGTTGTTGATGATACGGTAGGCAGATTAATCAGTTCTCAAAATTCATTAGACCTTGCTCTTGCGACTAAAGGTTATTTTCAAATTCAAACGCAAAATGGTATAAAATTAACTCGTGATGGCAGGTTTAAATTAGATGCAGAAGGAAATCTTTTGGATTTGGAAGATAATAAGGTTCTTTCAAATACCGGCATGCCAATTAAATTTGAAAAACTTCCGGAAAAATTAAGTGATATTGTAGTTAATACACGTGGTGTAATAAACATTTTAAATAAAGAAAACAATAAGATGGAAAAAATCGGAACACTTGGTATTGTTGACCAAAACGGTGTTGGTATTGTAAATCCGCAAGTACAGCAAGGATTTAACGAAGCATCAAATATTTCATTACAAAATGAATTTATGAGTCTAGTTCCGGTAAGAAGAGCATTTGAGGCTAACAGACAGATGTTTTTAATTGGCAATTCTTTATTGCAAAAGACAATCAGTCAACTTGGACAAGCATAATATTAAAAGCGAGGTAGTTCTATGTACAGCATTCAAGGAATAATCAGAAAAAATGTAAATAATGCAAGCAGTATGTTTGAAAGATTGGCATACGTCGGCTCAAATTATGCAAATTATAATACAAACGGTTATAAGGCTGTCAGATTTGAACAAATGTTGTCTGAAGATGGTTATGTTTCAGGTGTAGTCAGAACTGATTATAAAAACGGAGCATTGAAAATGACATCAAATCCTTATGATGTAGCGATAGATGGTGAGGGTTTTATTCCGATAGTATCTCCTGATGGTGAAGTCGCATATACAAGAGATGGTTCGTTTAAAAGAGGTAAAGACGGTTATTTAATGACGAATGATAATTGGATTGTCGGTGCCGGTATAAAACTTCCTGCAAATGTGTATAAATTTCAAATAAAACCTGACGGAAGCGTTTATACTTATGAGTCAGCTTTGGATAAAGAAGGAAAATGTCATGGAACGATACCTTTAGTTCAATTTGATTGTAACGAAGGTTTGGAAGCTGATACTAACGGAAACAGAGTTTGGCAAACAGAAGAATCGGGTGAACCTAAATTAGTAAAAAACCATGATTATATAAAACAAAATTTTATTGAAAGATCAAACACAGATATATATGCATCCGTTAATGACATGTTAAGATTAAATGCTTCAATGCTTGCGAGCATGTCTATAGTAAAAATGACAGACGATATGTATAATAAATCTATTAATATAAGAGAGGGTTAATTAACGGGTAATGATTATTAATAAGTTAATTAATGAGAGGTGATAAAATGGCGATATATAATACTGCGGATAGCATTTCAAAAACATCAAATATATTAGGACTTGTTGCAAAAAGACAAAAGTTATTAACTGAAAATATTGCAAATGTTGATACGCCGAATTATGTAAGAAAAGATATAGATTTTAAATCCGTTTTAAGTAACATGAATGGTCCTATGGAAACAACTTTATCAAAACAAATGGGTTCTACATCATTGGTAAATGAACAAACAGATGAAATTGGAGTAAATATTACCGACGAATTAATAAATATGCAAGAAAATTCATTAATATATACAATGGCAATCAGACGTATGTCTAATGTAATTAATATAATGAAAACAGTTGTAAATGTCGGCAAATAATAATACAGAATAGAGAGGTAATAATATGGGAATACTTGATTCAATGTATATAAGTTCAAATGCATTAAAAGCTCATAGCAGCAGATTGGACGTTCATACAAAAAATATTGCAAATATTGATACACCGAATTATGTTAGAAAGATTCCCGTATTAAATACAATAAATGATAATTCATTTGGTACAGTTTTAAATAATATGCAGATTGGAAATGTTGATTTTAGCAATACATCACCGTTACAAGGCGGGGTAACTTATGGCGGAACGGTTGAAGATCCTACATTGGGGGAAAAAATCTATAAACCCGGTCATCCTGATGCAGATGAAAACGGATATATAAGAAGTTCAAATGTAAATCCTATGATTGATATAGCTGATGCAATGGTTGCTCAAAGAGCATACGAAGCCAGCCTTGCGGTAATAAATATTACAAAAGCTATGGCAACAAAGGCTACTGAAATAGGCAGATAGTCGATATTAAAATTTTGTTTCCTTCAAAATAGAAGAATTTACTTACAACTTTTAACTGTTAGTCCGAGTTGTCTTGTCGGATTATTTTTACATTTCCCTGCTGTATAGCCCGTTGTTGACGAATCAATAATAGTATTCAGGTAATCCATATTATTTGCAAACATTATCCAAGTTCCTGCTGAACCCCCTGCGTGCAAAGCAGATTTTAACATTTTACTAAAAACCTAAAAACATCTAAAATCAATGTTTTTCCCCTTCCTGAAACTTATCCATTTTCTATGAAACTACCCCTCAAATGGACACAGAATGGACACAGATTTTTAACTGTACCTTAAATCGGAAGAAGGGAAAAATGAAACAAAAAATAGAAAAAGAATATCCAACTATTACAGATTTACTAATAGAAGTATTAGAACAAGACTTCCCTGACAAACTACCTAGGGAATACAAAGACAATTATGAGCTAGGAGTATTGATAGGACAGCAACAAGTAATAGACAAGTTAAAATTTGAAAAAGATTGTCAAGAAAATATATTGCATGAGTAGAAGTAATATGTTATATTAATACCTATGATAAAGGATATTAATATGAACAAAATAAAGAAATTAATTGCATTTACTTTAGCTGAAACGCTTATTGTCATGGGTATAATCGGTGTTGTTGCAGCTTTGACAATACCAAATGTTAATAAAAACACCAGTAATATGGAAAAAGTAACAAGATTTAAGAAAATATATGCAGAGCTAAACGAAGCACTTGATAGAGCCACCGCTGTGTATGGTCCTATCGAAACTTGGTATCAAAATATACCAGAAAGCGCAGCTGCAAAAAAATTCACAGATAGATTAACTGAATTTATGAAAGTTAATAAATCATATAGTTGTCTATCTGATGAAACTTTTGATGTAGATGAAGGTGGTTCTTCTTGTGTTATTTTTGCGAACGGTGCAAGTATTATTTACTGCTTTAACTGTGATTATTTTTTTATAGATATAGATGGTCCAAATAAAGGTAAAAATGAATTAGGCATAGATAGATTTTTTTTAGGTGGATATGATGATGGTTATCATGATTTTATCCATGGAATAACAGCTTCTTCTGTTAGTCCATCTGAATTTCGTAATGATGCAACATATTGTTTTAAATATAAAGGAATGTGTGGACAATGGATATTAGATAATGGAAACATGGATTATTTAAATGCAGATAGAGATGGAAAGTGTAAAAACGATACATCAAAAGTACTGGGTTACGGCGAGGGCAAAGTCCAAAGCTGTAAGTAATCAAATAACCAACAATCAAATAAAATTTAATAAAACAAATACAATCAAGAACCACACCTACAATACAGGCAGTGGTTCTTTTACGTTTAAAGAATATTATGAACAATCAAAGTGTCAAGAATCCTGTAGCTGAGATTAATTATTGGATTAATCTTGCAGACAAAGAGTTAAA
>JAFRAO010000015.1 GCA_017405375.1 bacterium
CTTTGGTTGAATAAACATATATTTTTGATAAATCAAAAAGTGAGTAGCGGATATTTACTTTATCTCTGATTCCGAGAATTGCATCGCTCATATAATGCATATTTAATAATGTAATTCCATGTTTATTTATTGTTCTTGATTCTGTTTTCATCATCAAATCATCTAATCTTTGAACAGGGATGTTCTGCTTTTGAACGCTATTTAACATCTCTTTGATTGTCATATTTTCGTTATTCGGACAGGGCTGCGAATTGTGTAATTCAATCCAACTATTAATATATTTAGATGCTTCCGCTACTGTCGGGATATGATTACCGGTTAATTTTTTATGCCATTCTGCGTGTAAATGCTCTCCTCTTTTTAGCCACGCAGGTTTTGTTTCAATTGAAGTTCCAATATAACTCGGCATTCCTTTTTCAAGTTCTTCCTGAAATTCTAAAAAGAATCGTTCGATTACTTTTGCACGTGCATTGTATGGTTTTGCGAAAACGGAGTATATATTTAAGTTTGCATATACTCCGTTAAACTGCTCCTCTTCAAAGTCTGTGTTTTGGAAGAATTTAGCTTTAAATCCTTTTCCGTTATCTTGATACACCACCTTTGGAATCACTCCAAGATTTAATATTGCATTCCTTAAAGCTGATGCAATACATTGTGTAGATTCCGTCATCATAATTTCATAGCCTACAAGTGCCGTTGATTTCCAATCTAAAAAGCCAACGAGTGTTGCTCTCGTTGGCTTACCTGTAAACGGATTTATTACTTGGAAGTTTAGCACATGACCATCTGCCACGATTACATCCCCGACTTCAATTTTTGAAAGGTCTCTTTCAATATATGGTTCGACTTTATCGTGATATGCTTTCATTCCCTCTCGTCTTAAAATCCATTCTGCATAATTATTTTTTCTAAAATTTTCTGCAAATCTTTTAAATGTTAAATAGCAGGGAAATTCTGTATAACCTCTTTTCCTTAAAATCTCTTTCGTTAATTTGTATGCTTTCCCGTAATTATACTGACTTGGATGAAGTAATAATGTTAATAATATATATTTCATCTCATCATTTAAAATCGAATTATATTCCCCCTGCTTATTATATTTATATTGAGGCTGCAAGCATTCAGCATTTTCGTGCTGCTCATATTTCTTTAACCACCGATGCAAAGTTCCGATTGAAATACTTCCGATAAATCGATATGCTTTTGGAAGCAGTAATCCTGAATTATATGCATCCAAAAAATCTGAATCCGCTTGTTTTTTAGTTTGATAATTTTTTCTGAATTTGATTAATGCTAAAACAATATTGATTCTGAAATTAGCCACCATTTTGGCATTATCTGAAACAAACTGTGGTGGCTGATAATTTTTCGGAACAAGTGCTGTTGATTTCTTTTCATTTTTTCTTAATTTATCCTGAAGGTCAGGTTCTAAACTTGAAAATAATATTTCATAAGAAGTTCCACCATTAACCTTAACTTCTCTTGAAATATATTTACTTTCGGGTTTATTTAATTCCAACCTGATTGATCGGGTAGAAGTTAAACCTTTTACTTCAGCAATATCTTTAATATTAATATATATATTATTGTCGTTTTTCATCGTACCGGAACTTTAACTCCGAAGATAAAAAATTGGAACTTCACTTCCGACTATTGTGTCTGTTTCGTATCAATCAAAAAAATATCAAATCAGGTGTAAATTTTTTCAAAAATTTCGGCAAATTTTTAGTTAATTTTCAAAACGGACGTTGCCCTAAAAAATCAAACTATGCGTACAACCCCCTGAAAATCGTAAACGCAGACAGGATAATACTAAAAACCTAACTTGGAAAAATAATTATTCTAACCGTTCAACCGAAAAAAGTCCCTTTTCGTCCAGAGGGTGTACGGATAGAAAGATTACTTCCCACCCCTGAAACTCAAACAGCAAGCCAACTTGGAAAAATAATCATTCTATCCAAGCAAATCAAAACGGACATTAAAATACAAGGAAAAATAACTTAAAAATGTTATTATACAAGCAATTTAAAAGTTTTGAAATATAAAAATCTATTTCCAGTCCCCTAACAGTCCCTTTTGGGAAATTTTTTACCTAAAATTATTATTTTTAAAATCCTGAAAACTTACTAAAAAAGAGCCTTTCGGCTCTTATTTTAAATGGAGCGGGAGACGAGGCTCGAACTCGCGACATCCTCCTTGGCAAGGAGGCATTCTACCACTGAATTACCCCCGCTTATTCTATTGTACAATTATTATACATGCTAAATATTTAATTGCAAGTCTTTCTTTTTATTAAAATCTTTTTTTAATACTTAATTTAATGTTACCTCAAAATTACCGCTATTTATTTTTACTCTAAATTCCATATCCGTATCTTTTACTCCTGTTGGCGGTATTGTATATGAATTCATATGTAACAATACTTCGTAAACTTCATCGCTTAATGTCGAATTTGTTGTATTCACAAATCTCTTGTTCACTAATTCCCCGTTCGAATTAATTCTAAATTTAAATGCGCATGCTCCGTCCCCCACAACATTCGCAAAATTTATCTTTTTAGTAATATATCCTCTCAATTTTACCTTATATTCCGATACTTCTTGCATATTAACTCGTTCTATTTTTAATTGCGGAGCATTATTAGTACTTGTAGTTTTAGTATTGTTTTTTATAACATTATCATTCTTTATTTGTGTACTTGAAACTGTTTTGGGTTTATCGTTTACAACTTTATTACTTGTTTTTGTAGTCTTAGATGAATTTATTTTATTCTTATTGTTCGTTGTTATATTATTCGTTTCTTTTATTTTTGCAGAAATATTATTATTAGTCTGTATAGGCTTATTATTTATTTCTGTATTTGTATTTTCAGGTTTCTCTGTTTTTTTTATTTCCTCTTTATTATTAGTAGCACTTACCGGCGCATTGTTCCATATTGAATTAATTGACGGAATATATGCAGAAACTTGCTTATCATCTTTTATGTTGGATAAATCCTTATTATTTATATCATTATTGCTTTTGGTTGAATTATTACCTACAAAAAACAATATGAATAATCCCAATGTAATGCATACAAATAAAAAAATTAATGATGCAACCAAACTTTTATCAAAGGTTCTATTTTGTCTTGTCTTGTTTTCTTTGATTGAATCATATTCGTTTTTTTTAGTACTAATATCATCATTATGAAAACTGTTTTTTTCATCCGGCGATATTGTTGTTTTTCCCTCTTCTTCTGTATCTTTAATCTCTATAAAAACATCGTTTCCACAATCACAATATTGTGGCTTTTCTTTAAATTCCATCTCACATTCACTACATTTGTACATAAAATTTTATATCCTTATTTCCTTATTTTTTCTGTGTCGTTGTAATCGTTAGGACTACTATATTTTTCATAATTTGAAACCTTTAATCCGCCTTCAAAATGCACAACCGTTCTATTTGAACCTTGTGGAAATGTTAATATCGAATGCCCTTGGTAACTCTTTATTACAGGTATAATATACTGTATTGCATGTGGTGTATAGGCTGAATTAGTTGACCAAACTTTTATATTGGATATTTTTCCATACTTATCAACATCAAATATAAATTTGAATGCTATTCCTTGCGGAACATCAGGCAAATCAACATCTTGCATAATCTTATTCTGTAAATTTGAATGCCATTGATTCCATTTTATTTCTTCCTCAGATTGTGTTAAATTTTTTTCTTCTTTTACTTTTGTCGGATGTACTTGCTCTTTTTCTGATGGTCTTATCGTATTCTCTTTTTTTATAACTTTGCTCGTTTGAGCAGGTTTGTTTACTTTTTCTACGGTTTTTTGAGTATTTTTTATAATTTTTTTCTCTGTATTATTAGGCTGAACTTTTGTAATTTTCTTTTCGGTATTTGTATTATTCTTGTTTACTACAATTTTTTTCTTTGAATCATCATTTTGTTTTATTGGTAAAACTTCTATTTTACTTGTCGTTACAGGCTGAGACTCAATAATATACTCAGAATTATATATCAATATCTTATTATGTAATTTTGGTTTGGTTATACATGTTGATACTGTTGTAATTATTAGTGTTATTAAAAGTAAAAAAGTAAATATTTTATAATTCATTAGTCTTTATCAATTTTATTTGTTAATTCATCACAAGTATATGTTTCAAATGAAGTAGTACTTAGCATATAAGTTTCGGCAATAAGAATTGCTGTCGGAACAAGTGCAGCTAAACAACTTTTAACCATTCCGCTTAAATCTTCACCCATCTCTTGCATAAAATAAGATACGTTCATTGTAAATTCAATAAATATAATTGATGCACCAATCATAAAGGATTGTCGCATTTCTTTATTCAATTTATTAGTGCCTTCAAGTCCTAAAAATTCTACACCGTGTTGCATAAAGTTACTAAATCCGTCTTTTCTTAATATGTTTGATGCTTGAATTTTTTTATTACAAGTAAACGCTTTTACAAAAGCAAAGAATGCAAAAATAATCATCACTGATGCTAATATTAAGAACACAGGGCTGAATCTCATGCCTGAAATTCTTATCCAACCTGCGGCTTCAGGGAAGCACATAGCTAATGTATTCGATACACCATACGCAAGTACGGGTGCTGTTAATATACCCAACAATACTTCACCTGCAGATTTTAACTGGAGCATAAACATTTTATTTTGGATTTTGTTTAATTTAGTTTTGCTTAAATTATTTGCATACCTTACAATCCATTGTTGATATTCTTTTGTTACAGCTTCAAAATCTTCACTATATTCTATTGAGTTTAATCTTTCCGATAATTCTAAATTATTATGTTTGAAGTATCCGCAAGCAAATGATAAAGTTGCGCAAGTCCCCACAAAGAAAAGTGAAATTAATACTGCAAAAACTTGCATTGAATCTGCATTAATATAGTACAAAACATTTATCAGATATATACTCGCAAAAAAGATAATTGATAATACAGCCATAAATTTTTCACCAATTTTTGACGTAACTGAATCATATCCTGATTTATTTTGTAAAAACAGAAAAACACCTTGTTTTAATGTTAAGCCGATGCCATAGATTATCAACATATAAACAATCATTAATTTCAAATTTGTCGGCATTTGAATAACATTTTGTGATTCACTAAGCGGCAAACCTGTTAAATAATTAGAAACACCGAATGAAGAGATTAAAGACATTAAAAGTAAAGCTAAATGTAAAACTATGCCTGTTTTGGAATTCATTGACAATTTGTGTTTCAAATCATTAATTTCGACGTCAATATTTTTAGTAATTGCAATTCTTACTTGTTCCAATTCGGATTGTCTTTTTTCGAGTTTTAATCTTGCATTAACATTAACATCTTCCCCGTAAATATCTTTTAAATCTGATTCGGTTAAATTTTCTTCTGCGAGTTTTGTATTTGCAGCGGAACCTATTGTTTTAATAACAATATAATCATCAGTTCCGTCAATAATTATTTTGCAAACCTTATCAACTTCTAATCTTGCAGGGAGTGTTTTACCTTTAAATAAAAATCTTTCGTTATTAAATTGATTAATAATTGTACATTTGTTAGTTTCCTGATTATATTCAACAGCTAACATACAATCAAAATCCAAATCGAGTTTAAAATCAAAGCCTTCTTTTGAACATAAATTTACTAAGACTTTATCATTAAAAGTTTGTTCTTTATTTTTAGTACTAATTGTAAATGCCATTATTTTCCTACCTTCCGATTGCTTCCAAAAATCTTCTTTGTGCTTTTTGAACATTTTGTTCGTTAGCTATAATCAATTTTTTTTCACCTAAAACAGGGTTTAATTTAGTTTTAACTAAATCTAATTTTTCAGGATGCGCAAATGCAAACATCATTGAAATTTCAGGAATATATTTTTGTATTGATTTAACATTTTGCGGTAAAGTATCCCAATTAATTTGATTTTCTGCAGAGCCCTCATTTTCTAAATCGCCGATAACAACAACAGATGGAATAAATCCTTCTTTCTTCATCGCTAAACAATGTTCAAATGCTTTTTTAATACCAAGTCCATAGGCTGTACCATAATCTTTTTCATTATATTTTGTAAATGCTTCCAGAGCTTTAGATATTCCGACAGAATCACCTGAAGTGCCTTCATAGATTAAATAAGAAGATTCTGAAACCTTTAAAATTTTTATTTCATCTTCCGGATCAAGAACCGAACATAATGATTTTAAATACTTAATTTCTGTTGGTAACATTTTTTGATTTGATGCTGATGAATCAACCACAAATATAATCGCAGCTTTATGAAATTCATCAATTTTTATATTTTTAAAACAAATGTACAATAATTTTAAAACTATGCATATAGCTAAAAATAAAATTCCGATAATAATTAATCTTTTATTCATTATATAACCTCTTTTAATCTAATACAATGTAACGTTTAGCGGTTTTGCCAATTTTAATTCAAGTTCTGTAAAAACAGGAATTTCCGCATCAACACCTTTTTCTGCTGTTGAAGTAATGACTGCACTACCTGCTCCGACTCCTGCGCCTATTGCGGCAGATTTACCCCAATGAACATCAGAACCGCTTGCATTTGCCAATGCCGCTACAAGTAATGCGCCCATAAGCCCTATTGCTGCACCTTTTGCAATATTTGATACTGTTTTACTTACTTTACCTTCATTGGTTATTGTAAAATCAACTTTTTCTGTTGATATTTTATATTCATTTCCATCATTGGTTATAATTGAATCAAAATCAATTACAACTTGACCGTTTCTTGAACCGTATGTTGCATGTCTTGCTTTTGTTAAATGCCCTTTTACAATGCTTCCTTGTGATGCAACAACTTTGTTCTTATATATCCAATCTTCTGTTAGTACACATATTACTTCATCTCCTGAAGATGCAGTCGCTGTATTTAAAGGAGTATTAAGATAAACATTAAAGGTTGTACCTTTAGCAATTTGTCCTACATAACCTTTTAAAACATTGTTGCTTCCATTTTGCGCTTGATTAACTGTTGATTGTGTTGTTGATTGAGTCTTTTGCTCAGTTACAGAAAAATCATATTTGTTTAATCTGTCTGTAAGAACTTTATCTGCTTGTTTTGAAAATGTGGAAAGATAATTTGTGTTGTAAGATTGCTCAAACACGTATCCATGTTTTTTCATTGTTGATTTTATTGCATTATCAATTTTCTTGTCGTTTGACGATTGAAAATAATAAAATAAATTATTGCTGCTTTGTTGCAAAATAATAACTATATAATCATTTGAATTATTATTCAAATAAGCCAAATAAGGATTTTTCTTTGTTAAGGTATAGTTTTTATTATCAGTGAAAGCGTTTTCAATAACATTTTCAACGGAGCTAACACTTGTATTTTTTACAAAATATAAATTACTTACGGCAAAACAACAATTGAATGACGTAAAATAAAAAACGCAGATAAATATTATTAAAATCTTTTTCATTTATCAATATCTCCTTGTTTTGTATGATTCGTTGATGTTGTTTCAATCATTGAGTTATCAATATTTCTGAATTCTATTAAATAATTAATAATTTTTATTTCCAATGGGTTATGCATTTTGGGTGTTTTCACGCATACAAAAATTGTAAAAGCAATTGTTAATATCCCTGTACATAACAAATATGTTTTCAAATTGAATTTACCATAAAGTAACAATCCAAAAATAAGTATTGATATTAATAAAATAATTACACTATAAATCATAATACTATTATATTTTCAAAATTAAATTATAGCAATATTTTATAGTTTTTTAACAATAATTTTTTATAAACATTAAATAATTAATATTTTGCAAGACCAATTTCAACTAATCTGTCAGATATAATCTTTTCGTAACCTAAAAAATATATATCAAATGATACATTTTCTCCTGAATATAAATAGAGAATGAATGTTACGCATAAAAAGGATTTTTTAGGAAAACTTTTATAACCGAATTTATATTTAAATCCTGAAATATCGTCAAAATTTACAATTCTGTTTTTTAATTTAAAGTATCTTTTTGCTGTATTTACATATAGTGTATTTGAATCTATAACAGAAAATATTACCGGAATACAAATAGAGATATAAATAATTTCAGATATAAATTGTATCCAATGTACACTTTTAAATCCTGAAAAAATTGTATCAACACAATTTATTGCAGCAATAAGACTGGTTGCAAAAAGTATAACCGTAATCGCATACATAAGAATTTGTTCTAATTTATTTGGACAAAATTCAACATCCATGTCCAGATTTTTATCAATATTCATTCTTCAAATTTCCTCTTTAAGTAAAATCTAATACCTAAACATTTACAACACGTGCCTTGTAACAATATTCCACTTTTTCTTAGTTCATAACGAAAATAATACATGATGCGCTTAAAAAAATCTATCGCCACTTGTTTAAATTATATCGAAACCTGTATATTTTCTTAAAACTTCAGGAATAATGATTGTTCCGTCTGCTTGTTGGAAGTTTTCAATTATTGCTGCAACTGTTCTGCCGACTGCAAGACCTGAACCGTTTATTGTGTGAACAAATCTGGTTTTGCCGGTTGATTTTTCTTTATAACGAATGTTTGCGCGTCTTGCTTGGTAATCTCCAAAATTTGAACAGCTTGAAATTTCTTTGTATGTATTGTATGAAGGCATCCAAACTTCCAAATCCCAGCATTTGTTTGCTGAAAAACCTATATCACCTGTGGACAATGCGACACGTCTATATGGTAAGCCAAGCATTTCTAACATTTCTTCTGCATCTTTTGTTAATTTTTCGTGTTCTTCCGGTGAAGATTCAGGTGTACAAAGTTTTACTAATTCAACTTTGTTAAATTGATGAACTCTGATTAAACCTCTTGTATCTTTTCCTGCAGAACCTGCTTCACGTCTAAAGCATGGTGTGTATGCCGTCATGTATTTTGGTAAATCATCTTCAGATAAAATTTCACCTGAATATATATTTGTTACAGGAACTTCTGCGGTCGGGATTAAGTATAAATCTTCGTCTACACATTTATACATATCTTCTTTGAATTTTGGAAGCTGTCCTGTACCGGTCATAGTTGCCGCATTTGCCATAAATGGCGGTAAAATTTCTTCGTATCCCTGTCTTTCGGTGTGTTCGTTTAAAAAGAAATTTATAACGGCTCTTTCAAGTCTTGCACCTTTGCCTCTGTACAATGTAAATCTTGATTGAGAAAGTTTTACGCCTCTTTCAAAATCAACAATATTTTTTTCTTCACACAAATCCCAATGTGCTTTAAATTCAAAATCAAATTTTGTTGGTTCACCCCATCTGTGAACTTCTACATTATCTGCATCTGATGCTCCGATTGGAGTAGTTTCATCAGGCGTATTAGGTATATGCAGCAACAAATTTTTTTGTTTTTCATCTAATTCATTTTGTTTTTCTTCTAAAGATTTTATATCATCGCCGAGTTTACGAACTTCTTCTTGTATAGCATCAGTGTTTTCACCATTTTTTTTCATCAAGCCGATTTTTTGCGATTCGTTTTTTCTTTTCGCTCTTAATTCGTCGACTTTAAATTGTATTTGTCGTCTTTCTTCATCAACAGCTATAACTGAATCTATTGATAATTCGGGGTTTCTTCTCTTTAATAATTCATTGATTTTTTCAGGATTTTCTCTTATTAATTTTATATCTAACATTACAACCTTCCTTATAGTTTACAATAACAATTTATAAAAAACATAATTTTTTATCAACATAAATTTTTGTTAAATAAATAGAACTTAATAAAAAAATTTGATAAAATATTCAAATATACACCAAATAGTTGATAACAGTTATGCAAAAAATATGCATAATAAAGGTGTGATGGAGATAGTAATATGATTAATGGGATAAATAATAATGATGATTTGGTGAAATCAAGGCTAAACGGTCAAAATGACGTTGGTAATGTTGTAACTAATCCAATATCAGCAAATCAGGAAAATGTTCAAAATGCTAAATATAATTTCAATGATATAAATGACATTTCGCGAGATGCTTATTACTTATATCAAAGAGAAAAGGATATTTCAAACTATTCAAAAATGGTATTGGAAGATTTAGACAAAGATACCTCTTATAATGAACAAGTTGAATCTTTATTGGCGCAAGGTGTTATTGACCCGTTTATTATTGATGATATTGAAAATTTATCAAAAGATTTGTTGGATAATAAAAGATTTTTAAAAGATTTAGATATTTTATAGTCTGTACTAACTAATTGTAAGCAAAGTTAATTTAAAAAAAATATATGAACGTAAATGATGCAAAAAATATACAAGATAAAATAAAAGCAGCAGACCAATTTTACAAAGCTAAAAATTATGAACAAGCATTGAATTTGTATAATGAACTTTTAGCTTTTCATGCAGATTCTGAGTTGTACTTAAAATTGGGTAATTGTTACGATTTACTTGATAAATCACAAACAGCATTGGAGTACTGGCAAAAAGCTATTGATATGGATTCAATGAATTCCGTTGCATATTTTAATATTGGTAATTTTCATTACAAAAAAAATCAATTTGAAAAAGCTATATTGTATTGGATATTGTCATTGATTATAGTACCTGAAGAGCCGACAACCAATTTGAATTTGGCTGTCGCATATACATTTAAACGTATGCATATAGAAACATTTCATTATTATGAAAAGTTTTTAAAGTATGCTCAGGATAAAAAATCACAAAAATATATTGAAGTTAATGAAAAAATAACTAAAAATAAAAAACTTGGAAATAATTATTTAAAATTGGGAATACAATACCAGTTAAGCAATAATTATAAAATGGCATTAGATGCATACATAAAATCAATATCGTGTTGTCCGCTATATTCAAAGTCATATTTAAATATTGGTTCATTGTATTATATGGACAAACGTTATGCAGAGGCCGTAAAATATTGGCGGTATGCGGAGATTTTGGACCCGAATTATTCAAAGATTATAAGTAATCTTGCAGTTGCATACGATTTATTGCAAAAATATGATTATGCATATTGTTATTATCAGCAATATTTATCAATGGCAGGTTTAGAAGCACCTAACGATTATAATAAAGTTGTGTCAAGATGCCAGTATTTAAAACCTTTGGTTAATGCTAATCCGCATTGGATAGATAAACACTTAGAACAAGCAAAAAATTCAATGGCAAATTGTGATTACAGAAGTGCCATAATTCAATTAAAAAATTATTCTATTTTAAATCCCGATGATAAAATTAAGTGTAATGAGTTATCGAATAAACTTAACAATTATCTCCATCCGGAAAAAAGTATAATATCTTCAAATGCGCAGTTAGGCAGAGAATCATTGGCAAAAAATGATTTTATGAGCGCAAAAGAGAATTATGCAAGAATTTTAGTATTGTCAGAAAGCGGTTCACCGGAGTATAATGATGCAAAAAGGAAATTAGCTTTATGCTTACAAAATTTGGAATTATAGTTTATCATTATACAAAAATAATAAAAAAATTTGTATATACCAAAATATTAAGAAGACATTATTACAGAAAAGGTCAATGTTTGTGCTGTGGTAAATGCTGCCAGCATATATATGTAAAACATGGCAACAGAGTTATAGATGATGAGGGCTTGTTTAAAAAGTTACAATATGTGCATAGGTTTTACACGTATTTGACTGTTATAGGCAAAGACGAAACCGGTTTGATTTTTTCATGTAATATGCAAGATTCTGTAACGAAGAAGTGTAAAATTCATAAATCAAGACCCGGAATATGCAGAAGATACCCGCAAGAAGAATTATTTATGATGGGCGGGTCTATTGCAGACGGTTGCGGTTACAGGTTAGAACCAATAGTAACATTTGCAGAAGTTTTATCCGAAAAAATGAAAAAATTATAAAAAATTAATAATAATTTGACATGTTTTATAAAGTATATTTTAATTAATATAGTTACTCGGGTAGGGATATGTATATAAAACAACTTGAAATTGATAATTTTAAGTCTTTTGCAAGAAAAGTAGAAATACCGCTTTTAGAAGGATTTACGACAATATCGGGACCAAACGGCTCCGGTAAGAGTAATATAATTGACAGTATTTTGTTTGCGCTTGGGTTGGCAACAACCCGTAATTTGCGTGCGGAAAAAATTGCTCACTTAATTTCTACTTACACAAATAAAAATGAAGCAATGGTGAAAGTAACTTTTTCAGGAACTCCTGACGGAGTTGATTTTTCTGTTGCCAGAAGGCTAAAAAAAGCTTCAAACGGTCAATTTTTAAGCACATATTTTATTAATGATAATGTATCAACATTAACTGATGTCCATTCTTTGTTGGAAAAATATAACATTACTCCAAACAGCTACAATGTAATAATGCAATTAGATGTTATGAGTATTACAAATTGTACATCAGGCGAAAGAAGAAAAATTATAGATGAAATAGCCGGTGTGGCTGATTTTGACAGACGAATTGAACAGGCAAATAAAGAATTGGATACTGTTGAATCAAGAGTGGAAAAGACTAATTTTATTTTAAATGAAGTTGATGGAAGATTACAACAGCTTGAAGAAGAAAAAGAAGTAGCGTTAAAATATCAAAAAATCAAAGAAGAAAAAGTACAACTTGAAAGTAAAATTAATGCCGTAAGGTTTTTTGATATAAAACGTAATTTGGAAAATGCACATGTTAATATACTTGAGTTTGGTAAAAAGAAAAAAGAAACTGAAATAGAGTTATCAGATACTACTGAAAAATTAAAACTTATAAAAGAGAAATATGAACAATTAGCAAAAGAAGTAAAAGAAAAAGGTGAAGATAAACAATTAGAATTAAAACGTAATGCAGAGGAATTAAAAGGCTCAATTTCAAGGAAAGAAACAGCAATTATTTATGCTGAAAAACAAATTCAAGATGGTTTAAAAGCGATAGAAGGCAAAAAAAACGGTATAGAAAATTCAAAATTACAAATAAAAGATACAAAATTAAAAATTGATTTAAAAAATGATGAAATAAAAATCATAGAAAATGACATAAAAAACAAACAGAATGAATTGACTGCTATATTGCGTGAAATGACAGGTCTAAATGAAACCGCCGACCAGTATATTGAAAAACGTAATAATTTACGATTAAAAAAAGAACAGTTACAAGATTCTGCTACAAAATTACTTCAAGAAAAGCTACCGTTGGAATCTGAACTTTCAAATTTGAAAGAAAAAATCAATCAATCAAAGCAACTTTTGGAAGTATTGCAAAAATTTAAATCAGAGTTTGTTGAAGAAAAAGATAAAAAAGAGCTTGAAATAAAAAATTTGGAAAAAGAAATAGAAGATTTAAAAATAGTTCAAACAAAATTAAAAAATGATGAGGAACGTAATAAAAATGATATTGAGGATATAAATTTTCAAGCTCAAACAATATATCAAAAAATATCAAAATTAAGTGCACAAAAAGAGATTCAGCAGGCTAGCGGGAATTATGCGGTTGAATATGTAATGAATTCAAATATTCAAGGTGTGCATGCTCCGATAGTAAAATTGGGTTCTGTTGATAAAGAATATGCTCTTGCGCTTGAAACTGCTATTGGAGCAAGAATGGAGCATATTGTTGTTGAAGATGAATTTGTTGCTTCACGTGCAATAGAGGTTTTAAAATCAAGCGGTGCAGGCAGAGCAACATTTGTACCTTTAACTAAAATCAGAAAAGCCCCTAACGGATTGCCTTTACCAAAAGAAAAAGGTGTAATTGATTATGCAATTAATTTGATTGATTTTGATGACATATACATAGATGCATTTTATTATGCTGTCGGAGATACTCTGGTTGTTGAAGATGAATCTGTTGCAAGAAAGTTAATGGGTAAATACCGCCTTGTAACTTTAACCGGTGAGATTTATGAAAAAGTCGGTTCTATAACTGGTGGTAAAGCCAGACATAAAGGACCTAAATTTGGTCAAAATGATGATAATGAACTTGAAAAGTTGAAAAACAAATATAAAGAGTTACAAGAATCATATAAACAAGCTGTTCAGGAAAAATCAAATATTGAATCAAAATTATTCAAAGTAAGAAATGATTACTCAGAAACAATTACTGCCCTAAGTGAGGCAAAAGCGGAATATAAAAGATTTATAGCTGATGGTGAAAGTTCTGAATCAAAAATAAAAGAAAATACGGATTTTATTAATTCACAAATGCCGAGAATTGAACAAATTAATAAGCAGTTAGATAAATTGGAACAAAAAGATATTGAGTTAAATGATGCGATATTAAACATTCAAGCTGAAATTGATGATGTCGAAAAATTAATGGATAATGATACATTAAAAGATATGAAAGAAAAAACTTCTTTAGTTGAAGAAGATATAAAACGTTTAACTAAAAACAAAATGAGCGTCGAAAATGATATTATAAATTTGGAAAGAGATATATCATTCAGAGAATCAATAATAAATTCAAGGGTTGATGAAATTTCAATAATAACAAAGAATAATGAAAAATTTAATAAAGATAATGAAATAGCTAAAGAAGAAATAAAAGTTATACAAGTTCAGTTGAATGAATTGGAAGAAAAAATCAACGAAATAACTGCGAAATTAAAAGTTTTACTAGATGAACGTGATAAGTTAAATGAAGAAGTTTTGGAAATAGAAAAACAAAAACGTTTTAAAGAGGATGATGTATTAAAAATAGCAGAACAAATAGAATCATTTAAGGCCCGTCGTCGTGAGCTTGAACCGCAGTTGGAACAAGCAAAACAAGACTTGATAAATGCAGGTGTGGAAGTAGATAAACTGGAACCGTCAGAAATATCAATAGAAGATTTAACTTCAAAAATTCAGAAATTGCAAAAGAAAATTGATGAATTAGGTGATGTTAATATGCGCGCAATACAGGATTATGAAAGAGTTTTGGCGCGTCAAACAGAAATGAAGGAACAAATCGAAACACTTTCAAAAGAAAGAAAAGAAATTTTAGAAAGAATGCAAGGTTATGAACAGTTAAAAAAAGAAGCGTTCATGAAAACATATAACAAATTAAATGTACATTTCAAAGAAGCATTTTTAGAGCTTGCAGGTGGAGAAGGTACGTTAATTTTAGAAAATCAGGATAGCCCGTTTGAAGGTGGTTTAACGATTGATGCGCAGCCACGTGATAAAAAACGTCAAAGATTGGAAAGCATGTCAGGCGGAGAAAAATCAATTACGGCATTGGCGTTTGTATTTGCAATACAAAATTATTTACCGGCTCCGTTCTACGCATTTGATGAGGTTGATCAAAGTTTGGACGGTATTAATGTAGAAAAACTTGCAAATTTAATCCAAACACAATCGAAAAATACGCAATTTATAGTAGTTAGCCACAGGAAACCTATGATAGAATCAGCAAATAGGACTATTGGTGTTACACAAAAAGAAAAGGGTATAACAAAAGTAACCGGAGTAAAATTAAGGGACTAAGAATATGGCAGAGGCATTAAACGTAGATTTGGATAATTTAGTTGAGCTTGGGAATTATAAAAATAAAACTCAGGCCGAGGGTATTGAAATATTGGTTCAAATGGCTAAAGCAGGAAAGATTGACCCTTGGAATATTGATATTATTGATGTTACTGATAAATACTTAGCTCATTTGTTTGAAATGAAAACGCAAAATTTGAGAGCTACCGGAAAAACTTTTTTATTTGCATCAATATTGTTAAGATTAAAATCTAACATTTTGGAAGGTAATAATATTTTTGATTTTGAAGAAGATTATCAACAGGATGATTATGAAATAATTGACGATGAAATTATTGATAATTATGAACCGCCGACAAATAACGTAATTTCATTTAACGAAGTTTTACAAAGACGTTCAAGCGTAAAATTAAACAGAAACAGAACTGTTACATTGAAAGAACTCATAAGACAGTTAGAGTTTTATGAAATGTTAGAAAAAAAACAATCTCTAAAGCAAGCGCACGAAAGAGCAATAAGGCGTGTTCGTTCTTATGCAAATTTGTCTGCGGAAGATATTGTTAATTTAGCACATGAAGAATTTATTGAAAATTCTGTCAAATCAATACAAATGAAATTGGAAAAGATATTTAATAAAACAGAAAAAGTTGAATTGAACGAACTTGTTTCAATAGGAATGAGTAAAATATCAGCATATATTGCGTTATTGTTCTTAACTGCAGATGGTGTTTGTGATTTGGAACAAAATGAATTTTACTCGGATTTATATGTGGTGAAGTCAAATGGAACAACTGAAAGCTAGAATTGAAGCAGTATTATTTACAACCGGCAAAGCACTTCAAACATCAGAAATAGCAGAAATTTTGGAATGTGATGTTGATAGTGTGGAAGAGGCTATGCTTGATTTAATTATGGATTATTCATCAAGAGAAGGTGCTTTGGAAATTGATGATGAAAACGGATATATACTACAGGTAAAAGAAGAGCATATGGATATTGTAGAAAAATTATGTCCGGTTGATTTGAAACAAGCAACTCTTAAAACATTAACTGTTATTGCTTTAAAAGAGCCGATAAGGCAATCATATTTAAAAGAAATACGTGGAGCAAATGCTTATGAGCATGTAAAAGAACTTTTAGATATGGGTTTAATTGCAAGGCATAAGGATAAAAATGGTCGTTCTTATAATATCAAGACAACTCCTAAATTTGCTGAATATTTTAAATTGAAAGGCGATGCAAAAGTTCTTGCAAAAATATTGGAAGTTGATAAAGGAATACAAGACGACGATAATGATAGTGAATAATTAATTTTTATGGAAAGTTATATTTTACCGGACAAAAATAAATTAAGACATATTCCAATAAGCGAATTTGCAGATTTAATTAATGCAGATTATGATGGTGCGATAACTGATTTTTTAGTTAATGAAATAGAAAAGTGGATTTTTGAAAATTTTGATAAAACGATTAAACCGAACGATTTAATGCCATCAAAGCAATTAATGTCAGATTTACTTGATATAAGTGTAGGTACGGTGCAGAATATATACAGAAAACTTGAGAATAAAGGTTTACTTTATTCCAAACAATGTATAGGAACATTGATTGCGGATATACATAACAAGAGTATTAATATGCGAAAATCTTTTTCTAAAAGAGATTTGGCAGTTGAATTAATAAAAAAATTCATAAAGAAGAATAAGTTTAAAAAAAATATGTTACTGCCATCGGTCAGAGCAATTTCAAAATATATAGGAATGCCTGTAAATACGACAAACAATGCGATGGAAAATTTGGTTGAATTAGGGATTATAGAAAAAACTGCAAATAAAGATTTATGTTGGGTTTTAAAAAATGATAAATTTGAAATAAATATTGAAGATAAAAATTCTTTAATAACGAATGTTATTAAGGATTTAAAAAAATATATAAAGGGTAGTATGCATATTGGCGATAAACTTCCGACACACAAGGAATTGGCTGAAATGTTTAAAGTTGGAGTAAAAACAATACATAGTGCAATCGAAATATTGACAAATGACGGTATAGTGCTGCCAAAACGCGGAAGATACGGAACTTGTGTTGTAAAAATTCCCAGTGAATCTAATTTGCAGCCTACAATAGAATCTGCTATTTTTGCAAAATCTAAATTTACTGCGAAATATCACTATGATTATATTCAACGTGCAATCGAAAATTTAATTATAGAAAATTATAGTGTTAATTCTAAATTGCCGTCGATAGTCGAATTATCGAAAATGATGGATGTTAGTCCGAATACAATAAGGAAAGCATTCTCAATGCTTGCAAAAGAAGGTTATTTAACATCTGTCAGGGGAAAATATGGCGGAACTTTTGTGAAAAAATTACCGCAAAGTTCAAACAAAGGTGTTCCGTTTGAATGGGTTGCAGTCAATCCGAAATACGCTGATTTTTGCGATAATTAATTTTGGAATTAATTCAGGGTAGACAAAATATTATGTCAATATTTTCTACGTTTTCAGCATGACACAAATGTTACTTGCAGCTTGATACATCTCCTGCAGCGGTATCGTAGCCGAGTTTTTTACCGTTTGGACACGTCCTTGATAATTCATGAGTAGAGCGGTCTTTTACCATAAGATAGTCCATATTGCCATTATCTAATATCCATTGACCACAACCCTCTCCACTTATGGTACAATTCGTTATGTGATCATGTCTAAATTCTTCTGGTGTAATATATGTAAGAGGACGCAAAAACACTGTTTCATCTGGGGTACTAAAACGAAATATATCAATGCCGAAAGAATTTTTACCTTTTTTAGGGCCATCAATATCTAAATAAAGTGCCGAATCATTCATTTCAACACAAAAACTTGCTCCATTAGCTAAAATAACTGCATAAGTTTGAAAGCTTGGATCATACTCATGTGTATCTCCCAATGATGTTACTTTTTCGGGCATACACTCATAAATATGAGCATTATCACAATATTTTGTAACTTTCATAAATTCAGTTATCCTTTTTATAACGCATTCATCAAAATTTTCTTCACTGCTACCATAGATATTATTACAAGGAATACGCCATTTTTGAAATGGTCCATAAACTGCAGTAGCCCTGTCAAGTGCTTCATTTAATTCAGCATAGAGTTTTTTAAATTTAGCTACCTTTTCAGCTTCACTTGTGTTTTTATTAACGTTTGGTATTGTTAATGCTGCGACAACACCGATTATGCCCATTACAATTAATGTTTCTGCTAAAGTAAATGCGAGTGAGTGAACGGTTGACAGTGAACTGTTATGGGTGAACTGACGACTCTCTCCACTGTTCACTTTGAACAGTTCACCTTTAAAGAAGTTACAAACAGAGGCTTTTAAATGCTTAAGCAGGCTAAAA
>JAFRAO010000016.1 GCA_017405375.1 bacterium
GACGACTCTGTTCACCGTTCACTCTGGACAGTTCACCTTTAAAGAGGTTACAAATAAAGGTTTTTAGAGATGGCAATAGGCTAAAAGCCTTGCTATATCTAGCTTTGCCCCCCCCCCACCCCATTGGGAACACTTTCTGGGAGCCGGTTTGCGCCGTTTTAATTTTTTTCATAATAAACTCCTTTTATTAATTACTCACCACTTCATAATACACTGCTAACCTAATTTTTGCAAGTTTTTATTTTCCGGCTTTCGAAATCCGTTTATTTGTCTTTTATGCTAGAATAATCATTGTAGGGCAGTTCCTTGATGGTTAATCCTTTACTTATACACGACAAAACTTCTGCTATGTAAGGTGTAAAAGAAAGGAGGGTACCATGACAAAACAGCAAGTGTTAGTAATAATAAAAGCTGTCCTTTGGATGCTTGGACAGCTTTTGTTAGTTATTTCTAACAACCTGTAGGGGCTATGTAGAGGTCGAAAGGCCTCTCCCTACTCTTATATTATTTATTATTTACCAAATTTTGTCAATCCCTATTTTACAATATATTACCATTATATTTATGCTAAAATAATCGCTGTAGGGCTCAGCACATGCTATAACTCCGTTACACACAATTTACGAAGAAATTGAACGGAAAGGAGGCAAAGCCTATGGTAGACAAACTAATAATGCTATTACTAGCATTGACTGTCGCAGTAATAGCACTAAAATTGTAAACTGTAGGGTGCGAAGACAAAGCTCTTAAGCTATCTATCCTTTAAGAGCTTTCGCCCTACTATTATAGTATAACCTATCTTAAACGAAAATTCAATCCCTATTTTGCAATATATTACCAATTATTTTTAATCAATACTAAACATTTTTACATAAATTAAACTGAATCTGTCATAGATTGTATTTTTTGAATTCAATTTGATTTATTATATTTAAGTAATTTATTTGTGCTATTATATTGACAATCGCAATTATGTAAAATAACGAGTAAATCTTATGCAAATTAACAAAAAGAAAAAACTTGTAGCTGAATTATCTATATTATCAAATATATTTTTAACTGTTTTAAAAATAATTGTTGGTGTAATTTCGGGCAGTATAAGCATCATATCGGAAGCTATTCATTCTATGAGCGATTTATTTGCTTCTGTCATAACATTTTTTTCTGTTGTAAAATCGGCTGAGCCTGCAGACAAAGACCATCCATATGGACACGGAAAATACGAAGATATGTCAGGCTTTATCGAAGGTTTATTAATTATCGGTGCTGCAATTTTTATTGTTTATGAATCGTCAAAAAAAATAATTTTTAACACATCTATGGAACCAAATAATAATCTTGGTATTGCCGTTATGTGTATTGCTGTTGTTATGAATATTTTTGTAAGCTCGATTATTTTCAAAACGGCGAAAGAGTCTAATTCAATATCTTTATACGCAGATGCACAACATTTAAGAACCGACGTTTATTGTTCTGCAGGAGTTTTTATAGGGTTAATCCTTATAAAAATAACAGGTTATTCAATTCTGGATTCAATTATAGCAATTTTAGTAGCAATGGTTATATACAGTGCCGGATATAAAATCTGTAAGCAATCATTGATGAATCTTTTAGACCATTCATTACCAACAGAAGATTTAGAAAAAATCAAACAAATCATAGAAAATTGTTCAAATGTAATTGTACTAAAGAAAGATGGCATAAAAGCTCGTCAAGTCGGTCCGACAAAAGATATTGACATTGTATTACAATTTCCTCAAAACACATCCATTTGCAGTTGTCATAAAATTTGTGATGAGATTGAGAAAAAAATTCAAAGTGTATATTTAAATTCATCAATATCAATTCACTCAGAGCCTATTTGCTACAATGCAGATTGCGAAAAGAGCTGTAATAACGAATATTGCAAAAATAATGTGTAAAAGGAAATTTATGATTGATTGGTTATTACGAACGGAAATGTTAATAGGTGAAGAATCTATAAATAAACTTAAGAATTCAAAAGTTATTATTTTTGGTGTCGGCGGAGTCGGCGGGTATATTGTAGAAGCCTTGGCAAGAAGCGGAGTTGGATTTATTGATGTAGTTGATAACGATAAATTTAGCGAAACAAACATTAATCGGCAAATATATGCAACACACAAAACTATCGGAAAATTTAAAGTTGAAGTTGCAAAAGAAAGAATACTTGATATAAATCCTGAAGCTATTGTTAATGCATACAAAACTTTTTACACACCCGATACTGCAAACAATTTTGATTTTAGCCAATACAACTATGTTATTGATGCGATTGACACAGTTGTCGGAAAGCTAACATTGATAGAACAAGCTAAAAAATTTAATATTCCGATAATCTGTTCTATGGGAACAGGGAACAAAACAGATGCTACGAAATTTGAAGTTGCAGATATATCAAAAACATCTGTTTGCCCGCTTGCCAGAGTTATTAGAACAGAATTAAAAAAACGCGGAATTAAAGATGTAAAAGTCGTATATTCTAAGGAAATTCCACAAAAACCGATTAATAATCCGTTAATTGAAAAAGAAAAAGTTGCCGGTAAAAATCAAATTCCTGCAAGCTGCTCGTTTGTTCCGTCAGTTGCAGGATTAATTATCGCAGGCGAAGTTGTAAAAGATTTGATAAATTAAAAGAGGTATCCATTACAGATACCTCTTTTAACGATATTTGAATAATTTTTAGTAAACATCACTGCCGTTTAATGCTTTTTCCCAAAGTTCATCGATTCCTTGAGTGTTTGCAACATTTTCAGCACCTTCTACAACTGCTTTTTCTGCTTTTGCAGCTGCACCTTCAGCTCCTTTTGTGGCTTCTGCTACTGCTTTTTCAGCCCCTTCACCATGGATTAGTTTTGATACAACATCCTTAATTGTATTATATGAAGTCTTTAAAAATCCTGGCTTTTCTGCTCCTTCTGCCAAACCTGCAAGAGCTTTTTGATTAGCTTTTCCTAATTTATACAACCCGACTGCTGCTGCTGCTGTCAAACCTGCTTTAAATAATTTACTTAATAATCCGCCGCTTTGTTCAGATTTTCCTAAAACTTTTCCGTTAAAATCATCAGGAATATAAGCCATTTGTGGAACAGGATAACTTACTTGTCCATCTACACCACCAGAAAAATTTTGACGAACTGTACCTACAGGTACCATAGAATAATTTTGTGAAATTGTCATAATAACCTTCCCCTTATTTTAAGACCTATCTACTTACAGTTATATAAAAACATTTTGTTCAAAAGAATTGATTATTTTGTTTAATATATTAAGAAATATTAAGCAATAATTAATTTATTTACATACGTAGCTCTATCATACGACTGTAAATATTTGAAAATGCTGAACATTTCATGTTTTTCAACTTTTTCCGCATTATCTTTTGTAAAAAAATATTAATAATTACGCAAATGATGTTAGAAATTTTGTGATATGGGTATATATATAGTATGCACGGCTTTAAAATTTTCATATTAAGGCAATAAGTGATTGGTTTTCAATATTACCCGTTTTAATTAAGAGTTGCAATATGAGATTTTAGAGTTTGTTTTATCATAAACGAGCAGAAACATTGATGTTGCTAAAAAACGTTATTATGCTTAGTTAATAATCTAATTTACTTTTCCTTGAGTTAAATTTTTGATAGATCGTTTTATCTTTGGCAACAACAGCTTTGGGGATATAATTTACTCCAAAGGTTTCTGCTACGTTTTTTATTTGCATTGAACCCGAAATTATTATAATCTCTGTTTTATAGTATTGCTTTAATAATTTTATTTGTTCTATTAACCACTCACCTGCAAATTGCGGAGCAAAATCGTATTCCATAGATAAATCTGTTATTATAACATCGTATGGAGAATCAATGTTGTTATAAACTAATTGGTACCCTGCTCTTGCAGATTCCGCTTCATCTATAAATATTTCACTTTTATATATATCTTTTAAATTATCTATATGATAACTTCTCCAACTTTGAGAATCATCAACAACCAAAAATCTATCCATTATGTCAACCTTAAAACTTCATATATATTTACTTTATTCGCCTTACCTCTGACTTTTACCTCAGATATTTTAATTACATCAGCTATCCCTCTAACCTGATTATATGTAGATTCACTAATTAAAAATTGCGTTTTATATACTTTATTAAAACTTTCAATTCTGCTTGCAAAATTTACCATATCACCTATAACCGTATATTCAAGTCTGTTTTCAGACCCAATATTCCCAACAAATGCATCACCTGTATTTATACCAATTCCTATTTCGATTTTTGGCTTACCCTCAATAAGCCACTTTTCACGTAATTCTGCAACTTTTTTTAACATCTCATCCGCACACAAAACAGCATCTATTGCATGATTTTTGTTCTGTATGGGTTCGCCAAAAATTGCCATAATAGCATCACCGATAAATTTGTTTATAACTCCGTTATGCTTTGTGATTATCGGCTCTAATGCAATAAAATATTCATTAAGAATCATAGAAATTTCACTCGGTTCCATTTTTTCACTCATTGAGGTAAATCCTCTTATATCGGCGAACAAAACCGTAACATTAGCTTTTTTTCCGCCAAGACCTAAGTTATCAATATCTTTTACTACATTTTGCATAATGTCTTGAGAAATATATTTCCCCATTGCATTTTTTATTTTTTCCTTATTTTTAGCTTCAACAATAAATTTTCTTGAATATCCGAAAATCATTGTTACTAATTGAAGAGTTATCGGTGTAACTATCGGAACAGCAAAATTCAATTTATATGAAGCAATTGCCATAAAAATATATAAAACAACGGTTGCGACAGTAATTACAAGTCCTACAATAAGCGAATACTTTGCAACAATAAAAAACGTTAATATAAGTAATACTGCTATTAAAAATAATTCTTGAGCAGAAGATATATAGTTTAATGTTTTATTATGTATAAGATTGTCCAAATTAGTGGCTTGAATATCAACTCCGGGGTGTTTAACTTGTATTGGTGTCGGCAGAGCATCTTCAAGCCCTAGCCCTGAGGCTTTTGCATTTGCTCCCACAAAAACTATTTTATTATCAAAAACACTCGGATTAATTTTTGGTTCTTTACCAGCTCTAATTGCATCCATTGAATCTAAAATATCAACCGCAGAAAATGTTTTGTGAGTGTAATCCGAATTCGGATACGGTTTATAAAAATGTAAAAAATTATATAATCCGCCAAAACGTTTATTTATTTGAAGTTTTATTTTATCATCACCATTTATTATAATATGCTTTTTTGTGAGAGTTATATTCTGAACATTATTTAATTTTATATACATAGCAAGACCCAAGGACGGATAAAAATCTCCTTTGTAATAAATAACCTGAGGAATATCCTTTATAAAACCATCAACAGGGTGGGTCAAAACATAAACAGAACCAATGTTTTTTAAAACCTCAAAATATCCGTCAGGCATGTTCGCAAGACTGTTAAAACTTCTGAATTTTTCATTTCCGGTTTTTGTTATAATATTCAGTTTAAACTTTTCTTTAAACTTTTTATCATAGTTATTACCGACAGATTCATTACTGTACTTTTGTCTTAGCGGGTTGAATCCGCCTACAAAATTATCTAATTTGCTGATTTGATTATATAGCTCCAAATCAGACTGCGGATTATTTTCATCAGGTGTTGTTATAACAGCATCAAATCCGATAATCTTTGCATTTGTATAATTTCCCAAATAATCAAAGATTTTTGCATACAAATCTCGTTTCCATGGCCAACGATGCCTTTCTATTGACTTATCATCTATGACAATTAAAAATATTCCGTCAGACCCTTTATTTTCCGCAACAAAATTTTTAACAACCAAATTATATACCATCGGTTCAAAAAATACGTTCGAAATAATATATACTACAAATATTAAGATTACGAATGATATGAATATAAATATGTTTTTTAAATTTTTCATAAATTACCTTTAAAAATGTGTTTTCTTTCATGATATAATAAAACTTGAAAAAAGGATATAAAAATAATGGAAAATGTAATGGATTTGATTTTGTCGGAAAAGATTTATCCGATTGTTAGAAATAATAATGCTCAAGCTGCAATAGATATAGCGCATGCTCTTATTGACGGCGGTATTAAAATTTTGGAAATTACCGTTGAAAATCCTTCTTTGTATTCTGCAATATCAGAAATTTCAAAAGATGTGATTGTTTGTGCAGGCGGAATAATTACTCAACAGCAAGCTGAGCAAGCATTTGAAAGCGGAGCAAAATTGTTTTCATCACCTATTTTTCAAATGAATATGGTAAAAATATCCAAAAGCAAAAGAAGATTGTTTATTGCCGGAACATCTACTCCAAATGAAGCGTATGAAGCTTGGAAAGCGAGAGTTCCTTTGATTAAAATATTTCCTGTAACTGCACTTGGCGGTGTTCAATATATTGCGGACATGTTAAGACCTATGCCGTTTTTGAATATTATGCCGATGGGACATATTCAATTACACGAAGTAAAAGATTACATAAGCGTAGGAGCAAAAGCTGTAGGTGTAGGAAGAAATTTTTATGAAGGTCTAAGTTTTAGTGAAATTACGCAACGCGCTAAAAAAGTTTTAAGTGAAATACATTAATTTATCAGGTAAACAATAATGGGTAAAAAAGTTGTACTATCAGGATATTATGGAGCTGATAATTTTGGTGATGAGGCTATATTAAATACTTTAGTAAACAGATTAAAGAAAAATAATGCAGAAATTGTTGTATTATCTTCAAATCCTGATAAAACAATGCTTACTCATAAAAAATTACGAGCTATAAATAAATTTAGCTATTTTAATGTTATAAAGGAAATTCTTTCTTGTGATGTACTCATTTCCGGCGGCGGAAGCCTTTTACAAGATGTTACAAGTTTAAAAAGTTTATTTTATTATTTATGGGTAATTTTTGTCGCTCAATTATTTGGTAAATCCGTTATTATTTTTGCACAAGGAATAGGCCCTATAAAAAATAAACTTGCTCAAATTTTAACAAAAAAATTGCTGAAAAATTGCAAATGGGTTTCTGTTAGAGATGATAAAAGTTTATTTTTATTAAGAGGATGGAAAATACAAGTTGAAAAAGTATGCGACCCTATATACGAAATAGAACTGCCTCAGCATTCACCTAAAAATATTCTGGGAGTACAATTAAGAAGTTTTAAAACTGTTTCCGAAAAGCTTTTATTAACTCTTGCAAGCAGAATAGCTGTTGATTTTGCTGATAAAGAAATTGAAATATATTCATTCCAAGATTCAAACGATTTAGAAATTTGTCAACATTTTGAATCATTATTATTATCCATAAATTCGGAATTAAAAACATCTGTAATTCAAGGTTTGAATGTAAAAGAAATAGTAAACAGAATGGCAAATTTAGATTATCTTATTGCCATGAGATTTCACGCCGTTTTGGTTGCTCTTAAATACGGAATAAAAACATTAGCAATAAATTATGACTACAAAGTAGAAAATCTTGCAAACGAATCAAATATTCCATCTCTATCAATGAGCGCAAATGAAGATTACGGATATATGTTCAAACTGTTAAAAAATGAAAACCGCACAAAATTATTGGAATATTCAAACAGTAAACACTTTGACTGGGAAAAATTTGATTTATTGGTTCAATAATTTTTTTATTAATGATTTAAAAAATTCAATTGTTTTTAGCAAAGGCGGCAAATCTACATAACTTGCATTTTTTGCATCTTCCAGTGAATATATATCTTTTTGATTAGATGTTTTATTATTTTGTTCCTGCTTTTGATTATTTTTTCCGCTTTGATTATCATTTCTTCGTTGAACATATCCAAGCCCGCCTGTCGTACCTTCATTTTGCGTTTTTGTTGTTCTTATCTGTGGTTCATTATTTATCGGATTTAGATTAAAGCCCATAGATGTTTCCTTTCTTTTCCCTTATAAATATTATTCCCAATATTTCATTTTTTATTCATTTTATATAAAAAAAGTTTTTAATAAAATAAAAATAATTAAAATAAACATTTTAAAAATTAATCTTTAGTAGTATAATCAAGTATTAGTGCAAGTTTTAATTATTGAACTTAATAAATCTTAACAATTGAAATCAAAAAATGAACATTTTTTCATGCAAATCGTTATGTAAGTGTAAAGGATAAAATATGAACAAAAAATGTACAGAATTTGAAAAATTGTATTTATTCAGAACCGAATCAGAATTGGCAGAACATGTTAAAGATTGTCCTGATTGCCAAGCTGAAATGGAAAAAATGAATAAGGTTTCTGAGTTAATACAAGAAGTTAAACCATATTACATAAAGCAAAGGAAAATTGCTTCAACCAGATTAAAAGTAGCATGCATATTATGTTTTGGGATGTTAACATGTTTATCGGTAACATATTTTACACAATTAGCAGGGCAAAATATGCAAGCAACATACTATACAACGGACTCGGTACAATATTCACAAACAACAAATGAATATGGAATACCATTGGATAATTATGGACTAATTGCGGTAAATTAATGAATATAAAAGATATAATAGATAATAATAAAAATAATGTAAAAAAAGTTATAAGATTAGTTTTAGGCGAAGAAAATGAAGATATAGAACAAGAAGTATATATCAAGGCTTGGCAGAAAAAAAATCAATATAACGAATGCGGAAAATTTACAGGCTGGATTGGGACAATCGCTAAAAATTTTTCAAAAGATTATGCAAAATCATCACAAAATAAAGTAAAAAAAATATCAACTTCAGATGAAGAAACAGTAAATTCAATAAAAGACAAATCTGATAATCCGGAATCAGCTTTGTTAAGAAAAGAAAGACAAAAAAGAATAGTAAAAGCAATAAATTCACTAAAACCAAAATTTAAAGAAGTAATTATGATGTATGAAATAGATGGGTTAAGCTATGAATATATTGCACATGTTCTAAATTGTCCGATTGGCACAGTAAAATCAAGATTATTCAACGCAAAACAACAACTTGCGGAAATGTTGAAAGATATGATATAAGAAAGGATAAAAATTATGAAAAGAACTTTAATTTTAACAGCATTATTATTAATGACAGCATCAACAGTATTAGCAGCAGACAACACCATTGCAGATAACAGTCAAAAATCTCAAAAGAATTGTGTACCTTGCAACGGAAAAATGATGCCTCCACCACCAATGAAAGGTCATGGTAATTTTCAAAAAAACAAACCAAATTTTGAAAACAGATTGAATTTAACAGAAGCTCAAAAAACAAAATTGAAGAAGAACCATGAAGACAGTAAACAAAAAATGGAACCGTTAATTAATCAATTAAGACAAAAAGAAGAAGCTAAAAGAGAAATAATTAAGAAATACGAAGAAAAAGATGCAGATTTAATAAAATTGAATAAAGAAATAAAAGATTTGCGAGCTAAATGTGATGTTATTCGTGATGAAAACAGAAAATATTTTGAATCAATTTTAACAAAAGAACAAAAAGCCGAACTTGAAAAAATGAAACAAGAACGAAAAGATTTTGAAAGTAATATCAAAAAACAAAAGAAATAGAAACAAAATAAAAAAACAGAGATTGTATTATTACAATCTCTGTTTTTTCTAAGCTTAATTCAAAAGAATACAAGTTTTATAGGTGGTCATAACCTTAAAGTGTCAAGAACAATGTAGATAAGATTAATTTCTATACAGTCTGCATATTTGCATTATTTTTCACAAATTCTATTGCCTGTTCTTTTGTTGTAATATTTCCGTTTAATTGTTCTTCGTGTAGCAAATTTAATAAATCACCAAGCTCTTTCGACGGTTTCATCTTAACCAATGCCATAACTTCTTCGCCTGAAAGTAACTTTGGTAAAGGTTTTAGAGTTTCTCTTACCCGTAAATAATAAGACAGAAGCTCTTGAAGCCCTGAAATATTTTTCTTTACCATTTCATCTGTTACAGCTTCACCGCGAGCTGAAAGTCTGTCTGACATTGCCAAAATTATATTGTCTATAACGTTATTCTGCATTTTTCTTATATATCGCATTTTAACTTTATCGTTTAACCCTTCTGTTGCAATAATGTGTGAAGGATAAATATGATATTTTATCATATCTGAAATGTATTCTGTTTGTTTTTTAGAGAATTTCAAGCCTCGTAATATTTTTAGGCTCATTTCGGCACCAATATATTCGTGTTTAATAAATCTGTGCCTTCCTGTATCTTCTTCTATCGTCCAACAGGAAAATTTACCTATATCATGCATAAATCCTGCAAGTTTTAAGTATGCAAGACGTCTAAATGCACCAAAATCAATAGAATTTAAATGCTCTTTTACATCTTTATTTGCTATTTTATAAAAATTTTCTATCTGCCTTACTGTTTCAATAGAATGTCCAATTAGCGGTAAATGGTGATGTGAATTCGGTGTAACTTTCTTTACATCTGAAAATATCGGTAAAATTTCGCACAAAAGGCCGCATTCATCTAAATTTTTTAATGCTTTAACCGTATAATTAGCATCAAAAAGTTTCATTAATTCATAATTAACCCGCTCTTTTGCAGGATTATTGATTAATATACAATGTTTTTTTACTATCTTTTTTAAATCATCACTTATATCAAAACCCGTAACAGCCTGAAATCTAAATATTCTAAGCAACCTTAAAGGGTCATCAATTAAATTTTGTTCATTAATAATGTTTATTTTTTCATTTTGTAAATCATCAAAACCGCCAAATAAATCAACAAACTTGTTATCAGATAAGTCAAACGCTATTGCATTCATCTTTAAATCCCGACGTGCTAAATCTTTTTCGATACTGTTTTCAATAGGATTTGTTATGTCTATGCAATTAATCTTATCTCTTAGAACAAGTCTATATATTTTATTTTCTTCATCGAGCGGAATGAAAGTTGCATCTAATTTTTCGGCTAAATTTTTTGCAAATATTTTTGCATCTTCATCTGCAACAATAATATCTTTATCAAAATTATCTTTACCTAAACAAAAATCTCTGATGACACCACCTACAAGCAAAACTCTGGTTTTACAGGCAAATTCACGAATTTTTTGTATTAATTCATCATTTTGAATTTTATTGAATATTTGAGAATTCATATATAATATTTCCAAGTCCTACAATTACTGCTGTTTCTGCCTTTAAAATTAAATCTCCAAGTGTCAACATTATAATATCACTTTTTTCAAACAATTCAAACTCACGCTTTGAAAATCCACCCTCTGGTCCTATTATAACTAAAACATTTTCATCTTTTTTTATCGGATTTTCTTTTGCAAATTCTTTTAATGTTTTCTTGTAATCCCTTTCACAAAATGCAATTACTTTATCAAAAAATTTATTTTTTATAACATCTTCCAATTTTGTTAAATCAAAACATCGTGGAATGTCCGCTCTTTCGCATTGCTTTGAAGCCTCATACATAATTTTTTGCCACTTTGGAATTTTCTTTTCAATTACATTTTTTGCAACAGAACAATTATCAGTTATAATAGGATAAATCCCCCTTACTCCCAGTTCAGTTGCCTTTTCAACAACTAAAGTCTGAAAATCACTCCTTAATGGCGATTGAGCCAAGTATAGATTAAATTTTAAACTATTCTCTGACGGATATTTTTTTTCAATTTGAACTTTTATATCCGATTTTGTAATTTCAACGATTTTACCTTCAATTTTTATTTTGTTTTCATTAACCATCAAAATTTTTTCGCCAATTTTTGCACGCAAAGACCTTGCTATATGTTGATAATTTTCTTTATCATCAATTATAACAAGGTCATCTGTAATATTATCGTTTTTAATAAAAAAATGCGGCATATTAATAATCTGATGGAACTGAGTCTTCATCGTCTTTTAGAGAAGACAAATCATCATTATACGTTGAATCAAAATTTTCAGGCAGCAAGTCTGAATCAGGCCATACTGTTTCGCTATCGAATCTGCATGCACCCATATTTATTGATGCTGAAAAATCAGAATTAGACAAATCACTTTCTTCAAAAATACAACCTGCTACATCTGCATCATTAAATGTGCAATAGTTTACTACCGCATAAGAAAAATCTACACTTGGTAATAAAGCATCAGTAAAATCACATTCTACTAAATTTGCTCTCGTAAAATCAACCGAAGTTAAATCGCAATTATTGAAATTTACTTCTGTTAAATTTGAATCGGCAAAAGAACTTGAATTCAAGTCAACATTTGAAAAATCAACTTCATTTAATACTACATTTGAAAAATCAACTTCGCTTAAATCAATATCATCTCTATCTTTTTTCCAAGAATTGAATGTTTCCGGATTCTCTTGAACTAATTTTATTAACTCATCTTTTGTGTATTCGCTCATTCGTGTCTCCTATATATTATTGTGTAATCAGATTCATTTGCATTCCCAAAAGAACAGCTTGTGTTCTGTTTGTTACTTTTAATTTTTTAAAAATACTATTCATATGAGTTTTAACCGTAACTTCTTTTAAGAATAATTTTTCCGCTATATCGTGGTTACTTGCGCCTTTTGCAACCAAAGCCAATACCTCTTTTTCACGTTGTGTCAATGCTTCAACTTGCTCAGTTGAACCAAATGATATATCAACATTTTTTATTGTTTTTTTATTCCAATTTGAACGTCTTAAAACTGCTTCAATTCTTGCTAAAAGATTTGGCAGTACAAACGGTTTTACAACATAATCGTCAGCACCTATCTTTAGTCCGGAAACTATTTTCTGTTCCTCACTAACTGCAGTTATCATAATTACAGGAATCATTTTTATTTTTTCATTATTTCTGATAACTTTTAATGTATCCCAACCATTCATATTCGGCATCATAACGTCTAACAAAACTAAATCTACTTTTTCCGATTCTTTAGATAAAATTTTTAAAGCCTGAATACCATCAACTGCCGTAACTACATCGTAACCATACATAGGAAGAACTTCTTCCAAATATTTCGGATTATCATCTACTATCAAAATTCTAGCTATTTCTGACATTTTACCTCGTCTGTATAAATTTTATCTTTCTCATATATCTTATTGTTTGAAGTTTATCATTAATTTGTTATTTTAGCAAGATGTTTTATGTACTTTTTTGTCTGCTATATCTTTAATTCTTTTTTAACTTCTGTAAATTTTGGGTTTAATTGTAAGCATTTTTGAAAATACAATTCCGCTATTTGAGTATCGTTTTTATATTTATATATCAATCCTTGATAATAATAATATCTATAATCATTTTTGTCTATATAATATACGGATGATAAATAATCATGTGCGACCCCAAAATTATTTTTTTTGATTTCATTATTTGCCAATTCTAACCAAGCATTAGTATATTTTATGTTGATTCCGAGTGCTTTCTTTAAATTGTTTTCCGTATCTAATTTTCCAACGGTTGCTATACTATAATAGCCTTCATCAGAAATTTTTGATGATTTGTTCAAATTTTCATATATTTCATTTGACTTTTTAATATCATTTTTCTTACTATAAACTTCCGCAATTTTTATTTGAGATTCAAAATTTAATGTTTTATCCTTTTTTGATATTTCAAAATCTTTTAATGCTTCATCATAATTTCCGTTTCTATAATTTAATTTTCCGCTTATCATTCTCGATTCAGCTAAATATTTATTCTTCTTTATTGCTTTTTGTGCATAATCCTTTGCTCTATCATAATCATTCATCGTGAAATATACTTTACTCAATAATGCATTTATTTTAGCATTGTTTGATTTATTTTTACCTAAAGCATTTTGCAAAGCTCTTATAGATTTGTTGTATTCGGCCTGATAAAAATAATAGTAACCTAAATGATAATTTTTTAACCAATCCTTTTGCGCATTTTTATACAAAACATATTGTTCTATGGAATTTATACGTCTTTTAAATTCTGTAACCGATATATTTTGTTTCTTTAAATTTTCAACAACTTTTAATGCTGAATTAGGATTAGAACCATCTGCTAAAATTTGTGCTTGTAATATTTTATAGTTCACATTATCCTGATTTTTCGAAACTGCATTATTTATATATTGTTTTGCTAAATTATTATTATTGGATTTGTAAGCTGCCAAAGCCAACATATAGTTTGCATAATCGGAATTCTTTAATAAATCCTTTTGTTTTAATAAATCGTCTAAAGACTCTTTAGATTGGTCATTATAAATTATATTTGCATACATTTCAGCTAAATATATTTCATTTTTGGGTGTTAATTCTTTTGACGGATAAAAAAATTTTTTTAAATCCTCAGAGTGTTTTGATACAATTTCTTTATCAGACATTTTTTTTATTGCTAATTCTGACAAATCAAAAAAACCGTATTCCGCAAATTTATTTGCCATCAAAACATAACCAAAATCGTTAATTTTTGCACTGTTTAAAATATTTTTAAATTCATCATATGCAACTTCTATATTACTTTGTTTAAATTTGTCAACTGCATTTTGGAAATCGTCCATAGCACTTATTTGCAAAGATAAAATATTTGATTCGTTGATAAATTCTTCGAAATTTAAAGAATTATCAATTATACCGGTTGAAAGATTTTCTGTTGTTTCTGTTTTTGAATCTTCTACAGCAAAAGAACTTTGTTGAATGAGAAAAAATATGAAGATTAAAGATAATAAATACTTTTTAAGCATTTTCAGTATCCTCTGTTATTTCGTATCCATAATAATACATATTAAACATACTTACGAAATTTTGTTGAGTATTGTCTAATGTATCAGGATCTAAATTTAATATATCATACAAATCTTTCATTGTATAATTTGACAAAAATTGCTTATCAGATTCTTTTAAATCAAGATGGTTTTCAGTCAAAAAGACCTCAATAATATCATCACAATGTAAATTCATAAATATATTAACAAGTTTTGTATCAAAATGTGTTCCGCTGTCTTGAATTAATATATTCATAACTTTAATTATAGGCATTTTATCGCGATAGTGCCTTTTTGAAGTAATTGCATCAAAGACATCAGCAACAGCCAAAATTCTTCCGCCTAAAGGAATATCCTCGCCTGATAAATTTCTGTAATAACCTGTGCCATCCACTTTTTCATGATGAGAACAAGCAATTTCCGTAACTTTTTTAAAATCATCAGACATATGTATTCTTTGTAGAATGTCATGCGTGATTTCTACATGGGATTGAATATGTTCATATTCTTCAGGTGTTAATCTTCCTTCCTTTTGTAATACTGCATCACGTATTCCGATTTTACCGATATCATGCAAAATAGCAGCTTTTTCAATTATATTAATTTCACTATCATTCAAACCCATAGATTTCGCGATTAAGGAAGAATACATTTTCACTCTTAATGAATGACCTGCTGTAATCTTATCTCTCGCATCTATTGAGGCTGCAAGTGTTTCTATAAAACTGTCAAATACTATTTTTTGCTCTTCTAACATCTTTTGTTGGGTTTTAAATAATTGAGCATTTTCCAACGCAATACCCGCAGATGAACCGATTGCAACCATCAAATCTTCGTCTAAATCTGAAAAACAACCTTCCAGTTTGTTTAAAACTTGAAATGCACCTATTATTTTCTGTTGCAGGTTTTTAATAGGCATACAAAGTATTGTTTTTGTTTTATATCCGGTTTTATTATCTATTTCAGGATTGAATCTTGGGTCATTATAAGCATCTTTTATGTTTATTGTTTCTCCTGTTTTAAAACAGTGTCCGGCTAAACCCTTATCCGCAGGGAATCTTATCTCTGCATCCTCGCCTAATGCGACTTTCGACCATAATTCATTTGTTTCTTCATCATAAAGAAAAACAGTACATCTGTCTGCTTGAATCGCTTCTTTTGTTTCTTCTGCTATTGTTTTTATTAATTGGTCAATGTTTGTTTCTGCAGAAATTGATTGACTGATTTTTACCAGCGCAACTAAAGGGTCTCCTTTGTTTGATAATAAACCGTTTGAAATAGACTGAATTTCGGTTAAATTAAAATTTATAACATCCAAAAGATTTAATTCGTCAGATTTGAAAGCCAAGTTTTTCGCTGTTTCAAATGCTAAACGTGCTAACTCATAGTTTTTATCAGCTTTATATAAAAAACCAAAAGCAAATTCTACAAAAACGCGTACAGTCTTGTCATTTAAATATATAGCAAGATATTTTGCATCATTAGCTAATGAAAGTGCTTTTTCATAGTTCGATTTGTCTTTGATATATAAAAGTAAACTTTTTAATGCTAAACAAAGAGAAAAAAGCCGACTTTCTTTGTTTTCTTGTAATATCGACAGAGCTTCAGTTAATAAATTTTCGCTCATTGAATAATTATTTTTCTTAAATTCATTTATTGCGCTTTTTGTTAAGTCTTCCGCGTAAACTAAATCTTTTAATTTTATTTCTTCCGTAATATCCATATTTTTACCTTTATTATTATCTCATTTTATTGTACAATATTTACGCAAATATTTCAAAATTTTTTTTATAGGAAACATTATGAAAAGAATTACAATATTAATTCCGGTCTATAACGAAGTAAATACACTGGAGAAAATTTTAAAAAAAGTTGAAAATACTGATTTTTGCGGACTTGAAAAAGAAATAATTTTAATTGATGATTGTTCAACTGACGGAACAAAAGAAATTTATAAAAGTTTACCATATAAAGTTTTATTTCACAATGTAAATAAAGGCAAAGGTGCCGCATTAAAAACAGGGTTTAAAGAAGCAACCGGAGATATTACAATAATTCAAGATGCAGATTTGGAATATGAACCGCAAGATTATAACGATTTGATTAAATTAATTCTGGATGACAAAGCAGATGTAGTTTATGGCTCCAGATTAACCGGTGTAAAACCATCAAGAGCTTTTATGTTCCACCATTATGTAGGAAACAAATTCCTTACTTTTATTACGAATTTACTATATTGCACAACATTAACCGATATGGAAACCTGTTACAAATGTTTTAGAACAGATTTTATAAAAGGAATAACGATTCGTTCTGACAGATTTGATTTTGAACCCGAAATAACAGCCAAAATACTTAAAAAGGGCGCCAGATTGTATGAACTTCCTATATCTTATTACGGAAGAGAGTATAACGAAGGTAAGAAAATTACTTGGAAAGATGGCTTCTGCGCAATTTGGACACTAATTAAATACAGATTTGTCGATTAAATTTGAAATTTTATTGTGTTTGTGTTAAATTTTTAACAACTTTTGTAAATATAACGTATATTGAATGAAAGTATTACAAACAATGAATGAACAGTATTTATCATTTTACGACTATCTACAATCAAATAATTTTGAAAATGTTTTAAATAAGCTAAAGTATAGATACAAAGATAAGAAAATTATACTTTTTGGAAATTATACTTTTTTATTGGTTGTTTTGAAAGAATTTAATATAACAAATTATTTGAATATTGTCGGACTTAGTAACATTGATGATTCAAATGTTAACGGGAGTGATTTGCTAAAAAACTGTAATATTACGATTTATAGCCCTACAGAAATAAGAAGTGTTGATTTTGATATTATTCTTGATGTAAGCGAATCGTTGAAAGTAACAAAACAATATTTAAGGCAAAATCATTATGTTAAAAAAACTGTAGAAATTAATAGTTTGTCAGAAATTCCGTTGATTACGAGAATTAAAAATTTTATTAATAAACAAAAATATGTGTTCTTATACTTAAAAGAGAGTAAAAGTATTGTAAAAACCGTACTTTACGATATTATATGTAACAGTGAAGAAATAATATCTAAAACAAATTATTTAAAAAAGTTAAAGGATTTAAAAACTCAGAACAGAAAATTAAAAATAGCATTTGTGTGTTCTTCTGTTGAGGATAAAAATATTTTTGCATTATACAATTTAGTAAAAAATGACAAGGATTTTAATGTATATCCGATAATATTTGTGCCAAACACATACTTGGAAACTGAAAGTGTTAATGAAGAATGTGAAGAACAAAAATTACAAGAGTTTGAAGAATCAAATAAAACAGAACTTATATATGGTTGGGATAAAAATACGAATGATTTAACATGTTTACACGCATTTAAACCGGACGTAATATTTTATCAAAATCCTATACACATTAAGAATAATTTTAGTCCTTATAAAATGTCAAAAACAGCACTTACATTCCATGTTCAATATCAATCAGTTGAGGGGAATTGTAATGAAATTTGTTCAGGCTATTATAAAAAACAAGTTTCAAACATGTGGAAAATTTTTGTACAAAATACAACGCAACAAAATGAATTTGATAAATGTACAAATTTACACAGAAAAGATGTTACGTATAATACGCATAATAAGTTAAATTTAAAGATTTTAGAATATTTAACGAAGCTAAAAGATAAAACTATAGAAATAGAGTAGAGAATAGAGTATTATAGAGATAATACAAAAAGCAGTTGACATGTCAGAAAATTTTTAGTAGTATTGATATATCGAAGGCAAGAGGTTTGATAAAACCGAATGCATAGATGGGCCTGTAGCTCAGCGGTAGAGCAGGGGACTCATAATCCCTTGGTCGTGGGTTCGAACCCCTCCGGGCCCAATTTAATAACAGAGAGCATTTCAGCTCTCTTTTTTAGTGAAAATTATCTAAATAATAAATACAAAAAACAAATATAATTGTAATATAAGAAATGAATAAAATTTTCATTTCTTTTATTTTGCCTTGTTATTTCCTTTTTGGGTAATATTTTTTATCTGAAATAACTGTTAATATTGATAATAACAGGAAAGGAGAAAACAATGCAGTTTAAGGGAAGCAAAACAGAAAAAAATTTGCTGGAAGCATTTGCAGGGGAGTCTATGGCTAGGAATAAATACACATTTTATGCTTCAAAAGCCAAGAAAGACGGTTATGAACGTATTGCGAAAGTTTTTGAGGATACAGCTAACAATGAAAAAGAACATGCTGAAATATGGTTTAAATATTTACATAAAAATGAAATTCCGGATACGCAGGAAAATCTTATAGATGCTGCAAAAGGAGAATATTATGAGTGGACGGAAATGTATAAGAATTTTGCTAAAGTGGCAAGAGATGAAGGCTTTGTTGATATTGCACTTCATTTTGATATGGTTGCGACCGTTGAGAAATTTCACAACGAAAGATACGACAAACTCTTAGAGGCTGTTAAACAAGATAGAATGTTCAAATCTCCCAAACCAATTTTATGGGAATGTTCAAATTGCGGATTTCATGTTTTAGCTGAAAATGCTCCTGAAGTTTGTCCGTTATGTAACCATAAAAAATCTTATTTTTTTAATAAAGAAGAAAAATTATAAAAATTTATTTTGCGGATTTCTGCTTTTGTAAAGTATATTTGCAGCCGCTATCTTCCGAATCAATTTTCCCGTCAAAATCGTTATCTACGTTATCGAAGCAGGAACCAAGCGAGTCATGTGATTCGCTTCCTGCATTTTTATTAAGCCATTTATCCGGAATTTTTTCCCATTGATATATAAAGAAATTTTTATAAAATTTTGTTAAATCAGGGTTTTCAATAACTAAAATATTTTCATCATTTTTTAAATTACCGCTCTTTGAAAGATTCATAGACCCGACAATTATGTATTTGTCATCTATAATTAAACTTTTTGAATGCATTTTACCTGCAAAATTTTCTGTTTTTATCGGAATTTTATTATCTCGTAATTTTTGATGCGTAGAATATTTATTATTTGCATTTGTTGCATCAATTATTAATTTTACATCAACGTTTCTTGATTTCGCATCAATTAAAGCCTGTGTAACAGGTTTGTACGTGATTATGAATGTAGGTATATAAATATATTTTTTAGCATTGTTTATTAACGGAATTATAACATTATCAATCGTGTTGTCTTTAGGTGAAAAATAAACAGAAACAATGGAATCTCCCATCAAAATATTTTCTTTATTACTAATTTTAGATTTTTTATTATGAAATAAGTTTTCCGCCATTTGATTAAACTCTTCTTCATAAATTTCTGCGATTTCGGGTGATTCAATTAAAATAATTGCGTTTGAATTAAACCCGCATACATCATTAAAACTTATGTTTGCAGATCCGGTCATCACAGTTTTTCTGTCAAAAATGAAAAATTTATTATGCATAATTGAATTCTGATATTCTGCTTCACCGTAATCTGCTTTACTTCCAACAATCATTTTTGCCATTTTAAATGTATCGGGGTAAAAATTACTGCCATTTACATTTATGTCATATACCATACGAACAGTAACACCGCGTTTTATAGCCCTTTCCAATGCAAACGTTATATCAGGAATATTCGAATACCCGTACAATGCCATATCTATACTTTTATTTGCGTTGTTAATTTGAATAACCAATTCTTTGCAATATTCACTTGTACATTTACCGCTTGGATATAGGTTTGTTGTTAAATCTGTCAAAAATAGTTTTATATTCTCCTTCGCTATTGAAAAGTTTTTAGGTTGAATTAGTTTTATTAAATTCTTTTCTTTGATAACCTCAAAAGATTGTTTAGAATCTATATTCTGAATTTTATTAATATCTTTACAAAAGCTACATTCTTGAGCATTTTTTGGCAGTTGACTTTTTGGTAAAATTACTGAGTCATGTGCTATTTGACCATATTTACAAGACAATTTATGATATTTATTGCTCTTATTGTTATAAATTCGAAGTTGAGCATTTTTAGCTAACTGTATTTGTTTTTCAAATTCTTTTTTATTTATCGGTTTTTCATCTTTTAGTGCAAATGGAGATGATTTTATTATTTGGTTATAATTTTTTCCGTTAAAAGTTATAATAACGTTTCCATTGTTTAATTTTTTATATTTTACTTGTCTGTCCTCAATTAAACTTTGAGCGTATTTTTCTGCGAAATAACCTATTGCCAAAGCTGTTTCTTCGTCTATTCCAATATTTTCGGCGATTGTTTTTTGATAATCGCTCACACTTGAAGTAAATGTATCAATACCGTCAACAACAAATTTTTCATTGAGTTCAATTTTTCCATTTCGGTTTATATCTAACGCAACTAAATTTGGTGTATATACATTTGCAACCCTTACAGTATTGTTTGTGAAAAAAATACTGATTACAAATATGATGAATGCTAAAATTATTGATATTATACTAAACGGTTTCATAATTAAGCTCTGCTATTTTTTTGTATGTTGTAAATTCAAAGTTATTTTTCTCTATCCAATATTTCATTTCTTGATTTAGACCTATATTATATTCTTGCTGTTTTTCATTAAAATATGGATGTATAAGTGATTCAATTAGTAAGTTTTCCTGATTTTTGAAAACATTTAATCCGCTTTTTACGGTTTTATCGTCCATCATTCCTGTGTAACTTACACCAACAAGATAATCATTCGTTTTTATATTTTGATATTTCTTTAAAGTATTTTTGTTCATTTTTGAAAATGTATTTAATAATATAACTTTTATTTGATTTATAGCATAATTCAAATTCAAATGTTTTTCCAATACCGGTGTTATATAAGGCTTTTCATATTGAGTCCTAACGTATGGGATATTATATTTATCTGCTAACCGGCATGTTAGTTCAAACAAATTCGGAATTCCATGCGTGTGGACATGTGAATCTATGTGAGCCGGTTTCAGGTATGTCTTAATTTTTTCAATTTGTGCACAAAATTCTATTTCAACTTGACGTAAAAATTCTTTATCAAAAGATTTTCTTAAAATTTCAGTCCAACTGTTATTAAAATTCCCGTAATTATCAACCAATAAAGGAGTTTTTTCAGGGCAAAGAGCTTTACCTTCGATAATATTCAAATGAACACCAATGCACAAATTAGGGCATTTTGGTAAAATATCATTTATTGCCAAATCAAAACACTCTCCGTTTGCACAAAGGCTTGTGGAATTAATTATTCCGCTGTTATATCCGTCTAAAACTCCTTTGTTTATATTTTGGTTTATACCAAAATCATCAGCATTTAATATAAATTTGTTACTATTCATAATAATTTGTTGCTCTTAAAGTAAGATTATTATAATATAAACATGTAAAGAGTAAAAGGATTAACAATGAAAAAACCTATTTTAGCGATAACAATTCCTTGCTATAACGAGGAGCTATGTATTGAAAATACTGTGAATAGTTTATTTGAAGTTCTTGATGATTTAATTAAAAAAGATAAAATTGATTTATCCAGTTTTATTTATTTGGTTGACGACGGGTCAACTGATAAAACTTGGGAGATTATTTCAAAATTACATAACAAACATGCTCGTGTCAGGGGTTTGAAATTTATTAGAAATTATGGGAATCAAAAAGCTCATATTGCCGGTTTGTTAGGTGTCAGAAAACTTTGTTGCGACTGTGTTGTTTCTATTGATGCTGATTTACAACAAGACCAATGGGCTATTGAAAAATTTATTGATAAGTTTATGCAAGGTTATGATATTGTATCAGGAATAAGAAATAGCAGAGATACAGATACTTTTTGGAAAAAAACAACTGCAATTTGTTTTTATAAAACGATGAATTTGTTAGGTGTAAAAATTCCTATGAATCATTCTGATTTTAGATTGGTTAGTAAGAAAGCCTTGGATATTTTAGCTCAATATCCTGAAAAAGAAATATTTTTAAGAGGTTTTTTTAATGAAGTCGGTTTAAAATCGTCTATTGTAAATTTTGATGTTAAACCAAGAGAACAAGGCGAATCAAAGTTTAATTATATGACACTTTTTGCACTTGCTCTAAACGGTATAACTTCATTTAGCATAATGCCTTTGAGAATAATTGCAGCCGTTGGATTTTTAATGGCATTATTCGCTGTTGGTTTGGGATTAGAAGTTATTTATGAAAAAGTTATACTGGATTCAACTCCAAATGGCTGGGCAACTTTAGTAATCTTGCTTGCATTCTTTGGCGGGTTACAATTATTTTGCATGGGAATTATAGGTGAATACGTCGGTCAAGTGTTCAAAGAAGTTAAAGCCAGACCAAGATATATTATCGAAACAGAACTAATATAATCCGTTTTCTCGGTCTTGTTCGTTAATTTTTTTAATAAAATCTTTCATCATACATGCTTCGGTTGTACTTATGCAAATTTCAAAATCCGGAACGACTTCTTGAATTTCGTTTTGCATATCTGAGAGTAATCCCGGAATAAATATTCTTTTTATTTTTACTTTGTCATATAAATTGGAATCTTTAACTGCTTTAGATACAATATTCGCTGTAAATTTTTCTGCTGACCAAGCAGTTAAAACACTCATTCCGTCTGATGGTGTTACAATCAAATACGCTCCTCTGTCAATCGATTCGAGCTCATTTGCTACTGAAAAATACGTTAGTGCAAAATTTGTTGTTAAAAATATTAGTGCATTCTCATCAGGATTATTAAATTCATATACTTTCGGTTCAATTTGTAAAGGCTTTTGCGGGTCAGTAAATATATTTTGCCTTAGGGTTAAAAGTGAAGCAAACATTGATTCATCAAAATCTTCAAATACAATCATGTTTGCATATTTACATAAATAATAGCTTGCTTTTGCGCATAAATCATACAAATTATTTTGAGATTTTAAATATACATAAGTCGGATTTGAAAATTCTTCGGCTTTTGTTTTAATCGCAGTCCTTCTGATTAATGTGAGCTTTTCAATATTTTTTCCAAAAGAATCTTCATCAACTTTCATTAAATCTTTTGGCAGTTCTTGAATAGCCGTAATACCTTTACTTTCAATTTTATTAATGAGTTCAAAAGTTATATTTGAACCTTTTAATAAAACTGCATCAATTTTGAAATTCTCATTTATTCTTGTGATTTCAAAATCTAAAATGCGTTTGAGTTTTGATTCATAAGGTGTATCTGTATCAATAACAACACAAAAAACTGTCGGATTGATAAAAGTTTTGTCGTGTCTGAATAGAACTTCTTCTCCACCTATTTTTAAATTGTTTTTTTTACTCAAAACTATTTCTTTTTGAGCTTTTTTCATTGTATGAGAAAAAATTCCTTTTAATTCATCAGGCACATAAGGGCATTTTTCAATTTCGACTTCATTTTTTGCTAATTTTAAAGCAAAAGACATGCAAGTCGGAAATCCGCATGCTTTACAATTTGAATGTTCTTCCTTTTTGGCTGCGGGTAAGTATTTAAAAATTTGCAATCCGGATAATTCTGCCATTAATCTAACCCTTTCAATGTTTCAATACTTTTCGGGTGGTTTAAAACGACAATGTTTGCTCCCGCTGCCGAAATTGCTGAACCTGCTGTTATTTCAAGCATGATTGCTCTATGATTTAAATCACCCCAACTGCTTGAAATTTCTTCTGTTTTCGCTTCCTTTGTTTTAAGAGTTTCTTCTCCCGCAAAAGCAATAATTGGCATGTTTAGCATAGAATCACCGTCAAATCCGGCAAGTTTTATACGTTCCATAATACTGTAACCGTATTCCAATCCGTATCCTAAACCACCCATGTCAGGATCAATAAGAATTTTATCCGGCGAAAGTCCCATCTCTGTTGTTAAAATGTTCATTTCTTTTGCTAAATTTATATCAATCGGTGTTCTTAAGACAAGTACGTGGTTTCCTTTTATAACAGAAGGAACAATATTTTTATATGTTTTTTCACTTGCAAATGCTATTATACATTCTCTGTCTAAAACACTTATTAATTCTGGTAATAAAACGCTATCAATATCTGTTTTGTTTATACCTCTAATCATTAAAGGTTTTTTAATAAAAGGTAACAATGACTTTAAAAGATTCTTAGCTTGATTAATCTGCCCTAAATCTTCATCAATGTTAAATTTTAATCCCAAAATATCACAAGATGTTTTTTGGGCAAGCTCAATTATCTGTTGCGGATTAGAGTTTGCTTTTGAAAAATATTCTTTTACAACAGGATTTGATAATTCCGGATTAAAAATATCTAATTCAAGCGCATATAAAGTTTTTGATGAATTAGAATTTTCGCTTAAAAAACGAAAAGACTTATCGTTTCCTATCTTTAAGGAATTTATTTCAACAGTTCGTATAGGTTGTTTTATTTCAAAATCAGACATCTTTTCTGGCATTTTTTATTTGTTCCATTAATTCAACAAATTCTTTTTCGTCCAAAGTTTCCATTTCAAGTAAACGTTTTGCTATTGCATCAAGCATATCACGATTATCGTTTAACAAATCCTTTGCCAAATTATACTGTTCATTCACAATTCGTTGAACTTCAGCATCAATTTCAGCAGCAATTTCTTCAGAATAATCTCTTGAATGACCGAAATCTCTGCCCATAAATACGTGGTCTTGGCTTTTTCCGTATGCTAAATTACCTAATTTTTCACTCATACCATATTTTGTAACCATAGCACGCGCCATTTCGGTAACTTTTTCTAAATCATTTGATGCGCCTGTTGTTATGAATTCTTTTCCGTAAATTATTTCTTCTGCAATTCTGCCGCCAAGTGTCATTGCTATTTTATCCAACAGTTGAACTTTTTTAAGGGTTAAATGGTCTTTTTCAGGTAATACCATTGTAACTCCAAGAGCCATACCACGAGGAATAATTGAAACCTTGTGTAGCGGGTCACAATTTTTTAGTAATTTTGCTAAAAGAGCATGCCCAACTTCATGATATGCTGTGTTTTCTTTTTCTTCGTCAGAAATGATTTTACTTTTCTTTTCAGGTCCTGCCATAACTTTATCTATAGCTTCTTCTAAATCGTCCATATAAATTCTTGTTTTATTATGTCTTGCAGCAAGTAATGCAGCTTCATTTAAAAGATTTTGCAAATCTGCACCTGTAAATCCCGGAGTACGTTTTGCTAAAGTTTTCAATTCAACTTCTTCCGCTAACGGTTTATTTTTTGCGTGAACTTTCAATATTTGTTCTCTGCCCAAAATATCAGGTCTATTGATAACAATTTGTCTGTCAAATCTGCCCGGACGTAAAAGAGCATTATCTAAAATATCAGGTCTGTTTGTTGCTGCAATTACAATAATGTTTGTATTTTCGTCGAATCCGTCCATTTCAACGAGTAATTGGTTAAGTGTTTGTTCACGTTCATCATGTCCGCCACCTAAGCCTGCACCGCGTTGTCTGCCGACTGCATCGATTTCATCAATAAAAATTATGCAAGGTTGATGTTTTTTTGCTTGTTCAAACAAATCTCTAACTCTGCTGGCACCGACACCGACAAACATTTCAACAAAGTCTGAACCTGAAATAGAGAAAAACGGAACACCTGCTTCACCGGCAACAGCTTTAGCCATTAACGTTTTACCTGTTCCCGGCGGGCCTACTAATAATACGCCTTTTGGAATTTTTGCACCAAGTTTGATATATTTTTCGCCATTTTTTAGAAAATCAACGATTTCTTCAAGTTCTTTTTTCTCTTCGTCAATACCCGCAACGTCACTAAACAAAACTTTAACTTTGCTATCCAAAAGCATTTTAGCTCTGCTTTTACCGAATGACATAGCCTGAGAGCCGCCTGCAGAAAGTCCTTTTGCCATAAGTATTAAAAATATAATAACAAAAACAGGTAAAGCCAATGAACCGATTAGATTTAATATTTTAGAAGATTCGCTCGGTTTCATAACAGATATATCAACCTTTGCTTCTTCTAATTTCTTAATCAGATTAGGGTCATTGGGTGTCAAAACCTTATACTGCAAAGTCGGAGTGTTTGATTGAAAATTTGTATAAATTTTTGGAGTATTTTGAACATTTTTTGCCTTAGGTTGTTCAATAGGCATAGCTAACAAGAAAGTTTTTTCCATTTCAACGGATTTAATTTCTTTGTTAGCGACTTTTTGCAAGAAGTTAGTGTAAGACAATTCTTGCGTTGTGGTAGTAGGTCCTGTAAAGAGCATGGAAATAAATGCTAAGACCATAATACCCAATATAATGTACATTCCGAGTGATTGACTTTTATTCATAATAACACCTTTGTTTTGTAATTAATTAAATGATATAACAATCAAGATATTTTTACAACCACCCATATTTTAAATATCTTTATAAAATAAGAAAAAATACTTGAAAAAAATAAATTAATGGTACATAATATTAAATATAAGTAAACTGGAGATTTTGTGGGCAAATCACAAATTAAAAAGAGATTATTAGCTTTCACGTTGGCCGAAATGTTAATCATTTTGGGGATTTTTAGTGTAATTGCGGCGGCAACTTTGCCGATATTTACGGCACATAATCGGCTTGGTTCAACTAATTATGATATATCGGGAAACGATGCTTCAGACAAGTGGATTTACGGTTCAAACGGGGCTATGTCGAATGTTTATAGTTCAGATGCGGGCAAAACTGTTGTTGCGATAGGAATGGAGCCTGTTAGCGGTGATATAGCGGATGGTGCAAAACCGCAGTTGATGATAAACAAAAATTTAGATAGTGGATATGGTGTTCCAAATTCAAGTCATATAGCGTTTTTGGGAACATCAGGCACAAAAGTTTATAGTAACGGACGTATGTCGCTTTTGGGTGAAAATGTTGTTATGGGTAATGATGCACTATTTATTTCTCTACATGATGGAGATATTGAACAACACAACATAGCTATAGGTTCAAAATCAGCAAACAGAGAATCTATGGTATCAGGTGTAACGATAAATTCTGGAGGTATGAAACTACACGATACGGTTGCACTAGGTTATAAATCATTATTTGGCGGTTCAGGACCATATAATGTTGCAGTAGGGTCATTTGCAGGATATAAACAATACGGTGAAGCCAACGTTATGTTAGGCAATAAAGCCGGATATAATTCAATAATTGCTGACGAAAAAAAAATGTATGGCATTCATATTGGCAATCATGCAGGATTTGACCAGCATAGCTTATCTGCAACGGAGGGCTATCCCATAAATATAGGCTATTACGTTGCTGAAAAACAGCATGTCTTATTATATCCTGCTGGGATAAAGTATCCCATAAATATTGGTTACTATGCTGCTGCCAATGGATCTCTTGTTGAGGTTGCCTCAGCTTCATATACTCGTCCAATAAATATAGGAACATTTGCCGGACATGCTTTTTCATATAGCAATAACGCAGGTCAAGTTGACACAATAAATATAGGACATTACGCCGGATATAAACATAATTATACAAGTAAAAACAATATGTATTATACCATAAATATAGGTTCTTATGCCGGTGTTGGCGGTGATGATACTACTATTGGTATTACTCAAACAAATGATTCATATCCTATAACTGCGATAAACATAGGTAACTTTGCAGGTTATTTGCAGATGGCAAAAAAATCGATTAGTTACCCTCTAAATGTAGGTACATATGCAGGATATAAACAAATTGCTAAAAGCAATTATGTTTATTATCCAATAAATATAGGTACATTTGCCGGGGCTGAGCAAAGTTATTACAACTATATTTGCTATCCTATCAATATTGGAATGTATGCAGGGTATAATTACAAAAATACAAGCGGCATTACTTATTATCCAATAAACATAGGAAACTATGCGGGTGCTGATAGAACAGAATCCGGTACCCGAGGATATAATATTTGTATAGGTACGGATGCATGCAGAGGTGGTTATGCAAACTATGATATACGTATAGGTGCAAGAGGCAATTCCATAGGCCTTAGTAGTACTATAATAGGTCTGGCATATGGCGGCGTGTCTACCAAAGACTTGATTGAAAGACGTAGTTACTTAGGTTCCGGTTATCCTCACAAAGATGTATATGTAAAAGAAGCCGGGCCTTCAATTACGAATTATTCAGGGTATGGTAATTGTAGTGATTCTGGAACTACCAAGACATGTGTAAAGCAGCGAGTAACCTATACTTATTCAAATAAGGCTTGGTCGCCTATTTCGCCTGTTTATTCTGCAGTGTATACATATGAAAAGAGATGTGTATTTTATTCTAATTCATTTTCTAATTATGATGGAGCTTATGCAAATTCTTGGAAAAATTATAATTGTTGTGGTTATTACATAAGCACTTCTAATATGTGTGCACCCAGATTTGAGCTAACAAGTGGATCTGGAACTGGTTATGCTATTTCTGTTACTAACCCGACTCCGCAAGAAAATACAAGTAGTTCTAAATACAGCCAATTATTAATTGCTCCTGGAAACACAGCAGGTAATGCATTAACTGATACTGAATATAACAGTAGTTCTATTTTGTTGTATTCTTCACATATTTATGGTCCATCAACCTCATTTTTAACTTATTCAGATAAACTTTTAAAAGAGAATATTCACCTATCAAAATATTCCTTGAAGGATTTAAGAAAAATAAACATATACGAATATAATTATAAAAACGATAAAAATAGAACAAAAAGAATCGGTGTAATAGCTCAAGAATTACAAAAAATTATTCCGCAAGCTGTTGTTGAAAACAGAGGATTTTTGAATATCAATTCATGCTGGATAAATTATACTGTCCTAAATTCGGTAAAAGAACTTGTAAATATGGTTGATGAAATGAAAGCGGAATTTGTTTCTTATGTAAAAGAATTTGTTGCTCTTGTTACACGGGTTAATGATTTAGAAAAAGAAATATCAAATCTTGAACAAGAAAACAAAAAACTTTTGATAACGGTCGATAAAATGTATAAAAAAGCAAAGGCGATAAAATAAAAAATGGCAAAAAACAGGTTAAACAATTTAATAGCGTTTACTTTATCTGAAATGATGGTTGTTATATTAATTTTTTCTGTTATTTCTGCTGCTATTTTGCCATCAGTTTTGGGTAAAAAACAAACTATCCAAAATTATAATGATGAAACACCTGTTACCCGTTGGCAAGGTGAAAGTGCAACAAATGGGATATATTATCAAAATGGCAGTACCAATACGCAAATATTTATGGGGCTTCCGTTAGGTACAGCGCTTCCTACCGATACTCCTAATCCTACACTTACAATAGCAAATTCTGAAAATTCTAAAGATAATCCAGACAAACGCAGTGATATAGAATTTTTTGATAATGGCAAGAATGTTGGACGTTTAGCTGTTGATGTTTTGTATAAAAATGTTTTATTGGGGAAAAATAATTCTTTGTCGCTAAATTCAGATAATCCGGGTTATAATATTTTGTTAGGGAATACAAATAAATTATCTAATTCAAATAGAAATGTTTTGATAGGAAATTATATTGACATATCTAAAAGTTCCGATTCAAACTATAATGTTATTATGGGTTATGGAATTTCAAATATCAATGCTGCAATAGCAAGAAGCGTAAATTTGGGGTATTATACAGGTTCAAATACAGCAGGTGTACAGTCTTATAATGTAAACATAGGTCCTTATGCCTCATACAATATTCAACAAGCATCAAGTTATAACGTAAATATCGGTAATGCAGCAGGCAGTTCTTCCAATACCAATACTAAAAATACATATAATACGAATATAGGATACTATTCAGGATATGTTGTAAATGATAGTAATACCAATACAAGAACCTTTACGAATGGTGTAAATATAGGCTATTATGCAGGGTATATGTATAATTCGCAGGCAGCTATTAGTAATGACGTAAATATAGGAACGTTTTCAGGAACATATTCTGTAAATTATGCCAGTTGTATTGTAGAGTCCAATGTAAATATAGGCTATTATGCAGGGTATTCAGGGTGTTCATCTAATGAGATGTTTCATAATGTTAGTATAGGAGCTAATGCAGGTCAATATCAATCCCGATATAAAAATACTTACCTTGGTGTTAACGCAGGAAATAATTCATCCGGATGGAATAATACTTTTATTGGTTATAGTTCTGGTAAGAGTCAAAATAGTAGGAGTAATACATTTATAGGATATAATGCTGGTGTATCACAAAGTGGTTATGATAATGTATTTATAGGATATAATGCCGGTCGTTATCATAAAGGAAGTTGTAATACATTTGTTGGAATTAATGCCGGACAGTATAATACAAGTTCTACCAGTACGAATTCATATGATGGAAATACTATTATAAGAACATATCATTCAGATTCAGGAAATTCTCTTTATTCAAGTGATATGACATTGATATCCGGTTATTATGCCGGCACAAGCAATATTTCAACCGGTTGGGCTCCAAAAACAACAAGTAGTAAAAGACAAACATTAATTGTTGCTCCATATGATGGAACTACTAAATACCCATATAGTAAATCTGTAATAACACTATATGCAAATAAGGTATATGCGTTTACAAGTACTATAACGTCATATTCTGATAGACGTTTGAAAGAAAACATTGTTCCTGTTGAAAAATCATTAGATAAAATTAAAAAAATCAATGTATATGAATTTTCTATGAAATCAGACAAAAATCATGAACCAAGAATTGGTGTTATTGCACAGGAAATTAAAGATATTATCCCGCAAGCTGTTGGTATTCATCCGTTTACCAAATATTATTACATAAACAGTGACTGGATTATGTTTAACCTTATAAATGCTATAAAAGAGTTAGATAAATATGTACAAGATTTCCAAAGTGATTTAAAAAGTTATATTACACAGTTGTTTGATATAAAAAATAAACTCGAAATATTAGAAACAAAAATGGAAAATATTGCACATTCTCAAAGTATTATGCAAGTTAAATTGAAAGAAATAGATAAAAGATTAGACAAAGTGGAGAGTAAGTAACGGATATGAAAAAAATGATTATTAAAAATTACATAGCGTTTACTTTAGCAGAAATGACTCTGGTTTTACTTATCATGAGTATTCTTGCGGCTGTACTTACTCCGTCTATCACAAAAAGTATTTCTTACAATGCAGAAAAAAATGCTCTTTTTAGCAGTATATCTTCTCCTTGGAAAAATATAACAACAGATTTTCCTTATCCTGGGATGTTTTTTATTCACCCGACATACAACAGTTTTGCACCCCACGGTATTGTTTCTATGGGTTATTATACCAATAAAGAGCCAAGTAGTTATAGATACCCTGCATTGATTATACGTTCAAAAAATGACAGTGGTAAATCTAATTTTTATTCTAATCCTCAAATAGCTGTCCTTTACAAAAATGGTGCAAGTGTTACAGGTGCTCCTTCTTATAAAATTGGTGTTGATAACAATGACAATACCACAATTTTATCAAACAGTTTCTTAAATCCGAAAAAAACAGTTGGACAAACCGGTAACGTTAGTTCTGTATTTATCGGCTATGCAATAAATGCTAATCAGGTAGAAAGTTATGCTAACAAATCTGTTTACATTGGTAATTATTTATCTCACCTTTATGGTTCGTTAAACACAATAGATATTGGATATGATAATTCTGTTGACAGATATGATTCGAATAATGTTTTGATAGGTAATTATATTCAATTAAAAGCAAATGGTAAAGCTGTAAAGGATTCTGTTTTTATTGGATATAATACAGGTAATAATTCAAGTGCACAGTATGATGTTGCAATAGGGGCAAGTGCACATAATAATAACGTAGGAAGCGAAAGAAATATTTCTATTGGTTATCTTGCAGGGGAAAATGGTAGCTCAACAAGTGTAAGTGATAATATTTCAATTGGTGCACTTGCTGGGTGGATTGGGATTACTGCTACCAATAGCAGAAGTCAGAATATAAATATTGGTTTTTCAACATATGGTAGAAATCAAAATAAATGTATAAATATTGGAGCTGATGCTGGGTTTATAGCTTCAGATGAGTCTTCTGAAAACAACATTTTTGTAGGAAATCGGGCCGGATATTTTGTTTATGGTAATAGTAATATTGCCATTGGAGCTTCTGCAATGGTAAATGATGTTGAAGTTCGTCCATTTTCTAATTCAATAAACATCGGTTCCCAAGTTGGAAATAAATCATATAATGTCGATAATGCTATATTGATTGGTGCAGATGATCAAGTTCATAGTATGAGTAGCGATTATTTATCAAATGATGCTATATTTATTGGGTACATAGGTAGGAATGAAAGTGTGGCTCTTGGACTCCAAAAATCAATAAAAATTGGTGCAGGTGATCAAAATTTGGGCAAATGGATAAATAATGTAGCAATAGGTTTTAATGCTTGCGGAACAGCAAATATAAAAAATAAATTATGTATAGGTACTAATAGCGGTTTAGGCTCTGCTATATCTGGTAATGGTTATACTGCTTGGGATCCATCAAATGATAGATTGCAAGCATTTATTGGAAATGCATACGGAAGTAATGCTTATGCAAATAACTATATAACTTTATACGCGGCAATGGTATTTGCTCCTACTGCAAGTCCTACTCCTCTAGCCACATCCGACAGGCGTTTGAAAGAAAACATTGTACCATCAAAGCATTCACTTGATGATATTAGAAAAATCAACATTTACAACTTCAACATGAAAGGTGACAATGAAAAAACTCCGCACATCGGGGTTATCGCTCAGGAACACAAAAAAATATTCCCTCTTGCTGTTGTAAAACACCCTGACACAAAATACTACACCGTTTCTGCTGAATGGATGAACTATACTGCGGTTAATGCCGTTAAAGAAATCGACAAAACAGTTCAACAACTCCAAAAATCATTAAAAGAATTTATCCACGACTTTTTGGGCTTAAAATCACGCGTAGCAAAACTTGAGATAAAATTAGCTCAACTCAAAAAAGAAAACGAAGATATCAAAAATCATATAAGAATTATTCAAGCACGAATGAAATAATCTAATTTTTAAATTTTTCGAGGTCTTGACAGCTAAATTCAATTATATCTTTAAATGAGCTGATTGTTTTTTTAACTTGTAAAATTTTGTTACATAAATTTATACTCTTTTGCACGTATTATTTGACTATTTATCTTTATGCAGTACCATGAATTAGCATGCATTTTTAATTATACTATAGTTGAAATGTAAAGAAATGTAAAACGTACGTACAATAGAATAAAAAGAGGTTAATTTGATGTCGACTAAATTCGCAAAAAGAGTTACTCCAATGGGTATTCCGGCTACTAACTTGGATTATTTACCCGATTTGATTGAAGTGCAAAAAAAATCATTTGAATGGTTTTTAAAAGAAGGTTTAAAAGAAGAATTACTTGCTTTTTCACCTATTAAAGACTATACAGGAAGATTAGAATTACATTTTCTTCCTAACTACACTTTCGATAATGCAAAATACACTATCGAAGAAGCCAGAATTCATGATGCAACTTACGCTAAACAACTTCGTGTTATGGTAAGACTTGTAAACCGTGATTCAGGTGAAATTAAAGAGCAAGAAGTATACATCGGTGATATTCCTACAATGACTGACAAAGGTACTTTCATTGTAAACGGTGCAGAACGTGTTATCGTATCTCAAATCGTTCGTTCTCCTGGTGTTTACTTCAAACGCGAAGTATCTCCGACAGGTAAACGTTTGTATAACGCTACAATTATTCCTAACAGAGGTGCTTGGATTAAAATCGAAACTGATTCTAACGATTTGATTTACGTTAAAATTGATAAAAACAGAAAAATTTTGGCAACAACTCTGTTAAAAGCTATGGGCTTATCTGTTGCTGAAATGGAAGCATCTTTCTCACACTTTGATTTCTTGAAGAAAACTTTAGAAAAAGATACTGCAGAAACTACAGAAGATGCATTGATTGATGTTTATAAAAAACTAAGACCTGGTGATCCTGCATCTGCTCAAGGCGGACGCCAAATTATCGAAGCTCGTTTCTTTGATGAAAAGAAATACGATATCGGTCGTGTAGGTCGTTATAAATTAAATAAAAAATTAAACTTGAATATTCCTGCTTCTCAAAGAACTTTGACTATTCAAGATATTGTTTCATCAATAGAATACTTGATTAACTTAACTTATGATGAAGGTTCAGTTGATGATATTGACCACTTAGGAAACAGACGTGTTCGTTCAGTTGGTGAATTGTTACAAAACCAATTCAGAGTTGGTTTAAGCCGTATTGAAAGAATCGTTAAGGAAAGAATGACACTACAAGATAGTGAAACTCTTACTCCATTGAATTTATTAAATACAAAACCATTGATAGCTTCATTGAAAGAGTTTTTCGGAAGTTCTCAATTATCGCAATTTATGGACCAAATCAATCCGTTAGCTGAATTAACTCACAAAAGACGTATTTCAGCTTTAGGACCCGGTGGTTTGCAAAGAGAACGCGCAGGATTTGCTGTACGTGATATTCACCCTTCTCACTACGGACGTATTTGTCCTATAGAAACTCCTGAAGGTCCAAACGCTGGTTTGATTGGTTCTTTGGCAACTCACGCTAAAGTTAATGATTACGGATTCATTGAATCTCCATTCTTTGTTGTAAAAGATGGTGTAGTAACTGATGAAGTAGTTTATATGTCAGCAGACGAAGATGAAAACTATCGTTGCGCTCCTGCTGACGTTGAAATGAACGAAGACAGAACATTTAAAGATGCGCAAGTTCCTGTTCGTTACAGATCGGAATTTATCATGTGCGAATCTTCAAAAGTTGACTTTGTTGGAGTTTGTCCAATCCAAATTATTTCGGTTGCAACTTCTGTAATTCCATTTATTGAGCACGATGATGCCAACCGTGCATTGATGGGTTCAAACATGCAACGTCAATCTGTTCCTTTGTTAATTACAGAAAGACCAAGAGTTGCAACAGGTATGGAAGCAAGAGCTGCAAGAGATTCAGGTATGCTTGTTATTTCTGAATATGATGGTGTTGTTGAAAGAGTTGTAGGTGAAGAAATTACAATTCGTGATACGCAAGGTGTTCCTCACGTATATCAATTAATGAAATATGTAAGAAGTAACCAAGATACTTGCATAAATCAAAAAGCTATAGTAAAAGAAGGCGATGAAGTAAAAGCAGGCGATGTAATTGCAGATGGTGCTTCAACATGCGGTGGTGAACTTTCATTAGGTAAAAATGTTTTAATTGCATATATGCCTTGGGAAGGATATAACTTCGAAGATGCTATTCTTTTATCAGAAAGATGCGTTCACGATGATATATTCACATCTGTTCATATTGAAAAATTAGAAATAGATGCAAGACAAACAAAATTAGGACCTGAAGAAATTACTCGTGAAATTCCGAATGTTTCAGAAGATTCATTAAGACACTTGGATGAACGTGGTATTGTTCGTATTGGTGCTCGTGTTTATGCAGATGATATATTGGTAGGTAAAGTTACACCGAAAGGTGAATCAGATCATCCGCCTGAAGAAAAATTATTAAGAGCAATCTTTGCAGAAAAAGCAAGAGATGTAAAAGATAATTCATTAAGAGTTCCTCACGGTGAAGGTGGTAGAGTTCTTGATGTTAAGGTATTTGACAGAGAAAAAGGTGATGAATTACCACCGGGAGCAAATACAGTAATCAGAGTTTATATAGCTCAAAAACGTAAAGTATCAGTAGGCGACAAACTTTCAGGACGTTATGGTAATAAAGGTATTGTATCAAGAATTCTTGCAAAAGAAGATATGCCATTCTTGCCTGATGGTACTCCTGTTGATGTTGTGTTGAACCCTCTTGGTGTTCCTTCTCGTATGAATGTGGGTCAAACTTATGAACACTTATTAGGTTTAGCTTCATATTTAACAAACGACTATTATGCAGCACCTTCATTTGATGAACGTTTCGGTAAAAATATGTCTGAAAAAGTTACAAAAGAAGAATTGTTGCGTGGTATAAAAGAAACAGGCTGCGATTGGGTAGGTGAAGATGGAAAAGTTCGTTTAATCGACGGTCGTACAGGTGAACCGTTTGATGAACCTGTTGCTGTTGGTTTAACTTACTTCTTAAAACTTGTTCACTTGGTTGATGATAAAATTCATGCTCGTTCAACAGGTCCTTACTCATTAGTTACACAACAACCTTTGGGTGGTAAAGCACAATTTGGCGGTCAAAGATTCGGTGAAATGGAAGTTTGGGCGTTAGAAGCATATGGTGCAGCTTATACACTTCAAGAAATGCTTACAATCAAATCTGATGATGTCAACGGACGTAACAGAGCATACGAAGCAATCGTAAAAGGTGATAATATTCCAAGACCCGGTATTCCTGAATCATTTAAGGTACTTGTAAGAGAACTGCAAAGTATTGGTTTGGATATTACGGTTGCTAAGAAAGATGGCGTTGAAGTTGACTTAATGAGTGATATTGATGATTTAAGAAAAGCAGCTCCAAAACGTACATTATCTGATATTGATTCAGAATTATTAAATATTAATTTCTTTGAAACACCAACAACTTTCGGTGATATATAAAATTTAATTTCTTCAAGGAGCAATCCTTGAAGAAATTTCATATCAAAAGAAAAAGTAAAAGACAAACTAGCTCAATAAAGGAGAAAAATATAAATGTCAACAAGTATAGATTATTTTGACTATATACGAATCAGTATAGCATCACCGGAGAGAATTCTAAAATGGTCATACGGTGAAGTTACAAAACCTGAAACTATTAATTACCGTACATTAAAACCGGAAAGAGACGGTTTATTCTGTGAAAGAATTTTTGGACCAACAAAGGATTGGGAATGCTATTGCGGTAAGTACAAAAGAGTAAGACACAAAGGTATCATTTGTGAACGATGTGGTGTAGAAGTTACAGATTCAAAAGTACGTCGTCATAGAATGGGACACATAAAATTAGCTGCTCCTGTTTCTCACATTTGGTTTTTAAAAGGTATTCCTTCTTATTTAGGTTTACTTTTAGATATGACATTAAAAGATTTGGAACAGGTAATATATTTCAATAGCTATGTAGTTATTGATCCGGCAGATACAGAATTCAGAAAACTTCAATTATTAAATGAAGAAGAATACGAAGATTATTTAATGGAACATGAAGAAACTGAATTAAAAGTAGGTATTGGCGCAGAGGCAATTAAAGAATTACTTGGCGAAATTGATGTAAAAGCATTGGCTGAAGAAATCAGAAATGAATTGGCTGCAGGTGTAAATTCAGTTCAAAGAAAAGGTAAACTAATTAAACGTTTAAGATTATTGGATTCATTAATTTCAAGTGAAACAGATCCAACTTGGATGATAATGGATGTACTTCCTGTAACACCACCTGATTTAAGACCAATGGTTCAGCTAGACGGCGGACGTTTTGCAACATCAGATTTAAACGATTTATACAGACGTGTAATTAACAGAAACAACCGTTTACAAAGATTATTGGAAATGGGTGCTCCTGAAATTATTGTAAGAAACGAAAAACGTATGTTACAAGAAGCAGTAGATGCTCTAATTGATAATGGTCGTCGCGGTAGAACAGTTGTTGGTCCAAATAACAGACCATTAAAATCATTGTCTAACATCATTGAAGGTAAACAAGGTCGTTTCCGTCAAAACTTGTTAGGTAAACGTGTTGACTATTCAGGTCGTTCAGTAATCGTAGTTGGTCCAACATTAGAATTGAACCAATGCGGTTTACCAAAAGAAATGGCAATTGAATTATTCAAACCGTTTGTTGTGAATAAATTAATCGAACGCGGATATGTTCAGAATATAAAATCTGCGAAGAAACGAATTGAGCGTTCAGAAGCTATTGTATGGGATATATTGGAAGAAGTAATTGACGGACATCCGGTAATGTTAAACCGTGCTCCGACCCTTCACAGACTTGGTATTCAAGCATTTGAACCGAAACTTGTAGAAGGTCGTGCAATTCAATTACACCCATTGGTATGTACAGCATTCAACGCTGACTTTGATGGCGACCAAATGGCAGTTCACGTTCCATTAAGTATTGAAGCTCAAACAGAAGCAAGAATGTTGATGTTAGCTACAAATAATATATTGGCTCCTGCAACAGGAAAACCTATCATAACTCCATCACAGGATATGGTTATGGGTATGTATTATTTAACACTTATCAGGGACGAAAATATGGTTCCGACAAAATATTTCTACAATTTCCAAGATGCGATAGCCGCTTTGGAAGCTAATGTTATCAAATTACATGACAAAATCTATGTAAGAGATGAACGCGGTAAACGTTTTGAAACAACCGTAGGTAGAATTATTTTTAATGAAGCAGTAAGAAACGCAATTTTATAATAAATAAGGGTAGAATAATAATGACAAATACATATACAACACAGAAAAAAACGATTGATTTCATTAATAAACAAATGGATAAAGGCGCTTTAAAAAATTTATTGGCACAAATTTATCTTGAATTCGGTGGTGCAAAAACAGCAACATTGGCAAATACGCTAAAGAATTTAGGTTATCATTATGCTACTAAATCAGGCGTAACAATTTCAATTTCGGATTTATCAGTTCCTGAAATAAAACAACAATTATTAAAAGAAGCTGATGAAGAAATCGGAAAATCAACAAAAAGATACTTAAAGGGTGAAATTACCGAAGTAGAAAGATATACAAAGGTTATTGACACTTGGTCAGAAACAACAGCAAAATTAACAGAGCAAGTAGTTAAAAACTTTGACAGATTGAATCCGGTATATATGATGGCATTCTCAGGTGCCAGAGGTAACTTATCACAAGTATCGCAATTGGTTGGTATGCGTGGTTTGATGGCTGATGCGCAAGGTCAAATCATTGACTTGCCTATCCGTTCAAACTTTAAGGAAGGTCTTTCTTGTACTGAATATATCATTTCTTCATACGGTGCACGTAAAGGTCTTGTAGATACAGCGTTGAAAACAGCCGATTCAGGTTATTTGACAAGACGTTTGGTTGACGTTGCTCAAGATGTTATTATCCGCGATCACGATTGTCATGGTAAAAAACATATCATGTTGAGAGGTATCTATGATGGCGATATTTGTATTGTTCCTTTAATTGACAGGTTATTGGGCAGAACAATCGCTCAGGATATATTAGACAAAGACGGTAACTTATTAGTTGCATCTAATACAACATTAGACAGAAACGACATTAAGAAAATCGAACGTTCAGGTATTGAATTAAATGAATTAGCTGTTCGTTCAGGTTTAACTTGTGAATTGGAATATGGTATTTGCCAAAAATGTTACGGTTGGGCAATGACAACTCAGAAATTAGTTGATATTGGTGAATCAATCGGTATTATTGCAGCTCAATCAATCGGTGAACCCGGAACACAATTAACAATGAGAACATTCCACACAGGTGGTGTATTCAAAGGTTCAGGTGCAATGAAACATATTATTGCAGAAGAAGCCGGAGAAATTGTTTCAGACGTTAAAACTCGTGAAGTAAGAACTCGTCATGGTGATGTTGTTCAAATCTTGATTATTGAATCTGATATTGAAGTTAAAGGTGAAAAGAAATCAAGAAAATATCACATTCCTGCAGGTGCAAAAATTTTATTCAAAAAAGGTCAAAAAATTGAAAAAGGATTTGAACTTGCAGAATACGAACCTGTATCACAAGGTGATGGTTCTCGTTTAACAGAAAAAGCTACAAAGGATATTACATCTGACTTATCAGGCGAAGTTGTTTACTATGATTTTACTGCAGATGAAAAGAAAGACAGACAAGGTAATGTTTCAAGAACAGCAAACAAGAGCGGTGTAGTTTGGGTTTTAGGTGGCGATGTTTATAACTTACCGGGCGGTTCAAAAGTTCTTGTAAAAGATGAACAAACAATAAAAGAAGGTGAAAAATTAGCCGAAACCTTAACTATATGTGAACATGGCGGTGAAGTTAGAGTTGGCGATGATTTAGAAATAGAAGAAGTAAAATTTGAAGGCAAGAAGATTAAAAAGATTGTTTCAGGTAAAGAATTAACAATTGTAATAGCATCTATTTCGCCATCAAATGCTACATTCGAACAAACTAAAAAAGAACAACTTTGGACAGTTGATAAGACAGGTGAAAAATATATTGTTAAATCTCCTGTTGATACAACAGTTGAAAACGGTATGATTATTGCGGAATTGATTAGTGAAGATTGTACTGTTTCTTCATCAGGTGAAATAAAATATATTGATGTAGAAGTTGATGAAAATCAAATTATTACGAAAGCCGGTGATGTAGTATTTATTCCTGAAGAAGTTCATCAAATAAATAAAGAATCTTCTTTAAAAATGGTTGAATCAGGAACGCATGTTACAGCAGGTACTGAAGTTGTAAAAGATATATATTGTCATTTGGATGGTATTGTTGAAATCAAGGAATACAACGATATAATTCATGAAGTATCAATCAGACCTGGTGAAATACATCAACTGGCAAATGTTTCAGAATTAAAAGTTGAAGAAGGCGAAGTTATCAAGAAGGGTACCGTAATTGCAGAGGGTATCGTTGCAAAACAAACTTCAATGGTAACAATTTTAGATTCTGACATTGATGATTTGGATATTGAAAATTTGGATGATGAAATGGATTCATCTTTGGGACTTGATGAAGATAATCTTGCAAATCAACCTATTCAAATTTTGGTAAGACCGGTTCAAGTTATTAAAGTTGAACAAAAAGGTGTTTCTATTGATTTCAATACAACGGATGAATTAATTGATATTGTTCCTGTAACTCAACTGCAATATAAAGATGGTGCAAGAGTTAGAAACTTAGATGGTGCGACATTAATCAGAACAAGTTTAGTTCTTCAAATGCAAGGTTATTTATCACACTTAAAAGGTATGGTAGAACTTGATGAAAAAGGTGCATTAAAAATTGTTGTATTAGATAAGTTAATTGTTCGTCGTGAAATTGAGTCAAATTCTAAATTAAATGATTCATTGCAAACAGAATTATTAGTTAAAAACGGTCAACAAATTGAACCAAAGACACCTGTTGCAAAAACTTGTGTTTTAGCTATAAATTCAGGTATAGCATCAATTAAAAATGAATCAGAAGATGCGAGAAGATTGTTATTAATTTGTGAAAACAATAAAACAAAAGTAGCAATCAAATCAAAATCAGTTGTAAAAGCAGGTCAATTTATAAAAGAAGATGATTTATTAACAGAAGGCGAAGACAGAGCACCTGTTTCAGGTCAAATAGTTGATGTAACTAAATCAGAAATCACAATAAGAAATGGCAGACCATACTTAATCAGCCCGGGTACAATGCTTCAGGTTGCTGCTGGTTCATTGGTACAACGTGGTGATATGCTTGTTACATTGGTTTATGAAAGACAAAAAACAGGTGATATTGTACAGGGTCTTCCAAGAGTTGAAGAATTGCTAGAAGGAAGAAAGCCAAAAGATTCTGCAATATTAGCTGAACAAGATGGTATCGCAATTATTGAAACTGATGATGATATGCCAAGATTATATTTGCAAACAGAAGATGGTTCAAGAACAGAAATTAAGTTTGCGATAGATTCAAATATTGTAGTACAAAACAAACAGAAGATTAAAAAGGGTCAACCATTAACAAGCGGACCTTTAAATCCACATGATGTTATGAGATTATGCGGACCTGAAGTTGCACAACAATATTTAGTAGATGAAGTACAAAGAGTATATCGTTCACAAGGTGTAGAAATTGCAGATAAGCACGTTGAAATCATCGTAAGACAAATGACTAAGAAAGTTAGAGTTGTTGATGCGGGTGATACAAACTTATTGCCTGGTGAATTAATTGAAGTACAGATATTTGAAAAAGAAAATGAAGCTGTAGCAGCAAATGGCGGTCAGCTTGCAACTTGTGAATATATGTTGTTAGGTATAACAAAGGCTTCATTAAATACTGAATCATTTATTTCAGCAGCATCATTCCAAGAAACAACGAGAATTCTTACAGAAGCTGCAGTAGATGGTAAGAAAGACTTATTAAGAGGTTTGAAAGAAAACGTTATTATTGGTCGTTTGATTCCTGCAGGTACAGGCTATTATCACTTAACTCATGCAAATGAAGAAAGAGATAAAGAAGCACAAAGACGTGCAGCACAAAGAAATCAGGCAAGAAAACCATCAGCAATTTTAGAGGAAATTGAAGGGATGTTCGGTGCTCCTGAATTTTCTATTGATGATGATATAATTGGCTAAGAGCTAATATATAGTGCAAAAAAGAGCAATCAATCGGTTGCTCTTTTTGTTTTTCTATTTATTTGCTACTTATTTTTAAATATTTATATTAGAAACAATCCATTGCCTGCTTTCATAGGTAAATAATATGTTTTAATTAACACCGCGTTTGAATTTTATTTCGTCATTTTCAGCATCAATTATTAAAATATCACCTTTTGCAAATTTCTGTTCCAATATCAATTTTGATAAAGGATTTTCTACCATTTGGCGTATTGTACGTTTTAGCGGTCTTGCACCATATATCGGATTAAAGCCTCTGTTTGCAAGAAGTTCTTTAGCCTCAGGTGTGATTTCTAAACCAATCTCTTGTTCAAGAAGTCGTTTTCCTAGATATTCCATTTGTATATCAACAATTTTTTGTAAATCGCAAAGTGTTAAACCTTTGAAGAAAATAGTTTCGTCAACCCTGTTCAAAAATTCAGGCTTAAATCTTTCCTTCATAATATCCATAACTTTTTCTTTTGTATCTTCAAAATTGCCTTTTAAAGAATCTTCAAGAATTATATCGCTACCGATATTACTTGTCATAATTATCAATGTGTTTTTGAAATCAACTGTTCTGCCTTTTGAATCTGTCAAACGACCGTCATCAAATATTTGCAACATAAGATTAAATACATCAGGGTGCGCTTTTTCTATTTCATCAAAAAGCACAACTGAATATGGTTTTCTTCTTACTGCCTCTGTTAATTGACCGCCTTCATCGTACCCCACATATCCCGGAGGCGCACCAACAAGTCTTGCAACATTATGCTTTTCCATATATTCAGACATATCAATTCTTATCATTGCATCTTCGTCATTGAACATAAAATCTGCTAATGCCTTTGCAAGTTCAGTTTTACCTACACCTGTCGGACCTAAGAATATAAATGTACCTATCGGACGTTTTGGATCTTTTAAGCCTGAACGAGCACGACGAATTGCATCAGAAACAGTTGTAACAGCCTCGTCTTGACCGATTAATCTTTGATGAAGAACGTCTTCCATTGAAATAAGTTTCTTCATTTCGCTTTCCATCAATTTTGTAACAGGAACACCTGTCCATTTGCTTACAACCTCGGCAATATCATCACCATCAATTTCTTCTTTAAGCAATTGATTATCTTTTTTATCCATTCCTTGCAAATCTTCTAATTTCTTTTGCAATTCCATTAATTTGCCGTATTTTAATTCAGCGGCTTTTTGTAAATCTGTACTTCTTTCCGCTTTTTCTATTTCAAGTTTAACTTGCTCAATTTCTTCTTTTATTGAGGCTTCACCCTGAATTGATGCTTTTTCTCTGTTCCATTGTTCTTTCATTACGGAAATTTTAGATTCCAATTCATTAATTTCGTTTGTAATTTCAAGAATTTTTCTTTCACAATCAGGATTGTTTTCCTCTTTTTTCAAAGCTTCACGTTCAATTTCCAATTGAACTTTTTGTCTTGACATAATATCAATTTCTTCAGGCATTGAATCAATTTCAATACGCAAAGAAGAGGCTGCTTCATCAATCAAATCAATCGCTTTATCCGGTAAAAATCTATCTGTAATGTATCTGTCTGATAATTTTGCTGCTTGGATTAATGCACTATCTAAAATACGAACACCATGATGAACTTCGTATTTTTCTTTTAGTCCTCTTAAAATACTTATTGTATCTTCTACAGATGGCTCACCAACTAAAACAGGTTGAAAACGTCTTTCTAATGCAGGATCTTTTTCAATATATTTTCGATATTCATTTATTGTTGTTGCACCAATTGTCCTTAGAACACCTCTTGCAAGCATTGGTTTTAATAAGTTACCCGCATCCATTGAACCTTCTGTTGCACCTGCACCGACAACTGTATGTAATTCATCAATGAACATTACAATATGACCGTCTGATTCTTCAACCTCTTTTAATACGGCTTTTAAACGTTCTTCAAATTCACCTCTGAATTTTGCGCCCGCAACTAATGCACCCAAATCAAGTGAAATTAATTTATCGTTCTTTAAACTTTCCGGAACATCACCTCTTACCATACGTTGAGCCAAACCCTCGATTATTGCTGTTTTGCCGACACCGGGTTCACCTATTAATACAGGGTTGTTTTTTGTACGTCTGTTTAAAACTTGTATAATTCTTCTGATTTCTTCATCTCTGCCAATTACAGGGTCCAACTTGCCTTTTTTTGCAAGTTCTGTTAAATCAGTTGAATATTTTTCAAGAGCTTTCATGTTTTCTTCAGCGTTTTTATTATCCACTTTCTTATTACCTCTTATTTTTTTCATCGCATTTAAAACCGTATTTGTATTTACATGCGCTTTTTCCAATAATGATTTTATGTTGCTGTTTTCTAATTTTGTCATCGCCAGTAATATGCTTTCTATCGCGACGAATTCATCTTTTAATTCATTGGATGTTTCTTGAGCAATATCTAATAATGCAGATGTATTATTGGATAAGTATATCTGCTGTGTGTTTTGAATTCCGCTTACTGTCGGAAAACTATTAACAGCCTTAGTAATATCTGTTACAAAATTTTGGTTTAATAATTTCAGCTCTGTTAAATAATCTCTTGACAATCCACTATCTTGTATCATTGTCATCATTATGTGTTCAGGCTCAATTTGTGTGTTTTTCTTCGACATTGTTAGTGCATTTGCTGCCGAAAGAATTTCTTGTACATAGTTTGTTAAATTATCAAAGTTTATCATATTATTATTTTAACTCTATTTTTCTTATTATTTAAAAAAATTCATATTTTATTAATTATTTATTGCTTAATCTTTTTATTAATAATATAATTTACTTATTATGGAAAAGATTAGAAAATATTATATACACATTATTTTATTATTATTAGTTTTGGTTGGTTTTGAATTAAGATTTGCAGTTTCAAATGTTCCTTTATGGTACGATGAAGGTCATTCTGTTTTGGTCGCTATTCAAAAATTCCCGTTTGGAATAGATAATTTCTTATTTACAAAGGATTTTCAGCATACTCCGTTTTATTTTTACTTTTTACATTTTTGGTTGAAAATATTTGGAAATTCAGAAATTCTTATGAGAATGTCCTCTGTTATTTTTGGATTGGCATGTATTCCAATGTGTTATGTTGTCGGAAATAAATTATGTAATAAAAAAGTCGGATTGATTTCTGCTTTGTTAATTACTGTAAGTCCTTTGTTTATTTATTATTCTATTGAAATAAGAATGTACATTATGGTTACTTTCCTTTCACTTGTTTCAATGAATTATCTGTTAGATTTTGATGCTAACCACGATAAAAAATCTTTAATTAAATTGTTAGCTGCAAATACATTGATTCCTTATTTATTAATCGGTGGAATTGTATTTAATATAGGTCAATTCATTTCTTATACTATTTATTTTATGGTAACACAAAGAGAATGTGTCAGAAAATTTATGGAATATATAACATATCAGGTGTATCAACTTATTTTGTTAATACCATATTTTGCGATAGCTATATATTACGCGGTTAAGCGCAGCGGATTTATTATGTTTCATATCCCGTCATTGTCATTTATGCATATTATGGGTAATTTGCAAAATTTCTTTTCTGCTCGTGTAGGTGCTTTGTTTTGGGTAAATTATTCACCTTGGTATATTGATTTTATGTTCTTTATAACAGTTATAATACCTATAATTTACTTTATATGCGCGCTTGTTAGTGCATTTAAAGAAAAGGATTCAAAGTTATACTTGGTATTTTCAATTGTGCTGATTTCTTATATTATAGTTTTACTTTCAGGTATTTTTAGAGTTATTGTAATTGTACCAAGATATATAATATTTGTGGTACCGTTTATGTTCATATTAGCATCTGTCGGTTTTTCAAAATTGAAAAAATGGCATTTAGCATTATTTTTAATATTTTTCTCACTATTTAGTACATATTTTTTGTTTAAAGACGAATCGTACTATAAAACCAAATATAACGCAATTTATGATTCTATAAATTACTATAAATCCAGAAATTTGACCAATGAAGATATTGTTTATAAACCATTTTCTTCAAGTGTTGCATTTATATACGATGACGGGACTGTTCCAAAAACTCCGCCTATTGAATTATTACACGAAATGCGTAAACCTTATAATGAGTTGATATATGATGGTTATCAAATTGTGCAAATGCGTTACGGATTTGTTGATGAAACTTGGTATAATATTGTAAAAAGTGAAGGACATATATCAAACAGTTATTATCGATTCTTGAAAAAAACATATATAGATGCAATTAAACCGGGAAGATATATTGTAATGGCCGTGTATGGTCCGGATAATCAAGCATTGGTTGATAGAGCAGAATATTTAAAACGTATAAATTCAATACAGGCAGTTCATAATGATAGAATTTTGGCTGCATTATACAAGGCATTTGATGATTCTAAAAATATTTTTATGGAATATTGCGATTTAATCGAAGTTGCGCCGATAAACGATACAACTTATTTCTTATTCAGAAAACGCCCGTATAAGAAATAAATATAAATAAAGTCTTTAGGGTTTTTCATTATATATAATGAAAAACCCTTATAATATATTATAATTGCGCTCTTAATGCTTGGACTTCTTGATTATAATATTCAAGCCAGCTTTGATTTTCTGTTTTCATAGACGGTTCACAAACGGCTCGTATTCTTTTTTTATCAAGTTCGTCAAGTTGTTTTTGAATTTCCGTTCTTTCATTTTGTATCGCTATTTCAGCAAGTTCTTCCTGCGTTTTACCAAGCGCATTTAAACTTTCTTCTGTTTCTTCAATTTTATATCCTTTGTTATGATTATTGTCTACTATAAAGTCTAATCGCTGTTTTTCCGTATAAGGTTTACTTAAAGTTGCTTTTATTTCCATTTTAATCCTTTCTAATTTATATAACCTTGTGCTGTATACATAATAGGTACACCCGCAACAGGTGCTGCAACATATGCCGCTAATGCAGTTTTATCTGTGCCATAATAATATCCATAATTTCCTGTGCCATACCAAGTAATATTAATTGTGTAGTTTATATCTTTATATGGTTTTAAAAAATAAAACCAATAACCTGAATATCCCACTCCGCCTTGTTCACACCAGCCGTCGGAATATATACGATACCAAGAACCACCGTTATAATATGTTTCAACTACTTCTGCAGTTGAATTATGATTCGCATTTGTTACAAGTTTTGAGTTAAACGGATAAGATTGTAAATTACTTACAGTAGCAGAAGAAACAGTAAATTTCCCGATTGCGACTTTTTTAAAATCAACTAAGTCATTTCCTATTGATTGTTTTATAATAGCAGGAGAACTTGATGTATCAACCCAAACATCATTCACTAATAATGTAGGTTGATTGGGTTGTATATATATTTTATTATTTAATACAGAAATATTACCTTCTTTGTCAATAAAAATGTTGTAATTACCATCTGCAAATCCTGTAATATCATAGTTATTAACATCTGAAATTTCGATATTAGTATTATCTGTATAAATTTCTAAGTTTTTATAACCTGTTCCTATTTTAAATATTAAATTAGAACCTGAAATATCAACAATATCTGCTTTTCCATCAGAATCTGTATTACCGTTTATTGCAAAAATATGACCGTTGAATCCGGATAATTTATATACAAGTTCATCTTTTAATTCATTAATATATTCTTCAGCTTGAGCTTTGTTAATGGCATGAGAATTATTTGTTGCATTTGCAACAGCAAACGTTGTATTAGAATCTCCGCCTAAATCACATTTGTTATTCAATTCATCTTTAATAGCTGAAAAATTTTCATTAACTTCTTGTGCTTTGGCTTTTGTTCCCGGAATGAAAAGATTTGGAACTATAAAGTTACTCATAAATTTTCCTTTCAAAAATTTATCATAACCTTATAATCATTAGGGCATATAATTATTAGAACATTTTTTTTTGATATTGTCAAATTTTTTTGATTTATAAAACATTGGATTATGGGAATATTTAACTAAAAAAAAGGTCTGAAAAAATTTTTTCAGACCCATAAAACTCTATCATTACTATTAAACTATTTATTATACTAAGTTTAAGGCAATTGATGGTGATTGGTTTGCTGTTGCTAACAATGTTGCTGATGTTTGTTGTAGAATTTGTTGTTTGATGTAATTTGAAGATTCTGCAGCTATATCAGCATCTTTAATTAATGAACTTGATGATGTCAAGTTAGTTTGCATTACATTTGCAGCATCTATTGCAGATGTAATTGCAGCTTGTTTACCACCGATTGCAGTTGTTGCATCTGTAACACTTGCAATTGCTGCATCAACACTAGTTAAGAATGTTCTTGCATCTGTATCTGACCAGCTTGTAGAAACATCAGACAAACCTAAACCTGCTTGAGCTTGGCAATTTTGGAATAATGATGCTTCCAATGTAATTTGAGATTCTGTACCGCCTGTAATACCAACTTGAAGTTGAATAGGATCAGTAATTGAACCATTAATCAAATTTTTACCATTGAATTCAGTTGAATTTGCTGTACGTGTAATTTCAGCCAATCTTGAGTTAATTTCAGTTGCCATTGCTTTCATAGCATCTGATCCATAAGTACCGTTTGCAGCTTGTTCGGTTAAGTCCCTGATACGATTCAAATTGTCATTTACAACGCCCATAACACCTTCCATAGTGTCTAACATTGATGCACCCATTTGAGCATTTGATTGAGCTACGCTTAATGAACTTGTTTTGTAGTCTAATTTTCTTGATACTGCTAAACCAGCTGCATCGTCTTTAGATGAGTTGATTTTCAAGCCTGTTGACATACGTTCCATTGCTGTGTTCATTTTGGTTGTAGCTTTGTTCAATGAGTGTTGAGCTGTAAGTGATGCTACGTTTGTGTTTACTGTAATTGCCATAATAGATCTCCTTTCGTGATTAATACACTGCGTCCTTGCAGCGTACTGCTACGGTTTCCCGTAACGGTTAGTGTGACAACATACACATATCTTTTTATGTACAGTTTTCTTATTCCACAGATTAAAAATTTTATAACACCCATGCTTTTTTTATTTTACATAAGTTTACAAATTGAAGATAAAAATCTTTAATCTTTTATACGCAAAAGCGTTGTATTATCTCTAATACAACGCTTTAAATTTTTGTCTGATTTTTATAAAATTTTGTAACTATTCTATTGTTAATTTCTTAATATTCTTTTTTTCGTCCATTTTTTTTAATGTTATTCTTAATATACCATTTTTAAATTCACATTTTGAATTTTCAGTATCAATATCATTTATAAATTCGAACGATTTATTAAATTTTCCGTATTTGATATTCGAATAATGCATTCTTTCGTTATCTTGCAACTCTTCGTGTTTTAATTCCGCAGAAATTGTAAGAATTTTATCTTCAACTTCTATATTAATATCTTCTTTTTCAATTCCGGGTAGTTGAAGTTTCACGATATACTCGTTATCATTTTCTCTAATTTCGCTCATAGGAGCAAACTCATTCGCTTCTTTTTCTACAACTGCATCCCAAATGCCTTCTAAATTGCTGCGAATGTCTGAAGGAATATAACATTCAGGATCTCTTTCAATAACACTAAATCTCATAATTTACACCTCCATATTTGTTTTATCTACATTCATGTTATAACACTTTTTTGAATGATTTATTGTTTTTTTAACATTTAATTAATTATTGAGGGTAATTATTTATATTTTGTTAAGCATCTTTTTTGCCGGAAAATAATTTGGTAATATATCCAAGCATTTTTGTATCTCTTTTTTGGCAAATTTTACATTTTTATATGATAGGTAATATAATCCGTATAAAAAATGAAGTTCAGGGTCATTGTAACATTTTTCAGTACCTTTTTTGAGAAAGATTTTAGCAATAGTAGGATATTTGTAGTTGAGCATTACTCGCGCAATAAATTTATAACTTTCCTGATTTATTTCATAAAATATATCACAGGCATTTATAACATTTTCAACCGATTCCAGCATTTTTGCTTTCAGAAGTAAGCCAATATCCACTTCCAAAAAATTTCTTATCTGCAAATATGATGGCAAAAATTGGATATAATTATTCATAAATTGTGTGAGTAAAAATGCCCAATCTGCCCTTAAATCCATTTCTCTAAGTGATGAAAAGATTTTTTTAGCATCGTTTATTTGCCCGCTAAGAAGTTTACAATACCCATATTCAAGTAAATAATTGTTTCTTAAAAAATAATTCTCACATTCAGATGAAATTTTTATATCTAATAAATCGTTTCTTGCTGTTATATAATCCATTAATTTGTTTTTTTCTTGATGATAACTTTTTTGTTTTGAAGTTTTTGTTCATTTGTATTTTTAGGCATTAAATCTGATAAATTGCCCAATGCATCAATAGAAACACTTTCAGATTCTTTATTAGCTGCTTGTATTAATGCATAAACTTCTTCCCTGTATATTTTTACATCTTTTGGTGCATTTATTGCAATTTTACAGTTATCAATCTTTGAATCCAATATTGTAATTTCAATAACATCATTAATTATAATTTTTTGTCCGTTCTTACGAGATAAAACTAGCATAATAACTTATTCTCCTTTCGTCTCAGACAATTCTTTTTCTTCTTCGTTGTTGTTTTGAAAAAGAGGATAAGTTACATCAAAGCCCGTTCCGGATAAAATTACCTGACCTGCTTTATGATTTGTTATATTAAAAATAAGCGGTGCAAGTAAATTTATTGTCGCTTCTCTTGGTTTGTTATTAGGAATTTTTGTAATATTTAAAACTACTAATTCTTCTGCTGTTTTTATATCTAATGCTGCTTCTGCCTCATCAGGAAGTTCAAAAACATAATCTATACCAAAAAATGTAGGTGCTGTTACTAAAAAAGCTAAGTCAGGTGTAATTGTTGATTGCAACCACCTAAAAACAGAGGCATCTTTTGATTCTATTAGCAAAAATTCTTTTTCTTCGTTATATCCTAAAATTGGCATATCAAATTGGAAAATGTTTTTTTCATCTCCTTCAATTTCGCCAAAACGTGTTGTATTAATTTTCATATCTATCCTTATTTGCTTTCCGTATTAAAATTTAAATTAGGTATCATTGAGTTCATCATCATAGTTTGCAACATTTCTGGGGGTACTTGTTGTTGTCCGCTTTGTCCTTGCTGCATCATAAGATAAGGTAACATATTTACCATATTGTTATTCATTGAATTGTTTTGATTATTTGTATCTCCAAACAAAGAATTTATATCAGGTTGACTCATTAACGCCATTTGCGCCTGTATATATTCTTGTTGAAGTTGTTTTTGGTATTCCTCTTGAGAAATAGTTTCTGTATTATTTTTTGCCATAGCGGCATTATTGTTACCGTTTGAATCGCTTGTATTGTTTACATTGTTTTCGTATTGTTTTGCAATATTGTTTAATCCTGCATCATTCAAAACTTTTAATGCTTTTACTATTTCTGCATCTGTAGGTTTTGAAGTTGCAATCTTTTCGTTTGTAACATCATGTGAGCCTTTTTTCTTAGAAAAATTTTTGTAGTCTTTAAACTCATATCTGTTTAATTCTTGTTCTGTGTTCATTTCTTTTCTTAAACGTTCAACATGACTACGATTGATTTGTTGTGTTAATTCGGAAGAAAGACCGTTTCCGTAGTTAGATCTTACAAACACGTCTAATTCTGTTAAATTTTCTTTTGGTGCTGTTTCTTTTATCCTATTGTAGCAATTACTTGGGTCCTCTATGCAAACTAAACCTTTTTGTGCATATTCGCCCAAAGTATTATTTGGATTTAATGCTTTAGTTTTGTTATAAAATTGTACGGCTTTTTCTCTATCCCCTATTTTTGTGTATGCCATAGCCAAATAGTAATTTCCCAGTTGATTTGAAGTGTTTTTTTGTAAATATTCATCTAAATCTTGTATGCAGCCAACGTAGTTACCTGCTTTATATTTTTGTATTGCAACTTGAACTTCATTATTAATATTTTGTGTTGCAGCAAATAACTTTGGCGCAAATATTGAAATTATTAAAATTGTTAATAAAATTCTTTTTATCATAATTATTCTCCCAAAAGCTATTTTAATAAATTTATGAAAAAAATCAACTTTGTTACATTATATAATTTTTGTAACAGTTTTTTATAGTACAAATAATTGATTTTGTTAAAAATTTTCTGTTAATTGTAATAATTATTTGTATTTTTATTACAATATCATTGCTACTACCATCAGAACCATCATCCCAATTTGTAATGCCGTACCTATTTTTTGTTGGATACTGTTTGAATCATATTTTCTTGCGCTGGTTTGAGCTTGTACTGCACTTGATATTCTTCTAAGTCTGGTATTGTTGCTGTCTTTATTAAATTGTGTATTGAAAATTGTATTTTCAAGTCTGCTTAAACGATTGTTAATTGAATCTGAAGAGTAGCTGTTTTTAAACACTTTCCTTTCAATTTTGTTTAAATCGGAACGAAAATCAGCATCAGAAATTTCTTTGTCTAAATAATTATTACTTTTAAACATATTTTTTGAAGAATTATTTTCTGTTGCTTTTGGAGAATAATCTTCGTATTCTGAACCTGCGTAATTATCCATATTTTGAGCTAAATAATTATCATAATATTGATATTGGAATGGTTTTTTGTCTTGTTTGTATGCAAGTTTTGTTTTTAAACGTTCAACTCTGTCTGAAAAAGCATCATCGTATGTTTTCTTTAATGAATGCTGTTCTAATTTTGAAAGTCTTGTATTCAAGTCAAGTTCTTTGTAAGTTTTTCCAAATGCCTTTTCTTCCAGTTCATTTACAACAGGATAGTCAATATTTGGATTTGAGTTATTTTGAAGATTATTTGAATGTGATTTGTTTTGTTTAGCAAGTTTGTTATAGGTATATGTTTCAGATTCTTCTTCAAAAGTATCTCTTTTAGGAGATATTTCTTGTCCCATTTGATTTGCGGAAATGTCTTTGTATAAATTGTCCAATCTTAATTTTATATTACCTTTTTTTGCTTCTCCGTAAACCGTTTCTTCAATTCTTTCCAAACGCTTTTCTTCACTTTGATTAGTGTATTCTATTTCATATAATGAATTTTCTATTCTTGAAAGAATATCTCCTGTTTTTGTTTGAGCAAATACGTTGTTTGATAATAATAATATCATTAAAATTGTAATAAAATGTTTGTGCATAATTTATCAACCTCAAAATTAGGTTAAAACATTTGCATAATAATCACTATTGCCCATTATTACAGTATTCACAAAATATAATTAGTAATAGTAATTAAGAAGAATAGATAAGAAAAATGGGCAAAATGTGTGGGAAATTTTGCCCAAGTAACTAAAGAAGATATGATATGATAAAATAAAATTATGATTTTAAGTTTACGGTAAGTGCGTTTGAAAGTGCTATTCCGCCTTTTACTTTTGGTCTGTTTGTAACCTTTCCGCTTACATACATTACGCTTGAACCGCCACCGTCAAGATTCATAGCGTTTATACAACCAATGGATTTCATATATATTGCCAATTCATTTAGTGTCATACCCACAGATGCACCTTCTCTGCCATCTACTGTTATCATAATTAAGTTATTATCTTTTGTATATCCGATTGCTGTTCTTGGATTTTTCCCTCCGATAGCCTGCAATTTCTGTTCGTTTACATCTATATAAATCTCTCCGTTTTTAACTAAATATGGTCCGCCACTTATTATATGATTTACATTATCCCATTCAGGTATGGTTTTTATATCTAATGTTATTTTTTTGTATTTTTCTAAAATTTCTAATTTCTGTTTAGGTCCGATTATAACATACCCACCTTCAGGAATTTGCATGGATTGAGTTGAAATTCCGACAATTTTATCATCTTTTACGGCGATTTGTATTCCGTATTTCGGTGTTGCAGGGGAATTTGTTCCCCAATCGCTCGTATATACCAAAACGTATGTCGATAACATTCTTGGTTGATTTATATTATCAACTTTTATGCTGTTATTTTTAAATTTTATTGATGCATTTAATTCAAGCCTTGCCATATCATAACCGTTATCAAAAAAGCCCATTGCTACACGATTATAAATAGGTCCTGTATATAGTTTTTTATTTATCATTAAGGTTCCTAGCGGAACTCCTGTTTGCGGTTTAAAATACGTACCGTTTATGGCTATTATAGAATTGTTTCTGTTCGCAATATTTGTAATCGTTGATTTTGATGTTAATTTGTTATTTGATGCTAATTGAGGATTTATTTTTATATTTGAATTTAATTTTGTGTTTATCTCAACTACGTTAATCAAAACAGGTCGCCCTTGACATATCTTTTTTATTTTTATATGTTTTATTCCGGGTGCAATTGTGTATATCAAACTATTAGGGTATCTCTTTTTTATACTGTTATCAAATTCTTGTGATTGCTCATCGGCAGTTACTCTTTTTATATCATTACTAATTGTTTCTTTTTGTAAAATCGGTGTTACAACGTTGCCACGAGCTATTATTGTTTCATTTGCTATTATCGGTTGAATCTTAAAAATGGAACAGGTTAAAACTATAATACAACCAAAGATAAAGAATTTTACTGCGAAACAGTGCATTTTTAACAGTTGTATTTTTAGAATTTCGATATTCATAGCTCTCCATCAATGCAGTCAAACAAAAGTAGATTAAAAACTACTTTGTATAATGTATTACCTGAATACCTTTTTTTTAAAAGAGTGGTACAATTTTTAGCTGCATGGGGAATAACACTCTAGAGCGTATCTTGTAGAGTTTAGCCTGTGGTAAAATCGCTTTCGCTCTACTACTATTGTAACATATTTTTAACATAATCTCAAGTGTGATTTTATTAAAAATCACATGAAATTTACAAAAATTAATATTTTAAAACCCTTTATTTATAATAGTTTTAGTGTATTTAATACAGTTTTAAGTATTTGTATTTTTCTTTGTCAAAGGTGTAAATATTTGTTTGATTTTTATCAGTAGAAATTTTAATGGAATTGTTTATATCAGTTCTTAGAACATTAGATTTTCTTAAAACGTTTTGAGTTAATATATGCGGGTGCTTGCTGTCGTTTGAAGCGTTTGAAATTAATACATATTTAGGGTTTAGTTCATTAAGCATGTTTTTATCTATAACATTTTTTGCACCGTGATGACCGAGTTTTAAAACTGATATATTTTTCGGTAAAATTGTTTTAAGTTTATTATAAGCCGTTATACCTGCATCACCCATAAACAACATATCAAAATCGTTACTTTTTAATTCAGTTATTATTGAATTTTCGTTATCATTCTTAGTGATGTTGGTTATATATGTTTTTAGATAAAAATTTTCTTCTTGATAAATAATCTTGTCATTTTTTGTCAAAATAACAGGGTTTATTGTTTTATATATTTTTTGAGATGTTTTAGAATTATCATTTAATGAATTTACATAAACATTTTTTACGTTCAAATTATTATACAAATCTATTGCACCGCCTGAGTGGTCGTTATCAAAATGAGTTATAATTATACCTTCAAGATTTTTTATACCTTTATCTTTTAAGTATTTAAGAATAATTATTTCTGCTTGCGATTTTCCGCCTAAATAACCTGATTTTGCAGTATCTATCATAAAATATTTATTATGCGGCGTTTTAATTAAAAATGCATCTGCATTTTGAACAGAAAAAGCTATTATTTCTGTTTTATTATTTGGAATATTTATTGTAGAAATCAATAAAATGAAAATCAGACCGAAAATAACATTAAGCAATTTTTTGCTGAATTTATTAAGCAGTAAAACGAATAATAGTACTATAATGTAATAGAGTATAATTTGCATAATATTTGGGTGTGTAGTAGTTATCAAAGCCATCGGTAAGTTTGCGAAAAAAGTTGAAATTGAAACCAGTCCTGTTAAAAAAAATTCTAATATTATGTCAAAAATTTTGCAGATAATATTTTGAAAAAGCGGGATTAGTGCCATTATTGAGCTTATGAATCCGCCAAACGATATAAAAGGTAAAAATATTACTGATACAATATTTGCAAAAACAGAATATACACAGAATGTATTAAAATAAAACATTTGCAGCGGAGCAACCCAAATTTGAGCAATAATCGGAATTAGGATAGTGTCTTTGCAGAACATAATAAATTTATTTGAATCTTTTGTCAGTAAATTTGAAGATATAAGTAACCCAAAAGTTACTAAAAATGATAATTGGAATCCTACGTCGTTTATAAAAGCCGGATTGTAAATAAGCATTAGCATAGCGACGAGAGATAATAATGCTATTGAATGAGTATCTCTGTCAATAAGTTTACCGGCTAATATGAATAGAATCATTATAGTTGCTCTTATTACAGAAGCTCCCAATCCTGTCATGAGTGAATAAAGTACTATAACCAGCATACCTGTAAGCACAGTAATTTTGAAAGGACATTTAAGGCATTTGTTTAGAATAAAGAACCAAAATCCGTATATAAACGCAACGTTCATACCGCTTGCAGCAAGTATGTGCAACAAACCTGAATTAATGAATGTTGTTTTTATATAATCCGGCGGAGCGACTGCATCATCACCAAAAACAATTCCGCCAAGAATTTCCAAATACGGACTTTTTAAATATTGTTTGTGTGTATCAATAATTTTTATCCTTAAATTATTTAGATGTTGTATAAATTTCCATTTGAATTCCAAATTCTTGGGAATTAATGTAACATTTGTTTTGTCTGCATAAAATACAGTAAATACACCGAAATTTTTCAAATATTTTCCATAATCGAATTGTGAAGGATTAACAGCTTCGAATGGGATTCTCAATTTGCCGTTTATTTTATAATAGCTGCCGATTTTTAGGTTAGAAAAATCTTCATCTTTTGAATTTATGGTAACGAGAGTTTTTCCTTTATCAGTTTCAAAAAAGAATTTTGCTTTATCAGAGAAGTTACTGTTTGGAATACTTACAATTTGACCTTCAATAGAGCATTTTTGCGGTGCAATTTGATATAATTCGTCAGTATTCTTTATTCTAAAAATACAATTTACAAAACCGAGATAAAAAATAAATATCCAAAATAATATTAATTTTGGGGGAAAGAAGTTTTTACAAATACTAATAATACCTAATAACGATACAATTATGCTTAAAACAATACCTGTATTTGAGAAATAAGCACTTATTCCAAGAATATAAAGAAGTGCTGTTACAAACATTAGCAGGTTTTTATTTTGAGCGGCATAATTAAGAATTTGCTTTAACATAATCCTCAAAATCTTTTAAAAATTCAGATACTGATTGATTATAAAATTTTGCTATCTTAGCAATATTATCTATATTTATATCACTAATATTATTTTCGTTCCTTGAAAGAGTGGAAGATTCCATCTCTACTTCAATGGCAAACTTATTTAAAGATATTTCAGCATTTTCACGTCTGAATCTAATATACGCGCCTAACTTATCCGAATATTTCATAAGTACATTATCAAAAAACCATTGCATTTATGCATTACATACTTGCAATAGTTTGGTATTATATTCTTAATACTCTCTTTCCAATAACGGTTTAATAAATGCTCTATTTATTTTAAATAATCCTCAAAATCTTTTAAAAATTCGGATACTGATTGATTATAAAATTTGGATATTTTTATTAATGCTTCAAGAGATACTTTTCTTTTCCCTGATTCATATCTTGATAAAGATGCAGGTTCAATTTCTGCATCAAAACAAAACTTATTTAGGGAATATCCTGATTTAATTCTTTTTTCTTTAATATATAAAGATAATCTTTTTATGTAGCTCATAATGAAATTATCTGTTGATTTTTGGTAATATTCATTGACTAATGGTAAAAGACTTATGTTTATATTTTATAATTGATAAAATATAATGTAAATGTTGCGCTAAACCGGACATTTTTTACTTTATTATAAGCCCTCTTGAAATGTTAACTAATTTGTAATAATATCGTTATATGGCAAAGATAATTACAGTACAAAAGGGAACAAAAGATATTCTTCCCACAGAAATCGACAGTTGGCACTTTATTGAAAATGCCGCAAATGAAGTTTTTTCAAATGCAGGCTACAAAGAAATAAGAACACCAATATTTGAAGCAACCGAATTGTTTGCTCGCGGCGTTGGTGATACAACTGATATTGTGAACAAAGAAATGTACACATTTGAAAAATCGGAACGTTCGCTAACTTTACGTCCTGAAAATACGGCAGGTGTTGTTCGTTCATATATTGAAAACGGTATGCACAGGCTTTCTGCACCTGTAAAATTATGGTACAAAGGTCCGATGTTCAGGTACGAACGTCCACAAGCAGGACGCCAAAGACAATTTCATCAAGTTGGTATGGAAATGTTCGGTATTGCTCAACCAACAGCGGATGCTGAAGCAATTTCTTTAGCTGTAAATTATTTAAATAAAATCGGATTAAATGATTTGGATGTCGAAATAAATACTCTTGGCTGCCCGACTTGTCGTGAAGAATACAAAAAGAAATTAAAAGAAGTTTTAAAACCATATTTATCTGAACTTTGTCCTGATTGTCAAAAAAGATACGAAAAAAATCCGTTAAGATTATTAGATTGCAAAGTTGAAGAATGCAAGGCAATATATGAAAAACCTGAAGTTAAAAAAGTTATAACCTCAGATTTTGTATGTCCTGAATGTCATGAACATTTTGAATCGGTAAAAAGATATTTAAATATTTTAAAAATAAAATATACAGTAAATAAACTTCTTGTAAGGGGTTTGGACTACTATAACAGAACTGTTTTTGAAATAAAATCAAACAATCTTGGTTCACAAAATGCCGTATGTGGTGGCGGACGTTATGATAGTCTGGTTAAAAACCTTGGCGGAGAAGATACTCCTGCTGTAGGATTCGCTATGGGTATGGAAAGATTGATTTCTTTGATTCCAAAACAAAATGAAAATAAACTCGATGCTTATGTCGTTTCAACAAATATTGAAGAAACTTTAAAACTTGTTAGCACATTGAGAAATGCAGGCATAAAAGTTGATTTTGATATGACAAGTAAAAAATTTACAAAACAATTGGAAAAGGCATCAAAACTTGCAAAATATGCGCTAATTTTAGGTGAAGACGAAATCGCCAACGGCAAAATTTCTGTTAAAAATCTTGAAAAATCAGAACAAGTTACTTTAAAAATTAATGAATTGAAGGAGTACCTTTTTAATTGTCAAATCTGATTGATGATATAGTTGTTGAATTAATAAAAGATATTAAAGTACTGAACTTAGGATTTCGGGGGGTTTATCTTTTTGGGTTGTTTGTTGATGGAAAAATGCACAAAGATGAAGATATAGAATTTGTAGCAATCTTTGATAAACCTATTGATAAAGTTAATCGAGAACAAATTTGGCGAGTAATTGGAAAAATCGAAGAAGATTTTGATATATACATTGATTTACACCCGCTTTCATTAAGCGAGTTTAAATCAGACACAAATTTCTACAAATACGTAATCGAAGAAGGTATTTTTTTTAATTCTGAAAGTATTTAATCAGAAGATAATATTTGCTTAACAGTATAATTGTCATTATTCGACAATTCTTTAATCAAATTTTTTATATCTGTTTGTATTTGATTTTGTTGTTTCAATAAATCTGCTTTATTTGTACCTGATTTAACATTATTTATTTCTTTTTTTATGTCAGCTAATTTTACAGATAGATTTATAATTTTGCCTAATTCTTTAGAATTTTCATTTTGAAAATCATTCATATTTCCATTCAATGTATCAATAATAACCTTATTATTATATTTATTACCAATTTCTCTGGCACCTTTATTTGGTTTTTTAATAATATAATATTCTGTACCGTCATAACGCAAAGAAGACATTTGATTTTTCAATCTTTTCATATTTACAAGATCAACAATGACCGATACATATCCTGGTATTGAATCTATTTCATTTTCATTGTTTTTGCTTGTTTTTTTATCAAAAATATCAAATTTGTTATCATATACATTTGGCACAAAAACTTTTTTAGGAAATACAACTTTGTTCGAATCACTTGTATTCATAGCTTTGTATTGCGCGTTTTGACCGCTTAAATTTAATTTAACATTCGGAATCATTTCACTTAACCCCATTTCTTCCTTTTTATCTATATATCCGTAAATTATTTTTTATATTCAAGATTTTCTTGCAAATTGTTTTTCTTATCGTCTTTGATAGGTATAATTATGTAATTTTTATTCTCGTATTTTGCTTTTTCATCAGCTTTTATGAGAAATCCTTTTTTACTATCATTTTTAAAACATACCAAAATTTCTGTACCGTCTAAATCTTCAATATTATTGTTTATTATGTAATCTAATATTTTTTGCTTTTCTTTTGATAAAGTTTTCTTAAGCTCTAAAAATTTACTAAGAGTCAATTTAGCATTTTTTATTTTAGATTTTTTATAATAATCCTCTTGAATATTAAATGAATTTTCAGCATTTGGTGCAAGATTTTTATTAATAGTATTTTTTTGAGTCGTTGTAGTAGAACCGCTAAAATTTTGTGCTAAATTTCTTGAAACATAATTATATTTTCCTAAGCTAACTTTTGGTATCATTGCATTCTCCTTTAATTTCATTTATTTTGTTTAAGCAAGTTTATTAATACTTGGAATGGTATTCTTATATATTGGAAGAACTGAATAATCTTTATCTCGAGCCAATTTCATAAGTGCAGCTCTAAGCTCCCATTGAGCATCTTTATAATCAGCATCTCTGTTTCTATCAACTCGTGAAGTATTTGTTTCATTATATTTTTCTGTAAATTTAATTAAATCTTGAGATTTTCTATAAAGGTTATTTATTTCTTTATCATTTCCCAAAAACAAACTGGCCTTCGAACCATACTCAGAGTCAACGAAACACTCAGCAGCAGGAGAATCACCAAAACGTGCATTTCTTTTTGTACAAACATAATATTCAGTTCCATCACCTCTCAATGAACTCAAATTATTTTTTGATCTGAAATCTAAAAACCTTTTCTCTGCTGATACTATAGGCAAATCTAACGCTGAACGACCTTTAGAAATTATACCACATGCAGGCGTTTTCGGTTGAGCACTTACATTATTGGGTGTTAACTGTTGTTTACCTAAATTTTTAATTTGGCTGTTTTCCCAAACAAAAACTCCGCTGCCGCTATCTCGTTCAAAACCTCTCATTGGTATATTTTTACCGGAATAATTTGCTAAATTAATTTTTGAAATCACTTTTCAATACTCCATATTAACTAAATTATGTACACTTACACTAATCAAATTATAATAAATTACTTTTTATAAATTTTCGGGTTTATGTACTACGTGTACTTATTGAAAACCTATAAAAACTTTTTTTGCTACTTATTTAATAAAAGTTTACATTTACATTTACACTTGACATTTTATAACTAATATTATCAAAAATGCAACATTATTAATAATATTAACAATAAAACTACCAAGCACACCAAAATTAATTGGGCTGTAATTGTACCATATTCGCCACCTAAAGTAAATATCTATTTTAAAATTAAAGATTTTATTCTGTTAATTGGCCAAACCAAAGTTACAGCACGTCCGATAATTCTTTCTTTTGCCAAGAATCCCCAATAACGGCTATCTTGAGAATTACCTCTGTTATCACCCATCATAAAATAATGACCTTCCGGAATAACAAAAGGACCGCAATACATTTGTTCTGAACAATCATTATAATCATATTTACTTTTAATATAAGGTTCATCTAAAGGTTTACCGTTAATATAGACATAAAATGCTCCGTCTTTTGGGTCTTTTTTTATTTCAAATTCTTCGCCGGGGAGTCCTACTATACGTTTAATAAATGCTATATCAGAGCAGAAAAATCCGGTTAAACGTTCGAAAACTTTAACAAAATTTGAACTTAATTCAGTCATTGGCGGATAAAATACCATTATATCGCCACGTTGAGGTTCTCTGTAAAATCTTGAAACTCTTTCAACGATTATTCTATCTTTTTCAACTAACGTCGGGTGCATTGAACCTGATGGAATCCATCTTATTTCACCCAAGAAAAATTTTATAATTATAACCATAACAACAACAAAAACTATTGTTTCTACTGTTTCTTTTAAAAATGGTTTTAGCTTTTGTTCATAGAATTCTTTATTCATAATTCGCCTAATATTCCTAATAAATCAATCAATTCTTGTTTAAATTTATTATTAGGAGCTGTTTCTAATAATAAATTTAATTCTCTGAGATAATTATCTAACAATTCTTTTGTTTTGGCAATGCCAACATCTAAATTTTTTATATTTTCAGAATATATAACAGGTGCATTGTATATTCCGTTTGTTATATCACTTTTTGAAGGTTTATCTGATTCGTTTTTAATTATATCCGATAAATCATCTCTGATTTGAAATGCGATACCGAATAATTCGGCAAATTTTTCCGCTGATTCAACGTTCAGATTTGCACAAATTGCAGAACTTTTTAGCCCTGCAACAAATAATTTAGCAGTTTTGTTTTTACATTTTTCTATATAATTTTCAATAGGCGGAACTTTAAATTTCCAAATATATTGATTCAATTCTCCTTTGCACAAACACATTAATGAATCATTAAAAATTTCAAATATTTCTTTTGAATCAAGTCGCAACAGCTTTTGAATTGCAATAGTCAGCAAATAATCACCCATAACAACAGCCAAATTATTACCAAAACTGTAATTTAGAGTTTTAACATTCCTTCTTGTATCAGAATTATCAATAACATCATCATGAATTAATGATGCATTATGTATCAGTTCGACGGCCGATTGAATTATGATTTGTTTTTTAGTTATTTCGGCACCATACATTTTTAAATATAGTAAATTCAATACAGGACGAATTTTTTTTGAAGGAGCTGTTACAACAGATATTAAATTTTCTTGCAGTGATTGAATACCACAATAAAATTCGCACATATTTTTTTCAATTTCTGTCAACTCATTTTTCAGCAAACTTTTTATTTTGTTATATTTCTGTTCAAACTGCATTTCAACCCCATAGTCCGATAATATCATCAATTTTGATATTTGAATCAATTTCTTTTATACAAGTCATATCATCGGTATTAATTTCTTCATCAAATACATTTTCCAACAATTCCTTATCATAATCAAATAGTATGGAACCATGCTGTAAAATATAACCGTTTTTTCTAAATTGCGCAGAGCCGATAAGTTTTTTGTTTTTGTAGCATAAATCAGCACCTGTTGCTATTCGCATACAATATTTGATGTTATGGTTTGTATGTCTTTGATTACCAAAATTTAATTTAATCCCAAGTTTTTCAAATTTTTCAATCAGAATTTGAGATATTTGCTTATAAGAATCAATAACACTTTCGCCATTATATAAACTTGATATTGGACATACATAACTGTATGTAATTTCATTATCATGCAACAGTGCTCTTCCACCTGTTAAACGCCTTACCGTATCAATTTTTAAACTTTTTAATGCAGATTCATTTATACAATTTTCTTTCTGATTTCTGCCGATAGAAACGCATTTGGGTTTCCATCCGTAAAGTCTGAATGTAGGCTCTAAAGAATTCTTTTTTATAGCATCTTCAAGCAAATTTTTGTCAATTTGCATATTTTCTTCACCGGTATAAACATTATATGGTATAGTTCTCATAATTTAATTATACTTAAAAAAATTATCAAAGGTTTAATTACTTAATACAGATTAAATATTATAATAAACTATCAGAAAATTTTATCAAATCCAACATACGTTTGAATCGGAACAGTTATTTCGTATGATTAATCCCTTATCGCCAAAACTGTCGCTGTTGCATAAGTTTTACAATGCGAAATTGAAACTTTTATCTGCAAGTTCGGATATTTGTTTAATACAACATAGGGTGCTCCGCCATTTCGATTTAAAATTTCTATATCTTTATAAAAAACATCATCTATCTTAAAATCTGAAAGAGCTTTTATAACCGCTTCTTTTGCACAAAATCTTGCGCACAAATGCTGCTCGGGTAACGCCGTTTTAAAACAATAAGCTAATTCATTTTGTGTATATATTTTTTCTAAAAAAACCCGAGAATTTTCTATTGTCTTATTCTTGAATCTCGAAATGTCTTCTATATCTGTTCCTATTGAAATTAAATCTTTCATAAACTAAATTATAACACGAAATTATTTTAATCCGATATATATTAAGAAGATTAGTATCAGAGGAACCACGTATTTTAATCCAATATTAAATACATTAACAAGTACCCTATTTTTAAAAATCATATCCCCATTTACATTAAGAAACCACCCTGCAACAAAACACATAAATAATGTATTTAACGGTAAAAAAATGTTTGATGTTATAAAATCTATCAACTCAAAAATTGTTTTATCAAATATTTTAATATCACCAAGTATTCCGAATGATAAAGTCGCAGGTATCGCAATTAGTGCAATTATAACAAATAAAAATAAACATGCTTTTATTCTTGATAGTTTAATCCTTTCAACAATAGTCGCACAAGGAACTTCAAGCATGCTTATACCTGAAGTTATTGCTGCACAAAAAAGAAGTATAAAAAATACGGTTGCAACAAAATTACCATGCGGGATTTGCATAAATACTTTTGGCAAAGTAACAAAAACTAAACCCGCACCTGCATCAGGAGCTAAATTAAACGAAAATACCGCAGGAAAAATCATCATACCTGCAAGTAATGAAAAAATCAAACTTGAAAATACTATTGTATATGCTGTTTTGACAATACTTTTATCTTCTTTTATATAACTTCCGTACGTTAATAAAGAACCCATACCCACACTTAGCGTAAAAAATGCTTGACCCAATGCAGCAAGTAACATGTGCGAATTAAATTTTGTAAAATCAGGTTTAAAGATATATTGCAATCCTAAATATGAATTAGGAAGATGAAGCGAAGCTATTGTTAAAATAACAAGCATAACGACAAGCATTGGCATCATAACATTGTTGATAAATTCAATACCTTTTTTAATCCCTCGCGCTGTAAAAAAAATACAAATAAACAAAAATATTAAAGTACAAATTGGTGCTAAAATAGGATTTTGAACAAATTCGGAAAGATAAACAGATGGATTTTTAGACTTGAATCCGATAAAACTTATAATTATGTAATGTATTATCCAACCGCCAATTACAAAATAAAAAGAAGGAACTAAAACTGCCGTAACAGGATTCAAATAACTTAAATATTTACATTTTTTATTTGCATGTTCAAATGCCCCTACACATTCTTTTTTGGTAATTTTTCCAAAAAGAATTTCAGTAACCATCGGGATGAAACATATTGTCAATATAAAAAACATGTATGTTATTAAAAAAACGCACCCGCCATTTTGCCCCATAACATAAGGAAATCTCCAGATATTACCAAGACCGACTGCAGAACCTATTGCTGCAAGAATAAATGAATATTTAGATGTCCATGTTGGTCGTTTGTTGCTCAATAATCTACCCGCCTTATTTATCAGTATTCTAATTATACATCAAAAGTAAAAACTGTTTACTTTTAGCACATATTTTTCCGCAATATTTTTATTAATAAAACTTAATAATTGTTTATAATCACTGGACATTGAAAATGATTTTTGGTAACCTAAAATAGTTGCAAATAGAGATTGCGTATATTATTAAATGATATGTGATATTTATTCGGCAATTTTACAATATATTACCCCTAGTGATAATATCTGTTCAATATATGTATTTTGAATAGACCTCAGTTGATGGTTAAACGTAAATTGGTTTTTGGAATACATAAAGATAATAATATTGATATGAATATTATAAATTGACTGTTATCACTAACAAATAAGATGAGGATATTAGTATGAGTAACCAAAAAATTAATTACACTGCATTTTTTAACGAAGTTATTAAAAATACAATTCAATTTGATAATGTTGAAAATTCGTTTAAAATGGACAAAGAAATATTTTGTTCAGAAACCCAAAAACAAACTGAATTTTCAAGTGCAAAAATGCCTAAAATGACATTGGCAGAATTTATTAATCAACACAATTTTGCATAATAATTTTATTTTTAATGAATTTTAAATAATCAATATAATGTTTCAGATAATAACATTAGTGCATGTTTTTATCAAAATGCTGTTATATGCTTGCAAACTATATTTTATAATTTCATTCAAATAATTAAAAAATACCGAAAATAAAAACATTTTCATTTTCGGTATTTTTATTGTCTTTTATTTATAAAATTAGAACTGTAAACCAGCTTCTCTTGCGGCATCTGCTAATGCTTGAACTCTGCCGTGATATAAGAATCCGCCTCTGTCGAATACAACGCATTCAACACCTGCTTTTAAGGCTTTCTTTGCGATAGCTTCGCCTACCATTTTAGCAGCTTCTATGTTACCACCGTGTTTCAATTTAGCTTTTAAATCCTTATCAAGAGATGATGCTGAGCATACTGTTACATTTTTTTCATCATCTATTAATTGAGCATAAATGTGTTTTGTACTTCTGTAAACTGCCAATCTTGGAAATTCAGTTGTACCTTCCAAATTAACTCTTAAAGATTGATGTCTTTTTTGAACTTTTGGTTTTCTAATGTCTTGTTTTATCATTTTTTTCTCCTTTACCCAAACCTTCTTGAAAACTATTCAAGGGTTTATATGGGCTACTTTATACTAATTATTGAATTATTGTTCCACTCGGACAAGTTGCTCATTTCACTATAGTTGTCATTCGCTTTGTCCTCAATATTTCGAGTTTCGGACTACCGTCCTCACTCTACACAAAATTCAACTATTTCTTACCTGCTTTACCAGCTTTACGTCTGATGTATTCGCCTTCGTATTTAATACCTTTACCTTTATATACTTCAGGTCCGCGTTTGCTTCTGATTAATGCTGCAACATCACCTACTGTTTGTTTGTTTGTACCTTTTACAGTAATTTTTGTATTAGCTTCAACAGAAATTGTAATACCTTTAGGCGGTTCAACAATAACAGGGTGTGAATAACCTAAAGCCATATTCAATTTTGTGCCTTCCATGTTTGCACGATAACCAACACCATTGATTTCTAATTTCTTTTCAAAACCATCTTTAACACCCTTTACTGCGTTAGCAACAAGTGTTCTCATTAAACCGTGTAAAGCATTCGTTTTTCTTTCATCATTGTTTGTCGTTAAAACAACTTTATTGTCTTCAACTTTTACAGTCAATTCAGGACTAACTTCTACAACTTCAGTCCCTAAAGGTCCCTTTGCTGTAACTGTTTGACCGTCTATTTTTACTTCTACTCCTTGCGGAATATCGATAGGTAATTTACCAATTCTTGACATTTTTATTTTCTCCTTTTGGTATAAGTAATATCTTTCGGGCTTTTCTACCAATTATGCCCTATTTTTAATTTTTTGCTTTCTCCGCCGACTCACCGTCGCCGTGCGAAATGCTACTCATATTGAATTATTGTTTCACTCGGACAAGTTGCTCATTTCACTATCGTTGTCATTCGCTTTGTCTTCGCTACTTCGAGTTTCGGACTACCGTCCTCACTCTACACAAAATTCAACTCGCTCGCGCTTCTTGCTCGCTCGCATTTAACGGGTCTTCGCTTTTCTGTGCCGACTCACCGTCGCTGTGCGAAAGCTACGCCCTCAGCTCGCTCGCGCTACCATACATAACATAAAATTTCGCCGCCTAAGTTTTCTTTACGAGCTTTTCTGTCAGTCATTAATCCTTTACTTGTAGAAACAACTGCAACACCCATTCCACCTAAAACTTTAGGTAAGTTTTTAGACTTGCTGTATGTTTTTAAACCCGGAGTTGATACTCTTTGTAAATTTGTAATTACAGGTTTATGTGAATCATCATATTTTAATGTAATTACTATTTTGCTAAATTTTGAAGAATCGTCAATTCTGTAATCAGCGATAAAACCTTCATTTTTCAATAATTTTGCTAATTCTACTTTTAATTTTGAAGCAGGAATTTCAACATTTTCATGTGAAACCATGTTAGCATTTCTGATACGAGTTAGCATATCTGCTATTGGATCTGTGTTCATTCTTTTATCCTTTTCTACTTGCGGACTTACCCAAAATATTGAGCAGTATCCATAATGTACTCATCTCTTACCGAATTAATTGTTGCTCACCAAAAAGCGTCTTTCGGCAGTTAGATATTTTATAATGTAATCATAGTTTAAACATAAATATATTACAAGCGTATTTTTGCAAAATTAATATATTTTAACTTTAAAATTATTTTTTGTTTTGCCGGGAACTTGCAATTTTTGTGGTAATAATGTATTATAAGGCGGTAAGTAGTAAAAGAAAAGGAGTTTAGTATGAAAAACCAAAACTGTACAAACCGGCTCCCAGACTGTGTTTCCCGTAAGGGGGGGGGGGAAAACCTAGATATAGCAAGGCTTTCGGCCTGTTCGGACATCTAAAAACCTTTATTTGTAACACTTTTAAGGGTGAACTGTTCAGAGTGAACAGTGAACAGAATGATATAAATGCTAATAACTGTCGTACAGTTAATAGTCGTCAGTCCACACATAACAGTTCACTATCAACCATTCACTCATACGCATTTACCTTAGCGGAAACGTTAATTGTTATGGGCATTATTGGCGTCGTTGCAGCATTGACGATTCCTAATGTGAACAAAAACACTGGTGAAGCTGAAAAGGTAGCCAAATTTAAGAAACTTTATGCTGAACTATCAGAAGCACATGACAGAGCAACTGCAGTGTATGGACCTGTTGAAAAATGGTTTGTGAATGATACAGATTATGGACCACTTGCGAAACGTTACCTTGATAGAATAACTGAGTTTATGAAAGTAACTAAAACTTGTGGTAGTAATGAGTCTTCAGAAGTTGAGTGCATGACAAGTTCAACAAAAAATTTTTTGGATGGTTTTGTAGTTGATAATGGCGATCATAGTGATATTGGTTCAGCTATATTGGTAAATGGCGCAAGTTTTGGTATATATATACCTTACGAAGATAAGGATTGTTCAGATGCTTATTTATATGATTCTGCCGGTAATTTTAGACCTATTGTATGTGGAGTTATTACTTTAGACATAGATGGTCCTAAAAAAGGAAAAAATACTTATGGCATAGATTTGTTTAGATTAGCTATAACTAAAGAGGGCTTAAAGCCTGCCGCTAGGTATGATGTGGATGCTTGTTCATCTGAATGGCTATCCAGTCACATGGATGAGATAACAAAGTGTGGATACGCCGCAGGACAATGGATAATGGATTTTGGTAATATGGACTATCTTATGGTAAAAGACCGTTCAACTAATGAAAAGGCAAGAACTTGTCCTAACGGTAAAAAACTCGGCTACGATACCGATGCAGGAGATGTATCAAGCTGTAAATAATCACAAAACTTTTTAAAAATTAGTCTATTTTGCGAAAAATTTACAAAAATACATCATTTGAAGTATTAAAAAAATACTATTATAATAATAGAATATATATGTATTTTCTAATATTAGGTATATGGGGGATGTGAAGCTATGCCGCCTGTGGCACGTAAAATATGGCATTTAGAAGATTATGGTTATCCGCAAGCGTATTCTTATATGGATTTACCTAAAAGACAAAATGTAAGAATTTTGCCAAATAAGAAGGTTACCCCTGCAATTAGACCTAAAAATAAAACAAAAATATTCTCAAAAATAATTTCATTGAGTTTATTAATTTGTATTGCTTACTTTGTTTTACCGGTAACTTTTCATGATATATGTTTGCCAATATTTACGGGAAAACAAAATAATGCTGATATAAAAGCAGATTATTATAACATTTTGTATCCTACAAAAAATTATTTATCTAACACAATATTTAATAACAGACGTATGTACGCTAATACAAATGTAAAAAGACCTTTGATGTCATCTTTGTATAAAACGGACGAATTAAAAAATTTGAATATTTCATTGCAGAATTTAATGAAAAGTTATGCAACAGTTCACCCATCTATTACTGTTTGGGATTTTGCAACAGGAAAATATATTGATATAAACGGCGATGAAGTTATGCCTGCTGCAAGCATCATAAAGATTCCTGTTTTAATCAATTTATTCAAATCAATAGAATCGAATGCTTTGTCTATATATGATGATATGACACTTACAGATTATTACAAGGCTTCAGGTTCAGGCAATTTACAATATCATAAATCAGGACAAAATTTAACAATAGACCAATTAGCTCGAACTATGATTGTTGATTCTGATAATTCCGCAACAAATATGTTGATGGCAAAATTGGGTTCAATGACTGCTATTAATTCGGCTATAAGAAAATGGGGAATTAAACACACATACGTTCAAACTTGGCTCCCTGATTTAAAAGGAACAAATTATACAACATCAAATGACATAGCTACAATGTTATTTAATATGGATAATCCGAGTTTTTTGAGTATAAATTCTCGTGAATATATTATAGATTATATGGGTCATGTAAAAAATGACAGATTAATACCGCAAGGATTGGGAAAAGATGCAACATTTATCCATAAAACCGGTGATATTGGTACAATGCTTGGTGATGCGGGTATTGTGTATTTGCCAAACGGTAAAAAATATATAGTTGTAATAATGGCAAAAAGACCTTATAACTCACCATTAGGAAAAGATTTTATTCAACAAGCATCTAAATTGATTTACAATTATATGGTAAATTTAAATTAATCAAAGTGTTGTTGTAATCCTTTTTAACGATATTTAGCGTTATTATACCAATAATTCAAAAATTTTGAATGCAAAGTTTTAAATTATTATACAAGTTTTATATTTGTTTGGTTTAAGTTTGTTTTTTGATTTCCTTGAACATTTGTAATAATTTGATTTATAATGCTAATTAAGGGTAGTAGGATTAAATGATAAAAAAGATATGTTTATTTATAACTATATTTTGTGCTGTTGGGGTTTTTAACCCTGTATATGCGATAAAAATAGGTTTATATACAAATGTTGAATCTGTCAGACTTGGTTCATCAACTAACGCAACAATTATCAATGGGCAGACACATAAAACTATTTATACTTTGGATTCTATGCGTAATTATGAGTTTAAGGCATATAATTCAGATAACATAACCGTAAAAATAGGTGGTAAATATTACAAATTAAATACTGATGAAATTACGATAAATCCGCAGAATAATGGTTTTGTAAGTTCAAAAAATCGTTGGTACAGAGGAATATTCATTTTAAAAAATCGTAACGGACTTTTAACATTAGTAAACAAATTGGATATAGAATCCTATTTAAGAGGTGTTGTTCCCGCCGAAATGCCATCGAGTTGGGAATATGAGGCACTTAAAGCTCAAGCAATAGCGGCAAGAAGTTATGCCCTGGCAAATTTAGGCAAAAGAGGAGCTTATGGGTACGATTTAAAAGATACTCCGGAAGATCAAGCCTATAATGGTGCTTCTGCTGAAACTGAAAGTACAAATAAAGCAGTTAAAGATTCATACGGGATTGTTCTGATATATGATTTAAAAATTATCCCTGCATTTTATTCTGCATCTGCGGGTGGTCATACTGTTGATGCGGGTGATGTTTGGGAAAAGAATTTGCCATATATAAGGTCAGTACCGTCTTATGATGATAATATTAAAAAAAATGGTCATGGTGTTGGCATGTCGCAGCATGGTGCAAATAATTTAGCAAAAAATGGGTATAATGCATACCAAATATTACATTATTTTTATAAAGATATTAAGTTTGCTAAGATAAATCAAGATTTTTATAAATAAAACCTGAAACCTCAAAACGCAGTCTATGCTTGAAATTTTATTGATAATGTAACTAAAATATAAGCATAAAATACTTTTTAATATTTTTTTTGATGAAAGTGCTTGCAAAATTTAGCTTTACGGGTATAATAATAGTTGTAAGTTACATATTGCGGGCTTGTTAAGGAAAAAATATTCAGGTAGGTGAATTGAGAATTAATAAATCCGTAGTGTAGAAGTTAATAGTAGTTTATGAAAGGAGTTCAGAATGAACAAAGAAGAATTAGTAAAAGAAGTTGCAAAAAGATCAAAAGCCCCTCAAAAAACTGTTGCAGACGTTATTGCTGCTACATTAGATACAGTTGAAAATGCAGTTGCTAAAGGATCAAAAGTTACATTAGTTGGTTTTGGTACTTTTGAACCTCGTAAAAGAGCAGCAAGAATGGGCAGAAACCCTCAAACAGGTAAAGAATTGAAAATTGCAGCAAAAACAGTTCCTGCATTTACTGCTGGTAAAAAATTCAAAGAACTTGTAAAATAGTTTTTGTAAAAAGATTTTAGATGTGCGAATTCATTTGAATTTGCACATTTTTTTTTTGCAAGAAAAATGCAGATTTATGAGTATAAATCTGCGTGATGCAAAAAACTATATTTTTATTATCATTCTTCTTCGTCTTCAGAATCTTTTACAGGTTCGGCAACTTCAACTCCCATAGCTCTTAATTGAGTTCTTGATTTTGGGGCTAATGCCGTATCAGAAAAATTTTCAAGAATTGTTTGGAAACATTCTATCGCTTCTTGTTTCATATCACGTATTTTATATAAGCAGCCTGCTTTGTAATATAAAGGTGCCAGACTGACATCAGATGATACTAACATTTGATTATCTAATTTGATTTTTACGTCAATTAAATTTTGATTATCTTCTGGAGATAATAGTGCGTGCGCATAAACTTTTTTTGTCAAATTATCGACTGTTAAACTCAATTCATCAATGGTTTCAGTCGACATTTTTTTAGACGACTTTTTTGCTGCGGAAGCATCCATTGTAAAAGCAGCAATCACAAATATAGCTGATAGAGCAAATATTAATAATTTTTTCATTTTAATTCCCCACACATTGTATATTTATGATATAAAAAAACTTGCATTTTGACCTCAATTAAATGTATGATTATTAGTATGAAAATTGTAGAAAAAATTTATCAAATGTTTATATTAGGTTGCAAAGGTGGCTATTTGGAGCACGCTTTGTCAAAAGGGCTTGGCGGAGTTATTTTTTTTACTGATGATATTCAATCTGTTGATGATTTTAAGAGTTTGATACACAGAATAAATAAACAAGCAGAAATCAAACCGTTTTTATCTATTGACCAAGAGGGTGGGCGAGTTGAGAGGACTCAAAATATATGGGGCGGTAAAAAATATTTGTCCGCAAAATATGCATATCAAAAGGGTGAACAATTTTTGAAAGAGCAATCGCAAAATATTGCAGATGAACTTAGTGATTACGGGTTAAATTTAAATTTTGCTCCTTGTTGTGATACAAATACAAATCCTGATAATCCGATTATTGGTGAACGAGCATTTTCGGATAATCCAAATGATGTTATAAATGGTGCTCAAATTGTTTTTGATGTTTATAAACAAAGAGGTATAATTCCTTGTATAAAACATTTTCCGGGTCATGGGGATGCTTCTTGTGATAGTCATTTGATGTTACCTGAAATAGATTTATCAATGCAAGAAATGGAAAATATTCATATAAAACCTTTCAAGGCTCTTGCATTAAAAGGTGCAGATATGATTATGGCGGCTCATCTGCATTGTACTTGTTTTGATGAGCAGATTATCCCAACATCATTGAGCAAAAATGCGCTTGATTATTTAAAAACATTTTTTAATGGGGTTATATGTTCTGATGATATGGTTATGAAAGCATTAGACAATTATCAAAATGCATGTGAGCTTGCAATTAGGGCGGGCGTGAATTTATTTATATATCGTTATTCTGATGAAAAAACAATTAGTATAATTGAAAATATTGCTCAAAAGGCAAAGACAGATAAAGAATTACAACAATGTATAGACACATCTTTTAACAAAATAATAGAACTTAAGAAAAAATATAAGTTAATTTAATTGTTATTGAATTTGTTATTTTGTTTAAGTGAATTTTTAAATAAAGATTAAGAAATGTAAACTTCTTGCTTTATCAATAATATTGAGAAGATACGATTTTGTGCATACTGATTTTTGGGCGAATTTTGTTAAAATTTGTAAAGTTTTTTGATAGGATTGAAATTTCGTTAGAAAAAAAATTTTTATAATATTAAGAATGATATAGTAGAACACAAGAATAAAAAGAGAGCGAGGTATGCATATGATAAAAATGTTTCCGGATGTATCAGTTGGTCAAGGTACAGGTAAGAGTGCAGCAAAGTGGCAAAAAGAAATATCAAATTTGCAGCAAAAACAAAATGAAAAAAAACAAGATATTGAAGTAGAACAAACTCGTATAGGGACTCTTACAGCCAGTATAGAAGTGACTCAAGATAAAATAAAAAATATAAATGCTGTTCTAGATAATTCTAAAGATAATCCGGAAATAAATGAAAATGCTTTGCAGGCAGATTTAAAAGAATTTGAAAGAGAAATAGAAGCTCAAAATAAAGAAATAAGCCGAGCAAGTGGTAGAATAACAGGAATGGAAGGAGTTGTGAAAGACATTGATAAAGAGATAGAAAATGCAAAATCAGAACAGCAAAAACAAGAAAAAATAGAAGCTGAGCAGAAAAAAGCTGAAGAAGCAAAGAAAGCTGAAGAGAAAAAACAAGCAGAAGCAAAAGAAAAAGCGGAAAAACAAACCGGTAACGCTGTTTCCGGTTCCGGTACTGAAAAACCATATCAAACAAAAACAGAATCACAAACAGTAAATGGTAAGACAAAAACTGTTGTAACAAAAGAATTTAAGGATAGAACCGAAAAAGAAATAACAATAAACGGTCGAACTGAAACTCAAGTTATATGGAAAAAGCCGAAGTCTCAAGCTCAAGCAGCATCAACATCAGGAAAATCAACACCATCTGCTGCAGCTACGGATTCTACTGAAAAGCATACGGCTGAACAACCGGTTCAATTAGTACAAATAGAACGAGGAACAACAAGAAAACGTAGTACAACAGGCGGCACCACCACCACTCAAAGGGATGTTCCTAAAAACATAGACGATATGACAAGAAAGTTTGCTGAACAAGCAGATGAACGGCAAAAAACAGGAGAGGAGCTTGTTCAAAATGCGGTGACAGGTTTTCATGAAGCTGGGAAAAAAGCTAAAGCAATGGAAAAAGCAAAAGTAAAAGCCGGTAAAACTGCAGATAAACCAAAACCTGCAGATACAAAAGGTGATGAACCAAAAACAGCGGCTTCTGATTCACAAAAACAAGCCACTGCAAGTGATTCAAAAACAGAAAAGGCAGATACTCCAAAAGCTGATGAAACTCCGGTAAAAGAAAGTGGACAAAAGAGCGTAAAGAAAAAAGTTTCGTCATCAAATTCTAATAATCAAGATTCTATTACAAAAGCGGGAAATGGTGCAATTAGAGTTTTAGGTGAAGCTAATGCCGAAGCCAGATTTAATTCATTGTCTGAAGAATCTAGAAAGATATTCTTTGAAGAAGCTGAATTAAGCGTAAAAGATTTGTCTGATAAGCAACTTCATAAACTTAATAAAGAATTGGATTATGCAAGCAGGCATGGTAAAAAACTTACAGCTATGGATGCAAAAGTAATTCTTAGAAGAATAGGCTATGAAAACTACGGAGTTCGTAAAAAATAAATCAATAGTTCGTATATGACTATATGTTTATAAATTAAACATATAGTCATATGAATATTTAAAAAATCTAATGATGTAATCATCATGTATTTGAATAAGAAAGAGCATAAGTATGAGTATGATAAAAATGTTTCCTGATATACCATCATGTACTGGTAAAAATTCAGCAGAATGGGGGCAATGTGTTTCCCATTTAGAACAGCAACAAAAAGAAGTAAAAACCTCTCTTTTTTCAAATGCAGGTGAATTAAGTAGTGTTGGCGCAGATATAACTGCAAAACGTAAAGAAATAGAAAGTGCATCCGGCGGTCAAGATCAAGCGTGTAGAGACGAGCAAATAGCTGATGATGATTTGTGCGAAGCATTAAAAAAAATGGACGATGAATTAAAAAGTCTTGAAGCACGTGAAAAAAATTTACAGCAAGAAGAGAAAAAATTAAAAAATGATGATGAAAATCTAAATAAAGAAATTAAAAACGCTAAATTAGAACAACAAAAACAAGCAAAACTGGAAGAAGAACAAAAAAAAGCAGAAGAACAACAAAAAGCAAAAGAGAAACAACTTCCTCAATCAAGGGGGCTATATGCCGGTATTCAGGGGGCAGAAATAGATTATAGTTCTCTTGATATTTCTACATTGCAAATGATGAATGAAGAAAAAACAAAACAAAAAAAGCAAATTCAGGATAGTTTTAATTACAAAACCGAAAGAAAACAATTAATTGAGGATTTTAAAGAATTAAGTAATAAATGCAGACAAATTGACAAAGGTAATCCTAATTTTTCAAAGTGTTTAAAAGCTGCAGATAAATATTTGTCTAATGGAAATCAATCATTAGAGTGGAAACAAATAATAGTTAACGGACAGATTGCAGATGTAGAAACAAGTCAAAGACCTATTCTTCATTATTTAGATTCAATGGAATTTGAGCAAGAAAAATCTGAAAATGCTAAAAAAGGTTTACAAATGAAAGAAAAAATGGATGATTTAATGGAAAAAGAATCATCATTAAGCTCTATGAATTGTACTTTCCCGGGTCGTACAGAAGAGCCTACTGCAGATGAATTAAGCGGTTTAATAAATGAATCTGAAAAATATAAAGATAAACTTGATGCAGAAGAATTAAAAAAATATGAAGAATTTTTGTCGCAAGTAAAAAAGAATCCAGACGGAAGCATTGATATTGATGATGTTGATACACGAAAATCTTTCCTTTATTTCAATAAATTAGTCAGAAGTGAAGGTAATATTCCAAAAATAAGAGGATTTGATGAAAATTCTAAAATATTGGGTAAATATTCTGTTCAAAATCGTGAATTAGTTAAAATGTTTAAAAATCCTCCTACTGAAAGCTTCAGAGCAGGAATTGCGAACTTTAGTTTAAAATTACATACTGATCATTCTGTTATGATAACATCTGAAATTATAAATAAAACAAAAGACAGACAAGATGAAATGCTTAGAGAATTCATAAAAAAACATGATATATCAGATGAAGAATTTGCAAATGTTCGTGTTGGAAAAACATCGGAAAAAAGTCATATGAAAATATGTGGCGATGGTGGCGATGAATACACTTATTGGAAAAGAGATGTGGTTATTGATAGTACGGAAGAAAGTTCAGATGCCAAAGTTACTGATATAGTTCATGAACTATATCATGTAATGCAATCTACTCCCGCAAGTCAAAGTAAGTCAGAGGATGTTGATGAGCTTTGTGCATCTTTAGATACACTTATCAGAAATGATGAATTATATAAGTTGGCAAACGGAATCTCGCTTAGTGAAGTTGTAAATTATGATAAACCTATAAAAATAAGTATACGCAAAAATGATGAAGAAGTTGAGCATGTTGAAATTAATCTTGGTCAGATAGCAAATACATTTAGAGAAATAATGAAAAAATATAATTTCCAAACTTATGAAGAGGCAGTTATGTCACCTGAAGGGCGTGCATTTATTGAAAAACCTTTTGAAAAATTAAATCATATGTCATCAAGCGAAGCTAGTTATACTGTAAAATAATTTATACCGGAATCATTACAGATTCTTAACATTTTTGATTATAAAAAAATGTGGGCTATTATGTAGTTATGGAAAGTGGAAAAATTGTTGTCGTAGATGATGAGCAAATGGTTACATCTGCTTTTAAAGCTCTTTTGAAATTGGAAGGGCTTGGTGAATGTGTAACTTTTAATAACCCCATAGAGGCTGTTGAATATTTAAAATATAACTGCCCAAGTATTATTATATCTGATTTTATAATGCCGGAAATGAACGGTTTGGAATTTTTGACAAAAGCAAATGAAATGTATCCGCACGTTAGTAAAATCTTGCTTACTGGTTATGCAGATAAAGAAAATGCTATAAGAGCTATTAATGAAGTCGGCTTGTATAAATATATAGAAAAACCTTGGGATAACGATGATTTGATTATAAACATTCAAAACGGAATTGAGAGAACTAATTTGATTGAAAAGTTGAATGAAAAAATCAGCGAATTGAAAGTTGCAAATACAAAATTAGAAGAATATTCTCAAAACTTGGAATCTTTAGTCGCAGAAAAAACAAAAGATTTAATTCAAGCTAATTCTAAATTAGAAAGTATTATTGCAAACTGTGCAGATGGTATTATCATCGTCGACAATAATCTTAAAATAGAACAATTGAATCCTGCTGTCGAAAATTTATCAGGTTTGAGCGAAACAAATTTGCTAAATCATAATGTATCTGTATTGTTGAATTCAGATAATATAAAACAAATTTTGGATGATTGTATTGAAAATGGCGAAGCAGTATTGAGAGATTGTTATATTCAAAACAAATTAAGCGAAAAACAAATACCTGTTGAGGTTAATTTTGCCGTAATAGCAGGTAATGAAGAAAATAGTCAGGAACAAAAATTTGTCGGTGTAATTCGTGATGTAAGCGTTCAAAAAGAAACAGACAGACTTAGAGATGATTTTATTGCAACATTAACTCACGATATGCGAACTCCTCTTACTGCATCTATTCAAATGTTGGATTTCTTCTTAGACGGTACTGTAGGAGAATTAAACAACAAACAGCATATGTTGTTATCCACAATGAAATTTAATAACGAAGGGCTGTTGGGGCTGGTAAACAGCTTGTTGACTGTATATAAGTTCGATGCAGGAAAAGTTCAGCTTATGAAAAGTAATTTTAGTATAAAAGAACTTGTAACACAACGTTATCAAGAATTGAAACCTCTTGCTGATAAGAAAAATATTGATTTTATTATAAAGTTTGAATCAGATGAGGATTTAATTATTAATGCCGACAGACAGGAAATAGGACGTGTAATTGCTAATTTGTGTGGCAATGCAGTTAATTATACTAATGAAAACGGAAAAATAGAAGTATTTATTAAAAATCAAGAGGGTGATTTATTATTTTCCGTATCTGATACAGGAAACGGTATTCCAAAATCGGATATTCCTAATTTATTTAAAAGATTTTCTCAAGGTACAAGTAAAAAACGTTCTACAGGTACAGGTTTAGGTTTATATTTATCCCGTCAAATTATTGAAGCTCATGGCGGAAAAATATGGCTCGAAAGTAAAGTAAATCAGGGTAGTGAATTTTCATTTATATTGCCTGAGGTTGTAGTTAAATCCGTTAAAGAAAGGTTGTCAGTATAATGTCAAATATCAGATTATTGGTAGTTGAAGATCATTTAATGGTAAGAATGGGACTTTCCATGATGATGGAAAAGATTGATGGAATCGAGCTTGTTGGTGAAGCAGAAGATGGACTTGACGGAGTTAATAAAGCAAAAACTTTGCTGCCTGATGTTGTTTTAATGGACATAGGTTTGCCGGAAATTGACGGTATTGAGGCAACTAAAAGAATTAAAGAATTTAATCAGGGAATTAAAATTTTAATGTTTACATCACGTGATAGTGAAGACGACGTTTTAACAGCATTTGAGGCAGGTGCAAACGGTTATATAATGAAAGGTGCTAATATTGAACAAACGGAAAGAGCTATTAAATCGGTAGCTGACGGCACCGGGTGGTTAGATCCTCAAATTGCTAAGATAGTTTTGTCTAATATCCAAAGAAATAATAAACCTATAATAAATAATTCTCAAACAGGTATAAATTATAAGGATGGAAAAAATCTTTACGGATTAACAGAAAGAGAGATGGAAATTTTATCTTTGATGGTGGAAGGTTTGTCAAATCCTCAAATAGCTGAAAAATGTGTTATAACAAAATCTACTGCAAAAGCACACGTTCATAGTATTCTTCAAAAACTTTGTGTTTCAAAACGTACAAAAGCCGTAAGAATTGCTATGGAAGAAGGCCTTGTTTAATGTTGCGTAAATTTTTAACTGCATTTTTGCTTTTTGTTTTTGCTTGTAACGGATTTTGTTTTGCAAAACAAGATAAATCACAATATGATAAGTATAAAGCTCGTAAAAAAAGTATTAAGAATCAATATAAAATGAAGAAAAGATACTCAGAATCAGGTTATATGACTGTTGATGAGTATGAAAAAAAATCAAAGGTAAAAGATAAAAGTGCAGGAAATGGAGATTTCATACCAAAAGTTACGTATGATAAGATGAAGTATGTGCCTCAGCCAAAGTATAAATTAACATATTATAATAATCCGGTTGGTAGTGTCGAATTAAATATAGACAGAAAATTGCACTATAATCGTCAAGATGTATTACCGGGTATAATTTCACCTAATCATGATTTTATGATTGTACCGATTTTGGATTATTATCCGCAAATTAAATCAACCGAATGTGATTTGTATGTTGTATATCTTAAAAATAGTTTATCCGAAGTTGATAGAGTTGTAAAAGCTAATATTGCACAAAAAAATCCGGAACCGATAATGTCAACGCCAAGGTATCCTGTTGTAAACGGTTTGTTCCGTTCTTTAACTCCTGTAGATTTTTCTTCTGATTTAAAATATTTGGCGATAAAGCAAAAAACGGGTCATGTTGATGATGGTATTTGGCAAACAGATTTGTATATATATGATTTTAATAAAAAAAAACTTACAAAATGCGATAGTATACGTGATGCTGTCAGATATTATTGGCAAAAACAAAAAGGTTTTGATTTAAAAGATGTAAGATGGGATATAACTCCTTTAGGATTTGATTCAGGAAATCCAGACAGAGTTATAGTAAAGGCCTATGCATATACCGGAAAAGCTCCTGATAATTTAGGCTATTGGAGTGTAGATGTAAACGGCGAACAAGTTCGTTTGGAATCTTTGTATGATGATATAGTAAACGTTAGTATGGTTGGTTTAAAGTTAGAACAAGACGGCGTAAAAGAGATTAAAGTTGTTCGTGCGGAATCAAAAGCCGCTAAAAAAGAAGAGAAAAAAGAAAAAAATACAAAAACTGTGAAAAAAGAATTAAAAAAAGAATATAAAAATGAGCTTAACGAATTGAAAAATAATTACAAAAAATAACACATAATATATATATATTATGTGTTATTTAATATATCGTTGTTTATATTAAGCAAGAGGATTTATAACTATTCCTGATAATAATTTTGGATAAAAATATGTAGATTTTTGCGGCATACGTTCACCGGCTTCGGAAATTCTTTTTATATCTTGAATTTTCGGATATGCCATTATAAATGAGGCTTCAGCTTTGCCTGAATCTATCATATCAAATGCTTCATCTTCTTGTTTAATGTACATAATTCCGTCTTGTGCCATTTGTTCTTCTTGCGTATAACCTAATTCTTTAGATATTATAACTTTATGTAATACAATCAAATCCAGCGTACGCAACACTTCAGGTACATCATATTCTTCCAAAATCTTATTTACATTTTCACGTAACTTTAATAAATAAAATTTATTGACATTTTTTAAATATAATCCCATTGAAATTTGTTTTGCTGATTCTTTTTCAATTTTTTCCAATAATTCAGTTTTTTTCGCAAGTTTATTTTTACTATCGAAAACGATTTCTTCTACGTCAAAGTATTTTTTTACTTTGTCTAATAAAACGTATGGTTCAACCCAGCGAGTTAAAATTCTGTGCGTAGGGAATATTAATAAATCATCTTCCATATTTGTAAAATAACTCATTACGAATTTTGTATTATCATTTGCATCTGATGAATTTATATAATTTCTGTAATTCATAGCTGTTTCATATCTGTGATGACCGTCAGCAATCAAACAAGTTTTATTGCTTAATACTTGTTGTATCAATGAGATAGTTTTTTCGTCATCAATTTTATAAACGATATTTTGAACGCCTAAATCATCAGTTACGTCCATAAAAGGTTTTTGGGTATAATCAATGGCATTTTCAATTTGTTTTTGAGGGTCTGAATATACTAAAAATACTTGTGAAAAATTAGCTTTACATTTTTTAGTCAAATTAAGTCTGTCTTCTTTTGGCCCGCCCATAGTGTATTCATGCGGTAAGATATTCTTTGTTGAAAAATCTTCAATTCTGTTTCTTGCAATAAAACCTTTTCTGGTTATTTTTTTCCCGTTTTTCTCATAATTTTGGATGATATAAAATATGCAAGGTTTTTCGACTTTTTGTAAAACTCCGTTTTCCAACCAATTTTTAAAATTTTTGTAAGCTGTATTGTACCTGTTATTTTCATCGGATAAATCAGTTGAATTGTTTGCCAAAATCAGCTTTACAAAATTGTATTCACTGCGAGATTCTAATTCATCTCTGTATTCGTCGGATATAACATCGTATGGCGGAGCAATTACATCCTTCATTTTTACTTTGTCTTGATTGTACACAATCGCATCTATCGGTCTAACTTCTATAGTCATATTTCCCCCTATATGTATAATTTAACTTTACAATTATATTACAAAAAAACATGCTTGTGATTAATTGACTTTTTAATATTAAACATTAAAAAAAAAGTATGATAGAAAAAATTAAAAATTTGCTAAAACTAAATACAAAAACGAAATTAACTGTTGAAACACAAATAAACGATATGTTTAAATCTCTTACAAGCGATGAGTTAAAAATTGCACTTGGTGATGATTTAACCTTTATTGCACCGAAAATTTGTTATCGGATACAGGAATTGAGAAAGAAAATAAAAGATGATAACGGATTTATAATGCCAACAGTCAGGTTATTCGACGACAATAAATTACAAGAGAATGAATACCAAATCTCTATTCGAAGTAAAAAAATATTTACGGGATATACGGTCCCAAATGAAGATTATGCTTGTAATGAAATTTTAAATAGTCTGGAAGCAAGCTGCATGGATAATTTAGAGCTTGTATTTACAAATGAATTAACCGAAAAGTATATAAATGCCGTACAATCTCAAAACAGTTTGTTAATTTGGAACGTATCGCATTTAGTGCCGGTTACGGGAATAAAAGCTATATTGATAAACTTATTAAAAAATGGAAAGTCGTTAAAAGATATAACATTCATATTTGAAAAAATATGTGAAGCTGCTACTCAAGAAAAGGACTGGTTTTCGATGAGGGATCCGGAAAAAATATCCAAGATAATTAATTCTCAAATTATATAAAGCAAAAGAAAAAAATACCATACATATCATACCAATCATAAGCACTCTTAATAGTGACGATGTATATATTACATTGCCACTATTCTTCTATATAAGTGTTCAAATAACGTAAATTTAAGCAAAGGTCATTTCTTTTTTATTGATTCAAAAAGATAAAAATGTGGAATATATATCATGTTTGAAGAGTGAATTAAAGCATCCGATAAATAGATTTGTACCCTAACGCAAGCTATATTTGCGTTGTTACATCAGACGAGTTTTTACCATGTGTACCGATTTTGCTCGTCTGATGTTCTTTTAATTATCCGATAAAATTTTCAAAACAGCTTTTCTGACGTGTTTAGAAGAATCATCTCGAATAATTTGAGGCATATGTACATCGTTCGGATACAAAATCATAAACTCCTTTTTGCCTAAATCAATAAATTGTGTTCTCTTTTTTGTTTCTAAAAATTCCAAATCTTTTTGGTCATCGTAAGGTATAAGGCTTGAAAAATCTTTTAATGAGCCAACTCCGATTTTTTCAGAACCTGATATTATATATTGAATATCAATATATTTTCTATGAGCTTCCCACTTGCCTTCATTTTTAGGTTTTGTGTCATAATCTTGAATATTTACAAACACTTCATTTCCCAATATTTCATACTTACCTTTTTCTAACTTTGAAAAATCGGTTTCAGCCAAATATTGCAAGCCTAACTTTATTTTATCGGATAATCCAAAATAATTTTTAATATATTCTAATGAATCTTTTATCATATATATATTATATTATAAATATATATATGAGTGAAATATTTTATACATATTTAATATTAACAAAAAACGACACATTATATTGTGGATATACAAACGATATAAAGCAGAGGTATTATAAGCATTTAAGCGGGACAGGTGCGAAATATACGAAAGTAAATAAACCGTCAAGGCTGGTTTATATAGAATCGTTTGACAGTAAATCCAATGCGATGAAACGTGAAAATGAGATAAAGAAATTAACCAGACGGGACAAATTAAAGATTGTAGAATTGTTTAACCGAACAAAAAATGAGTTATATTATAAGGCACTGGATATAAATAAAATGTATGAGCAATAGATGATGTTTGAGTCATCGAATTATGTAACATATACAAGAATTACAAAATTTAAGAAATGTTGCCCTGAATTTATTTGACTACTTTTTCCAAAATCTGTGATTTTGAGAAAAATGTCCGGTTTCCCGCAGGATCTGTAACATTCGGTTTTTTCAGTATCAATTCCAAATCTTTTATCAGACTACAAAAATATCATCCAAACGAATGAGTTTAAAAGGGTAATTAGCTAGTAGTATATAGTAGAGTATAATAGTGTCGATATACTGTGGAAGTAAAGAATATACATAAAAGTTAATAAAAGTTAATAAAAATGTTTAAAAAAAGGAAAAAGATGGAATAGGAAAAATGGAGAAGATAAAATCGTAAAGTGTTGCTATAAGGTCGATTCAGGAGATTGTGCGTGGCAAGATGTAAAGTTTTGTAAAATTGATAATGAAGTAATAGCAATAATTTTGAATCACGAGTGTTACATGTTTGTATAGTCATGTATTTATGGTAGAATTGAATACGATAGTATGTATTTAATTCATTGAGATTATAGATACAGGTTGTATTATAGAAGTTAGGAATAGAAGTTATATAAAAGATTATATAAAGAGGAACTAGTATGAAGAATAGAATTACGAAGAAGTTATCATTGGTAGTATCAGTTGCGTTTTTAACAATACTGACAATGCTGTATTTTATAAATATCGCTTCGGCGATTACTTTGGACCAGCTGAATGCTTCAAGACTAAAAACAACAATTTTTGAATATACAGCTACCGGAAATAAATATTTTAGTATTTCCGGCAGTGATATTACTGTAAAATTGCATGACTTTGGATATGATTATTCTTCTTCTTCTGGTGCTGGGTTATGGATAAATAATCCTTCATCAACAGCTATTGGTTATACTTATATTGGTTCTGGGTCGTTATATAATAACAATGGTAGTAAGACAAATTTCTATAATTTTTATAATGATGATGTCGAAAGTAATTATTATATGTATGGTGATTCAAATAATGTTTCTTATCAGTTTAGGACAAATCCTACTCAATTTAATATTTTTAGAAATTTTAAAAAAAAGTCTGGAATAGAAACTTTTTTTACAAAATTAGTTCAAAATGGTTCAATCACTTCAGATTCTAAAACAAATGCGGATGCTTTTTTAAGTAAATACAATGTTGGTGCTGGTAGTGGTGAAAATAATTATGTAAGAATATTTAATGGCACGAGTATATATGGATCTGATACGAACGGATATGATTACAAAATAACAAATAAGAAGGACAATACATATTACTATCTTGTTACGGGTACTCATAGAGAAAATACTGCTTATAATTTAACCCCTGGTTATCAGGATGTTAAATATGTTGATAATATAGATCGTGGTACTGTGTATGTAACTAATTCTGTTAGCGGATCAAATAAAATGAGTAAAGGTTACAGATTAAGATCTATCAATAATAGTGATATGTCTTTACGTAATTATGGTGTTATAGGTGATGGCAGTAATAGTGGTGCATCTTTGGATGGTATTATTACTGGTAGTAAAACTAATGGACAACAAGTTGTTTTCAATACAGGCACGATTTATAATTTTAATTTAGACTTCACGGGTAATTATGCTAACAGCTCTAATGGTTTTGTTTTTGATATGTTGTATAATAGTGGTACGATTGGAAATTTTGAGAGTTCGATAGTTGGAAATTATGCTAGTGATTCTATCATTTACAGTAGCAATATGATAGAGTCTTTGAAGAGTGATTTTGTGTCAAATTCTGGCCGTTATACTTTATATAATTCAGGAACAATAAATGATATTGCTAGTAATTTCATTGCAAATAGTTCTACAGGTGGTGGCGGTGCTATATATAATATTGGTACTATTGGTACTGATACAACTTCAAGTCATATAAGTGGTATATTTATAAGTAATACTACTTCGAATAAAGGCGGTGCTATATATAATCTAGGCACAATTAATGGTCCGATAGGTGGAACGTACTTAGGTAATACTGTATCAAGTACAGCAGATACCGATGGTGGTGGTGCGATATACAATGCAGCTAACAAAACTTTAAATGTTGGTAATGCTACATTTGGTACAAGTGGTAGTGACACAGATGCAAACCATGCGAAATATGGTGGTGCGATATATAATGCAGGAACCTTAACTACTGCATCAGGCTCCAGATTTTATAATAACTATGCAAGTACATCGTCATCAAGTATGAATGGTCAAGGTGGTGCAATATATAATGCATCAACAGGTAATATAACAGCTTTAGATGGTACTTATGTCGGTAACAAAGCCGATAAAGGCGGAGCTATATATAATGCTAAGAAGACTAGTGGTAGTACTACTGTTACAAATATAAATGGTGTATCAGGAACATTTACATCAAGCAGTGCAACAACAAGCGGTGGTGCTATATATAATGAAGGCAAAATGGAATCTGTAGGCGGCACATATACATCAAACAGCGCAACAACAAGCGGTGGTGCGATATATAATGCGGCCAATGCAAGTATAGCTTTATCATCAGCAAAATTTGGGGGTTCATCAAGTTCTACTTATGCAAACCATGCAAAAAATTATGGTGGTGCGATATATAATGCCGGCACATTAGCAATCAGTAATTCTAGATTCAACTACAACTATGCCGGTACATCATATGATAGTGCAACCGGTTTTGGTGGTGCGATATTTAATGAATCAACAGGCAGTATAACAGCTTTAGATGGTACTTTCACAGGTAATAAAGCAGCTAAAGGTGGTGCGATATATACTACAAATGGTGTTACTGTGAATGGCGGGACAACATTTACAGGAAATATTGCTAGTGAGGGTGCTGCTATATATAGTGAAGCCGGAGTTGTTAACTTACTTGCAGATACCGGCAATATAACATTTACAAATAATAATAGTACGGGTACTGTTTCAGGAACAGGTTCAGGTATATATTCGGGTGCTGGTTTGTTGCTTGCTGCAAATGATGAAAAATATATATCTTTAAATGACAGACTTGCTATAAATGGTACAGTTCAATTTGGTAATAGTACTGTATCAGGTGGTACTGTTAAAATGGGAACTAATGTATTTACCTCCAATACTATTCCAGGTTCAGTTGAAGGCGTTACATTTAATACTATTGATATAGTTAATGATATGACTTTAGATTTGGGTAATTCTCAGGCAGGTGATATTATAAATATTACAAATAAACTTATGACCACCGATAGTAGTAAAAAATTGTCATTGTTATTGGATTATGATCCGGGTGCTACTACTGATGAGCATGGTACTATAGATAAGATATTACTTTCTGATACTGTTACTGCAACTAATATAAGTGGTTCTCCATACGTATTTTTAGAAGATATTAATATAGTAAATCCTTATACTTCAGAACAAGTTACTTCTGAGTTAGATAGAACGATTAATTATATTTCGCAAGAAAGTAATGATTATACGAATTATGATGTTAGAAATAATATTAAAGTAAGAACAACGACTGATGGTAGTATAGCAAAAAATATTAATGGTGTTATCTATAGATTCACACCTGCTGATGATGTACATCGTGGTCTATTAAATGTAAATATTTCTAATGGTGGTTATTTAAGTATTTACGATTTGGAAGATTATTACAATAAAGTTGTATTAACTGAAAGCTTTACTCCAATAGTAAATTATACTGCTGATAAGAATAAAGTTAATCTAACTATACCTGAAGATGATACAACTACTCATATTGTGCCAATTAAAAATAGTATAGGTGTTCTGTATGGATATATGTATAACAACTTTGTTATACCTGGTGAGATAGATCTTACAAAATTTGATGAACATGGCGATGGTGAGTATTATACACTTAAAGATGGTGCTGGAGACTATAATAGTGTTGCCTATATATATGAAAAAGTTGGTGGTAAGTATCATGAATACTTTGATGCAAATGCAGGTGATGTCAACGGTGATTTAGCAATGTTGGCATCTGGCAGTAGATCGTTAACTGTTGAAGGTGTTAAAGAAGGAGATAGATTAATTTCTGAAGTTCACGGTTATAACATTGATGATCCTTCAATTAAACATAAGGGTATAAATATTTCCTCTGATGGTCAAAAAATTTTCAAACTTAAAAATATTGCAAGCTATGATAATTTTACGGATTATGCATTGAGTATTGAAAATGGTAGTAGATTCAATGATTTAGAAATTGAAAATGTTACTTTTAAAGATAATGATGTAGATATTATTAATAATAGCTATAGGGCGCCTCTTAAATTTAAAGGAACAAATGTTTTGGATGTAATTAAAGGTGACGGTCATTCCTATATTTTAAGTGGAACTACTACTATAAAAAAATCTATTAATCAATCAGATTTAGTTGTTGATAAATCTACTTTATTATTAGATAATGCTAAGTTTGGTAATAAAGTAAATGATACGACATATAGCAGCATAAATATTAATCTAACATCAGCAGATAGTATTTTAGAATTGCGTGATTATTATGATTTGGATTTAGAAACAAGTTCTATTATACCGGCTAGTATTAATAATGTTTCAGTTCAATCAACACGTGTAAATTTTGGACGTACAAAATTAACAGGTAATTCAAATATTATTTTGGCAGATGTAAATGATACAGCTTTTTATGATACAGAAATTTACAATAATGCAACATTAAGAGCTGTTGCAGGTCAATTAGGCGGATCAATAAAAAATGCCGGTAAATTGTATTTATCAGGCAGATTGGATAAAATTGTTGACAATGTTGTTGATTATTCTGATCCTGAAAATCCTGTTATTATGGATGGTGGTACTACATATGTTAATGGCAATTTAGAATTTCAAGCAGTTACTGATTCGAATGGTAATATTACTCAGCAAGCTGGTGTTGCAGGTACATTGGACATGCAAGATAGTGCTAATACTTTAGCATTATTAGGTTCTAATGTTGGATATAGTGTTGGTACATTAAAAACAACTGGTGCTACATCTGATAGTCAATCTAAATTATTAACTACTGCTTTAGCGCAAGGCTATAGTGGAGAAGGTTCTTATTCAGAAAATTATACGGGTAACGTTGTTGCTAGCTATATAGAATCAGATAATTATGTAAATAACCCAAATATAATAGTTACTTTGAATGGTATCGAAACTGCTGTAACTAATGTTTTAGGCGATACAGGGATGGGTAATTATAACAGATTAGAAGGTGATAGTAAAACATATCAATTCCGTATATTAGCTAATGCTGATGGTTCTCGACATGTTTTTGGAAGTAACCAAGCTCTATTTATTGATAATCCTGATAGTATTGAGAGTGATGATAAACTTGTTGGCAGAACAGCAGGCAGCAAAAAACTAAGTGCTCAAAGCGTTAATTGGTCTGAAAGATTTGGTGATGCTAATTGGAATGAGCATTATGAAGTATCAGGCTTGAAAGTTGTTGATTTAGGTAATGAAGAAAATCATTTATATACCGGTGATATTGAATTTACCGCTAAAAAGAAAAAAGAAACAGATTTTAAAGGTACTGATACATTAAGATTAGTTAATGCATTATTACCTGCAGATTATTTAGAAACAGGTTATGATGAATCTGAAAGAGAATTCAAAGCAGATGTTGCAGGTTCTACATACAAAGTTTCTGATGCTCTTTATAATGAAACAACTCATGCATATGATATTGAGGACTTTACATTAGACACAACTGTAGGAACTGTAACCGTTGATGGTAATTCAGACTATGAAAACAATGTAATATCAACATTAGATATGAATAATAAAGGTGGATTTACTGTTAATAGTGATGATACTACTTTAAATATTAAAAACTTAAAAGTTGAAAATATGCTTGATGCTGAAGGTGGCTTTATTGCATTAAACTCAGGTACAGTTAATCTAGAAAATGTAGTATTGGCTGCAACTCACGTTGTTTCTGAAGTTGATACTCCTTATGCTAATGCAGTAATCAGAAATAATTCAGTTACTGATGAGGCAGGTAATTATGGTTTGAACTTAAAAGGTACAAACAACTTAGGTGCAGGTGTTGCCGGTGCAGGTACAACAAATGTACTTAACGGTGAAACAACAGTTGATAGTATTGCACAATCAGTAATCAATATATCAAATGGTGCAGCATTAGTTGTGGATGGTGGAACACTTTCTGCTACTAATGGCGTTGCAAATGCCGGCACCTTGACATTAAATGATTATAATGGTGGTACAGCTGTAGATAGCTGGTCCGTAAAAATTACTGGTGATGGTACAACTCAATTTAAGGGTACAACAGATATTACGTTGGATACTGCAAATACAGGTACAGAAGAAAATCCTGTTTATACATATAGCATAGCAAATAATGTAGAAATACATGAAACAGTAGATACTACTGATCCAGATAATCCTGTTGTTACTGGTGTTGCAACATTAACAGCAAAAGGTGAACAATTATTAGGTAATATATTTAATGCCGGAAAATTGAAATTATCCGGAAAATTAGATAAAGAAGTTAAAGCGTTACCTGGTTCGGTTGGTACCGGCGTAACAGAAGTTAACGGCACATTAACATTTGCTAAGAATACCGATGCAGGTACTCAAGCAGGTGTTGAAGGCACATTGGATATGGGTCGTGATGCTGATAATCCTAATAAATTAATATTGACTGGCTCAAATGTAGGATATTCAGTTGGTAAAGTTAAAGCAGGTACAAAATCTTTAGATCCTGAAGTAGATTCTGTTCGTGCAAAATTAGATACCTCTCTTACTAAGAGTGGTGTTACAATGGTTGCAAACACTATCAATTCTGATTATTACGATAGAAATGGTGCTAGTCAGGAAGCTCGTATAAGTTTATCTTCATTGGGTAACTTTGCTGATGCTTATGTAAGTGATGGTACTTATGAAACTATCGGTACAAAAACTCATCATCAAGTTACAATATTGGCTAATGCTTTAGGTGCTTCAACAATATTTGGTGCAGATGATGTACTTGGTATTGATTCTTCAATAGTTAAAGAAGCTACAACTTCTGACTATAGAACTGCAGGTGGCAGAAAGCTTTCTGATCATTCGGTTGATTGGACTGAAAAGTTCGGTAATGCTCAATGGAAAGATGTATATAAATTAGACGAATTAAAAGTTGTTAAGTTTAACAATCAATATACAGGTGATGTAGAATTTGATTTAATAAAAACAGATGAAACAGATTACAGTGGTGTTGATACATTAAGATTAGTTAATGCATTATTACCTACAGAAGCTTTAGTAGACGATTATGATGAGCAGGTAAGAGAATTCATAGCAGGTGTTGCAGGTTCTACATACAAAGTATCTGATACTGTAGGTGCAGGTGAACCTGCTGAAACATTACCTGGTACTTTAGGTATAACTGTAGGTACATTAACTGTTGATGGTAATTCAGACTATGAAAACAATGTAATATCAACATTAGATATGAATAATAAAGGTGGATTTACTGTTAATAGTGATGATACTACTTTAAATATTAAAAACTTAAAAGTTGAAAATATGAATGATGCTGAAGGTGGCTTTATTAAATTAAACTCAGGTACAGTTAATCTAGAAAATGTAGTATTGGCTGCAACTTACGTTGTTTCTGAAGTTGATACTCCTTATGCTAATGCAGTAATCAGAAATAATTCAGTTACTGATGAGGCAGGTAATTATGGTTTGAACTTACGTGGTACAAACAACTTAGGTGTTGGTATCGACGGATCTGGTACAACAAACGTTTTAACAGGTCATACTACATTAGCTAAGATTAATCAAACAAATATTAACATTCTAAAAGATCCTGCTGATGGTGCTCCTTTAACTACATTAACAGTTAGTGATCTTGGTAACTCTGTTAATATCACTAATGATAGCATTTTAGAATTGTATAATTATGTACCTGCCACATTGGCTAAAGATATCAAAACTTCTGATAGCTCTGCAATGGGTACAACTCAATTTACAGGTACAACAAATGTTAAATTGGGCGATACTACTGAAATTGATAACCATGTTGAAATAGCTTCAACAGCTCAATTAAAAGCAAACGCTGAACAGTTATTAGGTAATATATCAAATGCCGGTAGATTGTATTTATCTGGCGAATTAAATAAGACAGTTAATAACTTGGGTACTGATACTGACCCTCGCACAACGTATGTTGGTCGTGATTCAGAAAATAAGAATTTAACATTTGCTGCTGTTGCTGACACAAATGGTAATGTTACAAGCAAAGCAGGTGTTGAAGGCACATTGGATATGGGCAATGCTTCTAATACCCTAACATTAACAGGTGTTGATGCAAGTGATAACTTTATAACAGGTTTTGATGCAGAGGAACATCCAATTTCCGAAGTCCTAGATTATCAAGTATCAAATGTTGGATACTCAGTTGGCACATTAAAAGCAGGTACAGCTGATTTTGATAATCCTGCAAATGATGTTCGTGCAAACTTAGTAACAACTCTAAGTAAAAATCTTGATGTAAATTATACAAATAACCGTGATATGGTTGCTAATTATATAGTCGCTGATACTTATGATTATGCTGGCGGACATCATAGTGCTCGTGTTCTTTTATCATCATTAGATGGATTAGATAAAGCTTATCAAAAAGTTTTAGGTGATAAAGTTGAATCTGTTGATAATGTGTCTTCACATAGAATTACAGTTTTGGCAAAACCTGATGACGATACAGAATTTGCAGTTATGAGTTTCGGCGCTGACAAAGTTCTTGATGTAAATGGCGCAATAGAAAATTCTACATTCGACATTAACAGAGAATTTACTGATAAACAAATTGAAGACCTTGATGCTGTAAAATGGACTGATCGATTTGGTACATTTGGCTTAAAGGAAACTTATAAAGTAAGTTCTATTGGCGTTGTAGATTTAGGCGATGATGACAATCATAATTATACAGGTGATGTAGAATTTAATTTAACTAAGACAGAAGAAGAATCTTTTGGTTTAACTGATGATACATTAAGAATAATGAATACTCTTCTACCTGAAGACTTGATTAAAGATGGTATTGCAAGAGATCCAAGATCATTCACTGCAAATGCAGCAGGTGAAACATATAAAGTCGCAGATAAAATTACTGTAATAGATGAAGACGATAATGTTTCAGAAGTAACTAATTTTGATTTAGGTGTTACTGAATCAGGAACATTTACTATTGATGGTATATCTAAAGAATCAACATTAGATATGAATGGTAAAGGTGGATTTACAGTTGCAAAAGCTGATACAACTTTAAATATTAGAAACTTACAAGTTACAAATGTTAAAGATGAATTAGGCGGATTTATAAAAACATTAGCTTCTGCAGGTGAAAATTCATCTATCAATCTTAAAAATGTTGATATAGTTCAATCTAATACAGAAACTTCAAAAGCAATTTCAAACGTTATTACATTGAATTTGGAAGGTACAAACGATTTAGGTAACGGAGTTGTTGGAGAAGGTACAACAAACGTTGTTAGTGGAAAAACAACAGTTGGTAGTATTAAACAATCTGTAATCAACATATTTTCCGGTGATCCTGCTGCAACATTAAAAATAAATGGTGGAACAATTTCTGCTGGTACAGTTGCAAACGGTGGTATATTAGAATTATTTAATTACGATGGCAGCACAGCCGATACACAAAAAGATTTGGAACAAAGTATCGGTAATAACGGTACAGCTGTTGGTACAACTCAATTTACAGGTACAACAAATGTTAGATTGGGTGCTGATAATGTAATCAATAATAACGTTGAAGTTAATGCAGGAGCTAAATTAAGAGCTGCAGCTGAACAATTAAAAGGTACAATTAAAAATGCAGGTACATTAGCTCTATCAGGAACATTAGATAAGACAGTTAATAAATTAAATGATGTTCCGGGTACAACAGAAGTTGATGGCGCTTTAACTTTTGCTCAAGATACAACAAAAGGTACTCAAGCAGAAATTAAAGGCACATTGGATATGGGCAATAATGCTAACACTTTGACTCTAACAGGTTCAAAAGTTAATTACTCAGTTGATAAAGTTAAAGCAGGTAACAAAGCTACAAATGTTCGTGCAAACTTAGAAACTTCGGTTACTAAAGTTGTAGAAACAGACCCTAGTGTAGAATATCATCTTGACTTGGTTGCAAACACAATCAGATCAAATAATTATGATGGTAACAATGCTCGTGTTGGTTTGTCTTCATTAGTTAATATAGCTGAGGCCTATATAAGCGATGGTACTTATGAAACAGTAGGTACAGAAACTAAACATGAAATCAGAATATTAGCAAATGCTGATGGTACTCGAGCAGAATTTGGTGCAGATAAAGTATTGGATAAAGCTAGTACGTTCAAAGATACTTATGAAGCAGCACATACTGGTGGTGGTGATATATTAGATAAATATAATGTAAAATGGACTGATTTATTCGGCAATGCTGAATGGACAGATACTTATAAAGTAAAAGACTTAGTAGTTGTAGATTTAGATGATAATAATGAAGATGATATTCATAATTATACAGGTGATATTCGTTTCACATTAGAAAAAACAGCTGAATCAGATTATAGCGGTACTGATACATTGAGATTAGTAAATGCTCTTGAACCTGATGATTTTGTTGATCCAAATTTAATTCGAACTACAGAAAGAACATTCACACCAAATAATGCAGGTGATACTTATGTTGTTAGATCTACTGATGTTGAAGATTTAGGTGAAACTGTAGGTACATTTACTGTTAATGGTAATTCAGACTATGAAAACAATAAAATATCAACATTAGATATGAACGGTAAAAAAGGATTTACAGCTTCAGATAAGACAACAGCTTTAAATATTAGAAATATAAAAGTTACTAATATTAAGGATGAATTAGGCGGATTTATTTCGTCAAGAACTTCAAATTCGAACATCAATCTTGAAAATGTTGAATTAGTTCAGGCTGATTCTGAAACTTCAAACCCAATTTTGAATGTCGTTACATTGAATTTGACAGGTGATAATAAATTAGCTAATGGTATTAATGGTACAGGTACTACTAATGTTAATGGCGGTACTACTGAACTTAAAAATATCAGACAAAATAACATTAATATAACAGATGATAACGCTACATTAGTTGTAACGAAGAATATCAACGCATTAACAAGTCTAAAGAACAGAGGTACTTTAGAATTAAGAAATTATAACGGTGGTGATGCAGGTACACCTGTTGAATTTGCTAATAGCGTGAACAGATATGATGATGTACAAGGTACAACTAAATTTACCGGTACAACATACGTTGTATTGAATGACAATAATAAAATTGATAACCATGTAGATGTTGTTGGTACTAATGCTACATTGAAAGCAAAAGCAAACAACTTATTAGGTTCAATTAATAATACAGGTACTTTAATCCTTTCAGGTTTATTGAAAGATAAAACTGTTGCAGGTAATGGTATAACTCAAGTTGATTCTAACTTGGCAATGGCAAAAACTACTAGAAATACAGGTGTTGACGGTACTTTAGACCTTAATAACGGTACTGTTGACTTTACTCAAGATGGTAATGCAGCTAATGTATACAATATTGGTAGAGTAATTAATAATGGTACAATAATGATTGATGCTGATTTCTCAAACATTGGTGCTGGAAATAAAATTTCAGGTGATACGATTGCTTTAACTTCGAATGATGTAAGCGGTAAAACTACCATTATGGTTGATGCAGTAAAATCTAACGGAGATTGGTCTACATTAGGTAATGGAACATACTATCTTCCTGTAATAACTAAAGAAACTGCTAATGCTACTGAATTTGGTAAAATTGCCGAAGGAAAAGATGTTGAAATAAAATCAACTGATGTATCAGAAAGCATTGATGATTATATTATAAGAATATATGACAGTAGTGTATGGCATAATACAAATGCTCAACCTAGTGATGCATCTAATCCTAAAACTATGTCTCATAAAGCAGAAGTTCCACCAGAAGATCCAAATGCAACAGATCTTGCAGTAACTTACACAGTTGCAGAAAAAGTTAATAATACAGGTAATAGTACTGCAGATAGAACAAAAGCTCTAAACAAAGGTAATATGAGAAATGTTTCTTGGACTAAAAATAGTGATATTTTAGTTGAAAGATCTCATGTAACCGGTGATTTAGCTGTATCTACATATGTTGAAGGAACTAATGAATATGGTATAAAATACGATGTTACAAATGTTTCAAATGATCAGAAAAATGATAAATATGCTATTGACGCATTAGCTTATTTGAACCAAACTGAAGATTTTGGTAAATATTTAAGAAATGACGATGGTAGTGTATCATATGACAGATCATATATAACAGACGATAATACAGCTGCTCATACATTGTTAGCAAACATTGGTGAAACAGCTCAAGGTAAATACACTGTTCAAGGTGGTTCTGATATCGCTGAAATCGGCGTTCAAGAAAAAGTAATGCCTACAAATTCAAAAATTTATATGAATGGCCATACCGGTTTTGAATTGAACAATCCGGCTTCAGAATTGTTATTAGAAAACTTACATATTAAAGATGTAGTTGATGACGATGGAAATCATGGTAATTTCTTGAGAATATCATCTACTGCAGCTGCAGGTCACAGTGAAACAAATCCAAATGCAACATTGAGAAATGTTATATTTGATAATCCATATGATGATCCTGATAATTATGACCCACTAACGCACAGACCTGTCCAAAATGACGGATTCCTTGCTTTAGATGGTAGAAATGAATTCAATTCGGGTATTACAGGTTCAGGTACTACTGTCGTTGATAAACCTGCAGGTAGTGCCGGCAGTATCACATCATTAGATGCTATTGATCAAGGCAAAGTATATGTACGTCCTGGTGCTAGATTAATTGTAAGAGGTTCCGTAGGTGAAGGTACATCAATTGAAAATGAGCGTGATCCTAACGGTTCTGGTGAAACTACTTTAGGTGATGGTGGCGAAGGTTCTTCTACAACTAACAAAGGTGATATCACTGGTGGTGGTAGTACAGGCATTAATGGTGATGTAATTAACGAAGGTACAATTGGTACAGACTTGATTATAATTTATCCTGATAAATCATTAACATCAGATCCTGATAAGATTGATTCAATAATACATAGCTATGGCGACTATATTATAGGTGGCGACGGCGGAACTATCGGCAGAGATGTTATCGGTGATAGCAATAACGGTGGTCGTGCATTAGACCCTGAAGATCCTTCAGATCCTACTTATAGAGCAATAGTTGGTCATACATATGTACCTGTTGATACAACTCTAGGTAAAGATGGTGATCCTGAAAATGGAACCATAATGACAGGTGATGTATCTGTTGGTTTTAGACCTGGTCATGACGATTCTAATTTAGAACCTGCAGGAAGACCATCAACACCTGCCGGTGAAAAAGGTGTTACATTCACTATTAATGATAGTGGTAATGTAGATGATGCAAGAAATCTTTACTTGGCAGATTGGTCAACATTAGACTTAGACCAAGGTACAAAGAAAAACCCTGTTACTGCAGGTAAAAAAGATAATATTAAAGCTAATATTGTAATCGCAAAAGATGATTTGGCATACTTAGAAACAGATTGGCAAGATAGTATATCTTCTATAAAAGGTATTGACTCTTCTATTCCTGCAGGTCCGGCTCAAGCTCCTGGCCAACGTCTTGATTACAGTACAAGAGTTGTAGATAATGCAGCTAAGACAGGTAAGTTAGATGTTGTATCCGTAAATATTGCAAATAATACTGCAAGTGCAACTGATGCTTCAAATGACTTTGTTAAAGCTGATGCAACAAATAAAGATCACGTTAGATTATCTCATTATATTGATTTGAAAACTACTGATAATGATAACAGTGCAAATTATATAAGATATAATTCTAACGATGGCAAAATGTATACAAACAGAAAAGATTTAGCGGGTGCTGTTAACGCAAATTCAGCAGCTACTGAAACTACAGTATACAAAATGAAAAATAGTGAACCTGCTTCTACTACGGGTGCAGGAAACTTAAAAGCCGGTAAATTGATTGTATACGGTCAAGGTAATGATACAGTAACTGATATTCAATCAGGTGTGGATGTTGGTACTACAGCTCCTGCTCACTTAGTTGCAAGAGATGTGAATATTAAAGCAACACGTCCGGGTGAAGCAGCGATAACTGTTAGAGGCGGAAGTACTGCTACAATAATACCTCGTTCACAAGACCTTGTTGTATCATCTGAAAATGATAAATCAGTAAGATTGTTAGCTGGTGGTTCAAGAGCTACATTGAATGTAAATGAAGTAGATCGTCTAGCTCCGGAAAATCAAAATCATAAAGTAACAATCGAAAACGGTATATACTCTGATAATAAAAATAACCTTGTAAACTTCAACAGAGGAACAGTTGATGTTAAAGGTGATGTTGAAAATGTAACTGCCAATGTTAATTCAACATTGTTAGGTGAAGAAGAATTAAGACCTGGCGCTACTCGTGGTGGTGTTACAACTCTTGTAACAAGAGTATCTGGTCATGATTCAGACGTTACTTATAACTTGAATCCTGGTGGTACATTAGTATACAACAATGACTCTACATTGTATGATCCAAACTATCATACATCTGCAGACAGATTAAATACAATGAACTTCAATGGTGGTACTTTGAGTACAGTAAATGGTACTGTAACTAACTTCCACTTGGCTAATATGGATTTAGGTAATCCTGGTACTGTATCTAACTACTTTGCTGATGTAGATTTATATAATGAAACAATGGATAAATTCACTGTTTCAAATCCTGTAACAGGTAGTGGTGCATTGAACGTTGCAGGTTTGAATTTGATTTCAGATTCAAAAAATCCTGTAACAGTAATTAACTTTACTGATGATCCTGTATTAATGGCAGCAACAAACTACACAGGCGGTCAACAGTTGACAGCTTTAGCTCCAATTTATAAATACGATGTATCTTATAATAAAGGTGATGGTAACTTCACATTTGTTCGCTCAGGCGGCGGCGGAAACGGTGGCGGTGGCTTCTATCCATGGGGTGGCAACTCATACAACAGCTACAACCCTGCGGTTATGGTTGCTCCTGTTGCAGCTCAGTTAGGTGGATACTTAGCTATGGTTCACAACTATGATGATGCATTCCGTAATATGGATATGTATATGCTAATGACTCAAAAAGAACGTCAAGCTATGAAGTACAATAACAAATATGCTTCAGCAGCGACTGATTCAATGGCATACTATCCTGGATATGACAGAAATAGTAGTGCTTCAGGTTGGGTTCGTCCATCTACAACATTTGAAAGAGTTAACTTCAAAAATGGACCAAAAGTTAATAACATTGCTTACAGTACATTCGTTGGTGGTGAATCAAAAATGCATGATTTAGGCCACGGTTGGGACGGTATGGCAACAGGTTATGTATCATACCAAGGTTCGCATCAAAGCTTTGATAACGTAGGTATGTATCAAAACGGCGGTACATTGGGCGTAGTTGGTATGGCTTATAAAGGTAATTTCTTTACAGGTTTAACAGCTGGTGTTGGTGCTAGCGTTGTTGATGCTGATACTATGTATGGTAAAGAAGACTTCACAATGTTAATGACAGGTATAGCTTCTAAAACAGGTTATAACTTCGAATTAGGCAGAGGTGATAATAAAGGTAAATTCGTAATTCAACCAAGCTTGTTAATTTCATACTCGTTCATTGAAACATTCAATTACACAAATGCTGCGGGTGTTGCTATTAAATCAAGCGGATTGCACGCAATTCAACTTGAACCTGGTATTAAATTCATAGCTAACTTGAAGAACGGTTTACAACCATACGCAAGCGTATCAATGGTTTGGAACTTTATGGATAAAACACACTTCAGAGCTAACGACGTAGCTTTACCTGAGTTATCTATCGATCCGTTTGTTAAATACGGTCTAGGTGTTAGAAAAACTTGGGGTGAAAGATCTACCGGTTATGTTCAAGCATACGCTACTAACGGCGGTAGAAACGGTATCGGTTTACAAGCTGAGTTACGTTGGTTGCTAGGCAGATTGTATTATCCTGATTTATACTCAGAATACTTAGATTATTAATAGATAGAAGGCAGTTAGGTTAAAAGAAAAAGGAGAAAAAAATGAAAAAAATAAACTTATTAATTGCATTTACAGTATTAGCAGTTGGTTTAGGCTTTGGAACAGTTGCTCACGCAGACGCAGTTGTTAAAAAAGTAGCTGTTGTTGATGTTCCTGCAGTTGTTGCAAAATCAGCTCAAGTTCAAGCATTGAAAAAAGAACAACAAGCAAAAATGCAAGAATTGGATAAATGGTTAACTACTGTAAGAGCTGATGTTAACAAACAACAAACAAAAGAAGGCAAAGAAAAGTTAATTAAGAAATACGATGCTGAATTCGCTAAGAAAAAAGAAGTTATCTCTCAAAATTATAAAACTAAATTACAAGCTATCGATAAAAGTATTTCAACTACTATCGTAAATGAAGCTAAAGCTCGCGGATATAATTTAGTTTTATCTAAAGGTGTTGTATTATACGGTGGTGATGATATAACTGCAGCAATTCAACAAGTTGTTAAATAGTCGATTGAATTTGATAATATGAAAAATGGTATTCTTTCAAGAATACCATTTTTTTATTAGTTTAGTAATGAAAAAAATATTAATTATTTTATTCTGTTTTTGTCATTTTTACTGTTTTTATCATTTTTACCAATTAAATTTGTAATTACCATGTTTATTTTTGGAATTATTATACCGATAATAGCTAATGTCGTTGCAAATCCTGTGAATTTTGATGCAGTTTTTAGTAATTCTGCTTTTTTAGCTATTTTATTACCGCTGTTTTTTAATGATTCTAATATTTCATTTGATAATGTTTTATCTTTTCCAAGCGCTTTTAAAAATTCTTCATTTTTTTCGGGTAATGCTTTTAGCTTCACTTTTATATCTTCAGAAAGATTGGAAAATATTTTTTTTACATCTCCGCCCATATCTGAAAGTCTTTGCCCAAAAGCATTCAATCCGATTTTAGAATCTTTGCCTACAGAATACCAATCTTTTATTGTTTCATAATTTATGCTGCTTGAAATTACTTTATTTTTACTGTTTAAACTTTTTTCAGTTATGGCAAATCCGGTTTTCTTTTCTAGCAGTTTTGCTGTTAATTTTTCTAATGCGGGTACGCCTGAAACAGCTATTATGATTGTAGGAACATCTCTTATTAGTGTTTCACGTCTTTCGTCTTTGTCACGTGAAGTTATTAATCTGCTTCCCAATAAAAAAGTAAAAGCATTAAGTATGAATAGGTTTCTATTCATTGGACCGGCTTTTTGTAATTTCATAAAGTCGTTTAATTTATTTGTACAATTTTTGCTTCCTGCATTTGCTGCTGCATTTGAAGCTGAACCGAACGTTGGTTGTATATTACTACTTATACTATTTATCATTATACTTTTGCTCCTTGTCCTTTACTTGCTCGTAAAGCACTCTCTTGTGCAGGAGATAATCCTTTTTGTTGGTATAATTTAGGTAATGCCTTCAAAAATGTTCCAACAGCTAAAAATGCAGTAATTGCAGTTGCAAATTTTATTGTGCTTCTGTTCTTTTTTAGTTTTTCAATAAATTCCGGAATATTTTTCACATTTGAGGAATTAACTTTTTCAATAATATCATTTTTGAATGCTTTAAATGCGTCAGCAAGGTTTTCTGCAGAAATAGATTTTGTGCTAAGATTTAATTCTCTGGCCGCGCTGCTGTTTATTTTTTCTAAATTAAACATAATGGTATCTGCGTGTATTGGTGCAGTTTTAGATGCTGAATTATTATTTAATGATTTTATAAATTCTACAAATTCATTTAATGCTTGTTTTCTTTCTTTTCCCTTTGTTTGTGTAGTTTTTTCCAATAATTCAACGAATTTATTTTTATTTTCTTTTGTATGTCCGGAAATTGCATCACATATTCTTTCTGCCACATTTTCTTTTGTCTCACCGAAACTTGCTTCGTATATTTTTTCTGCGATATTTTTTGAATTTAGTTTATTATTTTGAGTTGTGGCTTTAGCGACTTCTGAAAGATACGCCAAATCATTTCTTTCAATTCTTGAAGCTGGTTTTAGTGCGCTAACAGCAGTCAAGATACCCATCGGAATAAGGTTCATGCTTGGACCTGATAACACTTCGCGTCCGGCTTCTTCTTTTGCGGATTTCCAATTTAAGTGTCCGAGTTTATCCCTATCTCTAAAAAGTCCCATCATAATTCTTGGTACGACCATGCTCAAAGTATCTACAATCAAGAATTCCACGAAGAAACTACTTCTGTCTATGTACTTGAATACTTTATTTGCGCCGTTTGCAAGAGTGCTGCCAACGCCGTTAAATGAAACATTATTATTTGAAACGTTTACTTTTGGAATATTCGTTGATAGTTGTTTTTCTCCTGTATTTATAACAGGTCTTTTAACACTATTTTGAGTAGAACTAACGACTTTTGATATATTCATTACTATCTAACCTATAAATTTTTTTCTTTGACACGTGGTAAAATTTAAAAATTTTCTGTTTATTATAAGTATAGTAAATAAAAAAATGTGCTAAATTTTGCCAATTTTATGAAAATTTTTTACAAAAATTAATATACTTTAAAAATTGTATCTGCCTAATCTATTGTCTTATTTAATTATCAAGGTGTTCCACTTACTTATTAAACTTTTAAACAAATCTCTTGTAAAGTTTTGTAACAGTTTTTCAAAGTTGCGCAATTTTTGATTAGAAAAATACTTTATATATATATACACGAGGATTTAACACAATGTTAAATCATAGGTGTCAGAAGACACCGAATACTACACTAACCTACCACACACTAACCTTCTACACGAGGAATTACTGAAAAGAATTCCTAAACCACTTAAAAGATTTTCTAAGTGGTTTTTTTTTGCTTAAAATTCATTTTTTAGATAAATTTTATTTTATTAAAACATTTTAAAATTTATAGAACCGGCAAATTGTCTTTTGCAACAGCTAAAATATTATCGTGCCAATTATTGACTTTTTCAAAATAAAAATCGGCGCCTTTTATTTTACAAATTTGTTTATGTTCTTTTTTGGTTGAGGCTGTTATTATACCAATTTTTATAGGTCTTTGCGTTATTGTAATTAATCTTTTCAATTTTTCCAATAAAATAAGACCTTCTCTTTCTGTTGGTATAAATAAATCCATCAATACTAAATCGCATTTCATTCGCTTAAATTTTTCAATAGCATCAAAAACTTCGTTTGATGTTATTGTATCATATCCTGCTTGTTCAAAAATAGTCTTTAATTGGTACGTGATAACACCCAAATCGTCAATTATGAAGATAGTTTTTCTCGGACCAATGCTTCTTGAATCGGTTCCTGTTTCTAATTCTTTTGCTTTTTCCGGATTTATTTTATCTCCGACAATTTTTTTTAATGTCTGAAATTTGTTATACAAATCTTCAATTTTTACCAAATTACTTTTTAATAAGGACAGATTAATCTCAGTATCATCACTTATTTCAGTATTTGTTACCTGAAAAAAACGAGTAAGAAAATCTTTATCCAGTTTTATTTCAACTTCTTGCATGTTTTAGTCCTTATTTTTACTATAATTTATTTTCTGTATTGCTTGTAGGTTTAATATTTTTAAACTTAAACAATTTTTAATAAATTCTCAACCAAAAAATAATTTCTTATACTGTTTATTCTACCACATCTGATACAGATATAATATAGTATAATTAAAGTATTTAAAATGTCAAATTATATGTTAAAATGTCTGTTGTACTGAGTAGTATTGTATTATAGGATAGGATAAGTAATAACTAAGTATGAGAAAGATATGTTCATTGGATTTTATAAAAATTGCGCAGCTTCCTACCGATGTATTAGACAGTTATGGCAATGTGGTCTTGCAAGCTAATACAAGTCCTGATGAACAATGGATATTGAAGAATTATTTTAAAGACTTATATACGGAAGAAGTAAAAATTATTATCCAAAAACCAGAAAGTGTTGAAAATAAAGTTGTACTTGATGAAAAATCCGTTGGTGCTTGTGATGATGTAACCGGAGCAATAACCGATGATTTATCGAATGACCAAGCAGATGATGACAATTTGGTTGTTGAAGAAGAAACATTAGATACTAATTTAAAAGCATTTAGTGAAGAAAAAATTGCTAAAATTTCTGAAGTAGCATTTGAGTTGGCTTCTATGTTTGGATATGATAATTCTGAGAAAGAAAAATTAAAACTAATTGCAACGTATTTTAATGCCAGTTTGAATCAGTTTACTAAAAAAGATTTGTTAGATAAAAAGTTTAGTGCTAACAAGGCTAATAAAAGTTATGAAATGTTAAATACAAAAGCAGGTATTCCTGATGATGTTAAATTGGCTCTTAAGAATATAATTGAACCGTATGATACAGTTAAATTCAATCTAAGTAATAAAATCCCTTTAAATCACATAATGACACCAATTTATGTATATGAAGATTTAATGTTAAAATTTAATAACAATAAGGATAAGGTATTAGAAAAAATGTTACAATATGGAGGAAACAGATTTAACATTTTTGTTTTGCATAAATTTCTAAAGATAATGAGGGATATGAATGATTAAACAAACCCAAAAAAATCTGGAAACATTTTTTCAATGCTGCTCAAAACCAATAGAAAAAATTTTGAGTAATTATGTTAATGATATGTCTTGCAGTTTCAAAAACTTTTATGAAGTTGAAATGGCAGCTAATCTATTGCAAACAGGCGATGTAATTTACAAATTTGAATTTATTATTAATGATAGATTGAATTTTACATATGTTTTAATTCCGGAGATAATGATTGCCAAATTATCTGATATAATGACCGGTGGTGATGGTAATGTACGATTCAATGGTACTCTTACTGAAATTGAAACAAATTCCATAAAAAATATAATTTCTTCAATCACAGAAGAAATTATGAATTATTTTAGTGTTAATTTCCAGAAAGATATGGTTTTGGGAAGTGATTACAATATATACTTGAAGGATATGTATGAGTATGACAATGTTTTGTCAAACAGTAATACAACATTTGTAGCTTCTGCAGATATTGTTTTAAACAATTCAGATCCGATGGAATTAAAAGTTTTGGTAAACCACAGACTTTTAGACGATTTTATGACAAGTTTGGGTTTTTTGGAAAACTCAATAAAAAAAATCAAAACAGCAATCGATTTTCAACAGTTATCAGATATAAAGATGAATATTACGGCTGAATTCGGACATACAAAATTGCCGATAAAATGTACATCTGAATTGACAAAGAATTCACTGATAATGTTAGATGAAAATATAGATGAAGATATAAAAGTTTATGCAAACGGTTTATTATTTGCAAATGCGCAGATAGTTTTAGTAGGTGAGAATTTCGGGTTAAGATTAACTCGAATAATTCCGGCAGAAGAAAGGTTGAATGATAAATAAATGTTTTTTCTGTTTTTAGGTTTTATAGCTTTAATATTAATTATTATACTGGTATTTTTATTGTTTTTTACAACGTCGCAGAAAAAATATTCAAATTCTGATGTGGAAGAAAATAGTGAAAGTATTTCTGAATATAAAGAAAAGGAAGAAGTAAAAAAAGAGGAAAAAACTGAAGAAGCAAAAAAGAATGAAGATTTAACTGAAAAAAAAGAAACGGAAAATAAGGAAAAAGAAAAAGAAAAAGATAAAAAAATAGACAAAGACAAAGACAAAGAAGGCTTTTTATCAAAAGTTTTTTGTAAAAAAGATAATAAATTGAAAAAAAATCTTGCAAAGGCTGATACCTTTTTGGAACAAGGTAATCTTGCCGAGGCAAAAAAAATATTAACAGAAGCATTAAAAAATTGTGAAAAAAGTAATAATCTTCCGTTTGTATATTTCAAACTTGCGCATATTGCAATGTTAGAAGACGATGAAGTTGGTGCAGTATATTATTATATGGACTTAGTAAAAGAAAGACCTGAATATTTGGAAACGCTTATACTTTTAGCAGATACATATATGAATAGTCAGAAATATGATTTGGCGTTGGATATGTATAAAAGAATAAAAGAAATGCGTGCAAATAATCTTCATGTTGATTTAAACTTGCTACGTTGCAAAGTAAATTCAATAAATGATGAAGATAATGAAAATGCAAAAAAATTAATCGAAGAAGAATATAAAAATTTTGCAAATCAGCACCAGCAAGATGCAAAAGTTAATTATGAAACAGCAAATTACTTTGCACATACAGGTGATATTGATACAGCATATGAATATTGTCAAAGGGCATTAAATACTTTGCAAGAGGCACAAAGCTTGCAAACAGATAATATTGAGCCAATAAAATTAATGGGTTTGTTACTATTAATAAAAGGTAATGTGGAAGATGCAAAAATATATTTAAATAAAGCGTTAAAATATGATAAGAAAAATGCAGAAGTTATAAATTTGATTTCATATATAGTTTGTAATGGCGAAACTTATGATGAGTTTTATGAGAGTAAGGAAAAATACTTAGCAATGATTCATAAGATGTTAAATATCAGCTAATGTCAGTATTGATTATTATTGAAATTTATATTATAATGTAGAGGAATACATATAGGTAGGAGAACTGGAATGAGTAAAAAGGTATTGGTTATTGATGATTCACCATTTGTGTACAAAGCTGTAACGAAGGCTTTAACAGATTCAGAGTATGAAGTAGTTGGTAATGCATTAAACGGCAGTATGGGTTTGGAAAAATATTCTCAACTAAAGCCTGATGTAGTTACGTTAGATGTTACGATGCCAATTATGGATGGTTTGGAAACGGCATCAAATCTGTTCAAAATGAATCCTGATGTGCGTATTGTAATGCTCTCTGCAATGGGTGATGAAACATTGTTAAATCAGGCAAAAGAAATCGGTGTAAAACATTTTTTAACAAAACCGTTTAAACCTGATGCATTAAAAGAAAAATTAGCAGTAGCTTTACAATAGTTGATTGGAGATAAAAATGGCAACAACAGAAAAAAGTAAATATGAAACATTATATGAATTGGCAAAGAAATCGTTTCAAGAGGTTATTGAAGAAGTAACAGGTGATAATGTTACATCTTGTGATCCTTTTGAAATTGTTACGGAAAAACAACTTTCATTGTCAATTATCATTTCTTTAGCCGGCAATACAAATGGTCGTATTTTATTAAATACAACAGTAACTGACGGTATGAATATTGCAGTTGCAATGAATTTTGGCGAACCATTGGATAACAACGAGGATTTGCATGTGTACTTAGCTGAATTTGCAAATATGTTCTGCGGTAGAGCTGCAACACACATTAACAATGAATTTGGCAAAAGAGAAATTTGGATTAGTCCTCCTTCAATCTTCTCTGCTATGGATTTGGATATTATTACGCCAAATGTTACATCAATGAAAGCCTATTACGATTGTCCTTTAGGTAAATTCATTATAGATATGGGATTCAGTGAAAATACTTATGATGAATTCTAGTATAATAAAAATATTCGAGAAAACATTTCGCGAATTATTTACGTATGTAAATTTAGATAATAAGTTTATGTGCGAGGTGCCGGCAAGTTCCATGGATTCTTCCGAAAAACTGAATACGCTTGTTAGTGTATCCGGAGATATGGAAGGTAACATTATGTTCGGTTATACTCCTGAAATAGCAAAGAATATAGTTGAAAAAATGCAAGGAGTGCAAAATGTTGAAACGATAGGTTTATTTGAAAAAGGCGCTTTGGTTGATTTTTTTGCCGAGTTTTGTAAGTTGTTTATAAAAAATTTATTAAAAGAATCGGCTTTCAGGTCATCAGAAGATCCGACAGAGGAAAGAATTAATTGCTTATTATCATCAAATCCGACATATATCGCGGGAGAAGATATGTATGGTGTTATAAGTAAAGTACCATCCAAAAAATTATTTTTTAAAGTGAATGGTGAAAAATTTAGTATAGCATATTATTTGGAATAGAAAATTATGGATAGAAATCAAGAAATTAATATCGAAAAAGATTTTTGGGATGATTTTGTTGTAGAAGCATTCGAAAATATAGACGAAATTGAACAAAATGCGATGTTATTAGAGCAAAACCCGGAAAATACCGATATTTTACATGCTATGTTCAGATGTTTTCATACCGTAAAAGGTTTGGCCGGTTTCGTTGAACATGTAATTGTACAAGAAATTGCTCATAAAACTGAAACGATGATGGATTATTGCAGAAAAGGTATTCTTCATGCAAATACTGATATTGTTAATATGATTTTAACTTCAGCAGATTGTATTAAGACCTTATGTAATGATATGAATGCATACAAAGATTCTGCATTTATGGATAAAGTTGAAGTTTTAATAGAAAATCTTGAAACTACATCCGCAAAAGCGGAAAATTCCGGTGATGAAGCAAATTCACAAGAACAAAGTATTTCTCAGCAACAAGCTGAGGTCCAAGAATCTCCTCAAGAACAGCAAACAGAGTATTCTCAAAATAATTTTGATAATAATCAAATGCAAGAAAATTCAAACGTAGTTTTTGAAAATAGTGAATCAGGACAAGTTAATGAGAATGATGAAAGTAATGTTGATGCGGATTTGGCGCAGTTTTCAAGTGAAATAACCAAAGTTGAGCATGAAGTGGAAGAAAAAGAACGTCAACACGAACAAATGGTTCATGACGTTCAAGAACAACAAATGTCTCATCTTGATGATTCTTCAAATGAGATTGCTGTAGAAACCTCAGCGTCTGCTGTTCCACAATCACCTGCTGTTCAGCAAATTTCTGTTGAACAGGCACCTCAAGTTGTAAAAGTTGAAGTTGAACAAGTTCCACCTCAAAATGTTGTGCAGCCTGTTGTTCAAGGTGTTGTAGAAGTTCCTGTTGCTCCTGTTCCTGAATCTGTTCAACAACAAATTAATCAAGCTAATCAAGAAATCGCGGAAAACAATTTAAATGAAGAAGATTACAGCAGGTCTGACGATTCTAATTCTGAACCTCAAAAAGAGTTAAATCCTTTCCAAAAGGAAGTTTTGAAAAAGTTATTACCTAATGTTATGGTTTCGTCTGAAGATTCATCCGTTACAAACAGAACAGTAGGTAATGATGAATATATGAAGGTTGCGAACTATAAAATTGATCATTTGGTTGATATAATAGGTGAGTTAATTATTAACCAAGCATTGGTTGAGCAGAATATTATAAAAAATCATAGTGAAGATAAACAATTAACTTCTGATATGTCAGGTTTCTTGCGTGTAACAAGGGATTTGCAAGGCTTGTCTATGTCATTAAGAATGGTTTCATTAAAATCTACGTTCCAAAAGTTAGCAAGAATTGCAAGAGATACAATTCAGCAGCTTAAAAAAGATGTTGAATTTGTTATGACCGGAGAAACGACAGAAATTGACAGAGCCGTTGCAGAAAGGTTACTTGAACCATTAGTTCACATGATTAAAAATGCAATTTCGCACGGTGTTGAAAAAAATCCTGAAGACAGAGTTGCTTTGGGTAAGCCAAGAAAAGCCAGAGTTGAATTAAATGCATATAATAAACGTGGAAAAATTTATATTGAAGTAAAAGATGACGGTCGCGGTATCAACACTGATGTTGTGTATAAAAAAGCTCTTGAAAAAGGAATAATTGATCCGGATAAACAATATAGCCAGGATGAAATAAAAGAATTTATTATGTTACCTGGTTTTTCAACGGCAGAAGTTGTAGATAATATATCAGGGCGCGGAGTTGGTATGGATGTTGTAAATACACAAATCCAAAAGACCGGCGGTCGTGTTGAAATTATAAGTAATTTGAACGAAGGTTCTACATTTGTACTTGAAGTTCCGGTAAATCATTCAATTATGAATGGTACAATTATCGAAATGAACAATCAGTACTTTGTTGTACCGACAATTAATGTAAAAGAATTTTTACAACCAAAAGAAGAACAATGGGTATTTACAAAACAAGAACGTACAATGATAAAAGTTAGAGATAACTTAATTCCGATTATTCCGTTATCTGTGTTCTTTGGTTCTGAGTGTGAGGAACCAAAAGAAGTTCCTTTGGTAATGGTGTTAGAGCTTGAACAAGAATTAAGGGCTGTTCCTATTGTTGATGTAATAAGCAGACAAGAAATCGTTGTAAAACCTGTTGGTGAAGAATTCCAAAAATTGAAATATATATCTGGTATGTCTATACTTGGCTCAGGTAATGTTTCATTAATCTTAGATATAGATTATTTGTTCAAGAAGGAGGTAAAATAGATGAAAATGGATTATAGACCAAAGCTATTAACATTCTCCCTTGGAAATGAAGAATACGGTATGTCTATTATTATGGTTAAGGAATTAATCGGAATGATGCACATAACACCTGTTCCAAAAACACCTGAATATTTAAAAGGTGTTATAAATCTTCGCGGAAAAATTGTTCCGGTAGTTGATTTAAGATTAAAATTTGGCATGGAACCGCAAGAATATACGGATAGAACTTGCATTATGGTTGTTGAAACATATGTAAGGGACAGTATTAAAACGATAGGTTTAATAATTGATTCCGTATCAGAAGTTGTTCAAATATCGGCTGATACGATTGATCCGCCACCTGAATCTACATCAGGTATTGATGCATCCGTAATATTAGGTATGGCAAAGCACGAAAATAATGTATTTATTATATTGGATACAGAAAAAATATTTGATTTTTATGACACTATTTAGAGGAAAAATATAAATATGGCTAATTATGAAGAACAGAAGATATTAACATTTTTTCTTGATACAGAGGAATATGGCATATCAATTCAAAAAGTAAAAGAGCTGATTGGAATGATGAAGATTACAAGCGTTCCAAAAACTCCGGATTTTGTAAAGGGTGTAATCAATCTTAGAGGTAAGATTATTCCTGTAATTGACTTGAGAATAAAATTCGGTTTAGGAGAAAAAGAATATACCGGAAGGACTTGTATTCTTGTTATTGAAGTATTATTATCAGGAAAGAAAAAAATATTAGGCTTGATAGTTGATGCCGTATCAGAAGTTGTTTCATTATCTTCTGATAATATTGATCCGCCACCTGAATATGCTGAAAATGTTTCTACACAAAATGCAATATTAGGTATGGCAAAAATTGGGGATGAAGTTGTAATTATCTTAGATACAGATAAAATGTTTTTGACAGATGAAATTACAAGAATTAATACGTATGCAAAAGAGGTATAGGGTAAAATGAAGAAAATAATTATTGTAACAATGAATATTTTAATTACAGCAGCGTTATCATTGGCGTGTGGTTATTTTTACTGCAAAGGCGCGCTAAATTTAAGTTTATTGTTGTTAATAGTTATATTTTCAACTTTTATGTTTATAGCAATTTCAATACTTGCATTAAGAGATAGTCGTTTTGGTGATATAGGTTTAGTTGAAGATAAATTACGTGAATTGGTACCTTTATCAGAAAAATTGATTGAGAATAATAAATTAGTATTTGATTCTTCGCATGAACAATCAGATATAGTGAAGCAGGTTGCCAGAGTTGTTGAAGATTCAATGGCACATATATTGGATTCTACAAAGAATAATCAGCAAGTATATGAATTAGCAAAAGAAACAAAAGATGTAATTGACAGAAGTGTTGATGAAATGATTGCGATGAGAGATTCAGTTGTTGAATTAAAAACATCAAGTGATGAAATAGGCAAAATTATAAAAATGGTTGATGATATTGCATTTCAGACGAACATATTGTCATTAAATGCTGCAGTTGAAGCTGCAAGAGCCGGTGAAGCCGGAAAAGGTTTTGCTGTTGTTGCGGAAGAAGTTAGAAATTTGGCACAACGCTCAGCCGATGCGGCAAAAAGTACGTATGATATAATTAAAAAGAATAATGTTTTAGCGGATAACAGCTTATCAATTTCTGAAAAAGTTGCAAAAGAATTAACAGAAATGAACAATGATTCTGAAAAAGTTGTTTCTTTGTTAAGTGAAATTATTCCGTTAACAAACGATGATAAATCAAGTTTAGAACAAATATATTCTCTTGTTTCAAACTGTGATAAAGTTTTAAACAGAATGTTGGTTGCTTTGAACGAAAATGAAACCAAAATTAATGACTTATCAAAATTTGCGGATTCTGTGAAAGGTTTATTAAATAAATCACAAGAAGAACAAATACAAGAAACATATTCAACAGAAGATAGCGATTCTTCGAAAGTATTTTCATCTGAAAGTGTAGAAGATAATTTGTTAAGTAAAGAATCTGACGAACGATCATTCGATTTTGAAAAGACAGAAAATAAAAGCAGTTCTCTAAAAGAAGAGGATTTTAGTAAATTTGTTCTTGATGAAAAAGAAAGTTCAAGTGCTTCTTCCAAGTCTGATTTTGATTCAGAGGATGGACTTGAGGCTTTAAAAGCTGATATGTTTGAAGAAAGTTTTTCGGATAATACGAAGGTATCTTCTTTGCAGTCATCAGATTTTTCAAAAAATGTAAATCCTAATGATGTTATTCCGTTAGATGATTTTTAATATTTTTTTGAAAATAAAAAAGTGTTTACAGTACAATAGTTGGAGCGTTAAGATATATGGAAGGTTATAAAGAAATAGATTCAGAGTATTTAGAACTTTTTTGCGGGCATTTATACAAAACAATGGGTATATTTGTAGAAGAATCACAAAAACCTGTTCTATCGCAAAAACTTTCAAAAATGATGAAAGAATATGGCATTACAGATTCAAGCCAATTTTATCATATGATTTTGTCTCCACCAATTTCGCAAAGACAAATTGATATGCAAAAAAAATTTACGGACATTGTAACAGTTCACAAAACGAATTTCTTTAGAGAAAATAATCATTTTGAATTTTTAAAAGAGAATATCGTAAATATTGTTAATAAAAGTGAATCAGTTTATAATACCGGTGAATTGCGAATTTGGAGTGCAGCTTGTTCTACGGGTGAAGAACCTTATACGCTTTCAATGTTGATGAAAGAAATATTGCCTACAACAGTAAGAGCAAAAATTCTTGCAACGGATATTAGTCCTGATTCATTAAAAAAAGCTATGATGGGGTCGTATGTTTTTGGTCCTGAAGATTATATCCCTTTAGAATATGCTGTAAAATATTTTACGTCTTTGGGTGATAAAAAAATTATAAAAGATGAAGTAAAAAGTCAGGTAACTTTCAGATTGTTTAATTTGATGGATCCATTCCCGTTTAAGCATCCGTTTGATATCATATTCTGTCGTAATGTAATGATTTATTTTGATAAAATAGTACAAGAAAATTTGGTTAATAAATTTTATAATGCAATGGCAAAAGGAGGATTTTTATTTATCGGACATTCAGAAAGTTTAATGCAGTTAAAGCATAATTTTGCATATCATGCTCCTACTATTTATAGAAAATAGATATCTTTGCAGGTTATGTCGGATTTTTGTATGTAAAAGAAGGTAAGTATTATGGCAATAAAAGTTTTAGTAATTGATGATTCAGCAATGATAAGAAAGGTCTTTGAGCAAGAGCTTAATAAAGACCCGCAAATAGAGGTTGTTGGTACAGCTCCTGATCCTTTTGTAGGCAGGGATATGATAGTTAAATTAAAGCCTGATGTAATTACATTGGATATAGAAATGCCACGTATGGATGGTTTAACATTTTTAAGCAAGTTAATGAAGTATTATCCGATACCGGTTGTAATTGTCAGTTCATTAGCCAAAAGAGGCGGAGATGTTGCTTTAAAAGCGATGGAATTGGGTGCTGTTGAGGTATTATCAAAACCCGGAACGGCATATTCTGTCGGTGATATGAGTGAACAATTAATAGAAAAGGTAAAAGCCGCATCTTTAGTTAGGGTTCATAAAAGAGATAACAGTGTAATTTCGCCTGTGCATTCTGCAGGCTCTGTTATAAGTACGGCTTCATTGGGTATAAAAACAACAGACAAAATATTTGCAATAGGTTCTTCAACAGGTGGGACTGAGGCTTTAAGGGAAGTTATTACAAAATTCCCGATGAACTGTCCGCCTACAGTTGTTGTTCAACATATGCCACAAAACTTTACTAAATCTTTTGCGGAAAGATTAAATTCTTTATCATCAGTAGAAGTAAAAGAAGCTACTGATAATGAGCGTTTGTCTATTGGTAAAGTTCTGATTGCTCCTGGAAATTTGCATATGGAAATCAGACGTCGTGGTATTGAGTATTTTGTAACTTTATTTGACGGACCTATGGTTTTTCACCAAAGACCTGCGGTTGAAATATTATTCAATTCTGTTGCACAGTATGCAGGACAGAATGCAGTTGGTGCAATACTTACCGGTATGGGTGAAGACGGTGCGCAAGGTTTATTAAATATGAGAAATGCCGGTGCAAATACAATAGCACAAGATGAAAAAACATCGGTTGTGTTCGGTATGCCTAAAAAAGCTATTGAATTGGGTGCAGCGCAAGTTGTAAAACCTTTAAACGAAATTGCTCAAACAATGTTAGATTTTTGTAAATAAATAGTGTTTATTATTTATTAATTAAGTAATTATAAAAAAAGAGTAACGATGAAATTAATCGTTACTCTTTTTTTAATTAATATTTTTTATTTAAACTAGATATTTACCCTAACTTGTAATTGAAGTTGATGAGCGTGTACTTCAGAGTTATTACCCGGTTTGTTTTTATAAGTATAAGCAAATAGCAATCGCATATTTTTAGAAATCTTATAAGTTAGACCTGCAGTATAGTCAATATTAATAGTATCTTTTTTGGATTGAATATCTGTATCGTACCAGTCAATTCTGCCTAATAATGACCATTTATCCGTAATATCTAAAATAACAGTATCATAGAAACCGTGAGTTTTCTTGGTACTTGCTAAACCTGTACCACCGTTATATCCGTCGCCGTATGCGTATTCGAATTTATTATGGAATCTTCTCCAGTCATATCCTACGTAACCGCCCCAAACACAATAATCGTTTCCGCTTTTACCTACGTCTATACCTGTACCAAGAGTTAATTTACCCCATTTATTAGAATCAAGAGCTGCTAATGGTTTGAAGTTTACCCAACCTACAAATTCTCCGCCGCCACCGTAACTTCTCATATATCTTCTGCCATCGGTTACAGCCAAATCTAAATCAGCGTATTTGAAGTTACCTTGGTATCTGATACCGATAGAACGAGTGTTACCAAAAGTTCTACCAATATAAGCTCTTGTTGGTAAATCATAACCAAAAGCACCTGCAGAACCTTCAACACCGATAGGAAGACGTGGACCTTGACCTATGATAACTCTGTTATTTTTATTGAATTTATGCATAACGTAAACTTCGTTAATTTGGCTGAAGAATTTACGTTTGCCATCATCACTTTTACTGAAAAAGTTATATGACATATTGAATAAAGTTTTGTCATCTCTAAATCTAAATTCGATAGACGGAATTAACAAATCATTAGTATATTTGCTTGTTGATTTTGGAAATTGTTCTGTCCAAGTACCGTTGTACATAACGCCCAATTTAATACTTTTAATAGGTCCTTTGTCGAATTCAAGACCTTCTTTTTTGAATATAGATAATTGGCTTGGCCATTTATCTGTTGAAGTTACATTTTCAACGGCTGCACTTAATTCAAATTTTGGTTTTACATTTTCGTTGTAATCTTCTGCTTCTACATCAGAAGTAAAATTTTCTTGAACTTCTTTTTGTTGATCAATAATTGCAACTTTTTTACCCTGAACATCATCTTCATCCTCATCATCGAGCGAAACTGCGAGATTTTCGATTGTATCTATCAAATCTGAGCTAAAGTTTTCGTATCCGTAGTAATCATCAAAAGCTTTAGCTGATGGCAATTGAATAAGCGCAATTATTGCGATAATTGAAGCAATAAATTTTGCATTAAAAAAACTTTTCCTTTTCATTTTTCTTCCTTAATTTCTGTTTGCTATTATTTACTATTGTTCAATATTGTTAATACTCGTGTGCTTATTTATATTATTTATCTATGTTGTATAATACCAAATTTTTTCATATATGACAAGTAAATCAATGTAAATTTTCTAATATTATCCAAAAATTCATCTGTTTGGATGATATTTTGGCTTATATTAAGTTTTACTATTGCTAAAATTTAAAATCTGTGATAAAATATATGCTATGATTCAAAATCTTCATTTATGTTTTTGAATTGGGGTAGGATAGTAATAAAAAATAAAATATTTACAGATGGAGTAGTTGTATGAAAAGAAAGACAAACTTGGGTGGTCAGTTAAAGCTAGCAAATATTGGGATAGGTATTGCTTTAGTTCTGGTATTCGTAGTATTTACTGTGATGTTTGCGCATGATATGCGTAAAGGAATTATGGATTCTGAAATGCTAAAATTGGAAAGTATTTTGGAAATTGGACAAAAACGTATAAATTATTGGATAAATCAAGCTGCGGCAGGTCATGTTACAACACAAGATGCTCAAGAAGCTGCAATTCGTGAAATTTCAGATTTTAGGTATCAAGATAACTATGTATGGATAAATGATTATACTGTAAAAATGTTAACAAATCCTACAAAAAAACGTGGTGAAGATTGTTCAGGTGTAAAAGACCCTGATGGTATAACATTCTACAAAGATCTAACCGATGAAGCAATAAGAACCGGAAAAGGCGTATCACATTATCATTGGGTAAAACCGGGTCAATCAACAAGCAAATTCTTCCCAAAAATGTCCACAGCGATTAAGATTGAGGCTTGGAACTGGATATTAGCTACCGGAGTTTATACTGATTCAGTAGATAAAAAAATCCACGCTATTTTATGGAGCATAATTATATTAGTAATTTTATCTCAAGTTGTATTCCAAGGCATATTGGTTTGGTTGTTCAACTTTATTGAAAGAACTTTAGGCAAATCTATTGATATGATTGAAGATTCTGAAAAAAGTTTAACTTCAGTAATGAGTAAATTGGAAGATGCTTCACATTCATTGTCAGTATCAACAGAAGAACAAGCTGCAACAGTTGAAAGTATTGTTTCAACAGTAAACGAAACAGCATCAATGATTACAAAGACAGATGAAAATACAAAATATGTAGCTGCTCTATCAAAAGATACAAGAAAATCAACAGAAAATTCAAACGAAGAAATGAAGAGTTTGATAGATGCTATGGATAAGATTAACAATTCAAACGGTGAAATTTCAAAAATTATCAAAGTAATTGATGAAATAGCATTCCAAACAAACATTTTATCATTGAATGCGGCAGTTGAAGCAGCAAGAGCCGGTGAAGCAGGAAAAGGTTTTGCTGTTGTTGCAGAAGAAGTAAGAAACTTAGCTCAAAGATCAGCAGAAGCAGCAAAGGATACAGCGCAATTAATCAGATCAAACGAAGCATTGTATAGTAATTGTAACAAAATTGTTGACCAAGTAAATACTTCAATCACACAAATTAGTGTAGATATGGGTAAAGTTGACAGTTTGATTCAAGAAGTTGCTGCCGCAACGCATGAACAAGAAATCGGTATGCATCAGTTGAATAATGCAGTTGAACATATCAACGTAGCTATGAATGAAAATGCTAAAATTGCAAATCAAACAAGTGGCTTGTCAGAAGAGTTGAGAGTTCAAACGCAAAGAATGGCAGCAAATGTTAAAAAGATTTAGTTTTTTAGATTAAATTAAACAAATAAAAAGCTGTGTGTTAAAACATACAGCTTTTTGTTTTGTAAAGTATATAAAAATAAAGGAGAAGATAATTTCTAAAAATATCTTCTCCTTTTTGTGTAAGTTTTTTGATATTAATATTTATTAATATTTATTACAATTTTACTATTTTTCGTCTTTTTTCTTATTCTTTAATTTGTCATTATTGTTATCTTCTGTTTGTTTCGTTTCGTAATTATCAATTTTTTCTGATGCTTTACCTGTTTCTTTTTTCTTAGCTTCTTCAGTTGCTTCTTCTTTTGTTATAGTTGTTTGAAGATTATTAACAGTTCTTTCGGTTGAAGAATGTTTATTGATAGCTAAATTATTCTGTTGAGCTACTTTGTTTGCTACATTTTTCGTGTCATTGGCTTTAGCTTTTAATTGTGAAGCACTATCCATTGCATTTTGACCCAATTCAATTTTTTCACTACCGAACATTGAACCAACAGCTAAACCTGCACCAATACCGGCTACTGAGCCACTTACATCCCCAATTATTTGAGTTCGTGTTGCATGAATTGCATCATTTACTTCTTCTTCATTTGGTGTACTTATGACTGTTGTTTTATTTCCTTTACGATCTTCATAAATTGTGGTTGTGGTGTGTTCTTTTATATATATTTCTGCATTTTCATTATTAACCGAGTTAGCAACAGCAGCTCCGGCAACGAAACCACCTAAGCCACCAAGTAGTCCGGCGATAGCCATACCAATTTTTTGTATTTTTTTGCCTTTGTCGTATATTTTTTTACCTAATTCTTGAGTTTCTTTTGCTATTTCTATGCCGTTGTTTGCTTGTGTTAAGCCTTTACCAACTTTTTGGGCAACATCGCTTAATCCTGCATTTATTGTATTTGATTGTGATGTGGCATCATCTGCAACTGCTTGTTTTTGTGAAATAGTTGAACTGTTTTGATTCATAATATCTGCAATCTCTTTATTTAGTGATTTTGCTTTATCTTGTTCTTCTTCTGTTGCAGTTCCGTCTTCAATTTTTTCTGATAATTGATTTAATTCCTTTTGTTTATTTTCAACTTTTTTCTGTGTTTCATCAATTAGTTGTCGTACAACTGCTTGTTCATCATTTGCAGTTGAAGCTAATTTTTGAGATAATTCTTGATTTTGCGAAATATAAGAAATATTATTATTAAGTTCATTTAAAACAGCGTTTAAATCTTGTGCTGTCTGATTGCTTTTCTCTTTAAATGTTTTTACCATTGTTTCTAAACTTGCACCTTCTGATTTTAATTGTTCATGTAGTTGTTTTGCTTCATTAACCTCTCCTGAAAAATCTTCAACAGCGTAGCTTACATTTGTTGCATCACTGGATGTAGTTTGAACTTGTTGCGCTAATTCCGCTTGTGCATTATTGTATGTTTCATCAGGAATGGCAACTCCTGATTTTTTCATTTCTACAATCTGGGAACTTGTATAGGATTGTCCGTTTAACTCATAAATCATAAGAATATCCTCCGTTTTAAATTATTTCATCAGTTTATTTATTATAATTTTACTATTTTTCGTCTTTTTTCTTATTCTTTAATTTATCATCATTGTTTACATTTGAATCTGCTAAACCGTTAATAGTATTTTTTGAATTGCTTATTGCATTATTAAGTTTCTCATTAGCTTGTTCAGTTGAAGATTGTTTAGTTATTGTTATATTATTTTGTCTTGCAACTTTGTGTGCTGCTCTATCTACCTTACGTACGTTATTTTCTAATTTGTCTGCAGCAGTTGCACCGTGATTTGCTATTCGTTTTTCAGCTTTGCTGCCACCAAAACCCATAAATCCTTTATTCTTATTACGTAATTTGTGTACTTGTTCACGTGTTTCATTAACAAATTCCATACCGTCGTTAACTTTATTGATAGCTTTGCCGACAGTTTGCGCTACATTTGCAATATCTGAATTAATATTTACTATTTTTGTGTTTGTTTGTTGTACAAGTGATTCTTTTGATGCAATTTTTGCATTTCCATCTTTTGAAATATCTGTAATTTCTTGTCCTAATGTCTCAGCTTTTTGTTGGTCTTCTTCCGTTGCTGTTCCATCATTTATTTTTGTATAAATACTATCAAATTCATTTTGCTTTTCTGCAATTTTTTCTTCTGTTTCTTTAGTTGCAGATTCAATTTCTGCTTGTTGTGCATTAATATTTTGTGATAATTCGTTTAATGTTGTTGTATTTACTGAAACATATGAAATATTATTGTTAACTTCTTCTAATAATCCGCTTAATTCTTCAGTAAAGCTATCGCATTTTTCTGTTAAGGCTCTTACGATATTTTTTAGTTTTGTTCCGTCGGCTTTCAATTCATCAACCATTTCTTTTGCTTCATTTGCTTCCCCGGAATAGTCATTAACGCTATAACTAACTTTTTGTTGGTCGTTTGAAACGCCATTAACTTCTTGCGACATAGCTGTTTGTGCTTTTTCATATATATCTTGAGGAACTTCAATACCTGAATTTTTCATTTCCACAATCTGTGAATTTGAAAAATTATTCCAATTTAAACTTTGTACCATAATATCCTCTCTTTCTAATTTATATATATTTATTTGTAATTATACTTTCGTGTATAAATTATATAACGGAATTTAATCTTAAAAGTTGACTTGATAAATTCTACATTATTGCTAATTTTTGTCGATTTTTAAAATTATAACTGGAATTCTGCGATTTGTAAATATTTGTAAAAGATGTAAATAAAACTTAATATAAAAAATATTAAAATTATTTTTGAAGTTTAAGTAAATTTGTGCAATACTTTATTTATTATGAAAGATAAAATTGTTGTTCGTGGTGCAAAAGAGAATAATTTAAAAAATGTTTCTTTAGAAATACCTAAAGACGAATTGGTTGTATTTACGGGTGTTTCTGGTTCAGGAAAGAGCTCATTGGCTTTTGATACAATATTTGCAGAGGGACAAAGACGTTATGTCGAGAGTTTATCAGTATATGCAAGACAGTTTTTGGGACAATTAGACAAACCGGATGTAGAAAGTATAGACGGTTTATCACCTGCAATTTCGATTGACCAAAAATCTACAAGCAACAATCCTCGCTCAACTGTCGGAACTGTTACGGAAATATATGATTTTTTACGTCTGTTATATGCTCGTGTAGGAATACCGCATTGTCCAAAATGCGGCGAAGAAATTAAACCGCAAACTATTGATGAAATTGTAAATTCCGTTTTGAAACTTGAAGAAGGAACAAAAATTCAACTTTTAGCTCCTATTGTGAGCGGGAAAAAAGGTGAATTCCAAAATGTATTTAAAGACTTACAGCAAGAGGGATTTGTAAGAGTAAAAGTTGATGATGAAATATATAATTTGGATGAGGACGACATAGAACTTGCAAAAACTAAAAAACACGATATATCTGTTGTTGTTGACAGATTGGTTATTAAATCGTCTATTCGCTCAAGATTGACTGACAGTATAACAACTGCTTTAAAAAAGGCAAATGGTGTTGTTATAGTTGATTTGGTGCAAGAAAATAAAGAATTGTTATATTCGGAAAAATTTTCTTGTGAAAAGTGTGGATTAAGTTTTGATGAATTAACCCCGAGAAATTTTAGTTTTAACAATCCATACGGTGCTTGTGAAAAATGTTCCGGACTTGGTGCAGATTTTGTGGCTGACCCGAATTTGATTGTGCCTGATGATAGCTTATCAATTAATCAGGGCGCGATTTACCCTTGGTCTAAAAAAACTTCTACTGATTATTATGATGATGTTTTAAAATCGGTTTGCAATTTTTATAAAATTGATATGGATATTCCATTTAAAGATTTGCCGGATGAACATAAAAACATTATTCTTTATGGTTCTGATGAACCTATAAAAATTACGGTTAAACAGTTTGGAACACATAGATACAGAACACAATATCAATTGTATATGGGAGTTATTCCATATATTGAAAAAAAATACAATGAAGATTCAAGTGAATATTGGCAGCAAGAAACTGCAAAATATATGGTTACAAAACCTTGTACTGCTTGCCATGGTGCAAGATTAAAACCGTTTCCGCTTGCAGTTACAGTCGGTGGTAAAAATATTTATGAATTTACAAAAATGTCTGTAGACGAAGAAATATCTTTTGTTGATACGTTATATTTGGAATTAACTGATTTTAAACTTCAAATTGCAAAACAAATTTTGGATGAAATCCGCGGAAGATTAAGATTTTTGCAAGATGTTGGTTTAGGTTATTTGGATTTGGCAAGAATGGCCGGAACATTATCAGGCGGAGAAGCCCAGAGAATAAGATTGGCAACTCAAATAGGAAGTGGACTTTCGGGTGTTCTTTATGTTTTGGACGAGCCTTCAATCGGATTGCATCAGCGTGATAATGATAGATTAATTAAAACATTGGTAAAACTTAGAAATCTTGGAAATACTCTGATTGTTGTTGAACATGATGAAGAAACAATCAGAAGTGCTGATTATATTGTTGATATTGGTGTCGGTGCAGGTATAAACGGCGGAAATATTATTGCACAAGGCTCTGTTAACGATATAATAGCATCAAAAGATTCTGTTACCGGTAAATATTTGAGCGGTGAAAGATTTATCCCGATTCCGACAAAATTAAGAGAAGGCAACGGTAACTTTTTGTCTGTAAAAAATGCTCATTTGAATAATTTAAAAAATATTAATGTAGATATTCCACTTGGTAAAATAGTTGTTTTAACAGGTGTTTCAGGTTCAGGCAAATCGACATTAATGCAGGATTTAATTCATGAGTACGCTATTTATAAGTTATTAAAAAACAAACCGAAACCGCATGGGGTAGATGAAATTTTAGGATTTGAAAACATTGATAAAGTTATAAATATAGACCAATCTCCAATAGGCAGAACTCCGCGTTCAAATCCTGCTACCTATACAGATGTTTTCACTCCGATTAGGGCATTGTTTGCAAAAACTAATGAAGCAAAAGTCAGAGGATATACTCAAGGACAGTTTAGTTTTAACGTAAAAGGCGGCCGTTGTGAGGCTTGCAAAGGTGATGGCGTTACTAAAATAGAAATGAACTTTTTGTCTGATGTTTATGTCAAATGTGATGTTTGCAAGGGTAAACGTTATAACAGAGAAACATTAGAAGTTAAGTATAAAGGAAAAACAATTTCGGATGTTTTGGAAATGTCAGTTGGTGAGGCATTGGAATTTTTTGAAAATATTGCGCCAATAAAAAGAAAATTGCAAACGTTGTATGATGTCGGGCTTGATTATATAAAACTCGGACAAAGTTCTACAACACTTTCAGGTGGTGAGGCTCAGCGTATAAAACTTGCATCTGAATTAAATAAGAAGGCAACAGGTAAAACTTTGTATTTGATGGATGAACCTTCTGTCGGTTTGCATTGGGCAGATTTGGATAAACTTATAAAAATTATTCACAGACTTGCAGATGCGGGCAATACGATTTTTATTATTGAGCATAATTTGGATTTGATTAAAATTGCAGATTATATAATTGACTTGGGTCCTGAAGGTGGTAACGCAGGCGGAGAGGTTATTGCTTGCGGTACTCCGAAAGAAATTGCAGAATGCGAAAAATCGCATACAGGAAAATATCTCAAAGAATGTTTTAAAATTCAAAACACCTAATTAGTTGATTCTTGCCACTTAATCGTTTCACTTGCTTATATAATGCAGGTTTATAAAAATTGTAAACTTTTGTAAAAGCATGTGAACAAAACTAGCAATTAAAAATTTTTACGAACATTATATGGACAGTAGTGTTTATTCGGTGGTTTTATGAAAATAAATTTAAATTTATCAAGAATTCAAAGTTTTAGAAGTAACGAATTAGTTAAAAATCAGCAAATGACAAGTGTTACGGCTCAAAATGAACCACAAAAGAAAACTGAAATGGTTCAAACTGCGGGTGAAAATGTAAAATCTGCTGATATTAATTTATCTGATTCTAACAATCAAATTCCACAAAAAGAACAAGCTCAAAACGTTAAAAAATTAAAATATGACAGAGATACAATAATTGAACATAATCCTTTAACGAGTGCAAAAATCGCGGGCACAAAGACTCTTGATTCTTTTACTGTTTATCCTGTAAAGGGTCTTAAGGGTGATAAAAATTTTAATTTCTATGAATTTTTATCATTGGGAATTGTACCATATCTAATTGGTAGTGCAGGTTTTATCAGTGTGTTTAATTTAGCAAACAAATATTTTCAACCTGCTGCAAAATTTCAAGCTGATAAAATCGGAAATAAGATGGGGCTTGGAGTTTTATTTTACGGACTTGCAAAATGGGCTTCTAAAAAATTTGTTAGTGCACCGGTTCATGCTTTAACGGGTGTTGATACAGAATTGCCTTACGCTCGTGTTGTTGAAAATCATCCGAAGTTTGAAGGTGATAAAAATACTAAAACAATCGAGTATCATAAAGTGTTCGAAAGTGTAGAATTCCCTCGTTTTGATTTATTAGACAGGGATAAAAACGGTAATATTACATCGGAATATTACGATAAAGTCGCTAAAAAATTAGGTTTAGGCGATAAATTAAATGATTCAAGGCAAGAAGTTCAACCGCGAATAAGAGATATAATTTCTCGTTCGACTGCCGCTAAGAATCTTTCTTCTTATTTATGGGCTGCAACAGGTGTAGGCTTTGCTTTTCAGACTCCTTGGGAAGATTTCTTTGTTTCATTTAAACAAGGTCAGGGCATGGACAAAGTTAAAAACATAGCAAGAGCATTTGGTAAATGTTCTGTTGATGCGATAAAATCATTGTGGAACGGCGGAGTTAATCCGACAAAATTAACTAAATGTGCAGGTAAAATTTTATTAGGTTCAGCGGTTGCATCAACTGTTTTGGGTGTTGTGAATGTAGTATCGAATGCAAGAAAATCGCCAAAACTTGAAAATGAAAAAGTGTTTGATTCAAACAGAAAGGTAGTAGTTGACTAATGGATATTTCTGTAACAAACAACGTAAAAGAAAGACAATTAATAAAACCTAATCCTCACAAAGGATATTTGGTACCGCCATATATTATTCCAAGTCCTAAAATGGTTGTATCAGACATGAAATATGATTTAAAAGCTGTTAAAGACGGACTTTTGGGTAAAGCAAATGACCACCAATTAGGAAAAACTAATGATGTTGGTTTAAAACTTGGCGGATTAGCTATTGCAGCATATTTATCAACAAAAAGACCTACATTAAGAGGCAAATTAATGGAATTCATAGGTCTTGGAACATTTTTGGCAACAATGAAATTCTGGCCAAAATTAGCAATAAGTTTACCTGTTAGAGCCTTATACGGATTTGACCCCCATCAAGAATATGTAGATAGTTTTGGCAGAAAGAAACCTCTATTCCAAGACCCTCAATATATTCCTGATTTATATCCTCAAAAAGAATTAGATAAAATTGGTGATAAATTAGGTATTGATAGAAATGCAAAAAATAGAAATGAATTGATTCAAGAAAAAATGAAAAGCATTTCTATAAAAGCTAACACTATTTGGATGCTAACCGCAGGTATTGCTTCCGCTATCGGTACTGCAATATTGTGTAGCAAAATAGAAAAACCTTTAGAAAAACAACTTGGCAAATATAACGATAAAAAGGCTGAGGAATTATTAAATAATTATGATAGCGAATCTGAAAAACGTGTAAAATCGGCTAACGAATCTATGAAAAAAGATTTGAACGCTATTTTTGATGAATATAAAAATAAATCTCTTGATGAATCATTTGTTGAAAAAGTTGTAAAAAGATTATCAAAGAATTTGGATAATGCAACTATTTTGGGTGTTACTAATGATGTAAGAGGTATTATCGAAGATACGGGTAATAAAAAAATTGTTAATATTGATGTAAAAGATATAGAATCAAAATTCAGACCAAGTTTAGAACAAAGAAATTTAAGCGATAAGACGATTACGGCATTAATCCCTTCTCAACAAGAAATAGATAAAAAGATTGATGAGCTTGTACCTCTTGTATCGGTAACAGAAAAAGACTCAGAAGGAAAAGATGTTACAAAACAAGTAAAAGCAAAACCAAATAATGATATGCTTCTTAATATAAGAATGAGCATAGTTGATATGTTTATGAATAACGCAAATGCTCAGAATCCAAAATTAAGTGAATATAAGTTAAAAATTATTAAATCAGAAGCAAGTAATATTGTAAATCAACTGCTAAGAGTTAGTACAAAAGAACAATTTAATAATCAAGTAAAAAATAAAATTCTAAAACTTGGCGAGATAATGAGTACACTTGATGCAAAATCTTCAATTCTTGATGAATATGCACAAATGAAAGTTGCAGATAAAGAAGATTCTACATTAGCTCGTTATTGGAACGAAGTTGCTCCCGGTATTGTTAAAGCTTTAGGTATTGACTTCAAGAACATGGAAAAGAACAGATGCAACAGAGAATTAATTCAACAAATGTTACGCGATAAACTTGAAGAAATTACTTCGGATGATGCAAAATATACAAAAGTTTTTGGAGAAATATCAAAACTTGTTGCCCAATTAGATAGCAAGGTAAGTCAAAAATCTGTTAATAAATACAATGAACTTGTAGGTAAAATTTTTGATGAAGCTGCAATCGCAACCGGTGAGAATAATTTTGGTAATACTTCAACAAAATTGACGGAATGCAGTAACGGTACAGCAGGTTCATTAAAACGTGCAAAAATAAAATATTTTGAAGAAAGAGTTGCCGGTGTAAGAAATTCATTCTTAAGATTTTTGAGCACAATGGATGTTTACAGAAGAATATCAAAAGGTAATTTAAGTGCAGCATTAACGGATGGTAATAAATCTCGTGAAGAAAAAGAAGCGATGATAGAATTGATAAAACAAGTAACTTTACAAGGACATTCTGCTGATCATTCTACTAAATTCTATATAAACAGAGATTCAAATGTACAAATTTCTGATAAAACAGATAAAAGTGCAGTAGAAATAGAAAAAGGTAAAGTTAAGAATAAGCATTTTGGTAAAAATAACGGAGTAAATATTCTTGATGATGATATGTTCTACAAAAATGTAATGAAATATATGTATGGATCAGATTTAGATAATGTTACAAAATATGTATTATCAGGTTCAAACAATAATAACTCAGAGAATGCAAATGCAGCAAACAATACAAATGACAAAAAAGCTAAAGAACAATTAGAACAACAACGATTATCACAACAATTATTACAACAATTAAAAGATTATAATAAAAATATCCTTACATATCTTGGCGGTGCGGACGATTTTACAAGACCTCGTCATATAATAGATTATTCCGGCATGTCATCGGAAGATAAATTTATATTGCTGGGTGTGGCACCTGATGAGATGATGACAAAAACAATTCAGCAAATGTATAATACAAATAAATGGAACAGAATGTTTGGAGCAGGCAGGTAAATGTAAAAAAATTGCAAAAATTTTAAAATGATATTATAATAGTTAAGTAATTTAGTGTACATGATTTAGGAAATTTATATGACAAGTGTTGATGCGATAAAAACGAAAGTTTTTAATATTAAGGAAAGCAATGTTGTTCTTGATAAGAATAAGATTGAAACTGTTAGAGTCGGACTAAAAGAGGCTTTGACGTCAAATCCGTTAAAGAAATTTTTGGAAAAAGAAGCTATATTGGGTGAAGCACTTGTGGCTTTGAGCGCAGTTGGTGTTAATAAATTATCAAAAACTTTAAAAAATACTCCTGTAGGCGTAACAGAAGTAAAAGGAGTTGATGATAAAAATACAAAAACTGTATATCAAAACGGTTTCAAATCAATGTTACAACAAGGACAAGCAAAGATTTTGGCAATCATTCCAAGAACTTTTAATGCAAAAGATACAAACGGTGATGAAAAAATTTCTGATGGCGAAGAGCATGGAACTTTTTTAAACGCTATTGCCAGATTAGATGAAATTAAAGCTGAAGGATTCAATACTTTCCACATTTTGCCGATTCATCCGACAGGTAAAAAACGTGCGATGGGTATTGCAGGCTCATTATATTCTCCTTTAGATTTTCTGCAAATTGACCCTAATTTGATTGATAAAAATGACAAACGTTCAGGCGAAGAACAATTTAAAACATTTGTTAATGAGTGTCATAAGAGAGGCATCAGAGTAATGTTAGATTTACCTAGTTGTGCATCTTATGATATGTATTTGAGAAAACCAAAATTAATGGCAAAACAACAAGATGGTCAAGCAAAAACTCCTCAAGGTTGGAATGACATAAGAATGTTGGAACCATTTGAAGATACATCTAAAAGAACTTTAAATAAAGATTTAATTAACTTGCATAAGAAATATGTTGACATGTGCATAGATTTGGGTATAGATGGCATAAGAGCAGATGTTGCGCGTGCGAAACCTACTGAATTCTGGGATATTATTATTCCGTATTCACATTCTAAAGACCCTCAATTTGGATGGTTAGCAGAAACTTACACTTATGAAGATGCTTCTCCGCAAGCCAATATGCCTTATGACAGGCCTGAAGATTCACTAAAAGCAGGATTTGATGCTTATTACGGACAATATCATATATTCCACGAATGGCATGGCGCAAAAGATTTGATGGATTTTGTAAAAGAAAATCTTCAAATGTCTAAAAGATTGGAAAAAGGAAAATCATTAATTGGTTCATTTACAACTCATGATGATATTTCTCCTATGTTCCATGGCGGTGTTGAATTCTGTAATTTGACGGCAGGTTTGCAAGCTACATTACCAATGTTGAATCCTTATTATGTTGATGGTTATCAATCAGGTGATGATTATGTTTATGATTACGCAAGATCTCGCTCTGAAAAAACAGAAACTGATTCACATATAATGACGGTACACCCTGCGAAATTGGATATATTTAATTTGTCAAGAAAACCCGGCGGTAATAATCCTGAAATCGGTAAATTTATGACAGAAACCTTTAAAATGCGTGATAAATACCAAGATTTAATAACAAAAGGTTCATTTATTGAACTTTCTAAATCAAAAGATAAGGATGACCAAGTTATTGCCTATGCAAGACATAAAGATGGAAAAACATTATTGGTTTTGGCGAACAAAAACGTTAATAGAAATGTAACTGCGAAAGTAAATGTACCAACATTGAAAGCAAATCAAGAGTTAAAGAATCTATTACCGTCTTATGGTAAAAAATCAAAATTTCAAGTAAAAAATGAACAAATTAATGTGAATTTGGGTCCTGGAAGAGTTCATGTATTTGAAATAGATACGCCAAATATTGAAAAAAATAATAAAAATGTTTATAAACAAAATTTATAATAAATACAAATGTTGACAAACATTAAATGACACGATGGATATAGGAGATTTAATCTCCTTTTTTTTTATGCTAAACTTTTTATATTAGGTATTATGGAGTGATATTGTGCAAAAAATTTTAGAATATTTAAAAAATAATTATATTGACGTAATAATGGTAACTATTATAACAATATTTGCGTTGATTATCAGGTTAATTACATTACAAAATTTTGGTGATTTATGGTTAGATGAATTGTATTCTCTTAGTTTTGCCACTTATGGTAATATTTTTGAAACAATCACGGAATTAATCAGGCAAGATGTTCATCAGCCGTTGTATTTCGTTATTTTAAATATCTTTTTAAAAATATTTGGCGCAAATACAATATCAGTTCATGCTTGTTCTATAATTTTAGCAATTCCGCTAATTCCGTTATCATTTTACTTTATGAAAAATCTGTTTAATAGATTTACGGGATACGTTGCGGCAATATTGTTTGCGATAAATACATTCTGCGCTTATTATTCGGTGGAAGTAAGATTTTATTCTTTGGTTTTACCTTTAACTTTCTTATCTGCTGTATTTTTCGTAAAAATGCTGACAGATTCAAAAGAAAATATAAATAGAATTTGTTTTATTATTTTTCAGATACTTTTGATTTACACATTTACAATAGCTCCTTTATTGTCATTTTTCTACTTTATTGTCGGTTTTGTATATTTAAAAAAGTATAATGCCAATATTCTTAAAAAGTATTTAATGACTTTTTTATATATCTTTTTATTAGCTATCCCTGCAATATTGATACTAATTTATAATTTTATTGCAACCCAAACATCATTAGTTCCATTTCAAAACGTTATATATGTTTTTAATTGGAAAATAATATTTGATATATTGGAAAATTATTTTTCTACCGAAAATTTTCAAATTGTATCAATGGCAATGAATTATTATAATCATATGTTTGACGGTTTAAAAAATTGGATATATATATTGTATGTATTAGTTCCAATAATTATAGGGTTGATTGGTTTTACAAAATCAATGTTATCAAAAGATAAAAAGTTGTATTTATTTGTTATTCCATCAATTTTATATTTATTAACAGCTTGTTTATTTGCAAATTTAGGTGTAATTTTATTTTTAACAAGATACAGTATTATTGTTTATCCAATGATTGTATGTGCTGCATGGTATGGTTTGAGTTTAATTAAATATAGAAATATAGGTTTCTTTTTGATAGTATGCTTAATTTTACTTAACTATTTCTATTTGTTAATACATCCGTATAATGTTTTAAATTTACACAGAGTAGATAGCGGATACATGCCTAAAGTATTGAGTCAACTTAATATTAAAAAAGACGATTTATTTTTGGTTCCTTATTCCGGCAAAAGATTGAAAGCATATATACGGAGAGATAATTTGATTGATTTTACGGCAGATGACATGCTTTTGATGAAAGATAAGAAATCTAAAATTTTCTATTTTGGTGAAAATTTCGATAAAATTAACAAGAAGAATGTATCTGATTTGATTTACGGTTACATAAAGAATGATAAAGTTATGGAATCGTACGAAGATAATTTATGTAAATTTTACATTAATAATATGAAAAAGGGACAAAAATTAATTTTTATAATATATAGATACGGTATGGTTCAAGGAGATTTACTAAATCATTGGGATTTATTAAAGAATAGAACTATTTATTCAAATTCAAACATATTTTTTACGATAATGACAAAAATTTCTTATGATAGTATAAAAATAGCAGAAAAGCATTTAAAATACGTGAATAGGTATGTATGTCGTAATAATCAAGGCTATCCGTTATTTGCCGTTTACGTTTATGAAAAGCAGTAGAAAAAAAATTTTTATGATAGAATAAAATAAAAATCAGGAGAATATAATGGAAGATTTAAGAGAAAAATATGAAGTAGTCATTGGATTAGAAGTACACGCTCAATTAAAGACAAAAACAAAGATATTTGCGCCGGACGGTTGTGAATTCGGGAATGAACAGAATACACAAATCAGTCCAATTACATTGGGTATGCCCGGAGTTTTGCCGGTATTAAATAAAGCTGTTGTTGATATGGGTATACTAACAGGTTTAGCTCTAAACTGCAAAATTGCACACAGATGTAAATTTGACAGAAAACAATATTTTTATCCTGATTTACCGAAAGGTTATCAAATTTCTCAATATGATGAACCTATTTGCGGAAAAGGTTATTTAATGGTAAATGGCAAGAAAATAGGTATTACGCGTGCTCACTTGGAGGAAGATGCCGGAAAGTTAGTCCATGCCGGAGCAGATGGTTTAGCCGGTTCATCTTATTCATTAGTAGATTTAAACAGAGCGGGTACACCGTTGTTGGAAATTGTATCAGAGCCTGATATGAGGTCGCCTCAAGAAGCTCGTGAATATATGGAAGAGCTTAGAAATATTGTTCGTTATGTAGGCGTTTGCGATGGCAACTTAGAAGAAGGTTCAATGAGATGTGATGCAAACATTTCAATCATGCCAAAAGGTTCAAATAAGTTTGGTACTCGTGCAGAAATTAAAAATGTTAATTCATTTAAAGCATTGGAAAGAGCGTTAGAATATGAAATAGACAGACAAATTGAACTTGTTGAAGACGGAGAAGAAGTTGTTCAAGAAACAAGATTATGGGATGATAATGCAGGTGTAACGCGTTCAATGCGCGGTAAAGAAGATGCACACGATTACAGATACTTCCCTGAGCCTGATTTAATGCCTTTAGAAATTTCTGATGAATGGATTGAAAGAATTAAGTCAACAATGCCTGAATTACCGGAGCAAAAACGTCAACGTTATATGGAATTAGGCTTAAGTGAGTATGATGCAAGCGTTATTGTCGCTCAATATGAATTGGCAATGTTCTTTGACGAAGTTCTAAAAGCCGGCGGAAATCCGAAAATTGCAGTAAACTTTTTAATGGGTGAAGTTGCAGCATATTTGAAGGAACAAAAATTATCAATAAATGAAACAAAATTAACTCCTGAAAATTTAGTTGAATTAATTGGTTTAATAGAAAAGGCAACTATTTCAAACAACATTGGTAAACAAATTATTGTGGATATGTTGAATACAGGTGAAAAAGCATCTGCAATAGTTGAAAAGAAGGGTTTAAGCCAAATTTCAGATACAGGTGCCATAAAAGAAATTGCGCAAAAAATTATCGATGCAAATCCATCACAAGTTGAAGCATACAAAGGTGGAAAAGACAAATTGTTTGGTTTCTTTGTAGGTCAAGTAATGAAAGAAACTAAAGGCAGAGCAAATCCTCAATCCGTAAATGAAATATTGAAAGAATTATTAGGTTAAAAAATTAAAACTGAAAGAGGTTTTATGGAAAATTTTATTTCTAATAAAAAAACATGTATGGATTTGGAAATACATGAACAACCGGTAATTTTAGGCAAAATTATTGAAGAGTATATTCAGACAAACGGGCGTGTAAAATTGGTTTTGCCTGATGATGTGAGTAATATAATTCTTGTGGCAAGTGGTTCTTCATATCACTGTGCAAGGTTTGGGGCGGATTTGTTCGGCAAAATAGCAGATATGTCTGCAAGAGCAATTTATTCAAGTGAATATTTACTAAAACCAAAAGCACCTGCAGATAAAGATTCTTTGTATATATTTATAACTCAATCAGGAGAAACAAGTGATACATTACGTGCTGCAAACCGTGCTAAGCAATTAGGAATGAGAATAGCTTGCATAACCAATAATAATAATTCTTCAATCAGTAAAATTGCTGATTATACAGTAAATTGTTTTGCCGGAATAGAAAAAAGCATAGCTGCAACAAAATCTTTTACCGCTCAAATGTTATGTTGCTATTTAATTGTTTTAAAATATGCACAAATAAAGGGAATGGACGTTTCAGATTATATTGAAAACGTAAAAGCGCTGCCATATGTTGTTTTACAGACATTTGATATGAACAAAAAAATTAATCAACTTGCAAACATGTTGAAAAAAGAAAAAAGTTTTATTGTAACAGCGGATGGTATTTCTTATGCAATGGCAAAAGAAGCAGCATTAAAGATTCAGGAAACTTCATATTTGAACGTTACAGGCATAATTTTAGGTGAATTTATGCATGGCCATGTTGCTGTATTGAATAATAAAATGCCGTTGATATACATTTCGGCATCAGGAGTTTCTTATTCGGCGGCAAAGAATTTGGAAAAAATAAAAAAAGATTATAATCCGCCAATATATATTATAGGCCGTTCGCATGAAAGAATAACTCCTAATTTTAATATAACAATTGATAATGATGATTGGATTTCTCGTATGTTTTCAAATGCAATTATAATTCAAATGTTAGCGTTGGAATTAGCGAAAAAATTAGGCAGAGATGTTGATAAACCAAAAGGATTGGTAAAAGTAGTTACTGAAAATTAGAAAGTACAAAATAATATTTTAAAAGCATTGGCTCACAGAAAAATCAAATTCAAAGTTGCAGCAAATTTATATATTGTATAACGTAACAATGTTTATCCGTTAAAATAGCCTGACTGGAGTTAGAAAAATCATTTTTTTGTAGTATTCTTTTTATATGTATAGTGTAAAGGAGAAATTATGAGAAAAAATTTAGTTATAATCTTAGCAATATTTATTATTCCTATGATTTGTTATTTCGTTTTATCAAAATCGCAGACAGTATCTGCGGCAAAATCTGTTGCAGGACAGCCACAAGTTATAAAATTTTCATCGAAACTTTGTATGGATTGTCAAAAATTAAAAAGAGAGTTTGATATTGTAGCGCCAAAGTATAAAGATAAAATTTCTATTTTCGAATATAATGTACAAGATAGTGACAAAACAGTTAAATCAGCAATAAATCAGTATGATATTTCATTAGTGCCTACAATAATTTATATAGATAAAAACGGAAAAGAAGTTAATCGTACTGAAGGCTATATTAATCAACGCGATTTAGAAAAATGTTTTAATGAGTTACTAAAATGATAGAATTCTTAAATAACTTACAAAATATAAGTGGTGATACATTCCGATTCACAATGTTAATTGCATCTTTTATAGGTGGAATTGTAGTATCGGTAAGTCCATGTTCTTTGGCGATGCTGCCAATTATAATCGGATACATAGGCGGATATTCAAAAGAAAAACCAATAATAGCATTTTTACAAATGTGTGTGTTTATTTTAGGTAATGCTGTAATATTTAGTCTTATAGGAACAATTTGCGCATTAAGCGGCAGAGTTTTTGTTTCATTTTTAGGAAGCTATTTCGGATTGTTTATTGCATCATTTTTGATTGTTATGGGTTTAAAATTGATGGATATTTTGGATTTCGAGTTTCCTGTTTTAATAAAAGCAATACCTAAGAATGAGAAAAATACAAGATTTTTATATCCGTTTTTAATTGGTATGTTGTTTGCACTTGCAGGTACACCATGCTCAACACCTGTTTTAGCAGGTATAATGGCTTTTGCATCTGTTTCTGCAAATGTATTGTTAGCTGCGTTAATGCTGTTCCTATTTGCTTTGGGTCAAGGACTAATATTAATCTTTGCCGGAGTTTTTGTTTCTGCAATAAAGAATTTTGGGAATTTGGCTAAATTTACTGATATTATAATGAAAATAAGCGGATTTTTGCTTATACTATCCGGCTTGTATATTTTTTATAAGATTTTCGCTCCGCTATTGTAAAATTAATCTTAGTATGTACAATATATATATAAGGAGTTCTTACAATGAAAACGATTGAAGGTTTATTAGTTGCACGTGAAGAAAAATTTTGTATTGTAATATCAAGATTTAACGAATTTATAGGTTCAAAATTATTATCCGGCGCTCTTGATGAATTAAGGCGTCATGGAGTAAAAGATGATAATATTGACGTTGTTTGGGTTCCTGGGGCATTTGAAATTCCTCTTGTTGCCAAAAGGGTAGCAAAGTCAAGTAAATATGATGCAATAATTACTTTAGGTGCGGTAATAAAGGGTGCTACTGACCATTATGATTACGTATGCGCAGAGGTTTCAAAAGGAATAGCCTTGGTTAGCTTGGAATCTGAAATTCCTGTAATATTTGGTGTATTAACAACCGAAAATATAGAACAAGCTATTGAAAGAGCAGGTACAAAAGCCGGCAATAAAGGCTCTGAAGCTGCAAAATCCGCCATTGAAATGGCAAATTTGGTACAGCTTATTTAAGGATAATAATGAGTGAAGTAATAACGGAATGTTTAAATCAAAATACCATAAATATTGATTTATTGGATAGTATAGGTATTGTGAAAAAGATTAATGACGAAGATAAAATTGTTGCTTTTGCAGTAGAAAGAGAAATTAATAATATAGCAAAAGCAATAGATTTAATATCTGAACAATTTTTGTCGGGTGGTCGATTAATATATTTTGGTGCAGGGACTTCAGGAAGATTGGGAATATTAGATGCTTCTGAATGCCCGCCGACATTTAGTGTAGATTCGCAAATGGTTCAAGGTATAATGGCAGGCGGAGATACAGCTTTTAGAACACCTGTTGAAGGTGCGGAAGATGATTTTGAATTGGGTGAAAAAGATGCTGAAATATTAACCGAAAATGATATTGCGGTGGTTATATCAGCAAGCGGGAATCCAAAATATTTGTTAGGAGTTTTATCAAAAGCGAATGAAAAAAATGTTAAAACCATTGCTGTTACTTGCAATTCAAATGCAAGAATTATAGATGAAGCGACAATGACAATATGTGTTGAAGTGGGGCCGGAGGTTATTGCGGGTTCCAGCAGAATGAAAGCAGGTACTGCACAAAAAATGATTTTAAACATGCTTTCAACAGGTTCAATGATAAAAATTGGTAAAACATATAAAAATCTTATGATAGATTTAAATCCGACAAATGAAAAACTAAAAGACAGAGCAATAAGAATAGTTGCGCAAATAGCAAATGCAACTCATGCAAAGGCTTTTGAAGTTCTTCAAAAATGTAACTGGGAAGTTAAAACAGCAGTCGTATCAATTATGAAAAATATAGATATCGAACCGGCAAGAATTGAACTTAAACGACATAATGGAATTTTGAGAAAAGTTTTAAATGAAAAGGATGTAGTATGAAATTAACAGTTTTAGGTGCAGGTTGCTGGGGGGCAACTTTGGCTTGGCTATTAAATAATAATTTTGATAAAGTTTGTCTTTGGTCAAGAGAACAAGATTTAACAGACGAGTTGAAATATAAAAAACATATTTCAAAACCATTGGATATTCAATTACAAGATAAAATTGATATAACTTCTGATTTAGAATTTGCAATTAAAGATGCAGATATTATTTTATCGGTTATTGCGACTGTCGGTGTGAGAAGTGTTTGTGAACAGTTGAAAGAAGCCGGCATAAAATCAGAACAAATTTTAGTAAACGCATCAAAAGGTTTAGAATTACCGTCATTGATGACAATGTCTGATGTTATAAAGGATGTTTTACCAAATCAAAAATTAGCAATTCTTTCAGGCCCGACACTTGCAAGAGAAGTTTTAAACGGTTGCCCGACTGCTGCATGTGTTGCAAGTGAAGATATGAAAACAGCAGAGTTTGTACAAAAACACTTAAATGTTCCAAATAAGTTCAGATTATATACTAATTCAGATGTGATAGGTGTTGAATTAGGCGGAAGTTTAAAAAACGTAATTGCAATAGCTGCAGGTTTTGCAGCAGAAATGAAGTTAGGTGATAATACAAACGGTGCTCTATTAACGCGCGGTATGGCAGAAATAGTTAGAATAAGCGTAAAATTAGGCGCAAATCCTTCAACTCTTTACGGCCTTTCAGGCATGGGCGATTTGATTGCAACTTGTTCTAGTCCATTGTCAAGAAATCATACAGTAGGTGCAATGCTTGCAAAAGGGAAGAAAATTGATGATATTTTAAATGAGCTTGGTTCTGTCGCAGAAGGTGTAAAAACAGCAAAAGCATTATGTGAACTGGCAAAAAAATTGAATATAGAAGTACCTGTGTCTTCTGTAATTTACGAAGCATTATACACAGACATTACACCGAAACAAGTTTTAGAAAAATTAATGAACAGAAAATTGAAAGAAGAAGAAAAATACTAATGACAAATTTAGCAGTAAGATATTTGAAAAATGCATATTATCCGCTTGATATATCTGAAAATATCAGTGTGAATTGTGGTGATACAGTGCTTGTTCGAACGGAAAAAGGTGAAGAAGCACTAAAAGTTATATGCGTAAATGATAAAATAGTTGAATTGTGGGAAAAAGATAAACAAAAACCACAACCATTTAAAGTTTTGCGTGTATTGAATGAAAAAGAATTGCAGATTCTGGATAAAATAAAACAAGAAGAAGTTGAAGCATTTTTTAAATGTAAATCACTGGTAGAAAAGCATAAACTTGTGATGAATTTAGTTCAAACCAGAATTACATTTGACAGAAAAAAAATAACGTTTTACTATACTGCGCCTGAACGCGTTGATTTTAGAGAACTATTAAAAGATTTAACTCAAGTATTTAAAAGGGTAAGAATTGATTTACGCCATATTGGCGTAAGAGATGAAACCTCAATTATGGAAGGTTGCGGTATTTGCGGCAAAGAATTTTGTTGTTGTTCTTTTTTAAAAAAATTCGGTTCAATAAATGTAAAATTAGCAAAGGACCAAGGAATGCCAATTACTCCGGGTAAAATTTCAGGTACTTGCGGACGTTTGCTATGTTGTTTAAATTATGAATATTCAAATTATATAGAAGCAGCAAAAGGAATGCCGCCTGTTGGTGCTTCAGTTATGACTTCAGATGGGCTTGGTAAGGTCTGCGCGTTACATTTTTTAAATAATTGTATTCAGGTTAAACTTGAAGACGGTAAAATAAAAGATTATCAAAAAGCTGATATAGAAGTTGTTGAAACAGAAGTTAATGTTGATATTGATATTAATCAAAATTTGTCATATGAGGATGATTCTAAAGATATTGATTTGAAATCGTTAGAAGATGATAAAAATAGTTCTACAGGTAATATTTAGGGGAAAAATATGGAAATAAAATTACAAAAAAACAATTCATCATTACTGGTTACGGTAGATGGGAAAATAGATACTAATACAGCCGTTGATTTTGGTCAAACAATTATTGATAATCTTGATGATACTGTTGATAACTTGGTTATTGATTTTGCAATAGTAGCTTATATATCCAGTATGGGTTTGAGAATGTTGCTTGAATGCCAAAAAACAATGAAAGCAAAAAATGGCGATATGAAATTAATGAACGTTCAATATGCAGTTATGGAAGTTCTTGAAATGACAGGTTTTGTAAAGATTCTAAAAATTATAAATTATGATTAAAACGCTTAAAAATAAATTATTGTTCTTTACTTTAGGAATGTTATTAGTTCTATGTCTTTTGTTGACTACAATATCATTCTTGGAGTTTTCCGTGAACAAACATCTTAAAAAAAATAGCTGTGCTCTTTCAATAAATTATTTTTCAGAAAAAATAAAATTGACAGTTTTACATTTGCAAGAAGATGCTTTGGACATGGCTACTTTTGGTGAGTTTTTGTATAAAGAACAAAATTTATTAAAACAAGCCAATTTAGATTTGTTTGTTTTTAGATTTTTTAAGAAAGAATCTTTAGCGATTGGGGGTGGAATTTGGTATGAACCAAAATTTCATAACAATCAAAGATTATGCTCTTATGCTTTCATAAAAGATGAAAATGTAATTTTGGATTCAAATAATTTTTCAAATGATAAATATGATTATCCTAATCAAACATGGTATAAAACAATAAAATCTTACGTTTTACAAAATCAACGTGCTGTTTGGACAAAACCGTATTATGATGATTCCGGTTCACGAGCATTAATGACAACAGTTGGTACTGCTATTTATAATGAAAATAATAAAGTTGTAGGAATTACTACAGTTGATTGGGATTTGAAATCAATTATTGAAAACTTACACACAATTCAACCAACTGAAAATAGTTTTGTACTATTTGCGGATGAAGATGATGATTTTATTATCAGCTTAACAGATAAATCTGTTAACGAAAATGATTTTATAGGAAAATCCTTAAAAAATATCCCTTGGTATTCCAAAAATCTAAAGAATGCAAAACGAATAAAGTATAATAACAGAATATATTTATCTTTTAAACAACATTTTATCGAAAATAATATGATTATAATTGTCAATGTACCGGAAGATGAATTATATGCTCAATTAAAAAAATACTTTAAAATAAGATTGTTCGTATTATTTATAATTTCTGTGTTAATAACATTGATGATTTTTGTTATATTATTAAAACATGTTTCTATGCCTATAAATTACTTGATGAAAACAGCAGAAAAAATAGGTAATGGCAGCTTAGATGAAGAAATTAAAATTGATAATCCTGAAGAATTTGCAAAATTAGCTAATTCGTTTAATAAAATGACTAAAAATATAAAAACACAAATTATGGAAAATGATAAAATTAAATTAGAAAAAGAAAAAATTGAGCAGGAATTAAATATTGCAAAATCAATACAACATTCGGTTTTGCCAAGTAAATTCCCACCATATCCAAATAGACGAGATTTTGATGTATATGCTTCAATGAGAACATCAAAACTTGTTGGCGGTGATTTTTATGACTTTTTCTTTATTGACGAGAATAATCTGTTATTTTTAATTGCAGATGTTTCAGGCAAAGGTGTACCGGCGGCTTTGTTTATGATGCGAGCTATAACTTTAGTTAAAAATTATTCAAAATACAATTCAACAGCTTCAGAAATTCTGACAAATGTTAATAAAAGACTTTGTGAAAGTAATTCTGAAAATTTATTTGTAACAATGTTTTTGGGAATTCTAAATACAAAAACCGGTGAAATAAATTGTTCCAATGCAGGTCATAATCAGCCATTTATAAAGAAAGATGTTAGCATTGAAAATATAACATTTAGTCCGGATTTAGTTTTGGGTGTTGAATCAAATATTCAATATTCAAACTACAATTTTCAATTAAGCAAGAATGAATGTTTATTCTTGTACACCGATGGTGTAACGGAAGCAATAAATGAATCCGACGAGTATTTTGGCAATAATAGACTTATAAATGTACTGGAAAATGTTGAGAACAACGTTGAAACCATAATAAATACAGTACAGGAAAAAGTTGATGAGTTTGCAAACGGTTATGAGCAAGCTGATGATATTACAATGTTAGCATTAAAGTATAATGATTGCGAAAATATGATTGAACAAAACGATGTTAAGATTAAGCATTTAGTGTTACCTGCTCAATTACAGAATCTAAATGAAGTACATGATTGGATTTCAAGTATTGTTAATGAAGAAAATCTCTCAAATGATTTGTTAAACAAATTAACGCTTGTTATAGAAGAAGTTTTTGTAAATGTAGCAAATTATGCATATACGGATGAAATAGGTAATATTGATATGTATTTCAAAAAATATGAAAACATAATTGAACTAAAATTTGTTGATGGTGGAAAATATTTTAATCCGTTACAAAAAGAGAATCCGGATATAAATTTATCATTAGAAGATAGACAAATTGGCGGACTAGGAATATTTCTTGTAAAACAAATTATGGATTCTGTCAAATATGAATATGTTGATAATAAAAATGTATTAACTGCAAAAATTTATATATAAATATATAAAATAAAAGTCCTTTTATAGGACTTTTTGATTGCTTATGATTAATTTTCCTCGTATATTTTTAAATCTATTTTAAACTAAAACTTTTTGAGCCATACTGTGCGTGTATATAGCGTTTTGGACATTAATTTTTGAACATACCTGTTTCAGTTTATTATTAAGGTACAAGAAATCTCTTTGAATAGCTGCGCAATTATTCATTGCTGTCATCA
>JAFRAO010000002.1 GCA_017405375.1 bacterium
AAGCGATGATTATTATGACGAAATACAAAATTAGAGAGATTTTCATCGCAAATATCAAGTACATCTTTTTGTTCAACATTCATAGATGGAATATAATCATTTTTAATCGGTAAATCTACGTATAATTTTTTATTAAAATTGTTTTCAATTAGATTATCAACTACAAAATGCACGCTAAATATTCCTATGAGCTATTTATTAAATTTTTTGGTCACTAAATTATATACTAAGTGATTATTAATTAGAATGTTTATTAAGTACAAACTACACATAATTACACATTTTAATTTTAAATAGTTTTACAATATTTAAATACATATAAAAATTTTATTTGCGCTAATACAAAATCAAATTTACAAAATGTAACATGAAATTTAAAAATTGTTTTAATATGAGTTTTTTAATATAATTTATATATGGAAGAAACATTAGCACAATTTGTACAAAGCAGACGCGAAAATTTAGGATTAACTCCACTCGGTTTATCAAAAAAATGCAACGTACCGGCAGTAATAATAGAAGAAATTGAAGCCGGACACGAATTATTTTTATCAGTAACCGTAAGACAGAATTTATCCAAAGGATTAAGATGCACTGCAGATGAGATTAAAAAATTAGAAAAGAATTTTGAATTTGACGAAGTACCTATGGAAGAAATGGACGTTTTAAAGCAAAGAATTTTGAATGGCGAAACAGAATTATATTGTCCGAAATGTAATTCTTTATTAAACGTTCGCATAGAAACCATGTACGATATTGAGGACAATGTTGTTTATGTTCCTCGCGGTTACTGCACTAAATGTACATTTCAAATTAAATAGCACTAAATACGGGCCGATTGTACCACATCAATCGACCCGCATAGTTATCTTAAAATGCTATAAACAAGAATCCTCGTCAATAGACATAGCTATTATAGATACTATTGCTGCAATATCTACAGCAGTATAAACTGTTCTTGATAATAATGTCATATCACCAAACAATTTTGCAACCAGGTCAAGATTAAATATTCCAACCAAACCCCAGTTAATGGCACCTACAATAACCAAAAGATAACTAATAAGTTTCACGTATTTCATAACTAAATTCCTTTACTTTTACTACAATCCAATTATGAAATATCAAGTAAAAAATATAATTCGACAATATATTAATATTTTTTTCTGATAAGGCTAAGTAATTCTACGAATAATTTTGATTATTTCTTAAATAATCTCATAATAACGCCAATTAAACCGTCATTTGAAACATCACTTTCACCATATTTTTTGCATTTCTTTTCTAAATTATCTATTTTACGATTAATCTCTGCAACTTCATATTCTGCAATAGCAGAAGATTTTAAATACTTATTGTAAAACTCTATTGCATTTTGCACATCTTTAATCTTTTCGTACGAAACCGCAAGTATTTTTAAAACTTCTGATGAGCATTTTTTTAATTCATAAAGTTTATTAAAATATTTTACGGTCATTTTATAATCGCCAATATCATATCTGAATTTACCGAGTTTTTCTAATGCTTTTGCATTTTCAGGTTCAAGATTATATAATTTTTCATAAAATTCAATAGCACGAGTTGAATCTTTAATTTCATCAAGTAATTCTGCTATTTGCAAAACTAATTGAGAATCACTCGCATTTGCTTGATGAGCTAAAAGATATTCATTAATTGCTACATCTTGGTTTCCTCTTATTTGATTGTATTTACCCCAATTATAATGTTCTTCAAATGCCATATTTTTTGCTTCATATATTAATGCTCGCATTTGGTATATTAATGGTGAATTTTTATCAAACTTTGCAAATTCCATAACATACTCAAGAGCTTTATCATAGTCTTTTGTTGAATAATAATATTGTGCAACTAAAGTTAAAAATTTCGGATTTTTTCTGTATTTATCATTTAACGCTAATATTTTTTGTTCAGCTTCACTAAATTTTTCATCTTCCAACAAACATCTTAATTGTACAAGTTCGTCTTTGGAAAGTTTGGAAGCCTCGTCAGTCCTATTATTCTTTAAATAAATTTCGGTTAACGTATTTTTAATATTATCAGATTCAAGCCCGTCTTTTATAGCTCTTTCAAGAATCTCCTGAGCACTTGATAAAATACCCTGATTTTCATATATTTTAGATAAATTTATATAAACTTCTTCCGGTGCTTCATGTGTATCTAATATTCGTAAATATTCATCAATAGCTTTATTTTCTTTACCAAGCTGAAAATATAAATTTGCAAGAACAAAACGTGTTGCATTTGCTTTATCTTCTTCTGGAGCTTTGCCTAATGCTTTTTGGTAATCTCCTGCAGCATGTTCTAACTGTCCTTGCAAAACATGTAAATTACCTCTGTATGTATAATACTTAAATTTATCTTTATCGATAAACATATCCATTAATTGTTCATAGGCAAGCAAATTAGTTTTATCCCTTTCTAATATTTTTGTAAAACACGATTCTGCTTCTTCATATTTTTCTAAAATGCACGCCAGATGAGCAACTTTTTGCAATAAATCAATGTTTTTAGGACTTGCATTAAGTAAATTTTTGTATTCATCATACGCTTTGTCGTATTGTTCTTCTGTTTCATATTTTTCTGCTAATTCGATTGACATTATTTTTATTACCTTTCTATTCAAATAATTATATATATTAAATCATAAAACATTATTAATTAATATTGTATCATCTGCTAATTTAATTGTATTTATTCTGAGCTTTTTCAATACCGTTATCCAAATAAAAACAGATGGCATCTACTGCATTTTTTAATGATTCTTTTAAAATGAATTCTTGTTCATGCGAAAATTTTTGTAAAACGAAAGATTCAGAAGGTATAGGTGGTTGTGGTCCAATACCAATTTTTAATCTGTCAAATTTATTTGTGCCCAAATGTTGAATAACTGATTTTATACCGTTGTGCCCACCATCAGAACCGTTTGCCCTGAATCTTAAACGTCCTAATTCTATTGAAATATCGTCATGTACAATTAAAATATCTTCATTATTCACCTTATAATAATTCTTAACCAGACTTAAAGATTCACCTGACAAATTCATGTATGTAGTAGGTTTTATAATCAAAACATCCGAGTTATTAATTTTGGTCTTTGCAAAAAAACACTTTAATTTGCTATCTTCTTTATAAGAAAAATTAAAATTTAAACTCATTAAATCAACAACCATAAAACCTGCATTATGGCGAGTATATAAGTACTTATCTCCAATATTGCCTAAAGCAACTATTAATTTCAAAACACACCTTTCTGTTTATATATAAACATTCTAATTATAATTTTAACCTAAATATATATTACCAACAATACTATCTAACTTACGCTTAACAAAATTATATAAAATAATTAACTTATAAACAAGAAATAAAATTACAAATAGAAGAGGAAATTATAAATGAAAGCAAACACAAATAAGCAAATTATTAAAGAAAAAAGTTCAAAAAAAGTAGCGAATTTTTTAGAGAAAACCGGATTACATAAAAAAGATTTTGCGGAAATGATAGGTGTAACATTATCATACGTATATAATTTAATAGATGAAACCATACCGTTTTCAACAAGAAATACAACAATAGAAAGAATAGCAACTGTTATGGAAATTGAACCTGAAGAATTTGAAGAATATAAAATTCCGCAAGAACCAATTTTGATTGATGCATCAGTTGAATTTTTAAAAAATAATCTTGCAGCAAAAAAATTGAGTGTAATAAATTTTTTAAAATCTTTTCCAAGGAAAAAAAGACTTGATGCAGTAGATATTTTACGTGGTGCACTGCCACTACCAATAGATTTTAAAGAATTAGCTCTAATTGGGCAAATATTAGATTTATCATCAGAAGACATTTACCCAATTTGGGAAAATAGAGTAAAACAAGTTCTTGAATTAGGCGGAATGAATATTTACTCAAATTCTAACTTAATAAATTCCATGTTTGAATGTGCCAAAAAAGTAATTCAATATAATGAATAATGATTCTCGTTTGCTCTAATATGCTGAATACATGAGTAGATTTAATTATCATATAAAAGATGTTAATTAAATCTGCACTCACTTAATATTTTTAAGTTTTATTAAAAAATCTGTTGACAATCAGTTATGTTCTTGATAGATTAAAGATACGCCAAGTCGAAAGATTTGTACTTGATAACTCGGTAGTTTCTTTTGAGAAACTCGACTAAAAGGTGAATAGTTAAATGTTTCACCCCCGAGTGCAAGGTAAACTGAATTAAAAAGTGAGCGCATGTAGCTCAGCAGGTAGAGCACTCCCCTTTTAAGGGATAGGTCGCGCGTTCGAATCGCGCCATGCGCACCACTTTTAAAACTATAAAGACCCGTGTCAGGGGTCTTTTTGTTTTATATTTTATATATTTTTCCTATATTTTCACAGACAGTGCAATTTCACATATAGATTGATAAAAATTTTTTTAAACTACGTACAGCAAGATTTTCTATTTTCTGTACCCTTTCTTTTTTCTTATACCACACTCGCAACTTTTAATTGTCCACTTTTTAGGGTATAGCTCACTTGCTCATTCGCGATTAACGGCAATTCCGAGTTTTGTCCGCAAGCCTATCGGCTTTTGACAAAAACTCTCCAGCCTCAGCTCACTTGCGCCGAACTCCCGACAAGGCTCCGCCTTGTATAGTTCGCGAACATTGCTTAACCAAAATTATAGCCTCTTGGATATTTTGCAAAGAGGCTATAATTGGAGACTAATAGACAATCTTAGATTTTTTTAATTTCTTCTGAATTTGGTAGAACTAACGAAAACGTGTCATAACAGTAAAAAACGACCGATTTATTTCGGTCGTCTATTAAACTGGGCCCGGAGAGACTCGAACTCTCACACATTGCTGCGCTAGATCCTAAGTCTAGTGCGTCTACCAATTTCGCCACAGGCCCATTACCTGCTTATGCATATCTATATAATACTAGGATTCTATATCTTTGTCAACCCTTTGTCCTAGTTCAATACATATTAAACTAATATAATATTCTATTTATGAAATTTAATTATTAACCTTTGGTAAACAAATTGTGCGAATAATTGCAATCACTGTCCAAAATATGAAATGAATTTGGGGCCTAAAAAATACAGTATCAACAAAACCATGCACAATAAGTCCTATAATTACGCTAATTGCTGCAATTACGTAAAATATAGATTCAACGTCTACACTATTTTTCACAAATTTTATTGCTTCATACAAAACTAAAACCAAAAATACGACATATGACAAAAGTGCAAATATACCGCTTTCCAAAGCTGTTTCCAAAAATATATTATATGCACTTAGAGCATCAAAGCCTGTTTTCATATACAAGCCATAAATTTCTCTAAAATTCTGATTCCCAAGCCCGATACCCAAAAGCCAATTATCTTTCAGCATATTTAAACAAGAATTATAAACATTAAACCTAAACGAAGTTGAACTGTCCCCACGCATTATAAAAATAGACAGAATCCTTAATCTCAAAGATGTTACAGACATTACAAAAATCGTACCTAACGATAACAATACCCCGGATACTGTTAAAAATACTTTTTTGTAATTATTCCAAAAAAATCTTACGCTTAATGCCACTAAAGATATTATTATTGCAAATAAGCCCAAATATGCACCTCTGCAACCTGTTTGGAATAAAACATGCAAAGCTGCAATAGAAAAACAACCGGATATAAGAGCTAGCATATTATTTTTTTTGTATATGAAATATGCAACAGACGTCATCAAAACAGGAATTGTTGCAACCAAATAACCACCAAATAAATTCGGATTGTACGGTTTCAATGTTCCATAAATTCTTGTTATCACTTCTTCCGGATTCAAATAAGAAATATCTTGCCATGTCGAAATTGCCTCAGGTCTTATTACTGTTTGCAAAAGTCCGTTTAATGTTTCGAAACAAACACAACCTATTATTGTAAACAAAATTATTTTTATCTTATCTTTGTTGATTTTTAAATATTGAACTACTGAAACGTAAAAACCCAAGTATATAAGAATTTTCATAAATCCCTTTAAACTGAGATGAAACATTGATGAGCCGAACAAACTTATAATCGTTGTCATAAAATATATCAACAAAAATATTTCAAACTTATTGCACTCAAGTTTATCATTTAATCTGAAAATTAAATTAATAAAAGTCAATATAATAGTGGCAAGAGCAAACATGCCTATCGAATCGGACGACATAAAAGTTGATGAAACAAAAACCATCAATATGGAGCACAATATTAAAAAATCTATGTTTTTTAATATTGTGCTACTATTATAAATAAAATTTAGTTTATTTTGTAAAAAATTAAAAATACTATTAATCATTTTCTTAATTCAAATTTTGTTCTTGTTTATTTACATCAGGTTCCAAAGCATTATTATCTTGCGGTTGAGAAGTATTTTTTTGCATTTCACTTTCATCTGCTTTAGGTTGCAATATTCTAACATCAGATACTGTACCGTTTAATTTATAGTTTGGTCCTTCAAGAGTAACAGGCAAGCCGATTTTAATTTTATTACCACCTATAACAGCACCGTCTTTTGTTATTTTTGCATTTTCAACAACCAAAGTTACGACAATATCATAAAGAAATGCTTGTGAAACATCTTCCATCATTATAAATGCATCTTTACCGGGTCTTGGATTTGGTAATATCGTTTTTTTAGAATCAATTTTTACATCAGCAATTCTTAAATTAGTATAAGGAACGTTTCTAATAGTAATAAATGTTTCGTCATTTGGTCTTAACGGTGATTCACTACCGGTTAAAGTAACACCCCTTAAGAATACTTGAAAACCAATCATAGATTGAGCTTCAATTTGTTTATCAGCAGTTCCTCTAAAATGGAAAAATGTTAATAATCCCACAACTAGCGCAAGAGCAATACCTGCAATAATAATCCAATCAGTAACTTTTAATTTTAACAATAAATCTTTAACTTTACTAATAAAACAATTCATAATATTTCTCCTATATATCTAATTTATTAAGTGTTTCAATTAATTCACTAATTGTAGTAGTTGCACAACCGAACTGTTTAACAACAATACTTGCAGCAATATTTCCGATTATGGCAGCATATAACGGTTCTGCACCTGTTGCTAATCCCATTGTATATAATGCGGTAACAGTATCTCCGGCACCTGTAACATCAAAAACTTTAGCTTTATTAAACACAGGAATTACATCATAAGTCCCATCTGAGTTTACAGACACCATTCCGTCTGCACCACAAGTGATTAACATAGCTTTTGCATTAACCATATCAATAATTTTTTTCCCTGATTCTGCAATTTCTTCATTAGATTTTAAAACTTTGTTAAAGAATTTTTGTGTATCAGGCAAATTTGGTGTCATTGATGTTACATTTTTATAATTTGCTAAATCTTTTTGAGCATCGGCAACAACAATTTTATTATAATTTTTTGCCAACTCAGTTGTTTTTTCAATTATCCTGTTTGTAAGAACACCTATATGATAATCAGACAATATAACCGCATCAACTTGCAAAATAGCCTTTTCCAAATTTTCAATAATTTTATCTTCTGTTTCTTTACTGATAACATCATTTGTTTGGCGGTCAATTCTCACGATTTGTTGAGTTATAGATTGTGAACATGAACCTGAAATTCTTGTTTTAGTAACAGTTTTTCTGCCTTTTTCAACAACCAAATATTCATGGTTAATATTAGCATTTTCAAATGCTTCCCTCAACTGTTCAGCTTGATAATCATCACCAACAACCCCAATAACACTGACTTTACCATTATTTATGGTTGAAGCGTTATGCGCAGCGTTAGAAGCAGCACCCAACAATATTTTTGTTTGAGTATGTTGTAAAATCAAAACTGGTGCTTCGCGCGAAATTCTTTCAGTATCGCCATAAACCATTTCATCAATTGCAATATCACCAACTACAAGAATTTTTATATCACTTAATTTATGTATATAATTTGAAAGTTTTTTCTTATCAATAATCATGATATTCATCTATTTCTATTATTGTTAATTTACGAATAATCCCTTATAATAATATCAGTTTACCACAAACAAAAAAATGAGGTAGTAACTTGGAAGAAAATGATACAAAAATTGCATTAGAATCAGAATTAACAAATAATTCAGAGAACTCGGAAGAAATTCAAAATACCGAAGTTGAATTTGATGATAACGTTTTATCAGATAACAACAAACAGAAAGCATTTGACGATTTCGAATTTGACATTGATTATATACAAAATCAGTTAAAACGGCATATGGAAGGGCATGACATAATTTATACCCCTCAAGCAGGACAGCCGAAAGCGGCATTGAACGAAATTGCCGACGAAGCACCTGAACAAAATAGTATATTGACTGCAGAAAACACCATCGCCGAAAATAAAGACGAACAAAATATTGAATACATCAGCCCGACCAATTCAATAACAGTATCAATAGAATCACCTCTTGATGAAGTGCAGGATGAAAATAATACTGACCAAGCAGAACAAAAAAATTTACCTGCAGAAATACAGGAAACAAAACCTGAAAAAAATAACAGCTCAAAAAAAGAAAATGCCGATACAAAAAGATATGTTATTCATATTGATAGAGAAAACGTAGAATTCATGGACAAATTAAGCATTGATGAGCGTAATGAAATTATCAACAAAATAATTAAAAATCAACACATAAAATTCAATAAATTCAGCAAGATACACGATTTATATACATTTGCAAACCAAGTAGTAATAATGGTTTTAACAATAGTCATCGGAATTCCTGTTTTTTTTGTTGTTCTGAATAAATCCATTGATATAACAATTTCAAACTACAAGCAATCAGAACAAAATTTTATAAAACTTTATAAAGAAAAAGGGAAAATAAAAAACAAAAAAGAAATTGAAAAGCAGTTTTTGTAATTAAATTATTAAATTGTATTTGAAAATCAATTATGTTTCTGTTATAAAAGAAATAGGTCATGCTAAATTTATTATCGAATAATAAGTACAAGTTTACGGAGATATAGGGTATATGATTACATTAAATTACAAAAACGTTGATGAAAAAGTTATCGGAAAAGAACACGGTTTAAATATTGAAAAGGAATTTTCAACATACAAAGACATAATTGAAAAAATTATAAAAGATTTAAACCAACGTAAAGATAAAAAAGGTCAATGGCTACAATGGATGAATTTGGGCTATAACGAAGAAACAGTTTGGTATGTTAAAGAATTTGCCGCAATGGTAAAAGGCCAGTTCGATAATATTTTAGTTTTAGGTATCGGCGGTTCTGCATTGGGTGGAATAGCAGTTACAGAAGCATTGTTAAAACCATATTGGAATTTATTAACTCCGGAACAACGTAACGGCATGCCAAGAATTTTCTTTTTGGATAATATTGATCCTGACCAAATCAGCGGCTTGTTAGAAGTTATTGATTTAAAAAGAACATTAGTTAACGTTATAACAAAATCAGGTTCTACGGCTGAAACAATGTCGCAATACATGATTATAAAAGATTTAATGGAACAACAACTTGGCGATTCATATAGAAAAAATATCGTTGCAACAACAGATCAACAAACAGGTATATTAAGACAATTAGCAAATCAAGAAGGTTATAAAACATTTGTTGTACCTGATGATGTTGGCGGACGTTTTTCAGTATTTTCAGCAGTAGGTTTATTACCTTTTGCTCTTGTCGGTATTGACATCGAAGATATGATGAATGGTGTTAAAGATATGGATTTAGCACTAAAAAATACTGATATACATAACAATATTGCTGCACAAAATGCTTTAATTCATTATTTAATGGATACAAAAAAAGGTAAAAATTTGTCTGTTATGATGCCTTATTCAAGCAGATTAAAATATATTTCCGATTGGTATGTTCAACTATGGGCAGAATCATTAGGAAAAGAAGAAGATTCAAACGGAAACAAGGTTAATTGCGGGCCTACACCAATAAAGGCTTTGGGGGCAACAGATCAACATTCACAAATTCAATTATATAATGAAGGTCCAAATGACAAGGTTATCAACTTTATTCGTGTAGCTGAATTTGATAAAACTGTTGAAATACCTCATATATTTGATTACACAGGAATCGGATACCTTGGCGGTAAAACAATCAATCAATTAATCAATGCGGAAGCTGACTCTACAAGAGTTGCATTATTGGATTATAAACGTCCGACTGTTACAATCACATTACCTAGAGTAAATGCATTCAGCGTTGCACAATTATTGTATATGTTAGAAGTTCAAACTGCGATTGCCGGAGAATTATACAATATTAATACATTCAATCAACCTGGCGTTGAACAGGCTAAAAACTATACATATGCATTGATGGGCAGAGCCGGTTATGAAGAATCTGCAAAAGCCTTAACTGAAAAAATGACAAAACAATAACAAATGAAAAAAATTTTAATTTTAAGTTTAAGTATTTGCATATTTGTATTAATTAACATATACGTTTTCGCTGAGGAAAGCTTTGTCTTAAAAACAGGTATTTCAAAAATAGATAACGTTCCGAAAGAATTTTTTGGAACATGGAGCGTTCAGGCGACAAGAACGTTTACTAATGATGAAAAAAGTTTTGCAAAAGATTTAACAAATTTGTGGAACTTAAGACGCAACGGTAACGTCATAGAATTAGGTAATCCAATTACGGGTGCCACGGCAAAAGTATATTTGAACAATGTAGAAGATAAAGAGATAACGTTTACACATAGCGAAGAGGAAGGAAATGTTAAATATAGGGATACCGTGATAATAACAATTAATGGGGATACATTTGAAGGCATTAATGAACTTGCACTTGAAATAACCAAGAAAGATGCAAAAGGAAAGCCTAAAAATGAATATAAAAAGGCAACTTATAAAATTAAGGGATTCAAATTTTTGCAATAAAGGAGTTGAATATGAGCGTAAAAGAGTATGATATAGTCATATTAGGCGGCGGACCTGCCGGTTTAAGTGCTGCCATTTATGCGGCAAGAAGCGCAGCAAGTGTTGCTGTTATTGATATAAGCATGTTTGGCGGACAACCAAGTAATTATTTGGAGTTAGAAAATTATCCCGGTTTTTCAAAAATAGGCGGATATGATTTGATGGAAAAGTTTGAAGAACATGCTGATATGTTTTCAATAGACAAATATCCAATGGAAGAAATTCAAAGTATAGATTTAAAATCAACAATAAAATTAATAAAAACGTTGAATTATGAATTCAAGGCAAAATCGGTTATAATAGCGACAGGAGCTAAAGCCAAAAAACTTGGAATAAAAGGTGAAGATGAATTTTTAGGTAGAGGCGTAAGCTACTGTGCCGTATGTGATGGAGCCTTTTATCGTGATAAAATTGTTTCTGTTGTCGGTGGCGGAAATGCTGCAGTTGAAGAGGCAATGTACTTAACAAAATTTGCCCAAAAAGTATATTTAATTCACAGAAGAAATGAACTTAGGGCTGATAAAATTGTTCAGGAACGTGCATTTAAAAACGATAAATTAGAATTTATATATGATACTGTTGTTACAGAAATACAGGGTGAAAATTTAGTCAATAAAATATTATTGGAAAATGTTAAAACACATGAAAAAAGAGTTTTAAACACAGATGGAATATTTCCGTATATTGGATTTACCCCAAATACAGAATTGATTAACAATCAGCTTAATCAAAATGAATCAGGATTTATTATCACTGATGAAACAATGAATACAAATATTGCAGGTGTTTATGCAATAGGTGATGTAAGAAATACACCGTTAAGACAAGTTATTACAGCTGCAGCGGACGGTGCTGTTGCAGCAATTTATGCAAGTAAATATATAGAAACATTAAAAGAAATAACAGTAAAATAAATTATAAAAAGAGCAAGTAAATCACTTGCTCTTTTAGTTATAAATAAAACTTAAATTTTAGCCAAATGTTTTAAATGAAATATTTATATCATTTTCGATTAATTTTTTATTTTGTTCTTCTTGAGTTTCTAAAGCTGAATGTTCTGTATTTAATTTCTGTAATTCAAGTTCCAATTCATTATCTTTCTGATCTATTTTACGTATTTCACTATCATATTCGGCTTCAGCCACAACATCACCGGATGAATCATGTTCTACTAAAAAGGAAGAATTTGAAGAAACAGAAATTTGTTTTATCTTATTTTCTTCTTCATCTAAATGTTCCAAAATATAATCACCATTGATTAAACCTTGAATCAATAAATCAGGATTTTTTTCGAAAGCTTTTACTAAATCTTCATCATAAACTATTTCTTCAGAGTAATTATTTACTTGAAGTAATACTTCCTCAGCAGATAATTCTTGCCCGGTACTATCAAAGTATTTGTCTGATTTATCATCATTATCCTTAACAACATCATTTTTATCTGGCAATTTTTTTGGATCAAAAGGTGTATCTAATAGATCAATAGAGAAACTAGGGATTCCCCATTGTGGTTGTACAGATCGATTATTAGAATTTGTTATACCAATTTTATCCAAAAGTTCTTTAGGAACCTCAGATACATCTGAGTATCTTTGTTCTTTTTGTAATATAACAGGGGAACCGTCAACTTTTCTTATAGAATATTTGTTTTCTCTAAGCACATTAAGATTCAGATTTATATAAGCCTGACCTCCATTATGCTGTAGACCTAAATCAAGAAATTTCACAGTCTGTTTATTCAAAGCATCCTGATATTTTTCAGATACTTTATCCGACTTCATTGCTAAGTTAATTCTTTCATCGTTAATTAAACCCATTCTAAATTCAATATCCTTCATACGACGTTTATTAAGTACTGTCATATGTAACAATGGTCCCATCGCCATAGGTCAAATCTCCCATATTAGTTAGTAATATATACTACAAATATACGGCATTTTTCAAAAAAACTTTAATAAAATTCAGATAAGTATTAAGTCATTGTAACAATTAATAATAATTGAAACATAATAAATGCTTGCATTCACAGATTTTTTGTAATAAAATTATAGATGTCAGAAAAACTCACGTTGAATATGTATTCCAATAAGCTTAAACAGCTTTTGTTTTGGCGTATTCAGAAAATATGAAATTGTAGTATTACTTTATAAGGAAGGTAAAAATGTCAAACGAAGAAGAAAAATTAGAACAAACTGAAGTTCAAACCGAAGTTGATGCAGCTGAAAATTCAAATGAAACTTTAGATGAAACTCATGAAGAATTTGAAGATGTAGCAAGAGAAAAAGGTGAAAGAAAACAACGTTCAAGACGCAGAAAAATTGAAACAACAGAAGAAAAACCTGTTTCAGAATGGCAAGAACGTGTTGTACAAATAAGACGTGTAACAAAGGTTGTAAAAGGTGGTAAAAAACTAAGTTTTAGAGCCGTTGTTATAGTAGGTAATCAAAAAGGTCAAGTTGGCGTAGGCTGTGCTAAAGCTGCTGAAGTTATTATCGCAATTCAAAAAGCGATTGCTGACGGACGTAAAAACTTAATCACAGTTCCTATTTTTAAAACAACTATTCCTCACCCAATCACAGGTGAATCAGGTGCAGGTGCAGTTATGTTAAGACCTGCAGCACAAGGTACAGGTATTATTGCCGGTGGTGCTGTTCGTTATGTGCTTGAACTTGCAGGTATTGAAAATATTTTATCAAAATCTTTAGGTTCAAAATCACCTCTAAACGCTGCATATGCAACACTAGATGCTTTACAAAAATTAGCTCCTTTCTCAGATGTTGCTAAAAAACGCGGCTTGACGGTTGCTGAATTGTTAAATTAGTATATAGACTAATTTTGTTATTACATTGAGTATTATATAAAGGAATTATAAAATGGCTAAAACACAATCAAAATTAATTAAAATAAAATTAACCGGTAGTTTAATCGGAGCTTCACCTGCTCAAAGAAAAATTGTAACTGCTTTAGGGTTAAGAAAATTAAATCAAATTGTTGAACATGCTCCAAGTGCTACTATTATGGGCATGGTTAATAAAGTTTCACACCTTGTAAAAGTTGTTGAAGAATAGTAATAATAATTAGAAAGAAGGATAATAAAATGATTACATTAGAAGATTTAAAACCTGCAGAAGGTTCAACTAAAAAATCAAAAAGATTCGGTCGCGGACGTGCTTCAGGACACGGTAAAACATCTTGTCGTGGTGCAAACGGAGAAGGTCAACGTGCAGGAAGAAGTTCTAAAAGAGGTTTCGAAGGCGGTCAAATGCCATCTTACAGACAAATGCCTAAATTAAAAGGTTTCAAAATCATTAATCAGATTAAATATGCTGAAATTAATGTTAATACTATTGATAGATTATCATTAGAAGAAATTTCTTTAGATAACTTAAAAGAAATTAAAAAAGCTCATCCATCAACTCAAGGTTTAAGAGTTATGGGAAATGGTGAAATAAAAAGAGCAGTTACTGTAAAAGCTAACTATGTAACTCCATCAGCAAAAGAAAAAATTGAAGCAGCAGGCGGAAAGGTTGAATTAGTATAATGCAACAAAGTAGAATGAAAATGCCAACATCAGCAGATTTGGTTTCAATGTGGAATGCCTCAGGATTAAAAAGTAAAATTATTTTTACCATTTTAATGATTGCTGCTTTCAGATTTGGAGTTCAAATGCCTGTATTTGGTATAAATAATGCTATTTTTTCAAATATAGCAAGCGGAAATAATTTGATAGGTTTCTTAGACCTGTTTACAGGTGGTGCTTTAGGTAAAGTTTCAATATTTGCTTTAGGTATAGGACCTTTTATCACAGCATCTATTATTATCCAATTAATGGCTGTCGTGATTCCTTCTTTGGAAAAATTACAAAAAGAAGAAGGTGAAGCAGGCAGAAGGAAATTATCGCAATATACAAGAATATTTACGGTTATTTTAGCTGCATTTCAAGCTGTGATATTTATGATATACATGAGTCATTTACCCGGTGCAATAGTTGCCGGAGTAAATCCTTTAATGTTTTATATCAGCTCGGTTGCAGTTTTAACTGCAGGTTCAGTGCTTGTTATGTGGTTATCAGAATTGATTACGGAAAAAGGTATTGGAAACGGCGGTTCTTTAATAATCTTTGTAGGTATTATTTCAGGTATTCCTATTTATGCCTCAAGAACCGCACAAATGGTTTCAAGAGATTCTTCACTTGGTTTTGGGTTGTTTGTGTTACTTTTGATATTCTTTATTACCATGGTTGTTATTGTTATTATGCAAGAAGCTGTTAGAAAAGTAACTATTGTCAATCCGAAACGTCAAGTCGGAAATAAGGTTTATGGCGGAGTTAATACATTCATTCCGTTCAAACTTAATCCGGGCGGGGTTATGCCAATAATCTTTGCTATAGCAATTTTGTTATTCCCTACAACAGCGTTAAGCATTGTAGGTCAGGCAAACTTGCCTGCCGGCTGGATTAAAAATTCAGTTATGAGTTTAACTCAATTCTTAAGTCCTGACGGTATTCCGTATTACATTATATATTTCTTATTAATATTTGCTTTAACATTCTTTTATGCATCTATTATGCCAAATATGCAGCCGAAGGATATTGCAACTAATTTAAAGAAATATGGTTCTTCTATTCCGGGAATAAAACCGGGTAAAGCTACAGCAGATGCGTTAGATAAGATTTTAAGTAAAACAACATTTATTGGTGCTGTTGCATTGGGTATAATTGCTTTAGTACCTTCGTTTGCATCTTATATTACCAATATAAAAACATTACAAGGTATTGGTGCAACTTCATTAATAATCATGGTTGGTGTTGCTTTAGATTTGATAAATCAAGTACGCTCTCATCTTTTAGCAAAGAATTATGAATCATTCTTGAAAGAGTAGTTAATAAAAAGGAAAAAATAGGGAGTACAAAATGTACTCCTTATTTTTTATGTGGTATTATTAATATATAAAATAATTTTATAGAATTATAACTAAAGGAGAAAAAATGGAAAATATTGATAGAAACAGAGTATTAAGTTATGTTCCCACAGTAATTGAAGCATCCTCACGTGGTGAACGTTCTTTTGATATTTTTTCAAGACTGTTAAGAGAACGAATTATATTTTTGGGTGATGAAATAGATGATGAACTTGCCAATTCTATTGTTGCTCAAATGTTATTACTTGACAGTGAAAATCCTGAAAAAGATATTATGCTATATATTAATAGCCCCGGTGGTGTTATTACTGCAGGAATGGCAATTTACGATACAATGCAATTAATTAAAGCTGATGTGCAAACTATTTGTATAGGCGAAGCTGCATCAATGGGTGCATTTTTGTTAGGTTCAGGTGCAAAAGGCAAAAGAATGGCATTACCTAGCGCAAGAATTATGATTCACCAACCGTTAGGTGGAGCTCAAGGACAAGCTACTGATATTGAATTGGAAGCAAAAGAAATTTTAAGAATGAAAAAAATGTTAACTGAAATTATTGCAGAAAATTCAGGTCAGGACGTTGAAAAAGTTGTTAATGACTGCGAACGCGACCATTACTTGTCTGCACAAGAAGCTATGGAATACGGATTGATAGACAAGGTTTTAACTCGTAATTAAATTAGTTCAAATAAAAAATTCATTAAATAGTATAGCTTACTTTATTTTATATTTTATCTTCTATTGATTTAATTTCAACAGATACTTTGTCGGGCATAAACTTTTTAATTGAATGTTCCAAATCATATTTTGCATCAACCCAAAATTTTGGTGATGATGCAATTTTAAATTCATCGCCATCTTCTTCCATTTTAATTATTACAGGACTTGAACCGGGATATTTTGCTAAAATATCTTTCATCGCAACTAATTCTTCGTATTTGATTTTATCATTTATTGATACCATAAACAAATTAGCGTTATCAAGCGGTTTTACATCATTAATAATAATGCTTACTCTATCTTCAGATCTAACACTAACTTTTCCTGTTATAATAACTTTATTATCAGGTTGAAGAAAATCACCATAATCTTTTAAATATTGATTAAAACATATAACTTCAATTTTTCCGGATAAGTCTTCTAAAACGCATACCCTTAATGCCTTTGACGGGTCATTCTTATATGGTATTTGTTTGGTTGATGAAATTAAACCACAAACAGTAACCAATTTATCAGCAGGTAAATCTTTTATTTCAGAAATTTTATTAGATTCTAAAAATTGCATTTTATCTATAATTGAAGATAAAGGATGCGATGAAATATAGAATCCTAAAAATTCTTTTTCAAACATTTGAATTTCTTTGTTTGTAAACTCTTCATCAGAACCTGATAAATGAAATTGAGTTCCTGCAAAATCATTATTATCCTCTAAACCTGCAAATAAACTTGTTTGACCTAATTCTTTTGCCTTTGCTTCTTTCGATGCCGTATTTACAATATACTCAATATTTTCTAACAGTTGTTTTCTGCTTTTCTCAATATTTGCAAATGCACCTGATTTTATTAATCCTTCTAAAACTCTCTTATTTGTTGCTTTTGAATCAACTCTTTTACAATAATCATAAATTGATTTAAATTCACCATTTTTATTACGTTCTTTAATAATCGTATCAACAACTACCTCGCCGACTTGTTTAATAGAGGCAAGACCAAATCTGATATTATCTCCGTCAGGCGCAAATTCCGGACAAGATTTATTTATATCAGGCGGTAAAACTTTTATACCTTTTTTATTGCATTCGGCAATATAAAGCTGCGTTTTTTCTTGATCGTTTGAAACACTTGATAATAAACAAGACATGTATTCAACAGGATAATGGCATTTTAAATAAGCGGTTTGGTATGCAACAAATGCGTATGCTGCCGAGTGGCTCCTGTTAAAACAGTATGAAGCAAATGCAAGAATTTGTTCAAATAAATCTTCCGCATCTTTTGCCGTCATACCATGACGAGCTGATGCCTCAATAAACAAACCTCTTTGTTGTTCCATTTCATCAACTTTTTTCTTACCCATCATACGACGAACTTTATCCGCTTTTCCCAATGAATAATCCGCAAGAACCTGAAATACTTGCATAATTTGTTCTTGATATACAATAGTACCGTATGTATCTTTTAATACAGGTTCTAATAACGGGTGAGCATAAGTAATCTGCTCACGGCCATGTTTTCTGTCAACGAAATGGTCAACCATGCCTGAATCCAAAGGCCCAGGTCTAAATAGCGCAACTAATGCACCCAAATCTTCAAAAACGTCAGGTTTTAGTCGTTTGACAAGACTTTTCATTCCTGCAGATTCAAGCTGAAATACTCCGTCCGTATCACCTTCCATAAGCATTTCATACGTAGGTTTATCGTCTAAAGGTATATTATTAATATCAACCTCAATTCCCTGACGATTTTTTATTACATCAAGAGTTTTATATATCGTAGTTAAATTTCGTAGCCCCAAAAAGTCCATTTTTAAAAGACTTAAAAACTCTGTAACAGCATGAGGCGGATAACCTGTTTGAACAAGAGCACCTTCATCTTTTGACGGTTGTACAGGCAAAATCTGATCTAACGGCTTTGGAGCAATAATTACACCAGCAGCGTGTGTTCCTGTATTATTTTTAATTCCTTCTACACCAATAGCCAAATCAATAATTTTCTTTAATCCGACAGTTTTTCTCTCTATCGGATCAATAACTATTTGCTCATCATTATCATACAAAGTTTTTAATTCGGAACCATCATATTGCATTGCATCTTTTAGGGTTTTTGCTTTTTCGTTAAATGTTTGAGCTACCTCAATTGCAGAATCTATTAAAGAAGCCAGTCTGTTGCTTTCTGCAAATGGAACTTTGAATAATCTTGCTACACCTTTAAATGCAGCTTTCGGAGCATAAGTACCAAAGGTAATGATTTGGCATACTTTATCTTCACCATATTTTTCGGTTACATAATTAATAACCTCGCCTCTGCGCTCAATACAAAAGTCAATATCAATATCGGGCATTGTAAAACGTTCAGGGTTTAAAAAACGTTCAAACAAAAGTTTATGCTTTATCGGGTCCAAATCAGTAATTTCAAGAGCATAAGCAACCAATGAACCTGCTGCGGAGCCACGCCCCGGACCGACAGGAATACCGTGTGTTTTTGCATAGTGAATAAAGTCCCACGTAATCAAGAAATATGCAGCAAATCCCATATCCTCAATTACTTTCAATTCGTAATCAGCTCTTTCTTGCAACTGTGGAGTTATTTCACCATAACGTTTTTTCATACCGTTATAGACTAAATTGTTTAGGTATGTTTCTGTAGTAAACCCTTTTGGAACTTCATACGCAGGTAATGCATCCGTTTTTTTGACGATTACATTACATTTCTCCGCGATTTTTACTGTATTCTCAATACATTTGTCAAAAACTTCTTCATCCAGCCAAGAAAAAGCCGTTCTTAATTGTTCTGGAGTTTTTACATAAAACTCGTTGTTTGGAAAGTGAAAACGATTTGGGTCATCTTTATCAGAATTAGTATTAAGGCATAGCAGCGTGTCATGCGTATCTGCATCGTCTTTAACAAGATAATGAGAATCGTTAGTAATAACCATTTGAATATCTAATTCTCGAGCAATTCTTATTAAATCAGGATTTGTTCTTTTTTGCTCTTCTAATCCATGATCTTGCAACTCTATATAATAATCTTCGCCAAATAAATCTTTATATTGTTTTGCCAAATCTCTTGCTTTGTCGTAATTTTGATTTATTAGTGTTTTTAACAATTCACCACCCAAACAGGCAGACAGGCAAATTAATCCTGCGTGGTGTTCTTTTATTAATTCCCAATTTATACGTGGATGAACATATTTACCTTTACACCAAGCAACAGAAGTTAATTTTATAAGATTTTGGTAACCTTCGTTATTTTTTGCTATCAAAACTAAGTGATAGCAAGGATTATTCATTTTATCGCGTTCTTCTATATCACCATCATGAACATAAAATTCGCAACCTAACAGAGGCTTAATTTTTTGCTCTTCGTTACTCATGTTCATCGCAGTTTCATATAATTCCAAATCCCCATACATAACACCATGGTCGGTTACTGCAACAGCCGGAAAATTATTTTCAAGCGCAAATTTGCACAACTTATCAATTCTGATAGCACCGTCTAACAAAGAATATTCAGTATGTAAATGTAATGGTACGTATGGAACACTTGACATACGTTTAGTTTAACATAAGTAATTTGTCAAAAAAAGTCATTATTAAAAAATATAAAAACAATTTATAAGAATTTGTTTTAACAAAAATTATAGATAGTTAGCCAAAATGGATTTTACATAATTTTGAGTTTCTTTATAAGGCGGAACACCATCATATTTATCTACTGCTCCAGGACCCGCGTTATAAGCAGCAAGAGCGAGTATTACGTTTCCGTTATATCTGTTTAACAAGCCTTTTAAATACTTAACTCCGCCTTCTACATTTTGCACAGGGTTATACGCATCTTTTACGCCTAAACTCTTTGCCGTTGCAGGCATTAATTGCATTAAGCCTTGAGCACCACAATGTGAAGTAGCGTTTGGATTGAATCCTGATTCTTGTTTGATTAGTGCTCTAACCAATTTTTCATCTACACCATGCTTTTGTGCAACTTTATCAATCATTGATAATAACTGAGCTTTTGGCGCTTTTGACGAAACTTCAGGTATTGAATTTGTAGTAGCCGATAAATTTTTTATTCCTGTTAAACTACCAAATTTACCAAAACCGGAAGCTACTGTGCCGGCTGTTTCCTTTTGTAAAAATTTACCAAAACCGGTTCTTTTTGAATTTTCTACATTAGATGATTTTAATACCTCGGCAAAAGATTTTATATCATCTGTTTTATTAATTTCTTGAACTTGTGTATGATTAATGTAATTTTGTAATTGGGCACTTCTTTGAACTGCCGCTTGATGTCCTCCTGATGATATTAAATTTTGAATCATTGGTGAAAACATATTATTAAAAAATTACCTCTCTTCATATTATATTATCGCTCAAACAGCAAAAATATTCACTTAAATATCTTGAAAATCAACCATTTAACTTATAATATTTTTTTATTGAAAGTCAACACTAAAAAACTACTCTGATTTTTCTAAACTTAATTCTTCGATATTTTGATGTCTAACAATTAATATTTTTGTGATTCTTACACCATCAATTTCTTTTACCTGAAAAGTCATATTTTTCCATTCAACAGAATCATCTAATTGCGCAACTCTGCCTAATAATTTCAAAACAACACCACCGACAGTATCAACATCTTCTTCTTCGAAATCTTCTTCATTCAAATCAAAAAATTTAGCCATTTCATCAAGTCTTAACATTGCATTTGCTTCAAATGAATTCTCACCGATTTCTTTTATATCAACTTCTTCAACTTCATCAAATTCATCTTGAACTTCACCGAAAATTTCTTCAAATACATCTTCTAAAGTTACTAATCCTGCTGTTCCGCCATATTCATCAATAACAATAGCGATTTGGCTTTGACGTTTTTTGAACTCTCTCACAATGTTATCTAATGTAATAGTTTCGGGAACAAACAATATTGGGCGTATCAAATTATTAACATCAAAATTATCCTCGTTAGAAGACGATGTATATAAATCTTTTATGTGCAAAAAGCCTTTTATATGGTCTAAATCCTCTTCAAATACAGGGTATCTTGTATATTGATTTTCACGTGCAAATTGACTTAATTCGGATAAACCTATATCATTTTGAATACAAATCATGTCCGTTCTTGGAATCATGACTTCTTTAGCGGTTAAATCAGAGAATTTAAAGGCATTATGCAACATTTCTTTTTCTGTTTCATTTAAAACACCCTCTTTATAACTTGCATCAACGAGCATGTCCAATTCTTCCGTTGAATGAGCAAAAGTAGTTTTAGGGTTTTCAATATGTAACATTTTTAACAGCAAATTACAAAAACCGTTTAACAGAATTACTAAAGGATTAAAAATTGTAGCCATCCATGCTGTCGGACGAGCTATAAACAAAGTAATTTTTTCAGTATATTGCAAAGCGATTAATTTTGGAGCTTGTTCACCTAAAGACACATGCAAAAATGTAATTAAAGAAAATGCCACAATAGCAGAGAAAGTATGAACAGCAAGACCTTGAAAAACGTGCGGAAGAAAACTGAATATCGGTTCTACGATTCCGGCAATAGTTGCTTCCCCGACCCAACCTAAAGCAACACTTGAAATTGTAACTCCAAGTTGTGCAGCACCAACTATTCTATCCATATCCTTGAGTAATTCAAGAACTAAATCAGCCGTTTTATTACCTTGTTTTGATAATTCTTCCATTCTAGTTCTTCTTACACGAACCATAGCAAACTCGGAAGCAACGCAAAATGCATTCGATAGTAATAAAAAAGCTACAATAAAAAGATTAAAAATCGTACTGACAGTCGAGTCCATATATTCCTATTTTTCCTTATAGTTTTATTTTATAATACATAATAAAAAAATGCAAATTTTTATGTTAATATTAAGACAAGGGGATTAAAGATTTGAGATTGGATAAATTTTTAAAAGTTTCAAGACTAATAAAACGCAGAACTGTTGCAAATGAAGTTTCGGATATGGGTAGGGTTTTGGTAAATAATAATCAAGCAAAGCCATCGAAACAATTAAAAGTCGGAGACATTATTGAAATTGAATATCACAACAGAACTGTCAAAGCAAAAGTTCTTGTAATTCCGCAAAATAACGTTAGCATTCAGGAATCAAGCACACTATATGAATTAATAGAGGAATAATAATTATGCATGATATATTCGCGAATATGAACACATATTTTCAATCATTAGGAGTATGGGGATTAGCACTAAACTCTTTTATAGAAAGTTTTTTTCTTGTACCGCCACCTGATTTTTTGTTAATTGCGATGGATTTGGCAAAACCGGAAAAAGCGCTGTGGTATGCAACAGTTTGTTCATTCGCATCAGTATTTGGCGGTTTGATTGGCTACTTAATCGGAAGAATTGGTGGCAGACCTATTTTCAACTGGTTTTTTAGAAAAAATCATGAACAATTTGATAAAGTTGAAGCACTTTACAACAAATACGGTGCTGCGGCGGTATTTTTCGCAGGGTTTACTCCAATACCATACAAAGTTTTTACAATCGCAAGCGGTGTATTAAATATGAATTGGTGGCAATTCACATTAGCGAGCTTTTTTGGAAGAGCAGGCAGATTTTTTATTGTAAGTATCGTACTGATGCTTTGCGGTGAATGGATTAAACAATACTTAGAATTGGTAATCATTTTTGTATCGTTAATAATTGTTCTGTTTTTTGTAATGCTTTGGCTTAAAGGCAAGAAAGCACTTAAAAAAGATTAAGTTTATTATTTACTTGCAACTGAAAACATTGTTGTCAATTGATAACGTTTTGTTGCTATGTTTGCATTTACCTGCATCTGATTCATCATGTGATGCATCAAGATAATCCATATTTCCAGTATTTATTACCCAAGCTGTACAAGATGTATTTGCACCATAAACATCTCCACCAGAAAAGCAATTATCTTTCATTTTTTCATCATTCCACCAATTACCACCACCAGACGGTTGTATTCCATTTTTTGTTATAACAAAACCAAACCAATCTATACCCAATATATTTTTTCCTTTTTTAGGCCCATCAATGTCGATATATATATATCCACAACTACCGTCATAGCCACCATTATAATCATCATCCAACACACAACGACTATATTTACTTGGACTATCACTTATAGTAAGAGTTGCTCCACTATTTAGTATTGCGGAAGCACTTTCAGTACTATATTCACAATAATGTTCTTCCCCTGAAAGATAATAAACACATGGTATATTTAAATAAGAATCTTTTGTATAAACTTTTTGAACAATCATAAATTCGGTTATTCTTTCAAGGGAAGAATATAATGAAGGTACAAAATTAATATTATTATTCCAAGTTTCAATCGGTCCATATACTGCAGTAGCTCTATCAAATGCTTCTGATAATTCAGCATAAAGTTTCTTTACTTTAGCTACTTTTTCTGCATTATTTGTATTTTTATTAACATTTGGAATGGTAAGAGCGGCAACAACGCCGATTATACCCATGACTATAAGCGTTTCAGCTAAAGTAAATGCAAGTGAGTGAACGGTTGATAGTGAACTGTTGTGGGTGAACTGACGACTATTAACTGTACGACAGTTATTAGCATTTATATCATTCTGTTCACTGTTCACTCTGAACAGTTCACCCTTAAAAGTGTTACAAAT
>JAFRAO010000017.1 GCA_017405375.1 bacterium
ACAGGCAGTGGTTCTTTTACGTTTAAAGAATATTATGAACAATCAAAGTGTCAAGAATCCTGTAGCTGAGATTAATTATTGGATTAATCTTGCAGACAAAGAGTTAAACTGCTTTACAGCTAAGGATAGGGTGTTTCAGTTATTCTACAATCTTTATCAGTCAGGAATGTTAAAGTGGTATTTCTTGGAAGATAAAAAGGGAATAATTGTTTATTGTATTACGGATGACTTCAGAGGAGGTTTATCTGTAAATGAGTTGTTTATGTATATTAAACCTAAGTGGAGAGGGAATATACGGTTATTTAAACAACTGATTAATCATTTAACAACAGGATTTATTATAGGTAATATTTTTTACTTTTAAATGCTAACAGACGTTTAATAAGTATTTTAACAAAATAATGTTAAAATTATTTTTAATTTATAAAAATAGCTGTAAGTGTTTTGTTCGTGCTATTATGGTGTTGATAAGTATAAAGGAAATTAAAAATGAATTTATACAGCATAAAAATGCGTGCTTCCAAAGATATTGACGGAAGAAGTGTTCATATCTCAGGCGCAGAAAAGATTGTAAGTGAAAATAACATAGCAAATTGTGCAAATACCCTTATAAAAAGAGCCTTGAATCATGAAAACGGACGTGCCGATTTTGTTAATGTTAAGGTTGAAGCAATTGAAAACGATAATATCCTTGAATTGAAAGCGTTACCTGTAACTTGCAGAGTTGTAAATTCCAAAGAAGATGGATATTTAGAAATACAAAAAGAATTAGAAAAAATTGGTGTAAAAAGTACACAAAAAATTTTTGAGAGATTAAAAGAAGTTGAGCCTATGCGTGGGGCTATGCTGTTGGATATTAATACGTTTGAACGATTAGAGCCAAAACAGGATAGAGGACTTAGAGCAACTTATATGGATAGTGATAAATACAATTTAAGTTCATCAAAAAATCATTTTAGAGAGGCTATTATCCTTGCAACAAAAGTTGCTAATGCACCGCATATAGTTGGTGAAATTTGTATTTCGGACGATGTTAATTATACTATTGGTTATTTTGCTTCCATTAAAAGCGGGTATGTTCGTATTACAAAGTTAAAAGATGTTGGGGATACATTTGGCGGAAGAATCTTTTTATATAACGGAAAAACTCAAAAAGATTTGGAAGAAACAATTGATTTTATTGAGAATAAGCCTGTTATTGTTACTAATGTTCCTGAATTAAAAACGAATACTGACAAGTGGGAATATTTGAAAAAAAATATTGAAACATTAAAAGAAAATCAGCTATATAGGACTCAAAGCGTTATAACAAATAATGCAAATTCGGATGTTCAAATTGCGGATAAAAATTATAAAATGTTTGCATCAAATAATTATTTGGGACTTGCAAACAATGATGAAATTAAAGAGTATGCCGTAAAAATGCTTCAAGAATACGGAACAGGTACAGGCGGTTCAAGGTTAGTATGCGGAAATTTCGATTTGCACAATCAATTGGAAGAAAAAATAGCGAATTTCAAAGGTTGCGAATCAGCAATTGTATTTAATAGCGGATATTGTGCAAATGTTGCTGTTTTGTCTGCAATGTTTAAAGAAAATGATGTTATATTTTCTGATGAGTTAAATCATGCAAGTATAATTGATGGCTGTAAGCTTTCAAAGGCAAGAACCATAATATATAAACATAATGATTTGGCTGATTTGGAGGAAAAAATCAATAAAATTTCGTATGAAAAGGGCGTGATTGTTTCGGATGCTGTTTTTAGTATGGATGGCGATATTGCAAATCTACCTGAAATATTACGTTTGGCAAAAAAATATAACTTGTTTTCATATATTGATGAAGCACATTCAACTGGTGTTCTTGGAAAAACAGGCAGAGGAATTTGCGAATATTATAATTTAAAAGAACATCCTGACATTTTAATGGGTACTTTAAGTAAAGCTATCGGGTCTGAAGGTGGTTATATTGCAGGTAAAAAATTACTTACGGATTATTTAAGAAATACAGCAAGAAGTTATATATTTTCAACTTCGATTTCTGCGGCTCCAATTGCAGCGGCAATAAAGAGTTTTGAGCTTTTACAAAAAGATAATTCTTATGTTGAAAATTTACATGAAAATATAAATTACTTTAATAAATTGCTTCAAGAAAACGGAATTGATGTAGTATCAAAAACTCCAATATTTTCAATAATAATAGGTGATGAGGAAAAAGCAATGAGGGTTGCTGAGTATCTTATGGACAAAAAGTTTTTTATAAAAGCAATTCGGTATCCGACGGTGGCAAAAGGTCAGGCAAGATTGAGAATTGCTCTAAATGCAACTCATTCAAAAGATGATATGAAAGAATTAGTAAAAATACTTTCAGAGGTTATAAAATGAATTTAGAAGAATTAAAGAATAAAATTATAGATGGTTATAAAATTAAGCAAGATGAAGCGTATGAATTGAAAAATGCGAATTTAGAAGATTTATGCAAATATGCTGATGAAATCAGAAATCATTTTTGTAATAATCAATTTGATTTGTGTTCGATAATCAATGCAAAGAGTGGTAAGTGTTCTGAAAATTGCAAATATTGTGCACAGTCTTCTTTCTATAAAACAAATGTAGAAGGGTATGATTTATTGGATTCTGATACAATTGTGAAAGAGGCTTTGAATAACAAACAAAAAGGTGTTTTAAGATTTTCAATTGTAACTTCAGGCAGAAAACCATCACAAAAAGATTTAGATAAAATTTGTAACATTGTTAGAGAAATAAAAGAAAAAACCGGTATTGAGGTTTGTGCATCTTTAGGATTGTTGGATAAAGAAGATTTAAAAAAACTAAAAGAGGCAGGGCTTACAAGAATTCATAACAACCTTGAAAGTTCTGAAAATTATTTTAAAACTGTTTGTACAACGCATACAACTCAAGATAAAATTAAAACAATAAAGTATGCACAAGAATTAGGTTTAGAAGTTTGTTCCGGCGGAATTTTAGGTCTTGGAGAATGTTGGAAAGACCGAATTGACATGGCTTTAATGTTAAGTGATTTGAATGTTTTATCCATTCCTTTAAATTTTTTGTGCGCGATAAAAGGCACTCCGTATGAGAATAATAAGCTTTTAGAGGTTGATGAAATTCTTAGAATTTGTGCAATATACAGATTTATAAATCCAAAATCATTCATAAGACTTGCAGGTGGCAGGTATTTGACAAAAGATAACGGCAAAAAATGCTTGCAATCAGGTATAAATTCTTTAATTACCGGGGATATGCTTACAACAACAGGAGCAACAATATCAAGCGACCTTGAAATGGTTAAAGAATTGGGTTATGAGGTAAGACTATGAGTAAAAATATTTTTATAACAGGCGTTGGAACAGATGTTGGAAAAACATACGTAACTGCATTAATAGTTAAATATTTAAAGGATTTAGGCTACAAATCAGGATATTATAAAGCGGCAGTAAGCGGAAACGAGAGAATTAACGGAGAATTGGTTGCAGGCGATGCAAAATATGTAAAGGATATCGCTAATTTGTCAGAAAATCCAAATGATATGGTTTCATATATTTATGAAGAAGCTATTTCACCTCATTTGGCTGCAATAAGAGAAAAAGAGCCTGTTGAAATCGAAAAAGTCAGAAAAGATTTCAAGCGTGTTTGTGAAAATCATGACTTTGTAACGGTAGAAGGTTCCGGTGGAATTTTGTGTCCGATAAGGTATGATGACAAGAAAATTTGGCTGGAAGATATTATAAAAGAATTGAATTTATCTACAATAATTGTTGCAAACGCTAAATTGGGTTCGATTAATGCCACGGGATTAACTGTTTCGTATTTAAAATCAAAAAATATTCCTATTAAAGGAATTATACTCAATAATTTTGATGAAAATGATTTTATGGAAAAAGATAATAAAAAAATGATTGAAGAATTAACAGGTGTAAAAATTTTAGCTTGTGTAAAGGACAATGCAAAAACTATTGAAATAAAAGGATTGGAAGATTTGTATGAATAGTTACGTTGAAAAAGATTTAAAATATATATGGCATCCGTGTTCACAGATGAAGGATTATGAAGAATTACCGCCAATTGTTATAGAAAAAGGTAAAGGAACATATCTTTACGATATAGAAGGGAAAAAATATCTGGATATTGTAAGTTCTTGGTGGTGCAATCTTTTGGGACATTCAAATCCAAAAATCAACGAGGCTATAAAAGCTCAATTGGATAACATAGAACATGTTATATTTGCAAATTTTTCTCACAAACCTGCAATAACTCTATGTGAAGAACTTATGAAAATAATTCCGCAAGGGCTATGTAAGTTTAATTTTTCCGATAATGGTTCAGCATCAATAGAATGTGCATTAAAAATGGCATTTCAGTATCACTACCAAACCGGGAATCCGCAGAAGATTAAATTTATGTGTCTATCAGACGGCTATCACGGTGAAACGATTGGGGCTTTGTCTGTTGGAACATTGGATTTATACGCAAAAATATATAAACCAATGCTGATGGATACAATCAGAATTCAAGCACCTGATTGTTACAGATGTCCATACAAAAAGTGCAGAGAAAATTGTGATGTTGAATGCTTTAAACAAGCAGAAATTGCGTTTGAAAAGTATGGTAATGAAACGGCTGCAATGATTGTTGAACCTTTGTTGCAGGGAAGTGCCGGCATGAGAATTTATCCTGCTAAATATTTAACAAAATTAAGAAAACTGTGTGATGAATACAATGTAATTTTGATAGCTGATGAAATTGCAACGGGTTTTGGCAGAACGGGTAAAATGTTTGCATTTAATCATGCAGGGGTTTCTCCTGATATAATGTGCATATCAAAAGGTTTGACAGGTGGATATATGCCAATGTCAATAACGATTACAACACAAAAAATATATGATGCGTTTTATGCGGATTATTTAGAGGGTAAAGCATTTATGCACAGTCATACATATAGCGGTAATCCGCTTGGATGTTCGGCTGGGTTGGCTGTTCAAAAAATATTGAAAGAAGATAACATTATTGAAAACTCTAATAAAACTGCACAGTATTTACATGAAAGATTGAATGAAACATTTTTATCACATAAAAATGTAGGTGAAATTCGTCATATAAATTTGATAAATGCAATAGAGCTTGTTAAAGATAAAAAAACAAAAGAGGACTTTGATTCCAAATTAAGACTTGGTTATCAAATATACAAAAAAGCACTTTCGAAAGGATTGTTGTTAAGACCATTGGGAGATGTATTGTATTTTAACCCGCCATTGACAATTAATGAAACAGAAATAGATGAGGCAATTTCCATTTGCAAACAAGCAATAGATGAAGTTCTATAAAATTTTACTTACAACTTTGGACGATTGTCTTACCATCTGAAGGAGTAGTTGTAGGATAACCTAATTGTTTATTACTGTTATTCTTGCATACTCTTGTATCAGGGTCAACATTCAAATAATCCATGTTACCAAAATCCATAATCCATTGTCCTGCGCAGTAACCTTCTTTAGTTATAAAATGCATTTTGTTAGCTTCTGCCAAAATTTCACTTGAACGTCCTATAAATGTATAAGAAGCATCATAGCATGCACAAGGTTTTATACCATCTTTTGTTACAGCTAACATAAATAAATCCTTGCCAAAAGTATTTTTACCTTTTTTGGGGCCGTCTATATCCAAATTTATACGACCACACATAATATGTACATCGCCACCCCCTGAATGTTCATAAAAAACAACTTCATTATTACCGCATTTCTTCACCATATTTACTCCGAAACTTGCACCATTTGCCAGTATAGCAGAAAACGTATCAGGATGTACGGCTTTAGATGTGTTAGTTAATATTTTTTTAGTGTCATATCTTCCAGTCATGCATTCTACTGCAGAACTGTAATTTGTACTACAAGTTTTTGTCACTTTCAAAAATTCTGTTATTCTATCAATGTATTGTTGACTTTTTATTGTACCACTATCATTCCCAGGCCATTTTTCTATTGGTCCGTAAACTGCAGTAGCTCTATCGTGTGCTTCTGATAATTCTGTATATAGTTTTTTAAATCTGGCTACCTTTTCTGCTTCACCTGTATTTTTGTTCACGTTTGGAATAGTCAAAGCTGCTACAACACCAATTATGCCCATTACAATTAATGTTTCGGCTAAAGTAAATGCGAGTGAGTGAACGGTTGACAGTGAACTGTTATGGGTAAACTGACGACTCTCTCCACTGTTCACTTTGAACAGTTCACCTTTAAAGAAGTTACAAACAGAGGCTTTTAAATACTTAAGCAGGCTAAAAACCTTGCTAAGAGAGAGTTTAGCCCCCCCC
>JAFRAO010000018.1 GCA_017405375.1 bacterium
ATGCAAGTGAGTGAACGGTTGATAGTGAACTGTTGTGGGTGAACTGACGACTATTAACTGTACGACAGTTATTAGCATTTATATCATTCTGTTCACTGTTCACTCTGAACAGTTCACCCTTAAAAGTGTTACAAATAAAGGTTTTTAGGGATTTAAACAGGTCAAAAGCCTTGCTATATCTAGCTTTGCCCCCCCCCCACTACGGGAAACGCCGTCTGGGAGCCAGTTTGCGCCGATATTAATTTTTTCATTTAAAAACTCCTCTACATTTTCTTAACCATTTTATACTACATTGTTATTCCAAATTTTGCAAGTTATTAATTTTTTCAACAAACATTTCAACTACTTGCTTGTGAATATTTTCTATCGAATCAACAGAATTAATCAACTTAACTCTGTTTGGTTCATTTTTAGCTATCTGTAAATAACCTTTTCTCACACGTTCAAAAAATTCTTTACCGGCAGACTCCATGCGGTCTTTTTCTTTTCCAACCCTTTTCATTGATGTTTCTACATCTATATCAAAAACATACGTCAAATCAGGTTTTAAACCACCTGTTGCTATATCATTTAACATATTGATTTTATCAATATTCAACTTTCGACCGTATCCCTGATACGCTACTGTTGAATCTGTGTGTCTGTCTGAAATTACTATTTTTCCCGCTTCAATGTTTTTACGAACTATTATATCAACATTTTGAGCCCTGTCCGCCAAAAATAAAAATGATTCGCAAACCGAAGAAACTTCTCCGTCATAATCAAGTAGCAGATTTCTAATTTTTTCACCAAGGCCGCTACAACCCGGTTCTCGCGTTAAAACAACATCATAACCGCTATTTTTAAGATATTTGACTAATAAATTTATTTGAGTTGTTTTTCCGCAACCGTCTTGACCCTCAAATGTTATAAATAATCCTTTTTTCATAATATCCTCAAGAATTTTATATAAAAAAAGCGTGGCAGCATGCCACGCTTTTAATTCTTTATAGCCTAACCAAGGTAATCTTTAACTTCAGTTGCTAAAGATTTAGTATCCAATTTGATACCAGGTCCCATTGTTGTTGCCAAATAAGCTGATTTAATGTATGTACCTTTTGCTGAAGCAGGTTTTGCTTTTAAAATAGCTTCTGCTAATGTAGCGTAGTTTTTCATCAAATCTTCAACGCTGAATTGTACCTTACCGATAGGACAGTGAATCATACCCTGTTTATCAGCACGGAATTCAACTTTACCGGCTTTAGCATCTTTAACTGCCTTACCTACTTCTAATGTAACAGTACCTGTTTTAGGGTTTGGCATTAAGCCTTTTGGACCTAATACACGACCTAATTTACCAAGCATGCCCATACAATCAGGAGTTGCAATCAAAGTATCGAATTCGAACCAACCTTTTTCGATTTTTTCGATAATATCTTCAGTTCCTGCAAAATCAGCACCTGCTTCTTTTGCTTCATCTACCTTTGTACCCTTTGCAATAACACAAACTCTTACAGTTTTACCTAAACCTGCAGGTAATACGGTAGTTGAACGAATTTGTTGATCGGCATGTTTTACTTCAATACCTAATCTCATATGGCATTCAACTGTTTCATTAAATTTAGAAACAGCCTCTGAAATTTCTTTTAATTTTGTTAGTGCTGCAAGACCGGTTGATGGTTGTTCAAAACCTTCTAACAACTCTTGCATTTTTTGTTGTTTTTTAGTTAATTTTGACATTTTTAAATTTCCTTTCGTGGTAGTAGCGGACTTTTAACGTCCTTCCATTCATAATTAGTAAGCCTATTGCTTAACAGTAACACCCATAGCTCTACAAGAACCTTTAATCATTTCAACAGCTGCTTCCATAGTTGTTGCATTTAAATCGTTCATTTTTATTTTAGCGATTTCTTCAAGTTGTTCTTGAGTGATTTCACCTACTTTTGTTTTGTTAGGTGTTGCAGAACCTTTTGGAAGATTTAAAATTTTCTTTATCAAAACAGGAGCCGGTGGAGATTTTGTTACAAAAGTAAAACTTCTGTCTTCGTAAACATCAATAATAACCGGAATAATGTAACCTGCTTGAGATTCAGTTTTCGCATTGAATTGTTTACAAAAATCCATGATATTAACACCATGTTGACCTAGTGCAGGACCAACAGGAGGTGATGGATTTGCTTTTCCGGCTTCAATTTGGAGTTTAATTTTTCCTACTATTTTCTTTGCCATTTTGTTCCTTTCTGTGGTAATAACGGGACGTCCCTTCCACAACTTATCTATTTATTTTTATAGTTTTTGTATTTGTTTATATTCTAATTCAACAGGAGTTTCTCTGCCGAAGATAGAAACATTTGCTCTTAATTTAGCCTTATCAGGGTAAACTTCTGTTATATCACCAACAAATTCAGCAAACGGACCTGATGTAATACGAACTTTATCACCAACTTTAACATCAAGCTCAATTCGTTGTGGTGAATCAGAAGAAGTTCTGTTGATTACTTTTTTGATTTCACTATCTTTTGCCGGTATTGGTTTTTTAGCAGAACCGACAAATCTGGTTACACCTGCAGTGTGCCTTACAACATACCAGCTGTCTTCGTCCATAATCATTTCCACTAAAACGTAACCCGGAAATACTTTTTCATCTTTTTCGGTCTTTTTGCCTGATTTTATCTGAGTTATAGTTTTTTGAGGAACTTCTACTCTGAATATTTTTTCAGACATGTTCATGTACTCAATACGTTTTTCAAGATTTACCTTTACTTTATTTTCGTAACCTGAGTATGTATTAACAATATACCAACGTTTTTTAGGCGTTTTTTCTTGTTTTGTTTCTACTACTTCATTCTCATCTTTTTCTTCAGATTCATTTTTTACAGCTTTAGTTTTTCTTTTTGATTTGGATTTTGAAGATGTAACACCATCTCCAACAACCAAATCTCCCACAAGCTCTCTGCTTGTAGCAACTACTTCAGCTTCATCCATAAATAATTCTTTTTCTTCATTTGTCATATTATAAAATTTTCCTTAAGCGATATGTATTAGACCCAAGATAGATTTAAAAATGATGTCAATCAGATAAACAGCAACCGTAAAAAAGGCTACAATAGCGACAACAAATAATGTTTCAGCAACAATTTGTTGTTTTTCAGGCCAATTAATTTTGCCCCATTCGGCTCTTACACCTCTAAAGTATGCTGTTATTGCTTGAATTTGTTCATTTTTCATTTTGTTTTACCTTTAGTTAACTCGCGCCCTGAAGGACTCGAACCCTCGACATCCGGTTTTGGAGACCGACGTTCTACCAACTGAACTAAGGACGCCTGACTTGTATTTCGACCTTATTTTATTTTTCCCTTATGTGTAATCTGTGTGTACTAACACTAATTAGTACAAATTAATACTAATTAAAACAATCCAATATGTCAATAGCTTATTTAATTAACGTTAACATTAGGTTTTATTATTTAAATTTAAATCAACTTACAGATAAATTAATATTAATATTCTTGCTGGTCGTGCTCAGTTAAATATTCTCTTACGCTGTTTAATGCAGCTTGAATGATACGAGTAATTCTTGATGATGACAACCCTACGTGCTGTGCAATCTCTTTAACTTGCATGTTTCTGTAAAAACGATACTCAACTATTGTTCTATCCTTTTGTGGTAATTGTGCAATAGCTTCTTTTATCATTCGGCTCATTTCCGTAATTTCTGCAGCTTCATCAGGCATAGCTTTTGTATCTTTTACAAAATCAAAAGGTGAATCATTATCTGAATTAGCAGCAGCAATACTGTCTATAGACAAAATTGTTTCATACACAGCTTCTCTAACTTTTGATGGTGTAACTTCTATGCCGTCATCATCTGAATTTTCATAATCTAAATCATCACCAATATTTGAATCATTTTCGCTTTCTTCGTCTTTTTTATGTTTTAGCGAATACCACTTATATCTGTTTCTTAACTCATTTCTGATAGCCCATCTTACAGCCGTACCGATATATGCAGCATTATAACGTTCTAAATCAGTATCATTTTTGCCCTCAATCATCGCCTGAACAGCAATAATACCAATACTTAGCAGCTCTTCATATTCAACCATGTGCATTGGAATACGTCGTTGCTCTACTTTTGCAACTTTTTGTACAATGTCCATGTATTCTCGTATACGTGAATTATTTTGCATTTGCATAATTTATATTACCAACACCGCACAGAAACAAATTTACTAATGCGTTCTTTTCAAATTATACACAAAAATCAAAATTTCTGCAATAGCCTTATATAATTCCGGCGGAATATATTGATTTACATCTACTAACCTGAATAAAGCTCTTGCAACAGGCGGATTGTCTATTACAGGAACGTTGTTTTCTTCTGCAATTTGTATAATTTTTTGAGCAATCATTTCTGTTCCTTTTGCCGTTAAAACTGGACACTCCATCTCTGCTTGATCATATTTTAAAGCGCAAGCAACATGGATTGGATTCCTTACAACAAAATCTGATTCCGGAACTGCGTCCATCATACCTCTTTGTAACATTTGCATACGACGTTGTCTTAACGCAGCCTTTACATTCGGGTCACCTTCTGTATTCTTATATTCATCTTTTATCTCTTTAAATGACATTTTCTGGTCTTTTAAAAATTTCCATTTTGTTACGCCGTAATCTGCTGCAGAAATAACCAAAAAAGCCAGACAAGCCTTAAAGATAAATTCAACTATTAATTTACCAAATTCAATCAAAACAGCAAAATTGTTGTCAATAGAAGCCAATCGCAAAATACTTTCCAAATGTGCCGTATATACTGACCAGCCAATAAACCCTAATATTGCAACTTTTAATATGTTCTTTACCAATTCAAACATTGTTTTTATGGACATAATATTTTTGAAATATTTTGTAGGATTCAATTTATCTAATTTCGGCATAAGCGGTGCCGTTGCAACAAGAGGACCAACTTGAATAAAATCTGCCATTATTGCAACAATCCAAGCCATAAATAGAATCGGACCTATTATTAATACTGAAGCTGTTGTTGCAAGTAATAAAATATAGTGAACACCTATTTTATCAATATGTGCTGTCGGTATTTGTTCATACAACAAAATAAACAGTTGTGAAATTTGATTCCATATAAAAGGTGCTAATCCGTTTATTACCGTAAAAAGAACCAACAAAGATATAGCGGTTGAAAAATCTTTTGATTTGACAACCTGACCTTCTTTTCTTGCTTGTTCTAATTTTCTGGGGGTAGCATCAAACTGCTTATCTTCATCACCCATCGTTATTCCTTTGTGATAGTTATTTCTCTAATTGTTATTACTTATTCAGTAACAATTTTTACGCCTGAACTTGTTCCTATACGTGTTGCACCGGCTTCTATTACGGCTAAAGCTGCCTCTTTAGAACGTACTCCGCCTGATGCTTTCACTTCTAATCCATATTTTGATACTGTATCACTCATTATTTTAACATCTTCAGGTTTTGCTCCAACGCCGTTTTTTACAAATCCTGTTGAAGTCTTTACCAAATCTGCCTTCGCTTCAACGCATAATTCACAGGCTTTTACTATCTCTTCTTTTGTTAATAAATCTGTTTCAATTATAACTTTCAATTTTACATTTTTGCATTCATTCTTTACGGATTTAATATCATTTAAAACATATTCATAATCCTTGTCTTTAAGCGCAGATACATTTATTACCATATCTATTTCATCAGCACCGTCCCTGATTGCTGTTTTAGCTTCAAACGCTTTTGTTTCAGAATTACATGCCCCTAAAGGAAATCCAACAACCGTAACAATTTTAACATTTGAACCTTTTAAGCATTCTTTAGCCAATTTTACGTATGCCGAATTTACACATACTCCTAAAAAATCATACTCTTTTGCTTCATTAAATAATTTTAAAAAATCTTCTTTAGTCGCATCTTGTTTTAATAATGTGTGCTCTATATATCTGTTTAAATTCATTTTTACCACTCCTTACACAAAAGTATATGTAAATTATACACCAAAAACAGAATAATAAATAATGTTACAATATATTGAAAATATTGTTTATACTCGACAAAATATGCTAGAATAACATGTAATAATTGAATTAGGGGTATATGTTAATGTTAAATTTTTTAAAGAAAAAAGAAATTGTAAGTGAGTCTGATAAATTAAATGGTATATATGAAAAGTTAAAAGAATACACTCGTTACTCACATTTATCGGAAGAAAGGAAAAATCAATTAAGGGGAATTGTTGAAAAATACGGCTATTTAAATTATCCCCATTTAAAAATATTGGAAGAACTTTCTGCGGCAGAAACTCTATGTGTTTTGGAAGTTAAATGGGAGCAAAATGGTGTATTTAAAAACGGAAAATTTGAATTCAGTGATAACATGGTAAGTCCTTTAGCCAGAAACAACGTTACTGACAGCGATTGGATAAAAAAAGAAGGACACGATATTAAATTAATCAATCTTGCTGCACTCGGAAACGGAAATTATTCCGAAAATACGGGAAAATTCTTTGATTGGATAAAACAAATTGCAATTTTACCTACCGGTGATTTAAAGAGGAATATATTTAATACTACAATCTATTTAATTCCATTCCAAACAAGAGACTTTGGTTGTGCATATTTACCTACGAGTTCAAGTGTTAGTGAATGTTTGAACGATACAAATATGGAAAATGAAACAGGACTTGATGTACAAAGTCAAGTTCAATTATTCATAAAGATGGCTCAACTTGCAGGTCATCCGGTTATATATGATGTTTTGCCTCAAGCAGGAAGATTTGAAAAAAACATACTTGCTAATCCTGAAATGGTTCGCTGGTATAACATTAATGATTTAATTGAAAAAATTTCAAATAAAGTAGATGAAGTTGTAAAGACTTTAGAATCTGACTATGATTCTGACGATATTGAAGTTACAAAAAATTTATATAAACAAAGATTAAAAAACGGAACATCTGAGTTTAGTCCAAAATATCAAGAAATATATGATAAAATTGATGAAGCTCTCTCTGATTATAAAAAGGAAATTTCGTTCGTTGCTTCAAAAAAAGAAAATCAAAAAGAAATTCTAAAGCAAGTTAAGAAGGTTATTGCTGATTCAACAGGAACAAGCAAATACGCAAAATTAACAGAAAAAGATATAACACCAAACGTTATAGAAAATTTGACATCAAAAGGTTTATGGACGTTATGCGGCGGAGCATGGTGTTCAGCAGGAGTTCCTGTTTTTCAGAAAATGAGTGAATGTGGCGGATATCCGATTTTTAAACACTACAATTTTAAAGATGAAGATGTTACGGAATTTGCTAATTTAGATTGTCAAACACCATATTATTTCGCATTTTTGGAAAATGGTGAATTTAACAAACCTGTAATTGATTTGTTTATAAATCATTTGGAAAGTATTCAAAATAAATATGGTTTTGATGGTTTTAGAGTTGACCATGTTGACCATATAGTTGATGATTTTTCAACAAAAAACGGTGTTCCTATAAGTTATCGTGCACCTTCGTACGTTTTAGGAAAACTAAACAGTCGTATGAAAAGTAAGATTCCTTATTTTGCAGTACTTGCAGAATATATGTTGTGGGATAAATTTTATAAAGAATACCACGAAGATATGCATTTTGATATATTGTGGGGTAACGATATAATTTGTCAATCTGATAAAACACCTCAAAATATATGTAATGATAATCAGGATTTAACAAACTACAATGTTAGCATGTATTCAAAAGACTATTTGAGCATACTAAAAACATATAACAATCAAGATGGCGAATTTGATGCTATTGACCAATATCCGGCGCAATTAGGTGAAAATGGCGCCATTTTTAAATGGTTCAAATATAAATTTCTACCGGGAGGAAAATTTGCTAACAGACCCGTAATGTACGTTGATGGTGATGAAACATTTACTCAAAACGAAGTTGAAAATACGGTAGGAAATGAAGTTTCTATGAAAAGAAATAAAAATTATCATTTCTTTAACAAGTTCGACTCAATCAACAGACTTGCAAAAAGTTTAGAAATCGTAACAGAAGGTGAAGCACAAATAATTCTTCAAGAAGAAGATGGTTTTGTTTCTTGGTTAATCTCAAAAGAAATGTCTAAAACGGCAATTTTAGTTGTAGCAAATTACAAAGCACCAACAGAAAAAATTACAGTAACTGACGAAGACGGAAATTCAAGTAAAAAAATAAAACACGGAGAAGATATTTTCGATAAGAACGTTACTTTACCCGGGGAATATTACGTAAGTTCAGAATTTATCTTTAACGGAGAAGATTTTGAAAAGGTTGAAATGAGTGATAACAAAAGAGAATTAAACTTTGAAAAACTTTATCCGAGCGAATTTAGAATTTTCGAATTAAAAAAATAGGATTAAACATTAACTGTATTGGTTACTAAAGCAAGTTGTTTTTTACAAACCTTGTTACGTTTTAGAATGTTTAAACGGCCTTTTACGTACTCAACCTGCAATGATTTTGGTTCTCGACTTAAAAATTTCTTATAATACCTTATTGCATTAACAGTTTTTTGTAATTTTTCGAAACATATACCCATACCCAATAAGGCTTTTATATAGGATGGGTTTATTTTTAGTATGGTATTAAATACAACACAAGCATCTTTATACATTTCTAAGCTCATCAACAAAGCAGCTTTGTGCTTATACGCTTTTATAAAATCAGGAGCAACTTCTATAATTCGCTGGTAAATCATTAAAGCTAACTCTTCTTCACCAACCAATTCATGTGCCAGAGCAAGCTGAATTTGAGCATTAAGATTATCAGGATTTAACTGAATTGAACGGATTAAAAATTTAAGCGCACAACAAGGTTTTCCACTTAGCAAATAGCAAACCCCTAACTCGTAAAATAAAGAAAAATCATCATCTTTTATTGCAATAGCCTTATCCAAAGTATCTATTGCTTTTTGGTAATTGTTTAAATTTTTGTAAGACATTGCCAAACCATAATATGCATCAATATTTTCACGATTAATCAGTATTGAACGTAAATACTTTGAAACAGATTCTTGAAACATATTAGCAAGTCTTAAAGCATCAGCTTTAACACACAATTTGTAAGATTCATCTTCCATTAATTTTGTAACAGTTATATTATTCAAAACCTCTTTATTAATATCTGCATTTACAGTAATAGACATTAATCTTCCCCTTTCCCTCAACAATATTTTATATATTTTTTTTAAGTTGAGTAACAACCAAAAGATGTATTTTTGTTGACCCATGGATTTATAAATCATTATGTGTTATAACATTATTATGAAAAGATTATTATTGATATGTGTATTATGTTTATTTATAGGACAGGCATGTTTTTCAAGTGAAGGTGTCTCTTTAGATGTTCATGAAAAACAAAAGGTTGAACTAAAACAACCTGTCAGAACAGTTAAAGGGTCAATCTTAATAAAAGATGCAGAAGTTTTAAAAGAATTAATCGAATATCAAAATAAAAAAGATTGTGAAGACATAGAGATATTATGGAAAGGTACAGTTGAAAACAATGAAGTTATCGAGTTTGCATTAAAAAAACTTGCGACACCTGAAAGTCAGCGCAGGATTCATTCTTCGTTAATGTCAAAAACACTGTCTGCCATAATAAGCGGAGCTTCATTTATTCCGTCATTTGCCGGAGCCGACCCTTATATTCAATCAGGTGCTTATGCTGCCGGAAGATTGGCACAAAACTTACTAAACAAAAAAAACATGCCAAAAGAAATTCCGTTAACCGATACTGAATTAATAGAATTAGCAGGATTAATCGAATCTTTGCAAGATAAAATTATAGAAGCATATTACAATTACAAAAATTCTTTGGTAACTTTAAAAGATATACGCGCAAGGGAATTGTTATACAATAAAAATTATAATCAAGCACTTGATAAAGGCGATATTTTAGATATATCAATTTCTTCAACAATGTACGATAACATGATGCTGCAAGAGTTTGAGGCTGAACAATCAGCGAAAAAGTATTATTTGGAATTGCAGCGCATGGCAGGTAAAAAAGCGGTTGATGAACTTAGTTTATATCAATTTAATTTAAATTCTCAACTTGTAGGGGGAAATTTAAAATAATGAAAAAATTTTTCTTATTACCAATTTTAATATTAATCTTTGCTATAAAACCTGTTTACAGCATGGACTTAGAGCATTTAGATGAACCAAAATCAACGTTTTATCGTGTTGGTACAACAAACGAAATTGAAAAAGAATATAAAGTTAAAAATGCGTTAAATACAAAAAACGTAAAACAGAAATCATCTGTTGAAAATGTTGAAAGTTCAACATTAACATATGCGGATTTAAGTATAAAAAAAATATCACAAGAAATATCATCAATGGTTGATGTAGATAATCCTGACATGATGGCTGATTTATCATTACTATGGCAAGGTGCAGCGACAAAAAGCGATACAATCAAATACGCTTTATATAAATTATCAAATCCTGATGCAGACAAGCCGGATGAAAAATCAATTAAAAAGGTGCTTATGACATTAGCAAGTATGTCAACGCTTGTTGGAGCAAGTATGAGTAATCCTCTGTTATCAACAGGGTCATTTTTTACAGGTTCGATACTTAATATCATGGGGCAAGATACAAAAGCTCTTAATTACAAATACACAAGAGTTAATGATGCGGATATGATTATTCTTGTCCATAAAATCGTTGATTTGCAACAATTAATAGTAAACAGATATTGTGATTATATGACTGCGCGAGAAGTCCTTGATAAAACAACAAAAATGGCACAACACAGACAAAATAATTACAAATTATCATTAAACGGCAAAAAGGAACAAATATTAATATCTGATGCTTATTACAGAGAAGCGCTTGATTTACAAATGAAAGCCAGAAATGATTTTTATTCAAAACGTGCATCACTTGAACAATTAGTTGGCAGCGAAATATTTTTGCAATTTGAAAAAAATGTAGAGCTTAGAAAATAATTTTAAAACTTGCAAAAATTTGAATAACAATGTAATATAGAATAGCTAATAAGAATGAAAAGGAGTTTAGAATGATTTTTTTTAATATTGGCAAAAATCAGCTCCCAGAGCGTATTTCCAGTAGGGGTTGGCACTAAACTCTCTCGTAGCAAGGCTTTTGGTCTGTTTAAATCTCTAAAAACCTTTATTTGTAACTTATTTAAGGATGGACTGTCTAAAGTGGACAGTGAACAGAATGATATAAATGCTAATAATTGTCGTACAGTTAATAGTCGTCAGTCCACACATAACAGTTCACTATCAACCGTTCGTTCATACGCGTTTACTCTTGCAGAAACGCTAATTGTTATGGGAATAATCGGTGTTGTCGCTGCATTAACAATACCAAATGTTAACAAAAATACAGGTAGAGCCGAAGCAGTTGCTAAAGTAAAAAAATTTATTCTGAATTGAACGAAGCTCACAATAGAGCAACAGCAGTTTATGGACCTATTGAAAAATGGTCAGGTGGAGATTCTAATTTACCCAAACGATATTTTGATAGAATAACCGAATTTATGAAAATTCAAAAATCTTGCAGAAATTCTGCTAATAATTGTATGAGCAATAAATATAAACGTCTTCATACAGGATTAGGAACGTGGAATAATTTTGATGGTTCACCTAGTGCTATTACAGTTAGTAGTTGGTCATTTAAGCTAATAAAAGAGTCAGAATCTTCAAATTGTACAACTACTACTAAAACTGGTTATGATGGCATTTCTTGTGGTATAAATATTTATGTAGATATAAATGGACCACAAAAAGGTAAAAATGCTTTTGGTATAGACACTTTTGTATTTGATGTAACCAGAAATGGAGTACAACCATTAGGTGGTGGTAAATGGTGGAATGATGATTATATGAATTCAGGAAATGGTACTCCAGATGGTTATTCAGATTGTTTTAGATATGGAACAATATGTGCAGCTTGGGTAATAAATACAGGTAACATGGATTACATTGATATTTCTCATGATACAGCTACAGAAGGCAAATGTAATAACAACGGCAAAACTTTATCAGTTACATATAGTGTATTTAGCTGCAAGTAAAACAAGTTTGTCATACTAAAAATAAAAGTTTTGTCTATGCTGAACAACGTGAAAATTATGTTCTAGGTCCGTATTTTCTACGTTTTCAGCACGACACAATAAGAATAAAAATAATTTGTCTATTCTGAATTCATTTCAGAATCTGTTTACTGTTGAATTATTAATATATTTCTCGTACAAATCAGGGCGTTTCTGTTTTGTACGTTCAAGCATTTGCTCAAATCTGTATTCATTAATCAATTTATGATTTCCGCTTAGCAAAACTTCAGGTACCTCATACCCTCTAAAATTCCTCGGTTTTGTATATTGCGGATATTCCAATAATCCATTTTCAAAACTGTCTTCGTGTGCTGATTCGATTTTGCCCAACACACCCTCAATTTTCCTGCTTATGCAATCAATTAAACAAAGTGCAGGCAACTCACCACCTGTTAAGACAAAATCACCTATGGAAATTTCTTGCGGTTGAATGATATCTCTAATTCTCTCATCGTAACCTTCATAATGTCCGCATAATATTATAATTTGGTCGTAATTTGAAAGTTGCGCTGCCTTATCATTATTAAAAGTTTCACCTTGCGGTGTCATCATTAAAGTACAAACATTTTCTTTCTTCTCTATACTTTCATATGCGCAAACATATGGCTGCGCCATCAAAACCATACCGGCTCCACCACCAAAAGGTGTATCGTCAACTTTTTTATGCTTCGATTCAGTATAATCTCTTGGATTGATTGTATTAATTTTTATGGCATTGTTATCTAATGCACGTTTCAATATACTGTAATTACAATATTGTTCTACTACTTCAGGAAATAATGTTAAAATATCAAATTGCATTATTCTATTAAACCTTGAATATCTTCTACGTAAATTTTCTTGTTTTCTATATCAACTCGAGGTACAATCGCATCGACAAACGGAACTAGAGATACTTTTTTAGATAGCCCTTTTACTGATAATAAATTATTTGCACCGTTTGAAGATACTCCAACAACAACACCTACTTTTTTATCATTAGTAATAACATCCAAACCGATTAAATCATCAACTAAATATTCCCCTTCCTCTAATGATTCTTCAAATTCTTTTTGTTTAACATAAATCAAAGAATTTTTATACAAAAGAATATCATTGATGGTATTTATCCCCTCAAATTTTATAATTGCAAATTTGTTGTTGAATTTAACGTATTTAATTTTTTTAGGAATAAAAGTATTATCTTCCTGTAAATAAGCCAACTTCAAACTCGCTAAAAAATCTTTTTGATTTTTAGAATACCCAACTTTTGCTTCACCTTGAACACCATGAAAATTAAGAATTTTACCTATTGAAATATATTCTGTATTATTCATCAGCTTTTTTAGGTTTTCTACCTCTTTTTTTCTTTTCAGGTTCTTCCGTTGAATCAGCAGACACTTGCGCAACTTCAGATTCAGCTACATCTTCACTATCACTTTTTTTAGTTTTTGATTTTGCTTTTGTCTTTGGTTTATCTTCAGTTTCAACCGTTAAAGCATCTTCATTTTCATCAGATTTTTTTGTTTTTCTTGTTTTTTTTGGTTTTTCTTCTTGGACATCAGCCTCTGCCTGCACATTCTCAGTCTTATTTCTAAATTCTTCCGGTGCATCAGGTCTGTCTGAATTCCATCTTTCAAGACCCATTTGACTTCTTATAAGCCCAATGCCGACATGCACACGCCATTCGTCCATTCTTAATTGTAATGCAATAATTTTATGACAACCTATTGGAGGTAAAGGTAACATTGGTTCATACAAACTCCTTATTGCCATAAGTTGATCCGGTGAAATAGCCAATTTTCTCTTCTGGAATTGTAATTTTGGCAGCATCATTTTTTGACGAATCAAATTAATACCAAAGAATACTTTTCTTGGTTCTAATCCAATTTTTTCTGCAATTACTTCATGCGCATCAGGATTTGGTAAAGGCAACATCGGTTTATATAACAATTCAATTTGTTCTAATTGTTCTCTGTTAACCAACAACTGTTTTGCTTGTGGTCTATGAGGTCTTTTCCTGTTTTGCATACCCATGCGCGGATTTTTCCCTCTATTGAAATTATTTCTTTGAGGATTTCTTGTATTATATCCGCCTTTATTAGGATAAGGCGATTGAGGTCTGGAATTGTTATAATTTCCTCTCCTATTGTCATATCCGCCTCTTTGCGGATAACCTTGATTTCTGTTGTCGTATCCGCCGCGTGATTGATAATTGCCGCCTGATGAATATGAACTATATCCGCCACGTTCATTTCGATTATATTTATCAGCAGAATAGCCACCTCCTGCTGAATATCCGCCGGTAGAATAACTACCTGCCTGATAACCTTCGCTTGAATAATTTGATTGACTATATCCGCTTGAATTGTTATTTACATCTTCTGTTGAATAATTTTGTGGTACGGTTACATTTTGAAAATTCGCATTTTGTTCAGAATTATCTGCTGAATTACCCGGCATCATATTTTTGTCCGGATACAAACAATTAGGACAAATAACTCTTTTAGGGTTTTTTGTTTCAAACTCACATCCACATTTTATACACTTATTTACGTACATCACAATGCCTCACAAACTAATTTCTGTAAATTTCCCTTAAAACGGACTTAATTAATCCTCATTAGACCGTATTTTCATTAAATGTTCTACTAAATAAATATCCTTAATAAATCATTATCGTATTATCTGCCTACATTATATCAAAAAAAATTATAAAAATCAAATTATTTTTTTAACATAAAAGTTACCGGCCCGTCATTAATCAGCTCAATATCCATATTTGCGCCAAATTTTCCTGTTTTAACATTTACATTCAAGTCATTTATAAAGGTTACAAATGCTTCATATAATTTAGCCGCAATCTCAGGTTTTTCTGCATTATCGAAACTTGGTCTTGTACCTTTTTTACAATCTGAGCATAATGTAAATTGTGATACTACAAGCACTTCCCCGGAAATATCTTTGATTGATTTGTTCATTTTTTCAAATTCATCCTCAAATATTCTCAGTCTAACGACTTTATCGGCAAGATATTTGCACTCTGATTCCGTATCGCCTTTTTCTATACCCAAAAAAATTAATATTCCATGTCCGATATTTGAATATTCCCTATTTTCTATCGTAACAGATGCTCGCTTAACCCTTTGTATTAAACATTTCATTTAAGTTATCCTTCTCTTTTAATATTATTTCATCAAAATTTTTAAGCATATCCGAAACAGAATTTAGATAAATTTTCAATGTCTTATACACATCTAATGCCGAAGAATTCGTTTTTTGAAAATGTGCTTTCCTTAATTCAGGTTCAACATTAATTTTAAACGGAGCCTGCAAATTTTTTACTAATTTACTTTTGTTACAATAAATTTCAGTAAAATCAATATATAGACAAGTTAATTGTTTCAAAGAATTTATTAATTCTACATTATCAAAGTTATTTGTTAATGGATTCTTATCAATTTTATTAATTATTTTATCTTTTACACTTAAAAAACTGATTGAAGATTTAATACAATCATGTTCAGCATTTAACTTGTTTAATATCTTTTTTATATCATATTTATAATTTATATTTAAATCAGGTATTTCTATTTTTTCCTTATTTTTTAATGCATCATTGAGCGAGATATTTTTAAACCCTTTTATATTTGCACCAACCAAAGAAGTATTGTATAAATTTAATTTATCCTTAAATTTTTGTGCAAAATTTTCAAACTGGATAATAAATGATGCATAGTCGACCGTTGTAGGTAATTTGTTACCTTTGATTCCGTCAACTGTTATTAAGTTATTTTTAATCATGCTAAGTCTGATTTTTGCCGTTTTTAATTTTTCTTCTTCCGATACATCAGAATTCTCAGCAAATAACGCATCTTTTAATTTGTTAATATCCGTATCTATGATTATTTCATTTGTTTTTTGATTAACTTTATATTTTATAATATTCTGTTTAGACCCTGAAGTATAGCACTTGCCATCTATATATGCAAAATCTTGCCCCACAAGAATTATATCCTTACAGCCGAAAATTACTGCAGAATACATCGCCATATATGAAACTGTACCCAGCGATACCAAATTTGTAGAGTCTATGCCGTTTAATTCTGCCCATAAAGTATTTGCATAGTTAATATTGGATGGGTATGAAAAAATATTCTTGAAATTTGCATAATGCAATTCTGTATTTGAAATTGGTTCGATTATTAAATTGGAATTTTGTAAATCTAAATTTTCAATTTGAGATGTACAATTACACATATCCACGATTGTTACAAAATCAGGTGTTATGCCGTTTAAGCATAATGTTCTTACGGCATTTCCGACAGAAATTAATACAAATTTATCTCGATTCTGTTTAATTGTATCAATATTGTTATCTAAAGTCGGTCCGGCTGAAACAATTACAGCAGTTTTATTTAAAAATACATCTTTTAATTCTGTTATAGGCTTTTCTTTAACAAGGTATTTAATATTGTTAAACAAGTTTTGAAATGAAATTATTAATCTATTTTCAATATAATTGTTATCAATAATAATTCTACCCATTTCCCAATTTAATTTATAAGCAAACTCTTTTATATCTTGATTAAATAATTTGTTGTAGCTTGGCAAGAAAGAAATTGTTGTATTGGCGCCTTTCACAAACTGTCTATTGTACATACTTACAAAATTTGAATAATCAGAAAATATAAATACATTTGGTTTTGACAATTCTTTTGAAAAATCTGCAACTTCCAAAGTTGCTGCAAGAATTTCAATATTTGGCTCATATAGCAATACAATTCCGAGAGAATTATTTGCAAATTGCTGGAATAAGTATCCAAGACCAAATCCATATACTACGTGTAACATTAATGAGTGATTATTTGTTTTCTCAAAAATTTGTTTAGCCTCATTTTCTGCTCCTTGCATATTATGAAGCATAAAATCGTTATACACCATATTTGGTTCTTGAACGACTGTTTCAGAAAAACTTATTCTATTTTTTAATTCTGAAATTTTCAGTAATTTTTTACAAAGTTCAGGATTGTATTTAGATATACAATCAAGATTAGCATCTAAAATAGGATTATGTTGCAATTTTCCCCCTTAGTTGTCCGCATGCAGCATCAATGTCAGCACCTCTTTCAAGTCTTACGGTTACTTTTTTGCCGGAATGCTCCAATATGTATTTAAATTTCATAATCGAACTTTTTGACGGTTTTTTGTAATCATTTTCAACGACAGGATTATATGGAATTAAATTTATATTGCATTTTACTTTTTTTAAAAGCTCTGCTAAATTTTTTGCACATTCAAACGTATCAGTGATTTTATCAATAAGCAGATATTCTATTGTAATTCTGTTATTCGTAATCTTTATGTAATTTTGCAGTGCTGAAACCATTTCCGAAATAGAATATTTTTTATTAATAGGCATAATTTTATTTCTTATTTCGTCAGTTGGTGCATGTAATGACCATGCAAGTGTTGATTGAGAATTAGCAAGTGCAAACTTTTCAACATTTTTTGCAATTCCGCTGGTTGATACAGTAATTCGTCTTAAACTTATTTGACAGCAAGTGTTTAAAATATTAATCGCATCAAGAACATTATCTAAATTAAGTAAAGGTTCGCCTTGTCCCATAAAAACAACATTTGTAACTTTTAATCCGGTGTCCCTTTGTATTGTTAAAACCTGTTCAACAATTTCGGATGGTGTCAAATTTCTTACAAAACCGCTTTTACCTGTTGCGCAAAATGAACAATTAACGGCACAACCTACTTGAGAACTCACACATGCCGTTAAATTTGCCCTATTATCGAATCTCATTAAAACTGTTTCTACGCATTGACCGTCAGCAAATTCGACTAAATATTTTATCGTACCGTCTTTACTTACCTGTTTTCGTTTGATTTTTGTATGTGTTACTGTTGCGATATTTTTTAGTTGTTCTCTGAATTTTAACGATAAATTTGTCATATCATCTATTGATGACACAGATTTTAAATAAACCCAATTTGAGATTTGTTGAGCTCTGTATTTAGAATCATCAATTTGTTTTGTTAAATTTTCAATTTCTTCAGGTTTTAGACCTGATAGAACAATTTTATCCATACCACCCCATGATTACATTTCATACGTTTAACATTTTACATTAATTTTCAAAAACATTTAAATTTTTTATAAAAATTAATAATTATGTTTTAGATAAAAAATCACTGCTTTCACCCCAGCAAGGCTTTATTCCTTAGGTTAAAAATCAATTTAAATAGGTTCCATTGTCTGAATTCGGATTAAATATAGATTTTATAGAAAATAAGAAGCGAGATGAATTGATTAAAGAAATTTATCTTTCCAGTGCAAAAGAAATTAATGCATATTTTGATATGATTCAAATAATTAAAAAGTTAAAATAATATTGCCAACATTATTATATTTAGCCTCTGCTCGTTCGCGCTTAAATAAAAAAGACAAATTTGATTTTATATTAATGATTTCACCTACAAAAGAATCAACATTTTTTATACCAAACCTCAAAATTATTAATCAAATTTTTTAATTTTTCATAATCACCATCAAAATTTATACACCTGTCATCTATTATTAAATACGCCGGTTCTTTTACATTTGTAACGTTTTCAACGTAATCATCAAGTCCATTTTCAATAATCCATTTTGATGCAATTAAAGAATTTCTTGTTGTAAAAATAACAATTTTATAATCTTCCGACAGTTCTTTTATTAACTTATATGCACCATCTCTAATCGGAGGAATATATGTTTTATCATATTTTCCGTCATAAGTATTTAGTACACCGTCTAAATCAAATAATATTGTTTTTTTAATCATCATAATAATACCTAATTAAATTGGAATGTCATTCCTGTATAATATGGCACTAATTTATCATAATATGGAATATGAGTCAAGAAATTAGGAATAGAATTGCTATAAAAGTGCAAGAATTAAGGACATCAAAGAAACTTAAAAAAGAAGAATTGTCCTTGTTACTCGGTTTTGACAACTCATATATTTCAAAACTTGAAAAATGTAATATTAATATTACTATTGATAAACTTAGTAAGATAGCAAAATATTTTGAAGTTGATATAAAAGAATTATTATAACAATAAAATTAAAATATGGCAAATAGCACGAGTGAAATTTTTAGAAATAACCTAAAATTCTACAGAAATAAGCAAGGATACACGCAAGAAGAACTTAGCGAAATCTGTGATATTAGTACAGATTACTTATCGCAAATTGAAAGAGGTAAACGAACGCCCGGTTTTAAAAGGTTGGAGTTAATAGCAAAAGCACTTAATATTGATGTTTATAAATTATATATGCCTTTAAACTAAATCCCATTTTTTAATTTCTAATAATCACCATCTCTAATCGGTGGAATATATGTTTTATCATATTTTCCGTCATAAGTATTTAGTACACCATCTAAGTCGAATAAGATTGTTTTTTTAAATTTATCTGCCATATTTACCTCTATTTATATAATAGCACAAGCCCCACTTGTGGACAAGTCTGACTTGTGAAACGAAAATATTAGTATGGTTCAAGAGTTTAGAAAAAATTTAGGTAAAAGAATTAAACAAATTCGCGAAAGTAAAAACCTTTCAAGAGAAGATGTTGCATTTGCTTGTAATTTCTCAGGCTCGTACATGGGTATGATTGAAAGAGCAGAATACGATTTTAAAATTTCTAAACTCTATAATATTGCTAAAGCACTAGATGTCGAAATCTGTGAATTGTTTGATTTTAAAAAATAAAATACCTCTTTAATTATTAACAGTTCATATACTCACTCGCGGTTAACTTTGTAGTTTTTCTACATCTTTTCATCCCAAAAAATTAAACCCACCGATTGCTCGATTAGTTTAAATGGCTGGGATGGAAGGACTTCTTGCTCACTCGCGTTTAACGGCAATTACGTGTTTTGCTTTCTGTGCTTTCGCACTTTCAGCAAAAGCACTCCAGCCTGAGCTCGTTCGCGCTCGAACCAAAACAAACCTATCGGTTTGTGGTTCTCGTCCATCCATAAAAAAAGACCCTTTCAGGTCTTTAAAATCTGGGATGGAAGGACTTCTTGCTCACTCGCGTTTAACGGCTATTCCAAGTTTTGATTTCGTGATTCCATCACTCAACAAAACTTTCCAGCCTCTGCTCGTTCGCGCTCGAACCAAGACAAACCTAACGGTTTGTGGTTCTCGTCCATCCATAAAAAAAGACCCTTTCAGGCCTTTAAAATCTGGGATGGAAGGACTCGAACCTCCGAAATGCCTGGACCAAAACCAGGTGCCTTACCACTTGGCGACATCCCAATGCTATACCTCAATTTTAATTGCTATAAAATTATTTGTCAAGACTTTATTTTTATTTTGTAAAATAATGCCTAAATAACATCCTCTTCAGGACTGTCATAAAACGGTGGTCTTATATTCCTTAAATCAGCTACACTCTCTACCGCTGTAGAATATACGGTATAGTCATTGTCAGGAGCAAAATAACTACGCAAAAACTCCCTGTTTTTTATCTTCTCACTACAAGTGTATGAGCAAATCCTATTGCTCAAATGCCCTGCAAATATGCGTTGCTTTAATGACAACTTGTAGTCCTTCAAGTTTTTTATTATATCCATATTCACATGATAACTCTTGTTTCTATCCTTTTAAACCCATGATTTCAATAGTTTTACAAATAGTTACATGAATTTCTTCGCAATCGTTATCTCTTCCTCATAACTAATATCCGGATTATCAATTTTTACCTGCATTACATGGTTTAAACACTCAGATATTTTTGCAGACGGACTATACCCTAATTCTATCAAATCCCTGCCCCTTATTGAAAGTTTTATATCTCTCAATTTATCTAAATATCTTTTTACAACTTCTCTATTTTTTGTAATTCCATACATTAAAACCGATTCTATATCCACATTTTTAAATGCATTGTAAATGTCTATATCTTTTACAAGATTTATCTTATATAACTTTTTATATCCGTCTAAAATCCTTCCCTCAGCTTTCGTCAACGCTAAATTGTTCAAATCAAATCCACATAAATATATTAACCAGATATTATCTATCTCGTTTAAATATGGTTTTATAAATTCTTCAACATTACATATATATGAAACATATTCATTCAAAGAAAGAAGTTTATAAATTCCTTGATTAACAAATTTTTCTAAAACTTCCTCTTTATTTATGTTAAACGCATCCATTAACTCATCTTTTAATCTTTTATAAGACATTGTATAATTTATATTTGATAAGTATTCATCTTGAAGTTTCCTCGTTTTTTCTTCAAGCTCAAAACCAAAACGTACAGAAAATTTTAACCCTCTCACTATCCTTGTAGGATCATCAATAAAACTTTCATCATACAATACTCTGAGTTTTTTGTTTTTTAAATCCTCTAACCCGCCAACATAATCAACTATTTCTCCGGTTTTACAATTCTTTGCTATTGCATTGACTGTAAAATCACGTCTTAAAACATCTTCTCTTAAATCACAACCAATTTTATTAACCAAAGGTAAACCGCCTTTTTGCGGATATGATTCTGTTCTCGTTGATGTTATATCAATCGTTTTATCATCAATTTCAACATGCACAGAGCCAAATTCTTCATTCACTTGTTTAATCTTACAAAAATCTAAAGATTTAACAAATTCAATGGCATTTCCTACATAAGTTAAATCCACATCGAAACTTTTTTCCCCAAGTAATTCATCCCTGACAACTCCGCCTACAAAAAAAAGTTTATCTGATTTTTCATATAAATTAATGATGCTCATAGCTGTATTCTAACGTAAAATAGTATGATTAGCAAATAAAAAGGGTATTTTTATGTTACAAGAACTACAAGAAGCTACAAAAGCACTAAACTCAGCATTTAATAACAGTTTTGTAAAAAAACTAAGCCAATACTTGCACGATTGCATTAGAGAAGAAGTCAAAAGCGCAACCTTTAGAAACTTAAAAGGCGACAAGGACAATAAATGGATTTTTCTAAAACAAGAAGAAACGCTTTTTACAAAAGGTGAAGAATACCTTCGTCTTGACGGAGCAGACTCAAACCTTAGAAATATGATGATTTTGAGCGAAAACAACACAAAAGATAAATACCTTATTTATGGATATTTATTTCTTGTAGGTAAAAATTCAAAAACAAAAAAACAAAATGAATTTCTAACTCCGCTATTGTACGTTCCATGCCGATTAGAAGCTAACGGAATTAACATAAATTGTATTCCGTCAGATGACGTTTTATCATTGAATACGGGAGCCCTTGCAGGATTAATAGAAAAACGTGCAGATGAAGATGAAATTGATTTGTTATTAGAAGGGATACTTGATGCAGTCCCTGAATTGCCTATTACTCCGCAAAAAATGGATATTTTCTTGACAACTCTAAAATCAATAATTCCTGATATTGAAATTTCATTGAATAGTGATAATAACAATGAAACAGAAGATAATATTTCTAAAGAATTTTATGAAGATAAAATTACCGCAGAAAATGTTGATGAATTAATAGAAGAGGAAGAAGAACAAGAACGAAAAGCAAAAGAAACCGCAAAAAAAATGGAACACGTCAGCTTAACTCGTCAATGCGCCATAATATTAACAAAAAGGCCACCTGTAACTGCCGGAGTTTTACATGAATTAATGCAAATTGCAGAACGTCCAAGCGGAATATACAGAGAAACCGCTTTAGGAGTTATAAATGAAGAATTTGCTCAGTCTAAAGAAAAATCAAGAATTATTCAGGAAACGGAAAAACCTGAAAAATTCTATCCTATAACACCGCTATCATTAAGTGAAACGCAAGAAAGAGTTTTAAAAAATGTTGATACCGATAAGTTCATAGCAGTTCAAGGACCGCCGGGAACAGGTAAATCGCAAACAATCGTTAATTTAGTAGCACACTTGATTGCAAACGGCAAAACAGTTTTAGTTGCATCAAGAATGGACAAGGCCGTTGACGTTGTTGCAGACAGATTAAATGAACTTGGTGCTCCATTTTTAGCATTAAGAGCAGGACGATTAAACTATCAAAGGCAATTAAGTTATCAATTACAGGATTTACTGGCAGGAAAAGTTGATATAGATGATGGTGCCGAAGATTATCTGACTGCAGATGCTCAAGATATGAAAGACCATTTGGATAAATTAGATGATTTAAAAAACAGATGCGATAAAATTATAAATCTTGAAAAATCTTGGCATGATATTTATGAAGAGCTTAATTTATCAGACAAATCCTTTAATTCAAACGAATACATAAAAAATCCTCTAACAAAAGAAAAATTTGAATCACTGCAGAATACTCTTGAAAATATCGAAAATAATATTAATAAATCAGGTTTGTTAAGCAATATAAACAACCATATTCAAAAATCAAATTTAAAACGAATTCTTGAGCTTAAGAATATTGATATAAATGAATCTGTCATAAACGAAATAAAATCAGAGATAGAATTTGCAGAATTAAATTTAAAATTACAAGAGATTGAAAATAATATTCAAAAAACTGGGAATATTCATGTTTTAACAGACAAGATAAAAAAAATGAAGGCAAAGCAATCAGGTATTGCGCTAAATATTCTAAAAAATAAACGCAGACAATCCTTGAAAGGGCTACTAAAAGACCAAATAAAAAGACAAAGATTGAAAGTTCATGCTCGTTCGCTTGTTGAAAGACGCCAGAGATTACAAACAAATATTCTCGATACAGAAGATTTCAAACCACTTTTAGAGGCATTTCCATGCTGGTGCACAACAACATTTGCTATTTCGAATTCATTACCGCTAAAACCGGCAATGTTTGATGTTGCAATTATTGATGAAGCATCACAATGCGATATAGCAAGTTGTTTCCCGATACTATACAGAGCAAAAAAAGCTGTAATTGTGGGTGATGACAAACAACTGCCTCATCTTTCATTCTTAGAAAAAGCAAAAGAGCAATCATTTTTGAATCTTTACGGAATTCCTGATAAATATCAGTTAATGTGGCGTTTCAGAACAAACTCAATGTTTGATGTTTCAGATTATTATTCAATGAATTCAATAATGTTAGACGAACATTTCAGAAGTTTACCGCCAATAATTAATTTTTCAAACAGAGAATTCTACGCTGACAGAATTCGCGTTATGAGAAAAGACAAAGTTGGTGATAAAGTTATAGAGCTTATACAAGTTCCTGACGGAAAAGTTGACAGTTCAGCGACAAGAAATTTACCTGAAATTGAAGCAGTCGTAAAAGTTTTGCATGAATTAATCATTGAAGATGAAAGGAAAAACAATGCAAAACCCGTTACAATCGGAATAATTTCTCCATTTAGAGCACAAGTTGAGCAATTAAAAATATCAGTTTCAAAAGTAATATCCGATTATATGTTGAAAAAGCATCAGGTTGAAATTGGTACCGCACATGCATTTCAAGGTGATGAAAGAGATATTATGCTTATATCTTGGGCATTTGCAAACAATAGTCATGCACAAAGTATAACATTTATGCAAAAACCGAATTTGTTTAATGTCGCAATCACTCGAGCAAAAAATAGAATGATTAACTTTATTTCGCATGATATTTCAACATTACCTGACGGACATTTTAGAAATTATATGGCTTACTTGAAAGAATATTCAGACCGACAACAAGCAATTTTAAACAATGAAATAGATGAAAATATTTATAAAAACGAGTTGGAAAAAGAAATAGCAGAAACATTAAGAGAACTTGGTAAAAATATTGTAGCAGGTTCTGATGTAGCAGGATTAAGCGCAGATTTGATATTTGATAAAACAATAGTAGAAGTTGACGGTTTGGATGATAGTCCGAGAGAAAAAATATCAAATATGAGAAAACAAGCCATATTAGAACGTTCCGGATTTAACGTAAAACGTGTAAGTTTCAGAGAATGGATAACATCAAAAGATGCTTGCATAAACAGACTGTTAAGTTAATATATAATTTCACAACAATCTGTCAATAACAAATATTCTAAAATAATGTAAGTTTAAAATTTTTTACTATAATTATATTCTGTGTTATAATCGAATTAAAGATATAAAGGATTAATTATGGCAATCAGAAAAATTTTACGCTATGGTGATGATTTTTTGAGAAAAGAAGCGAAAGATGTTCACAAAGTATCCAAAAAAATTCAAGATTTAGTAATTGATTTATTAGATACAATGTATGCCAGCAACGGTGTCGGACTCGCAGCTCCTCAAATCGGTGAAGGTTATCGTGTTTTTGTAGTTGATGTTTCTTCAAATGATGAACCCTATAATCCGATAGTTTTTATTAATCCAAAGATTATAAAAAAATCAGGTGCTACAATCAGCAGAGAAGGCTGTTTAAGTTTCCCTGAAGCATATACTGATGTTAAAAGGTACAGTAATGTTATGATTAAGGCACTTGACAGAAAAGGTCGCTCTTTTGTTTTGGAAGCAAAAGACGGAACTTTGTTGGCAAGATGTATTCAACACGAATATGACCATTTAGATGGGGTTTTATTCGTTGACCATGCCATTGATAAGTTTGAAGTCGAAGAACAATTATCAAAAAATAATTTACCACCTTTAGAAATAAACAGAATTCTTGAAGAAAAAGAACTGGACGAAGAAATTAACAAATTACTCGAAAAAATTGATACAAAGAATGAAAATGAATAATAAAATTAAAGTTATATTTTTGGGAACTCCCAAAATTGCATTAAAATCTTTAGAATACCTTATAAATTCAGATAAAATGGATGTTTGCGGGGTTGTAACTCAACCTGATAAACCGGCAGGCAGAGGGTACAAAATGTCTGTGTCGCCAATTAAAGAATGCGCTATTGCCAATAATTTACCTGTTTTTCAGCCAAAATCCATACGTAAAGATTTAGAAGTTCAAGAACAGTTAAAAAAGTTAGAACCTGATTTTTTTGTAACATTCGCATTCGGTCAAATTTTATCTCAAGAAGTTTTAGATATTCCAAAATATGCAACAATAAACTTACACGCATCACTTTTGCCAAAATACAGAGGCGCAAACCCGCTTCAACGAGCAATTATTGACGGCGAAAAGCAAACCGGTATTTGTACAATGATTACTGAATTAGGACTTGATTGCGGTGATGTTTGCCTCAAAGAACCTATTGAAATATCTGACGATTTAAATTGTATGCAATTATTTGATATTGTGAGTGAAAAATCTCCTGAAATGATTGAAAAAACTTTGATTGGGTTAGTTGAACATTCTATAACTCCTCAAAAACAATCAGAAGAAGGTGTTTGCATGGCAAATAAACTTACAAAAGAAGAATGTGAAATAAATTGGGATAACCCCGCAAGTTGTATTCACAATTTAGTTAGAGGAATTTATAAATGCCCGAGTGCTCATTTTATATTTAACGGAAAATTAATAAAAGTTATGGAAACTAAAGTTTTAAACGGAACAGGTGAAGCAGGCAAATTTATAAATGCCAATAAAGATGGTGTCGAAGTCGCTTGTGGCAACGGAAGTTTGCTTTTGATTAAAGTTAAACCGGAAGGTAAAGGTGAAATGCTTGCAAGAGATTGGTATAACGGAGTAAAAAATGTTATCAAAGGGAATTAGAGGAGCTATTACCGTTAAAGATAATACTGAAGAGTCAATAAAATCGGCAACTTTAGAACTCTTATCAGAACTTGTAAAAGAAAATAATATTAATGCAAGAAACATTTCTCATGCAATATTTACGCTTACTAATGATTTGAATGCTTCTTTCCCTACAAAATTTGCACGTATTGATTTTGGATGGGAAAATGTTGCAATGATGTGCTATCACGAACTTGATGTTCCAAATTCACTAGAAAAATGTTTGAGAATATTAATCGTTGTAAATTGTGATGAAAAATTCGAACCGAAATTTGTTTATCTAAAAGGTGCAGCAAAACTTAGAGGTTAGAATGATTTTTTTTGATAATTTAACCTTAAAGGCTTTTTTAGAAGAAAATTCGGATTTTTTTACAAATGCAAGAATTCAAAAAATTCAGCAGCCAACACGTCGAGATTTTATTTTTACCATTAGAAATAATGGTGAAACTCGCAAATTATATATAAATATTAATCCGACAATGCATCATATCTGTTTTATGAATTGCGAAAACGAAGAAAAAAGATATTTAGAAATTCCAAAACAACCGCCAATGTTTTGCATGCTTCTTCGTAAATATATAGAAAGCGCAAAAATAAAAAGAGTTTTTCAACCATTTTATGAAAGAATTTTTGAAATTTATATCGAAGCATATAACGAATTATCAGAAAAAATTGAACTCTGTCTTGCAATAGAGCTAATGGGAAAACATTCAAATATTGCGTTATATAATGCTCAAACAGGTATGATATACGGTTGTGCTCATAACGTTGGCTCAGAAAAAAGTCGTGATAGAGAAATGATGGGAAATGTTCCATATATTTATCCGCCAAAGCAAAATAAAAAAGATTTTTTAAGTTTTAACGGACAGATTAATTTTGATACATTAGCCGATGATTTTTACGGATTTTCAAAACCGTTTGCCCAAATGTGCAGAAATGTTGATATAGAAAAAATTAAAGATTTTTTGGAATTAAAGCATCTGTCCCCGGTTATAAGTAAAGATTTTTCAAAATATTCTTTATTTTCCGACATTTTAGAAGGAATACCTCAAAATTCAGTAAACGATATGATAGATAACTATTTTTCATATCACCAAAATAAAGAGATTTTAAAGACTTTAAAATCAAAATTAGGTCTGGTTATTCAGCATAGATTAAAAAAAGCTAAAACTTCTTTAGGAAAAATTGAAAAGCAATTATTAAAAGAAAAAAATGCAGATAAATATCGTAAATATGGCGATTTAATTATGGCGAATTTATATAATTTAAAAGAGTACCAAAAATATTGTATTTTGCACGACTGGGAAACAGATGAAGATATAAAAATAGATTTAGATGGCACAAAAACTCTAAAAGACAATGCAAATATTTTTTACAAACTTTATAACAAGTCAAAACGTTCAAGCGAAAAGTTAATTGAATTAAAGCAAGAACTTGAAGATGAAATCGGGTACTGCTCTCAAACTCTTTATACTATTGAAGTTGCTCAAGATAAAGAAATTTTGAATGAAATTAAAGAAGAAATATTCTCAGAAACAACAAAAGATAAAAAAGATTTTTTAGATAGAATAGAAAAAAGAGAAATTCAAGGTTTTACTGTATTTGTCGGCAAAAATAATAAACAAAACGATTTTATAATATCTAAATTGGCAAAAGATAACGATATGTGGTTTCATTCACACAACTGTGCCGGTTCGCATGTATTATTAAAACTTCCAAATGGAGAAGAACCTGATGATAAATTAATTTATGAATGTGCAAAACTTGCAAAATTAAACTCTCAAGGTGCAAATTCAAGCAAAATAGGAATAATTTATACCCGTAAAAAAAACCTGAGAAAACCGCCTGCAGCAAATTTAGGGTATGTTACTTACAAAAATGAGCAGGAAATAATTATAGACTAAAACAAAATCTTACTATGGCAATCCGTTCCGCCTGTTTTGATAAGATTATATTTGTTAGCAACTTTTTCGGCAGTTAACCTTGAATGGAATTTAACAATTCCTCTGTGTCTTGAATACGGATAGTACGCTTCAATTCCATCTAATCCAAATTTCATTAGTGTTTTAACAAAATTGTCCATACTTAAATACCAACAGCAAGCAGGATGTGCCAAAACGGCAATACCATTTGCTTTGTGGATTGCTTCAATTAATTTTTTAACATCTCTTTTTGCAAAAATTCTCACTATATCTGCTGATGTATCTCTTTTATTTTTTGCTAAAAATGGCTTTAATTCCTCATTATGTACGTCAATTCCATAAGCCAAGAGATGAAAAAATATTGCATTGTACCAACAATCAAATTCAATTCCAGGAATTACATTCTCATGATTTAATAAATCAGTTTCTAAATATGCATTAACTGTGTTGTGGTCTGTTATTGAAATATATTCAAGCCCAAGTTCTTCAGCCTGTTTAACAATACTATCAGGGCTAATTTCTCCATCAGAAAAGTTTGAGTGTATATGCAAATTTACTTTGTCAAAGTATTGCTCTTTTTTAAACGATTTTATTAATTCTTTATAATCCATTTTTAATCTTTCCAATTTTGTAATAAAATAATTATACAACAAATAATAGGATAAATTTATTATGTCAAAAGAAAATAAAACACCTTTTCAAATATTTATGACAGGTTTTGGAATATATATAAAATATTTTTCAACTTTTTTCAAATATATGTCTTTTCCTGTTTTAGGACAATTTTTTGGAATTATTTTATGTTTTGCTCTATCGCTTGGCTATGCATACAAAACACCGCAAGCAAGTTTTTCAACAATTATATTATTAACACTTCCCGGATTAATTATTCTTACAAAAGCATTTTGGGAATATTTGATTGCTTACGTGTCAATTTCATCAATGACTGAAAACACTATTAAATCAGGAAGAATTTATGACATTTCAGCTCACAAAAAAGTTGCAACAAGCCGCAGCAGTGAATTTGTTTTTTTATGGTTACTATTCGGATTATTTACCCTAATCGCAATATTTCCGCCTATGTGGGTTTTCGCATTTGTAATTTTTATTTATATTTTGCTCATATTTCAAGTATTTACATTTGAAACCAAACTATCACCATTTGAATGTTTTGTTCGAAGCAAGAATCTGATAGTTGGTAATTTTTGGAATACGTTATTTATGTTAGCTTTTGTCGGAATATTTACATATATCCTGTTACCAAAAATTATTGAAATTTTATTTAATGCTTTTCAAATAATACCTATTTTTGGAATGTATTTAGAATCAGTTATAAAAAATATATTGCCTTTTGAGCAATGGAATGCAACTGCAGAATCGCTCGGTATGGCGTATGAATTTTCCCCTCTTGATATTTCAAAAATGATTGTATCAAGCGTAGTATCATTTTTTGTTATCGGATATACTTTACCGTTACGCACAATTTGCTGCACATTGTGGTATAAACAATTAAGCATAAAAGAAATTAAGGAAAAATCTAAAAATAAAAAGGTAAAATCAAAAGAAAATGTATAGATGTTCAAATTGTAAAAGTATTGATAAATTTGAGTTGATGTTTTCCGATGATTATAAAGGTAATCGCAATTTTATGCAAAAATATAACAACAGAAAAGAAATAGAAATTACAATAGATGATTATACATTTATTCCGACATTGGATTTTATGAACGAATATGCAGTATGCAAATATTGCGGTCAGATTTATATATGGGAAAAAGAATAAAGGAAGGTAATAATGAGAAACGACGGACGTAAAAATAATGAATTAAGACCGATTAAATTTACAAAAGACTTTACAAAAAATGCTTTGGGTTCTGTTCTTGTTGAATTTGGTGATACAAAAGTTATAACAACTGCCTCAGTTGACATGAAACAACCGAAATGGATGGATAAAGATTCAACTCAAGGCTGGGTAACAGCAGAATATTCATTACTTCCGTCATCAACTTCAACCAGATGCGAAAGAGAAAGAACAAAAATTTCAGGCAGAACACAAGAAATTCAAAGATTAATCGGAAGAAGCTTGAGAGCCTGTGTAGATATGGAAAAAATGCCTAAAATGACAATAACAATAGATGCTGACGTTATTCAAGCAGATGGCGGAACAAGAACAGCAAGCATTTGCGGTGGATTTATGGCTTTACAAATTGCTGTCAAAAAACTTTTAGAACAAGGTTTATTACAAGAAAATCCTATAAAAGAACCCATTGCTGCAATTTCTGTTGGCATTGTAGATAATGATGTTCGCTTAGACTTATGCTATGAAGAAGATTCAAGAGCTCAAGTTGATTCAAATGTAGTTATGACAGAATCGGGAAAAATTATTGAATTTCAAACAACAGCAGAGGGCGAACCTTATAATCAAGAACAATTAATAGAACTGTTTAACATGGCAAAATCCGGTATAGAAGAAATTATAAAAATGTATTAGTAATTATTTACTACACACAAATCTTTTCTGTATTTTTTGCCTTCAAAATCAATTACATCAAGTTCTTCGTACAATTTTTTTGTAGCAACGGAAATTGTTTTAGCATTTGTTGTAACTAACAAAGAACGTCCGCCGACAGTTTCATATTCAAGATATTTATTTTTTATTGTGTTAAAATGAGCGACTTTTGTTGATTCTTCAAGATTATCAAGCCCATATATTATAGCACCGCTTTTTCTTCCGGATGATAAAACAGCCGAAACAGAAAAATCATCAGAAATATTAATATCTGAATAATCATCTGCAAAAGAACCTGTTGCACATGCTTGTAATAACAAATACAAATCTTCATTTAACAACGATAGGACACTTTGACAGTCATGTTCTTGCAGTGTTGTATTAAATTCTAAAGCAATAATTTCGTTATTTGGAGTTAAAACAGCATCAACACCTAAAATTCCGACATAAGGAGTTTCATTTTGAGCCAATGTTTCCAATGTCGGATAAATAATTTCATTCATAATAAATTGTTCATTATCAAAAGAAACTTTATAATCAGGAGCATAGCAACCCATTCCCGGAGTTAAAAGTCCGCCATCACCGTCTAAATCGAACTTGTAATTTGCAACACTCGTAAGCGGTAACGCTTTATAACCGTCGGTAATTACGTAAAAAGAAAATTCATGTCCATAAACAAAATCTTCTAAAATAACTTTTTGTTCACCTCTAAGAAATGACTCATCAATAAACGATTTAGCAATATCAAAAGAACTGCAAACCAATGTACCGTTAACACCTCTGAATTCATCTGTTTTAGCTACAATAGGCAACTGAGTATTTCTTACATAATCGGTTGCTAAATTAGATTTTTCAAAAATACCAAATCTTGGTGTTGGTATTCTCAATTTGTACATAAATTTTTTACCATAAGATTTACAAGTACAAATTTCAGCACTTTTTGAAGTCGGACCGAAAATTTGTTGACCGTTATCAGTGAAAAATCCTACGACATCTGCTTTTATTGCTTTTTCACTCAATGCAATCGTTAAATCAACATTATTTTCAATTACAAATTCTAATAATTCAAATGGTGAATCTTCTCTAATATCAATACATTTACAAAACTCTTTCATTCCGTCGTTGCCGGAAGCAACAAAAATATTTTCAATATAATCCAGCTCGGATAATTTTTTTGCAAATGCATACTCTTTTGCAGATTTACCTATAATTAATACATTTTTACGATTTATTTTTCTCATAAAAGTATTATACTACATAAACAATATAATTTTTATTAAGATATATTAAATTCATAAAAGTATTTTGGATAAAAATATGACTTTTAAAAATAAATTATTAAATACAAAATGTTGAGAGAGTTTTAAGTTGGAGATATTAAAATTATGGCAAACACAAATAGTATAATAAATATGTTTAACAATCTTTTTACATTACCTGCGGTACCGCAATCAGCTGCACCGAAAACAGAACAAGTTAAAGCAATTAGTTCAAATCCGTTTAATCCGAATTTATTTTTATCAAAGAATACTGATATGAGTACTTATGCAAAGAACAGACCTGTTGCAGGCGGATATTTTGCAGGATATTACAACGGAAAACCAAACATCGTCGGTAAAAAATTATTTATCGAAATATAAAAAATTACTACATTTGTATGTCATTATTCAAATGTAAATAATATTTTACATTATGCCAAAATGTTTACATTTTGATATTCTTTATTTGTGAGAGGATTTGTAGATTTATGAATGAATTTCCATTTGAATTAGATGATTTTCAAAAAGAGGCATGCAAAATAATTGATAACGGTAATAGTGTTGTAGTATGTGCACCGACCGGTGCGGGAAAAACTGTTATAGCTCAGCATGCCATTCATATAGCATTGAAAGAGAATGTCAGAATTTTTTATACTACACCCCTAAAAGCCTTATCAAATCAAAAATATAACGATTTTGGTTTAAAATACGGCTATGACAAAGTAGGGCTTTTAACAGGAGATACATCTATAAATCGCAGCGGACAAATTGTTGTTATGACAACAGAAGTTTTTAGGAACATGCTATATGGTACAAATCTCGGTTCTGTTGCAGACAATTTAAATAATGTGAAATACGTAGTTCTCGATGAAGTTCATTATATGAATGACGAAGATAGAGGTACTGTTTGGGAAGAAAGTATAATTTATTGTCCGACAAATATTCAAATAATAGCACTTTCCGCAACAGTTGCAAATTGTCAGCAATTAACAGATTGGATAAATTCTGTACACCCGAAATGTGAATTAGTAAATACTGATTTTAGACCGGTTCCTTTAAGATTTTATTATTATGACAGTTCACAGCCTTATAAATTATTGCCTCTATTAACACCATCAGGAGCCTTAAATAACAAGATTAAACCTGAACCAAAACCTTGGGGAAGAAACAAAAATAAAAAGAATCAAAATCCTGTTAAAAATGTTGTAAGTAATCTATACGAACAAGATATGTTACCCGCAATATATTTTACTTTTTCTCGTAAAAAATGTGATGAACAAATGGAAAAATGTGCAGGACTAGAATTAATTACAAATGAAGAAAGAGAAAGAATCAGAAGTATTGTTGATGAATACATTGCCGAAAATTATTATTTAGCAAACAATAAGCATATAGAATATTTGTATTGTGGAGTGGCTTCACATCATGCCGGATTATTACCGGGCTGGAAAGTTTTAGTTGAAAAATTATTTCAAGAAGGGCTAATCAAGGTTGTTTTTGCAACAGAAACTTTAGCTGCCGGAATAAACATGCCTGCACGCTCAACGGTAATAAGTTCAATTTCAAAAAGAACTGATAGCGGGCACAGATTATTAACATCAAGTGAATTTTTACAAATGTCAGGCAGGGCAGGCAGACGCGGCATGGATGAAATAGGTTATGTAACAATAGTCGGAACACCTCATCAATCACCACAGGATGTTGCAGATTTAGTTTTGTCTGATGCAAACGATTTAGAAAGCAGATTTTCTCCAAGATATTCAATGGTATTAAACTTATTGCAAAGATTCACTATTGATGATGCAAAATCATTGATTTTAAAAAGTTTCGGTTATTTTTCTTCAAATGCGCGACTTGCTCCGCTATTACTACAAAAAGAACATAATCAACAAGTAATTGATGAAATGGATTCGTTCAAATGCAGTTATAATCTTATGAACAAAGATTTAATTGAATATAACAGAATAAAGAATTTGTATGTTTCAAACAGACAAACATGCAAAACAATAAGAAAGCAAGAAAAGAATAAAAAACGACCATTTTCACAAGATTTTTTAGAATTTGAAAAAACTACAAAGAGCATGCTTCATCAAATGCAAGAATTTGAATGTGATAAGTGCAAATTTTATAAAAAGCACATGAAAAGCATTGAATTATTGGAAAGATATAACAGGAAACAAAACAAACTTTTAAAAGAAATAGAGTTACAAAAAGATATTTATTGGAATAATTTTGTAAACCATAAAGATGTTTTGGTTGAAATGGGCTATATGAAAGATAATTACCCGACCACACAAGGACAGATTGTATCTCAAATAAGAGCCGAGAACGAATTATATATTGCAGAAATAATATTTTCAAATATTTTGGAAGGTCTTACTCCAGCAGAACTCGCTTCTGTAATATGTTCAGTTACAACAGAGGATATCAGGGGTGAAAGTCATGCTCAATTACCTTTATCAAAGAAAGTGAGAAAGACTCTTAATTTAGTTAAAGATATTCGCAGAAAACTTGATAAAATACAAAAGAATCACAATATCGATGATTCGATGTATATAAATACATTTTTTGCACCATTAATAGAGATGTGGGTGAATGGTGCCGAATGGGAATCCATAGTAGAGGAAACAGAATTTAACGAAGGAGATATAGTAAGAGTATTCAAAAGGACGATAGATATTTTACGTCAATTCTGTACAATAGATAATATTCCGGATTGGCTTGTATTTACGGCAAGAGAGGCAATAGATGCGATTCAGCGTGAACCTGTAAATGTTGAATAAACGATATAATAAATTTTATTTAAGCAATATCTACAACACTTTGTGTGTTATAAGCATTTGGAAAAATGTTTGCATCGCTTGATCATCGTTTTGTTTAATCCATTTTATAATTGGCTTTATCGTTTGCCAGGTTTTTTGAGGATTTGTTTTAAATGATTTTAAAATTCCAATTACTAAATTTTTCATATCAACTACTCTGTTTGATTTTGTACCACATACACCATTTATAGCTCTATTTGTTTCTATTCTTTGTAGGGTTGCTTTCATTAAATTTGAATTTCCGGAATCTACAATTACATTTAATTCATCAAATAACTTTGCACGCTCTTCCTCAAGTTTTATTAATTCTTTTTGAGCTTCTTCCAAACTTTTTAGTTTTGGTAATTTAGCTGTTTTGGCTGTGTCAGCAAAAATATTATCAGGTTCTGTTACATACTTTGCAGGTTGCCAACATTGCTTGATTTTACCTGACCTTGTACTCTCTGACCGTTTTTAACTTCGTTTAAGCTCATCTTTTCTCCTCGTTTTGTACTCTTACTATGATTAATTTTTTAATGGGGCTATATTTCAATAAAAGATTTTCAACAGACAAAATTGCCCCTATTCTATTAAAGATTATACCAGAGTTTGCGCCCATTTAAAATTCGTGTTTACAGTTCTTTACATTTGATAAAAAACGCAAAATCTGATTTAAAATGCAGTAACTTTATATTTGACATTAAGAAATATTAAGCTATTTTTTGAAAAAATAGCAATTTTTTTTTTTACGCTACTTATACAAAGTGTAGTAGTGTAGAAAAGGAAATGTTTATATGAATGTAAATCCAATAAACGTAAGTAATCCAAATCCTCCAAAGCAAAATTTTACGGGCTTGAATGGTGGTAAATTCTTTGGAATGATGAAGGGAGCAGTATCCGGAGCTGCTGATGCAGGAGCGAAAAAACCCGGAAAAATCTCAGAAGGTATTACAAAGGGTTTGACATGGTTTTTAGATAAATGTTCTAAATTACCGGGATTTAGTTATTTTGCAGAAATGGCTGAGAGCAGTCAAATGATGTTTGGTGCAGTTGCATCACTTTTAATGGCAGGTATATTAAGACCGTTAGCAATTTTTGCATTACCTGACGGCAAAGACGAAAAAGCAAAAGAACAATCCAAAAAAGATAAAGGGAATGCTGCAGGGCATGCTATTTCATCCGCACTTGTCGGATTTGTTTTTACAGTATCAATAGCAGAACTTTTAAAAAGAGGTTTTAAGAAAAGCGATATAGTTAAAAATACAATAGAACGATTAAAAAATGAGGGTAAAGAAAAATATGCAGATGCATATCAGTCAGTATGTACATTCACTCCTGATAACATAATTGCGATACCAAGAGCATTATTGACAGCTGTTGCAGCAGCTCCTATCGGTACATTCTTGATTAAACATGTATTTGGCATAGATTCTCCAAAAAATAAAGATTCAAAAAAAGAATTACCACAACAAATAGAGCAAAATAACAAGCAACCGGAAAATAAAATAGAAATACTTGAAAAGAAAATTCCTGTTGCACAAGAACAACCAATATCTAATAGACCAATATTAGATACTATAAGAGGAGGAAATGCGTAATGAAAGTATCAAGTATTAGTAATCCGATTCAAAATAATTATGTAAATTCTAAAAATACACATAATGAAAATCAAAATAGCAAATATAATGCTTATACAGAAAATAAAACAATCAACAAAAACGCAAATTCCGATTCAGTTAACTTTTGCGGTATAACAGATTTAGTTGGCAAAGGATATAACAAAATCGCACCATATTGTGAAAAATTTGTAAATTGGAAACCATTAAAAAATAGAATTGAAAGTGGTAACTTTGTATTGGATATTGCAACTTTAGGTTCTGTATTAACATCAAGTATTTATGCATATAAATATGCAACTAACAAAGAAAAATCACTAAATGAACGAATTGCATTATCATTAAATTGTATGTTGGTTTGTGCTCTTGGGGCAGTTACAACATACGGAGCAAAAAGTTTGTTTAAATCTGCTCAGGCTCAATCTGCCGAAAATTACTTTAAACGCAAAGCTGAACAAGTAGGTGCACAAGCAGATTTAAATAAATTGATGGATAAATGCGGAAATAAATTTAAAGATGTAATAAAAGCTCTTGGGTTAAAAGAATTACCTGAACATTTAAAGAATGAAGTATCCACAGAAAATTTAGCGAAATTAAAAGAAATTATACCTTCATATAAAGGCTTTTCACCTCTTGCAGATTTATTTAGCTGGGCATTAATTAACAGATTGGCAATTCCTGTAATTGTCCAAAAACCTGCAACAAATATCGCAATGAAAATATGTCATAAATTTGACGATAATAGCAAAGCAGGCAGCGAAAATAATACTAAAATTGCGCAACAAAATAATGATAACAAATCATTAACTGCACAAGAAAATACAGCAAAAGCGTAGTTTTAGGTTAATTTAATATATATGAGGAAATGATAATTAAATCGTTTCCTCTTTTTATTTGCTAAAATTTACAAAAATTTACAAAAATTTTGGAATATTTTTTTTGCCCGTGTAATCTTTTGTAGTAGAGGGGAAGATATGAACTTATTTGATGATGAAAAATTAGTAGAAATAACACAAGCTGATATCAAGAAAGCAATTAATAGTACAAAGAACTTTGACAGTATAACCAAAAAGAGAATTATTGCAAATGTTTTGGGTGCAGAGCTTGGGATAAAATTTTTAGATAAATTCGGTATTTCTGCCGATAATCAAGACAGCTTGTACACCATCCCCGCAATATTAAAGAATACAGATATTGCTGATATATATATCGGAAATATAAAACTCGATGTAAGAATTGTTAGTGATGAAAATCATTTATTTGTTCCAAAAGTGCAGTTTAAATATCAGATTAAACCTGACATTTATATATTTATGAAACTTGCACAAGATTACTCTTATGCAGAATTCATAGGCGCAATCGCACCGGAAGAAATTAATACAAAATTCGAAAATGATAATTATTATTTTGTTAATAAAAATACTTTATATAATGAATTAAGCCTAAAAGTTGCATTAAACAAAATAAAACCAAAAAGTAATGTCGAGTTGGATAAATTTGAACTTTTGCAAGCTGAAAGCATGCTCGTTAATTTTATAGATAATGAAATTTCAGAACATCTAAAAGAAGAAGTTTATAAAATGTTGGCAGAATGTAAAGAGTTCAGACATTTATTCAAAGAATTTCAAAAGATGGAGCAAGTTTTAACATCTTTAGCGAACACAAAGGATATATTAAAGGATAATTTGCTTGAAGTAATTAGCGGGCCGAGTGTTCCAGAAGTAGAAGTAGAGGAAATAACAGAAGAAGATATAAATAGCGCAAATTTAGACGAAATTGTTGCAGATACAACAGCCAGTTTTGTCGAAGATGTTATAGATAGTGATTATGAAGGATTTGATAGTATGAACGATGAAGAAATTATTAATGGTGAATTTAGTGAATTATCTGATGATAATACAACTGAAATAATTGAAGAACCGGGCCAATTAGATGAACTTCCAAATGATGAAGAGTTAGCTAATTTAGACAGTTTTAATGATATTGAAAATGAAACAGAAAATATGACAGATGATAATTTATCTTTCATTGATAGTACAGAACAAATTAATACATTAGACGAACCAAGTTTTGATATTGATATTGATTCTCCTGTTACAAATGATATTGACATGTTCGCAGAAAACACATTTACGTTAGATAGTGACAACAATAATGTGTCAGAAAATGTGCAAATATTTGATGAACAAGGCAATGTAGATTTTAATTTAGATGAATCAAATGAACGAGATTTAATTTTGGATAATGAGGTAACTCCTTTAGAAGAAATCTCACCGAAAGAAGATTTAATTTTTAATGATAATAATGAAACTATTAATTTGAATGAAGATACTCCTATTGAGTTGGATTTAGGAGATGAACCATTAGAACAAGTTGAAAATTTGCAAAATAATGATAATAAGCAAGATATAATTAATTTTGATGAAATTTCCAAAGAACAAAATGAATTAGATGAATTTACAAATCCGCCGGATAACATTGAACCTGTTGAAGAATTATCCGATAATAATGACAATGATGCAAATGTTGATTTTGATATGGGAACAAATACTCAAGCTCAAAATGAAGTATCAGATGAAGTTGAAAACAATTTTGAAGAAAACATAGGATTATTTGAAAATAATCAAGAAGAGAGTACAGAAGAAAATCCGATTCAACAAAATGAATATACTGATTCAGATGACGAAAGTGAAGAATACTCTGATGATCTTAAACTTGATGATATAATTTCATTAATTAACGCTAATGCAGCAGAGAAAGATGCCCAAGCTGATGCACAAGAAAAAGAGCAATCTCAAGACAATGATTTTGAAGGGTTTGAAGAGTTTACCGAAGACATGGCACTTGCTGTTGAACAAGCTAATCCGAATATACATAATTCGCAAATACCTGAAGAAGAACGTGAAAATTATAATAGTGATTTTGACATGTTTGGTGAAACATCTTCAACTCAAGTTGAAAATATAAAAGGTAATGATGTTGAAGAACTCATCAATGAAAGTGAAAGCAAAAACAATAAGACATTAGATGATTATAACTTAGATGAAATTGATGAAATTAATGAAAATTCCGCACAAACAGCAGAATCATCATCAGAAGATTTATTGAATTTTACTGATGATTTTTCTACTGATGACAAAAATAATGACAACTTAAGCAATAATTTTGAACAATCAGAAGCCGCTAATAATGATAATGTTATTGACTTTGACAAGGAAATTGAAAATTTAGAATCATCAAATATTGACTTTAATAAAATTAACACAGATGATATTAACATTGATGACATAAATTTAGATGATATTAATTTTGATGATAATATTAATGATTTAAATATGGGAATTAACAACGAGCAAGCAACAGATGTTAATGAAATACCTGAAATCCAATCTAAAAATTCACCTCAGTATAATGAAGAGATGTCGCAAGAAATAAGTCAGACAGAAGAAAACATGTACACGGAGGGGAATAATCAAGAATCCATTGAAAGACTTTATGATGATGAGAATTATGAAAATAAAGTAACATTAGATAATTTAAGCGAGTCTGTTGAATTAAACGAAGAACAAGAACAGTATATTAATCAAAAACAAACCAAAAAAGCTATAAATCCGATATTTATCGGTGTTGGAGTTTTAGCATTAATCGGAGCATTATTATTTGTTAAAAAAGATTTTATCTTGGATAAATTTAATCCAAAAACTGAAACTAATACAAATATTGCTCAAAACGAGGATATGCCGGTAGAAAACGAACAAGAAAATTCAAATAATGAAAATTCTGAAAATGAAAACATCGAAAAAAATAATATTGGCGAAATTCCGCAAGATACAGTTGATGCAGCAAAGATAGAAAGTTCAAACAACAAAGCGGATTTGTTAAAACAGAATATATCCGAACCATTGAATTCAAATGATATAAAAAAATTGTATTGGGAAATTCCGCAAGAATTGACTTACAATGATGCAATCGTAAAATATCTAAAAGTTCTTGGAAAATCAATAAAATTGGATGTACAAAGTAACTTGTTAAATGTTTACGAAATTCCATACTCAAATAAAATGATACTTGATGTAAAAATCAATAAATCAGGCGATAATCCGGAAGCAAATGTGTTAGTTTCAAGCGGGTCAAAGCAAATAGATAAATTTGTGTTACAAAGTGTAAATGCAGCTCTAAAATACATAAAAGCCCCAACTTTGGAATTTCAAAAAGACTTTTATAAATTTTCTCTTATAATAAATTTCTAAATTGTGTTATGATATATGTGTTAGTTAGTAAATTTTTATGAAAGTTGAAAATTGGAATTAGCACAAAAGCACTTAGCTTTAATTAAACAGATAATACAAACCGATAAAAAATATCAAAATAATGAAGATTTATTCGATGATTTTTATTCGGAAACATGCAAAAGAGCGCTGTCTATTGTTGATACATTAGAAGATAGTGATGATTCGCTTGTTGAATCTTATTTAAAAAAAGTTGCATCAACAGCTATTGTTGTTGTGTTAAAAAGCATGGGCAGAATTCGCCGCACAAACAAGGGATACGTTAATAATGAAATGATAAAAGATATTCCTTTAGAAATTGAAAATAATGAATTTAATGTTTTTGATGCTAATTACAATTTTATAAATATAAAATCAAATCCTGAAGAAATTGCATTAGACAAAGAACAATTACAATCTGTATATGATGCAATTATAGTTGCTCATAGTCAAAATGTTGAAAAACAATTTCTTCAACTTTATGAACTTCGTTATGTAAACGGGTATAAACAATCTGAAATAGCTAAAGAAATGAACATTTCTCAACCGCAAGTTTCAAAAAGACTTTTTGAACTTATTGATATAATAAAAAAAATACTAACTAACAAATAAAAAAGATAATATCGGTAAAATATGATTTGTCCAAAATGTAAACAACAAATACCAAATAATACAATAAATTGTCCGCATTGTAATACAAAAATAGGAACAATTTGTAAGACTTGCGGTGCGTATAATCTTGTTTATAACAAATCTTGCATTGAATGCGGAACAGAACTTGTAAAATTTTGTCCAAATTGTAAATCTGCAAATTTTCCGCATGCTCAAAAATGTAGAAAATGTGGATATTATTTTAAAAAATCCGAACAAAATGCTAACAAAAACCAATTTATCGAAAAACCAAGACAATTTGTGTTGCCTGATGCATTACGACAAAAACGTGTACAAAAAGTAAATTATTCAAATTTACCAATTCAAAAAGCACCACCAAATCAATATAATCAGCCAACTCAACAAAATGTTGATCAATTTGCAATAAATTTAAATCAGTTACTAAAAGACGGGCTTCCGATAATTCCGGAAAAAGATGTTTTGTACAATTCGGAACAAATTTTATCGAAACGTATATCTAACAAAAAAGCAACTGATATTAACAAGAACGTTAAAAAGAAAAAAATTATAAAAAAA
>JAFRAO010000003.1 GCA_017405375.1 bacterium
ATAAATAGAAGAAAATATTTTATAATCATTTTAAATATATATGCTTATTTATATATTTTTTCAGCAACACTTGACAAACCAACAAAAATAGTAAATAATAATAGTGTATAGCCTCAGATGACTTCCATTAAGTTGAGTTACTGAGGTTTTTGTATTATATCTTTGAAATCACAAACTTTATCAAGATAATGTAACCCATCATTTGATATGTAGCCAAGAAGTTTTCTCAAATCATTGTAACAGTTTTCTATACCATAAGGATTATTTATAATTATTTCGTGGTGAAAGATTCTGTTTCTAAGTTTTAACATTAACTGTAAAATAGGAAAAACCTTGCTTAACTTATCGAATTCGGAGAAGTTAGGATAATCTGCAAATACTATTCTAAAGAATCCTTTTTTATGCCATAAGGCAGCTTTATATCGTTTTGTGCATAAATGAATCCAAAACCCTAAAGATAACTCTGCAATTAAATCATCCTTATAAATATTTTTATGCCCTTTTTGGGATAATTTTTGTTTTGCATCAAGCAACTTTTTATGTTCATTTGGCAATAAGATATTTTGCTTATTTAGTTCTTTTAATAGCCATTCGGGCTGTATTACCATTTCTATTGCCTTGTTAATTCTATTTCTTAATGATATTTCAAGAATTGATAATAGGGGGTAGAGTGATTTTGATACTTCAATATTATACAAATATCTTTGGAGAATAGTAGCATTATCGTCATTATCATTAAATTTATATGACGTTAAACGATTATTACTAAATAAATCTATTAAATTGTTTTCTAAAATCTTTTCCATAGCAGTTATTATATCATAGCAGATAAAAATTTTATTACAAATTTTAAAAACACTTATCGTACATTACTCTTAATGCTATTTTCCCCCCATGGTTATTATCACATTTTCATACATTTTTCATGTAGCCTATATGTAGCCATAGTATTTTTATAGGTTAATATATTATTTTATGAAATAGGGCTAAAACTCTTAATTTTACTGGAATGTTAATAATATATTTTCATTCGTAATGAGTAGGTCGAGGGTTCGAGTCCCTCTGTCGGCTTTCGGTTAATATTACTCAGTCTTTAAACCTTTTATCTCTAATTTATTATTTGAAAACGCTAAATTTTCAAAATCTTTTACACTCATTGGCTTTGCGTACAAAAATCCCTGCGCAATATCACACCCTGATTGATTTAAAAAATTCGCTTGCTCTACTGTTTCAATACCTTCTGAAACTGTTTTTAAATCAAGGTTTTTTGCCATTGTTAATATAGATTGAACAACTATCTTGCCACGCTCATTATATGTCGTATCGTTTATAAATCCTCTATCCAATTTTAAAATGTCGCAAGGAATCTGACGCAGCATATTTAGTGAGGAATACCCTGAACCAAAATCGTCCATCGCTATACTAAATCCACATTTTTTTAACTCCTTAACAATCTTCAAAAATTGAGGAAAATCTTCATAACCCGCAGACTCCGTCAATTCCAATTCCAGTAAAGATGTCGGTATATTATACATTTTTACCAAATCATTTAAATCTTTTATGAAAAGCTCATTACTTAAATGCACTCTTGAAACATTTACTGAAATCGGTATAGGTTTTTTACCTTCATCTATCCATCTTCTTATGGTTAAACATGCCTGTTCCCAAATATATCTGTCTAAATTTAAGATAAATCCATTCTTTTCAAACAAAGGAATAAAATCGCAAGGCGGTATAAACCCGCGTATTGGATGAATCCATCTAACTAATGCTTCAGAACCAATGATTTCTAACGTTCTCATATTATATTTAGGCTGCAAATACATTACAAACTGGTTAGATTCAAGTGCACCATACATCTCATCCTCTATCGTTTTCTCGTTTAATAATTGCTGCCTTAAATTATCATCATAAAAAGATATATATTTATTCACATCGCCCGAAATAGTGCGTTTCGCAAGACTTACTCTATCACACATCATGTAAATCGGTACACTAAAATCATTTACCATATATATACCAAATTGCGGTAATAATTTAGTATATATAACACTGTTTTTTACTGATTTCTTATAAACCAACATTTTTTCGCTGTTATATGCATCAATGTCTTTTTTTATCTTATTAACTAAACATTTTATATCTTCTTCTTGTGTATATTTCACTACAAAAAAGTATGTCGCCGCAGATGACCTTGTTAATAAATCATTCCCAAATAAATTTTTCTTTATTATATCGTATATATCTTTTAATATAATATTTGCCGATTCAAACCCATACAATTCATTTATTATTTTGAATTTTGCTATGTCCATTAATATCAATGCGTATTTATCTTCAACAGTCGCATTTTCAAATAAAATCTGAACATCATGCATAAATTTGACTTTATTAATGCCACCTGTAATATTATCTTTAATATTCAAATCATTAATTTTGTTACATAACTGTTTCTTCAAATTTTCTGTACTTTTTAACATATAAAATAATATTCCGTTCATAATAAAAAGAAATATCATTAAAACTGAAACTGATTTTACTAAATATAAATTACCGGATTGAAAATGAATATTATTAAACAAATCAATTATTTGCAAATAAACCGGAACTACATAAATTACTACAAAAAAACAAATCGCAAAAAATATAAACGTTATATAAATAAAATTTAAAATAAATTTGTTTATATCTTTTATTTTTATATTTTTTACCATATCATCGGACATTTTATAAATCTCCATTGTGTACCCGCATGAAATATAAAAACAAATTTAAAGCCAAAATTTCAAGTTTTCGAAAAATTGTTACATTCTTAACAAAACTCCGCTACCTTGTAATTTATAGCGGAGTTTTAGAATCAAATCTGTGAAAACTAATATTTTCAACTATTATTAAACATTACTCATTTCTTCTTGATTTTTGAATTGCATATCATATAAGACTTTATAATGACCGTTAGGAATATGTATTAATTCTTCATGAGTACCTGTTTCAACAATTTCTCCATCGTTGACAACAACTATTCTATCTGCATTTTTAATAGTAGATAATCTGTGAGCAATTATAAATACTGTTTTATTTTTCATCAAATTATCCATAGCTCTTTGTACAATAGCTTCAGACTCATTATCAAGAGCTGAAGTAGCTTCATCAAGAATTACAATCGGAGTATTTCTTATCATAGCCCTTGCAATAGCAATACGCTGTCTTTGTCCGCCTGATAAAGACAAACCCCTTTCGCCAAGTTCTGTATCTATACCCTCAGGTAAATCTTTTATAAAATCTTGCAAATGAGCGTATTCTATTACTGTTTGTAATTCTTCATCATTTGCATTAACATTACCTAACAATATGTTTGTTCTGATTGAACCCGTAAATAAAAAATTATCCTGAAACACTACGGCAATATTTCTTCTTAATGATTCTAAAGTAAAATCTCGAATATCAACCCCATCAATTTTTACTGCACCTGAATTAACATCGTAAAAACGAGGGATTAAATTAACTAAAGTCGATTTTCCGCCACCGGAATTTCCAACAATAGCAACTGTTTCATTTTTATTAACCGTTAAATTTAAATTTTTTAAAATAGGATGTTCAGAAACATATTCAAAATTAACATTTTCAAATGAAATATTATTTTTAAATTCAGTTAATTCAACAGCATTTTCTTTATTAACAATTTCAGGTTTCAAATCAAATAATTCAAATACCCTTCCCATTGCTACAAAAACTGCTTGAAGAGTTGCCAAAGCACCCCCCATACTCTTAATAGGTTTGTATAACAACAACAAAGAAGTTATAAATGAAGCAAAAGAACCTGCTGTCATATGACCTGAATTAATCAGATAAGTTCCATAACCTAAAACTATTGCAATACCAAAAGATGCTATCAGGTACATAATCGGACTCATCCATGCTGTACGTTTTGTTAATGACATACTAACTCTAAATGCATCCCAAGTTTGATTTATAAAATATTGTTCTTGTATAGATTGCAAACCATAAGCAGCCATAACTTTATTACCATTATAAGTTTCATTAATGTTTGTTGTAAGATTTCCGCCTATAACCATACTTTTGTTAGATGTATCTCTAATTCTTTTTCTTAATAATACTACCGGTAAGAATGCAACACATAATGCAAAAACACCTATTACAGTTAATCGCCAAGAACTGTAAAGCATTACAGCTATTAATCCTAATGCGCCGCAAACAGAAGTTACCAATTCTTTAATTTGACTTACAATTCCGGTTGAAGCTAGTGCAGGATCACCCATGTATCTTGATATGATTATTCCTGAAGAATTTTCATCATAAAATTTTGGGTGCATGCACACCAAACGATGAAATAAATCTATTTTTACATCATTCGTAATTCTTTGACTTGTCCAAGTTGTAATATAATCATTTAAATATTTTAAAACACCTTGAACAACAGCAAAAAATATGACAGCAAAAGGTATAATCAATGCCATATCTATACTCGAAATCGAAATTGTATAACCGGCATAGGTATATTCAAAATTTTTCCCCCCGATTACAAAATCTAAATAAGGTTTTATCGCAAAAGCTGTAACACCGTCTAATAAACCAAGTGGTACTGAAATAACAAAACCTATAAAAATTCTAAACAAATATGGTTTTATGTATGGGAAAATTCTGGAAAGCAATAAAGAATACCTGAAAGAATCCTTAGCTTGGGTCATGTCTAATTTCATAATTTATATACTTCCTTTTATTCTTAAATAAATACAACAAAATTATATAATAAAAAACAAACGTTATACTTATAAACATTTTAAATCTTAAAGTCTTGTTACAAACATATAATTTTTACCAATTAAACAAGCAATATTTATACTCTGAAAAACAGCAAAAAAAATATCAGTTAATTTTATATTTCAAAAATTGCTGATATTTAATTTGAAAATTTTAAACAGCATAACATTTGCTAATTATAAATATTTTACTGTTTCATTATACATAATCATTTTAAATTCTTGTTCCGTTTGTATATTTGGATATGTTTCCATAAATTTATCAATATTAAAATTAAACAAATAACTATCTAATCTGCTGATAACAAGCGGATAATCGTGTGTTTTTTTCAGGTTTTGAATATATTCATTTACCATATTCAATAAAGTAGTCCTGTCGTATTTTGTGTTAGCAACATCAGCCTTATTTTCCAAATCAGGTAATTTTTCAACAGGTTTTTTTGCTTGTTCTTCTTTTTTAGCTGTTTCTTCTACAGGCGTTGTATTTGTAACAGCAGCCGCAGCATTTATAGGTGTTGCTCCGTTTACACTTGATATTGATTCAACCATAGTCATACCTCCTCTCATTAAAGTGGCAATTTCTATAACGTCATTTTTATTTTATACTTTAGTAAAAATTCAAAAATATGTATATTTTGTTACAATACTTAATGTTTCCAAAAATTTTTCGACTTTATTCGAGAGCAAATAAATAATTAAATAATTTTTTTGATATAATTTCAGTAGATAAAATTTTATGAAAAAGAGGTTAGGAATGGTAGAAATAAGACAAGAATTTATAAATCAGGCAGAAAAAATCGGCAGAGGCTGTGAAATTTTACCGGGCGGTGTAATGGAATTGGCGCAAAAGTTACAATATTCACACGATAATAATAAACCTTTGCGTATAAAATTGGGCATGGACCCTACAAGACCTGATTTGCATCTTGGACACACAGTTGTTATTCGTAAATTAAAAGAATTTCAAAAATTAGGACACAAAATTGTTCTTATTGTAGGCGGCGCAACTGCTATGATTGGCGACCCGTCAGGAAAATCCGAAACAAGACCTGCTTTAACAAAAGAACAGGTTGATGAAAATGCTAAAACTTACTTTGAACAAATTTCTAAAGTTATAAATTTGGACGGTGTTGAAGTTGTTAATAATGCTGATTGGTTGCACAAGTTGAATTTTCTTGAATTAATCAAGTTAGCATCAAACGTTACTGTAGCACAAATGATGACTCGTGATGATTTTGCAAAGAGATATGCTGAAGGTAAAGCTATTTCGATTCACGAATTCTTCTATCCGCTAATGCAGGCATACGATTCATATGCTATTGATGCAGATATTGAATTTGGCGGAACCGATCAAAGATTTAATACCCTTTTAGGACGTGATATTCAAACAGCTTACGGCAGAAAATATCCACAATTAGTTATATTATTACCTCTTTTAGAGGGTACTGACGGAATTGTGAAAATGAGTAAATCATATCCTGAGCATTGTATTTCTTTAACTGACAGTGCTAATGATATGTTTGGGAAAATTATGAGTATTCCTGATTCATTAATTTTAAAATATTATGAGCTTTTAACTAATTTAGAAAATGACGAAATTAAAAAAGTTCATGATACACTTGAAAACAATACTTGCAATCCTCGTGATTTAAAATTACGTTTGGCTCATATAATAACGGAAGAATATCACGGAAAAGGTATTGCAGATAAAGCGCAAGAAGAATTTATTAATGTTGTATCCAACAAAGGTATTCCTGAAGATATTGAGCAATTTACACTTTCTGCAGATAAAAATATCCTTGATTTATTGTTAGAACTTAATTTTATTCAATCTAAGGGTGAGGGAAAACGTTTAATTCAAGGCGGCGGTGTAAAATTTGACGGCGAAAAAGTAGCAGAGCCGGCATTCATTGTTAATAAAGCAGGTATTTTACAAGCCGGTAAAAGAAAATTCGTTGAAATTGTAAAATAAATATTAAAGATATGGGTTATTGACAAATTTAAAAATAAATAATACCTTATATTGGTGTTATTTATTTTTAATTAAAGGAATTTATAATGTTAGACAGATTAATTTTTCACATAAAAGACGATATAAAAACAATTTACGATAAAGATCCGGCTGCGAAAAACATTATGGAAGTTATATTTTGTTATCCGGGTTTACATGCACTTTTAATACATAGATTATCCCATAAATTATATAAATGGAATGTACCTTTTATTCCAAGATTTATCTCGTTTATTATGAGAATTTTAACAGGAATTGAAATACACCCCGGAGCAGAAATAGGTGAAAGATTTTTTATTGACCATGGTGAAGGTGTTGTAATAGGCGAAACAACGGTTATAGGTAACGATGTTTTAATTTATCAGCAAGTTACATTAGGCGGGACAGGGAAAGATAAAGGTAAACGTCATCCGACATTAGAAGATGGAGTTATTGTCGGTGCCGGAGCAAAAATATTAGGAAACATAACAATAGGTAAACACGTAAGAGTTGGTGCAGGTTCTGTTGTTGTGGATAATGTTCCTGAATATTCAACAGTCGTAGGAATCCCTGGGAGAATAGTTAAACAGAAATATTACGATGAAAACGGAACATTAATGCACAATAGAATCCCCGACCCGATAATTTGCAAAATCAGACGTATGAATTTTGAAATAAAAGAAATACAAGAAAAATTAGGTATTGAACATATTAACGCATCTGATATTTGCGATTAGATTTTTAAAATTGCAAAAAGCCTTGAATAATATTCAAGGCTTTTTGTCTTAATCTGCTTTTGTTAAACCTTCTTGCTTAATTTTGTTAGGTGTTAATATTATATCTGTTTCACCTAAAAATAAAGCTCTTTCATAAAGTCGTCTTTGTGCCTTTTTATCATTGTCTACTTTATCAGCCTTTGTATAACTTAAAAATTTATCAGCTGCTCGTTCAAAATCTCCTTGTTGTAAAAAATTTACAACATCACTTTCTTTGAAATTTTTTATTCCTGAATTATATCTTAAATCTACTAATGCAACTAATTGTCCGACAGTAAGTTGTTGTCCTTCAGGTAAATATTTTTTAACATCATTTATATATTCATTTATTTTGCTATTAAAAAGAGGTTCTATATCTTTTGGGGTTACTAATAATTTATTTTGATATGCACTATTTAAAAGATAACGTTTTTTATAATCTAATGTATTTGCATATTCTTCAAGTGTAAGATTTTCATTTTTACTTTTTGCTTGTTCAAAATCTCGTTTAATTGCTTGTACTTCCTTACTTTTTTCAGGAGGGTTAATAAAATGCATACCATGTGGTAAAGTTGGTATTTGTCTCTCAGTATCACCCGTAAGTTTATGTTTAACAGGTTTTGTTCCGTCTTCAAAAAATTTTATTACTGATTTTATAACATCTTTTTCTGTTTTTGTTAATTTTTTTAAATCAACTTTTTTTGATAAAATTTCTTTATTTTTGTAACTGTAAGATTTAGACTCAGTTAATAAACTATTTAATCTTTCTTCACCATTTATAAAAAATTTTTCTCTTGATAATAACCATGCTGAATCATTATTATTTGCAAATTTATCATAAAGTTTTTTCATTTTAGGATTCTTTAAATATAATTCTTTATCTAAATGCAAACACGCGTAATGATTTTCATCACATTGTATGGACTCGTTTAATAGTTCATCACAAGAAATTATTTTTTCAGCCTTTGTATTTTGTTCGGAATATAGCAATGGGTTTATGCAAAATTCTTTACTACAATCATATGAATAATTTGGGAATATAGCATCAGAACTTGCTTTTTCTGCTTGTTCATACTTTATTCGTTTTGCAGAATTTTCAATTTTGGTTTTAATGTACGCTAAACCTGTTTTAGGCATGCCATAAGGTGGGGTCATGTTTTAATATCCTTTCTTTGATACGTGCTAATAAATTTAATAAGTTCAAAACCTATTATTCCCTATGTTTATATAAAGTATTTTTTATCTAAAAAATTGCCTAAAAACATAAAAAAATTTTATAAAAATTTACAGATAAAAACTTAAAACGATATTAATCTTCAATACCATAATTTTTTAGCGTATTGGTAATCAATCTTTTTATTGCATCTTTATCACGTTGTGAGCTTATTATTTTACAATTTCTACCATATCTCAAAAGTCTTCTGTATAATATTTCTTTGGGTTCTTGTTGATTAATAACCACCAAATTGTTTGTTAATGCTGAATCTATGATGTGCTCTCCGTTTCGCAAAACATAATTCTTTGCAAGTCTATTGCTTAATTCAAACACCGTTGTGCTTGCAAAATATTTATTCGTACAGCATTGGTGTAATTGCTCAATTTCGAGTATTTGCTTATCGTTTATTTCTATAAACTCATTGGATAATATAGAATAACACATTAAATTTATTCTTCCGTTTATAAATCTTACTTCTATCAAATCACAATTCGTTGTAACTTCTTGTGATTCTAAATTTAAATATTTTAATTTTATACGAAATGAATCATTACATAATTTTTCATAAAATTTAATTTTTTCACGCTGAGCCTTGCTGGGTTTCGCTGTAACAGTCTTATTTTCCAATTCTATACTTGGTTCTTTTATGTTACTAAACTCTTTTGGATAACGCATTTGAAGTTGATAAAAGAAATCTTGTAAATCTTCACTTAATTTTTGTTCAGGTACAGACTGCTGTAAATTATAAAAATATGCCAATGCACAAATATCATCATAACTAAGTTTTAACTTAAACGGCAATTCTTTCACTTCATATTTACATTTATTACGTACAATCTTAATACCGGCACATTTTAATGTCGTTAAATATTTGTATATTAATGAATTTGAATAAAAAACTTTATTCTCATACGGTTTTAATTTATCAAGACTCTTCAGGTACTCTATTATTTCAGGCACGGAAGCAGGCCTTTTTATTAAAAACTTTAATGTTTCAAATACTCTATAAGCTGAATTTGATTTGTTTGTACTATTTTTCATATATAGCTCGCATCCCTTTTAATATTGTTATTATTTTTTCTCTGAAAGATAAAGGTGATATTACAGTACAATCATCACCATAAGACAATATTTTTTGTATCATTTTAAACTCATTGTTACTTTCACATTCAACAATAATTCTATTATCTTCAATAACTTTTAGTTTCTCATCTGAAGATTTTTCATACCTTTGAAAAGCCATACCTTTCAACTCATAAATAATTGTCTGCGTACAATCAACAGTTTGCTGTTTTTGTAAATGGAATATTATTGGTGAAACTATCTTTGGTATGGATAAAAAAGCATTTTGTCCAAAATTATAACAATACCCTGATATATAAAGTTTTTTACTCCTTACTTCTAAATCTTCCGCTAAAATTTTAATTTTTTCTAATTTACGAGGAGCTCTGTATAAAAAAGAAATTTCACAGTTTAATTCTTTTGCTTTAACCAAATCCTTATAAATAGCTTTGTCAATATTTTTTAACAAAGAAATACTGCGTAATTGTTCTGCAATATAGTCATTTTTGGAATAAATCGACAAACTATGAAATAATTTATCGAATTGCAATATTTCATAGCAATTTAAACAATTACATATTCTGTCATAGATTTTCCATAAAGATTTAACAATAGAAATACTGATATTTAATTCAAAAGGATTACTAAGCATATGATATTTATTACCATAAGATTTATCTGCTCTTGATATAATACAGCCGGAATCACGTAATGATTTCAAATCATTTCTTAATGTATCTATTGAAAAGTCATTATACGGATACTTATGTATTTTAAAGTATTCATTAATCTCTTCGGCTGTTTTTGGAGATTCAAGTAGTAACGTAAACAAAACCAATAATCTAACACCTGTTAGATTTGTAAATTCCGGTTTTAATTTTTCTACATCTACAAGATTTATCATATTTGTGTCTTTTGCAAAATTATAACAGTTTTTCAATATAAAACAAAAAATTTTACAAAGTATTAAGTATTTAAGTTTAATAAATACTGCGATATAATGAAGTTATGAATTATATATTTTATTTTCTAATAGTTTTTTCATTGATATTTTCCATTTTTACAGGGAAAATACAAGATGTTACAAATGCTGTTATATCAGGAACAGAGCTTGCCGTAAAAGTTGCATTTTCTTTAATCGGAATAATGTCTTTTTGGTTGGGTATAATGAGAATCGTTGAAAAATCAGGATAGTTAAAAATAATTACAAAATTAATAATGCCAATTACGAGATGGTTGTTTAATGATGTTCCAAAAGACAATAAAGCAATAGGTGATATAACAATGAGTATTTCAGCTAATGCTATTGGATTAACAAATGCCGCTACACCTATCGGATTAAAAGCGATGAAAGAATTGCAAGAAATAAACAAGGATAAAAATTCCGCATCGGATTCAATGTGTATGTTTTTAGCGATGAATACTGCAGGGTTTCAAATCATTCCTGTTACCGTAATTGCTGTACTTGCCGGTATTGGGTATAAAAATCCTACTGATATAATCATTCCTACATTAATTGTAACAAGTATTTCATTTTTATCTGCAATTTTTGCAGCTAAAATTCTTCAAAAGTATTGGAGGAATCAGTTATGAACCTTCAAGAATTATTTAATACTATATCTGTTTGGATATTACCGGTTATTTTAATAGTAATTTTTACTTTTGCCATCATAAAAAAAGTTCCTGTTTATGAAAATTTTATTGAAGGAGCAAAAGATGGTTTTGATGTGGCAATAAAAATTATCCCGTATTTAATTGCAATAATGGTAGGAATATCCTTGTTAAGAGCTTCAGGGTTTATAGAATTTTTAGGCAATACTTTCTCTTGTGTTTTTACACAATTATCAATACCGACAGATGTATTTCCGCTTTTTATAGTTCGCTCTTTATCAGGGTCTGCGGCTTTGGGGGTTTTTTCGGATATTGCAAATAATTTCGGACCTGACAGTTATGCCACAAAATTAGCAGCCATTGTTGTAGGAAGTTCGGAAACAACATTTTATGTTCTAACTGTCTATTTTGGTTCTGTTGGTATAAAAAAATTCAGATATGCTCTTTTAGCAGGTTTATTTGCTGATTTTATCGGTATAATGGCAGCAATTTTGGTAGCACATCATTTCTTTTTGTAGAGTTATCAACCCAGCATTGTGTTGTATAATGTTTTATTTCAGTTTGTGTTTCTTTTTGTACAAGTACTGCATAATTTATATTAATAAAATCTATTGCGGATAATTTTTCCACAATATAATCTGAAGTACCGCAATTATGACAAAAATTATTTAAAGGTACGACTTTCCCATTTTTTATTGTTGCTTTTTCTTTTATTCCGCAACAAGAACATTTTACAATGTACCATTCATTTTCAATCAATGCTCCGCAATCAGGACAATATTCAAAAGTTTTATTAATATCAACATGACTATGCGTACATTTTTGTTGGACAAACAACTTTCTTAAAAAATTTAATATCATAATTACCTCGATTGCATTTGTAGAATTATCAAATCAGATGTAATTTATTTAATGACAATTTTTTAAAAGTCAAATTTTTTATTTTATTTTTTCCAATATAATAAATCCGTTCGCAGGTATATTGAGCATATTCTCTTTATTCGCAGAAATTGTTCTATTTTGGTTCAAATTTTTTCCGTTACCGCCATATTTTTTATCATTAGAATTTATTGTTTCTTTCCAATCATAATTTTCAAAAATATAATTATTAAATTTATAGCCGGAAAATTGTTTATCACCGAAATTATATATACCTATAACTTCATTACCTTTAAAATCAAATCTTTTCAAAACTATAACCCTATTTTTTTCATCAATATGCGGAAACATATCATTTAAATATTCCATTTTGTGAACATCTTGCAAAGTAGGATTACGTTTTATTAAATCGCTCATTTCTTTTGAAAGATTGTAAATTCCATTAATTGTATGTTTTTGAGGTTCAATTTTTGAATTTATAAATGCATCTTTAAATTTGTAACCTTTTTCTTTTTCCAAATTTGGTTCATCTACTGCCTGATTTCTTGTAAATCTGAACGGATTAATTTCTCCATATTCATCGCCTTGAAACATCATTTTTGAACCGGGAGCCATAAATAACCATCCTATTGCAAGTTTATGCTTTTTTTGTGCTGTATCTGCTAATTTCTCAAATTCGCCTTTTGATAAATTTTCAATACCGTATTTTGTACATATTTTTTTGTAATTATTGTTCCAATAATTTTTATCAAAGAAGTATGATTCACACAAATCATGTATTGCATCAAGTGCGCGTATTCTTCTTTCTGATGAAAGTTCATGTTTTTTAAATCTTAAATGCTTGTCCATGTTTAATTTATTATCAAGAATTTTTATCATTAATCTTGACCCTGAATCATTACCTATTTCATCATGACTCAAAAAATATTTTGTTCCGCCAATATCCTTTGTGCAATTTGCAAAATCATGCATAGACGGATTCATACCCATAACCGGTTTGCTTACTAAAATAGATTCTAATGCATGTGAAAAATTAAAATCCCAATGCTCATTTCCGCCAATATTATACAACGATGTTTTATTTGCTAATGTACTCATTATTGATTTTATATGCTGTAAATTAAAATTATGAGGTAGCTCACTAAGTGTCAATTCTCTTGTTAAACCATCACCTGTTCTATGGTCCTCCCAATGAATAACCGTATGAGGAAAGTGAAATTTTATTTCCTGAGCAACTTGCTTCATTGTATGATTTGAATGCATTTCAGGTGTTTGGTCTGTTCTTAAAAAATCCACATGGTAATTATCAACCCAATTCATTGCCATATTAACCAAATAATTCCGAACAAAAGAACGATATCTTAAATTTTTATCATCTAAATTAAAACTTTGTCCGCCCCAAAGACCCGGCTTTACGTACGGACCTAATTCAGAAAGATAATTCCCCGAATATTTTTCTGTGTTTTTTATCCCATATACTCTGGCATCTTCTTGAGATGGACCATTTTTAAAAATATGACTCGGAACCCAATCCATACCAACGTTCAAATTTTTTGAATGCGCATAATTTATTAAATCTTTCAATGAATCATTTCTATATATTGCATCTTCTTGACCTTTTTCACTTGCAATCCCACGTGAAACAGCATATTTATCTACCCCGTCATAACCCCAATTTTGCCCGTACGTACCTTCTACAGGCATTATTAAAATTGCATTATATATACCATCTTTAGCTATTTTATCAATTTCTTTCTTTGCAGATTCTATATTCCCATTTTTCGTTAATGTCGATATATTTATTTCTTTTGCAATTAAATTTGATGGTAACATTAACTTTTTACCATCTTTTGTTATATTTGACAAACCTACTGTTTTTAGATACTCCATAGGCTTATTTGCTAAATCCGATACACGATTAGAATTATTCCCTGATACCCATTCATCATCTGTCCATTGATACTCATTATTGTCATATACCTGCGACCAACTAAAAATATGTAATTGAGCTTTTGAAACAGGATCTTTTGTTTTGGTTATAATTTTACCATTCTTATCTTTTAAAATGAAACGATACATAGCATTATGATATGGAATTTTTACTGTTTTTTTAAATTCTCCGTCGCCTATTAGACTCATTTGTATAATTTGTGATTTATCATCATCTGTTTTTGAATCCAAATTCCATTCGCCGGCCCATTTATCTTTCAATCTTTCATTTTTAAACTGTAACGGTGTTAGTGAAACTTTATCTTGCGGATTTCTAATTTCTACTTCTACACTATATGCCTTTGGTGCCCAAAGTGAAAAAGAAACATTCTGTGAACCGTCAGGATTATTTTTTAACACATTCGTTCCTGCAAGTCTATGACTTTTTATACCAAAGCCAAAAGATATGTTTATCGCACTTGCATAATTTTTAATACATTCTGATGATTCTTTACTAATATTTTCTGTATTTTTTGGAATAACTACGCAACTGCTTTTTTCATTTTTTTTAAATTCTTCACTCTTTTGAGAACAAAAACCTAAACAAGCCTTGCTTGTATTTAATTGAATATTTTTCATATAAACACTATCCATTCTACAAATATATTTTACTATATTTTTTTATTAATTTGCACACATTTCACATTTTTAAACTTTTTAGTCAGTTACATATAATTCCTTAACTTCTTTTCTTTTTATTTTACTTGTTGCTGTTCTTGGCAAATTTTCTTTTGCTACTATAACTTTTGTCGGTCTTTTATATGGAGCAAGCATTTGAGATAATTCTGATACTTGTTTTTTTATAAAAATATCCGCATCATTTCCCTCAGGAACATTCTCAAAATTTGGAACAACAACTGCAGTTACACATTCTGTTCCGTCTTTTTGACCGCCTTTTCTAACTGTACCCACAACGCATGATTCTTTTATATAGGAACTTTTATCTAAAACAGATTCAACTTCTTCCGGAAATACTTTCTTACCACCTGAAAGAACAATCATATTCTTAATTCTTCCGGTTATTTTCAAATATCCTTGTTTATCAATTTCTGCAATATCACCTGTATGCAGCCAGCCATCTTTTTCAACGACCGTTGCGGTTAATTCAGGTTGACCGTAATAACCTTTCATTATATTATCACCGCTTACAAGCAATTCACCTGTTTCTTCATCAATTTTTATATTAACTCCGGGTATCGCTCTTCCAACATACCCTAATTTGTTATGTTTTTGAGTACTCATAGACACAACAGGAGATGCCTCTGATAAACCATAACCTTCAAATACTCTTATACCAATTCTATTGATAAACTCGCCAACATTCAAATCTAATGGTGCACCGCCTGAAATACATCCTTTGAATTTTCCGCCTAATTTTTTGGAAATTTTTCTAAACATCCATCTTCTTACATGGTAAGAAGGAACAAATTTTGCCAATGCATATTTAACATTAAACCAAAATTTACCAATACTTGATTTTTTGTGAATATCAGATTCTATATCTGTTTTTATTAATTTTAAAAACGCAGGAACAACTACCATAAATGATATTTGTTTTTCTTTTAATATATAGAACAAATTTTCAGGTTTTAAATTTTGAGGATAGTAAATTGTTGTTCCGAGATTCAAAAACGTTAAAAATCCTACAGACAACTCGAATAAATGATTCATCGGAAGAATTGATAATAATTTTTCATGTTTTTTTAGCGGGAAACATCTGCTTATGCCATAAACCTGTGAAAGCATGTTTTTATAAGTTATTTCCACACCTTTCGGATTACCTGTTGTTCCTGATGTATAAATTATTAACGCTGTTTTATTCAATCCTCTGTGGCGCCATTTTTTATCTTTATATAAATCCAAATCATGAATACTTCTGAATTCTCTTTCGGAAGAAGTTTCATTTATAACTAAAATTTCTTGTATAGAAGAAATCTCTTCTTTTAGAATTTTTGCAAATTTAATAAATTTATTAGAAACCAATAAGACTTTTGGCATACAATTTGACAAAATTGATTTCATTTCATGTATTGTAAGCTTTATGTCAATAGGCACCAACACAGAACCTGACAGAATTGATGCGAATAAAACCGCAGCCCACTCCGGATTACTTTCGGATATAATTGAAATTCTATCACCTTTTTCAATACCCTTTTCCATTAAATAAGAAGCTAAATGTTTTGATAAAATACCAATCCCGCCAAAAGTCAGTTCTTTCCAACCGACAATAGTATTCATACTGAGTGCAACATTATTTTGCATTCCCTTAGTTTTATTTTCTAAAAAGCATAAAAGATTCGGGTACTTATTTTCCATAGAATTGATTATACCTCATATTTTTTAAAAATCAATACAGCATTAGTACCGCCAAATCCAAATGAATTTGACATAGAATACTTCACACTATGTTCACGTGCTTTATTTGGAACATAGTCCAAATTTCCGACTTCTTCATCAACATTACACAAGTTGATTGTTGGCGGAACAATATTTTCTTTTGCTGCTTTTAGTGCGAAAAATGCTTCAATAGCACCTGCAGCACCCAAAAGATGTCCTGTCATAGATTTTGTTGAACTAACCAGTAATGATTTATTTGTTTCTTTATCACCGAAAACTCTTTCAATCATTTTAGATTCTGCAATATCACCAAGATAAGTGCTTGTTCCATGAGCATTGATATAATCTACATCAGACGACGTTATACCTGCATCAGCAAGAGCTTTTTTTACAGCCATTTCGGCACCTGCTCCTGATGGGTCCGGTGCAACAATATCATAAGCATCACCGCTTTGACCATATCCGACAAGTTCTGCCAAAATATTTGCTCCACGTTTTTTAGCATGTTCCAATTCTTCTAAAACAAGTATTGTTGCACCTTCTGACATTACAAATCCATCTCTGTCTTTGTCATAAGGTCTTGAAGCCTTTTCTGGTTCATCATTTCTTGATGTTGATAATGTTTTTGCACTGTTAAATGTTCCGATAACAAAATCTATAATTGATTTTTCGCTGCCGCCTGCAAACATTACATCAGCATCGCCGTATTGAATAGAACGAAATGCATCACCAATGGCATGAGCACCGGTTGCACAAGCAGAAGATACAGATTTATTTAAACCTTTTGCACCAAGCATTAGAGAAACTCTACCTGCAGCCATGTTAGGTATCATCATTGGCACAGCAAATGGAGAACATTTAAATTCACCTCTTTTTTGTGTCATCTGAAAATTAGATAAAGTAGTTCCCGTACCGCCTTGACCGGAACCGATTAAAACTCCGACTTCATACGGATTTTCTTTTGACATATCTAATAAAGAATTTTTATATGCTTCTTGTGAAGCAACATACGCGAACAAAATAAAATCATCTATTCTTTTGGCTTCTTTTGGTTTCACATATTTTTCAGCATCTAAATCAACTACTTCTCCGCCTATTCTTATTTTCTGAACATCGCTTATATTAACGAGTTTTTTAATACAGCTTTTCCCGTCTATAACTGAGTTCCAAGCTAATTCTGCTCCAACTCCGTAAGGTGATACGCAACCTGCACCTGTTACAACTACTCTTCGCTTTTCCATAATTAGTCCCCATTTTTTATCTGTTATTTAAAAACATATTACCTAGAATAAAAAACTATGTCAAGTTTTGTTGATATTTTCCTTGAATTGCTTGTTAAAATGCTTGCAATTTTTGGGGTAATAATGTTTTTCATGCTGAAAAGATACTGAAATAAATTCAGCATAGACAGAAGATTTGTGGTTGTTACTTGCAGCTTTGGACTTTACCTTCGCCATAACCCAAGACTTTTGATGGATTATTTTTACATCTGCTCTGACTTAATATAGACAAACATAAAAAAGATGTTAAAATGATTTTGTAGGGTATTCGATTCCTTGGTGATAACCTCTTTACTTATTCACGTCAAAACTTCTGTTGGATAAAGGTGTAAAGGAAGGAGGTAGTCATGACAAAACAAAAAATTATTGCAGTAATAAAAAATGCCCTAATCGTGATAGGACATTTTATACTTGTTATTGCAAGCTTCATGTAGGGGTTGGACAAGTGGTCGTTTTGACCACACCCTACATATGTATTATTTACTATTTATCTAAATTTGTCAAGTGTCTGCGCCGGTTTAATACATGTTGAACTACTTACAACTTGATATGGTTGTGGAAAGTTGTTTTCCGTTTTTGCATTTGCCTGCAGTACTTTCTTCATGCGATGCATCAAGATAATCCATATTGCCTGTATTTATTACCCAAGCTGTGCAATCTATCTTGGCATCCACGGATATTTGCGTAAAACAATACTCTTTTAAATCTTCATCATTCCAAGCACCAGCACTACCTGATGGAAGAATTCCATCTGCTGTTATCATAAAATGAAATCTATCAATTCCAAGCATATTTTTACCTTGATTTGGTCCATCTATATCAATTCCAATATGTCCAAATATTGGTTTTTTAATCCATTCGATATAATATCCTGTTTTGTTATCAATAATGATAACAAAACTTACATTATTATTTAGTAATGCTGCCGGATTATCTCCTGAACAAGTCTCAAGATTATTATTAAATCCAACTGCAAAACAATCAATAATACAATCACTATTATCACGACAATTTTTTGAAACTTTTAAAAATTCAGTTAATCTATCAAAATAACGTTTCGAGTATTGTTCATAATTATTATCATTAACAAACCAAGTTTTTAGTGGGCCATAAACTGCTGTTGCTCTATTATGTGCTTCATTTAGTTCTGCATAAATCTTTTTAACCTTAGCAACTGCTTCGGCTCTACCTGTGTTTTTGTTCACATTAGGAATAGTCAATGCAGCAACAACACCGATTATGCCCATTACAATTAGCGTTTCTGCTAAAGTAAATGCGAGTGAGTGAACGATTGACAGTGAACTGTTATGGGTGAACTGACGACTCTCACCACCGTTCACTGCGGGTAGTCCACCTTTAAAGAGGTTACAAATAAAGGTTTTTAGATGCCTGAGTAGCCCAAAAGCCTTGTCACATCTAGGTTTGCCCCCCCCCCCTACGTGAAATACAGTCTGGGAGCCAGTTTGCGGCATTTTGAATTTTTTCATACTTCATACCTCTCTATTTCTTATTAACCATTTCATAATACATTATTTTATTAACTTTTGCAAGCTATAAGTTATTTTGTTCAAGAAGTTTTCCGTTGCTGGCATTTATTATCAAATCTTGTAACAATTCCATATTAACTAAAGAATCTCTTTTAACCTTAAAATTCTTACCTTTAAAAATTCGCCAAAATAATTTCTTTGAATCAGGTGAAGTTATCACTATTCTTCCATAAGCAGGTATTGGTTCTTCGTTTAACAACTCTATTGATTCATTTATAAGTGTTATTTTTCCGTTTCTTATAAACGGTTGACCCATTTGAACTTTTTCTATATGGCCACGAAATTTCGCACCTGCAGGAATTAATTGAGTTTCCGTTGCATGAACATAATTTTTAGGTGCATAGGCTACATATTTATCTCCATCAATAGCTTTTTCAGTAGATAACCTTTTTGCTAATATTACAGGCAAAATTGTACCTTTTGGAATCACTGCAAGCACATCTTCATCTATATGAGATTCCGTTACAACAACCCCATTTGAAGCGTATTTCTTTTTTAATGCTTCTTTTATTTTATCATTCGGATTAATTTTTATTCCTTCCAACATGTTATAAATCAATACTGCTGCCTCATCTCTTGTAATAGGACTTTCAGCATCAATTAATTGAGTTTTGTATGGATTAATAACAAGCATATCCAATACATCAGCACTTGCAGCTATAGGAACAAACCATTCCGGAAGATTCCAAGAATCATCATATTTACTTTCCAATAACAATCTTGCTTTTTCTTTAAGTATAGGATCAACTTTCAGAGCACTCACAGCAATAGATATTGCACCTGCACGCGAAATATAATGTCTTGGATAAAATAAAAATAAACCCTGTTCATTCATTGTAATCGGAGTCGGCAACAATTCAAAATAATAAGCATTTTGAACATCTTGCCAAGCCCAATCTTCTTCTGAAAAATCGTCAAAATACAAAGTATCTACTACATTTTCATCATCTAAGCCTAATGCTCTTATAGTAAGCGCTATAAATTCTTCTTTTGTAATATACCAGTTAGGGTGAAATCTATTATCGGGATAACCTGCAATTATCCCCCTTTCGTAAAGACTGAATATTTCTTCCGCACCCCAATCATCATCATACACATCAGGAAACAAAATTTCAGAATCATCGTACTGCTCTTCAAAATAATCGTCAGTCGAATATTCTTCCGAATCAGGCTCCTCAGCGAATACAAACTGCTGAAAACACCCGAAAATCATTATCAAACATGCTATAAGAAATATCCCAAGTCTGTTCTTTTTCATTTAATCTCCTTAGAACAAAATTATAAAATATTTATAACATTATTGCAACTTGCTTCACAAAACATTATTTTTTGATTTCAGAATTGCTAAAAAATCAAGTTTATGGTCTTAAAATTGATATTACTGAAACATCGTTAAGATATTTTCTTGCAATCTCTTGTAACTCTTCGGCTTTAACCTCTTTAACTTTTTTTATAAGTGTATTTTTAAAATCAAAACCTAAGCCCATAATTCCAAAATATGCCGCTGCTATTGCTTGTCGCAAATTTGTTTCAGAGAAAAATTCCTGTTTCCCGATATAATTATTTTTAGCATTTGTTAATTCTTGCTCACCTACAAGCACATCTTTGATTTTTTGAATTTCTTCCATAAATCCATTAAGTGAAACGTCTATATTTTTAGGCTCTGTTGCAATATATATATTAAAATTTGCACAAGTACGGTATCTTTCATAAGAACTTCTTACTGTGTATGCAAGTCCTTTTTTATCACGAAGTTCACAGAACAATCTTGATGACAAACCGCTTGAACCAAGTAAAGTGTTTAATACTATAAATGGTGTGTATTCCGGAGAATCAAATGTCGGAACTAACCAACCCTGAAATATTTGGGCCTGATTGGAATCATGTTTTATATATTCAACAATTTCTTTTTTAGCTAATGTCGGCGTTATTATTAAAGTCTTTTGAATATTGTTATTTTTTATGTTTCCAAAATGCTTATTCAAAATATCTTTTACATAATCAAAATCTTTATCCCCAACAAATGCAAATACCTTTTTGCCTGTTGTCATAATCTTATCAAATGCCTCTATAACATCATTTTTAGCTATATTCGGCAAATTTTCCAATATTTTAGTATGACTATTTCCGTAAAAATGGTCTTTGAATATTGTTTTTAAATAATTATCCAAAGCTCTCGTTTTTGCAGAATCTAACTCGGCAGGAATTTCCCCTTCTAATTTATTTCTTTCTTTTTCAAACTCTTCAAACGTTGAGTTTTTAATAACATCTTCCAATAACTCAACAGCAAGTTCAAAATCTTCGTTCAAACATACAATGTGAAAAGACAGAAAGTCTTGTTTCATTTCACAAGATAATTCAATCGCATTTTCTTCCAATTCATTAGCTAACTGCTCAGAAGTTCTGTTTTTTGTTCCTTGCAGTAATAACCTGTTCATTAAAGAATAAACACCCGGAATTTTTTCCGGTTCGTTTATCGCTACATTCAATGCCAATGCTGTTCTTGGCGTATTTTTATTCTGTTTATAAGATGATTTAATGCCGTTTTGTAATTCAAATTCTTTCATAATACCCATATTTAAGCATAAAAATATTACAATTTCAACATAAAACTTCAAAATATCCTTGAATTTAAGTATATTTGTGATACAGTCATGATATAAAATACACTATATGTTATTACATAAAAACTACAAAAGGAGAAAAAGATGTCAGAAAAACGTGTATACCTTTTCAGAGAAGGTAATGCAAACATGCGTAATGAGCTTGGTGGAAAGGGTGCAAACTTAGCAGAAATGACTAATTTGGGATTGCCTGTGCCACCGGGATTAACAATCACTACTGCAACATGTATGGATTATATTAATAATGGCAACAAAATGCCTGAAAACTTAATGGCAGAAGTTAAATATGCATTGAAAGATGTTGAAGAACAAACAGGTAAAAAGTTTGGTGATAAAACAAATCCTCTATTAGTTTCAGTTCGTTCAGGTGCAAGAGTTTCAATGCCTGGTATGATGGAAACTATCTTAAACTTAGGTTTAAATGATGAAACAGTTGAAGCAATGGTTCAATTAACTCAAAATCCACGTTTCTGCTATGATTCATATCGTCGTTTCTTAACTATGTTTGGTTCAGTAGCTTGGGAAATGGACAGACAAAAATACTTCGAATCAGAAGTTGAAAAATTAAAAGCAAAAGAAGGTGTAAAATCTGATACTGAAATTTCAGCAGAAGGCTGGAAATCTTTGATTCCTATTTACAAAAATGTAATTAAGGAAGTTACAGGAAAAGAATTCCCACAAGACCCATTCATTCAATTACAAGAAGCTATTGAAGCTGTATTCAGATCATGGAATATTCCAAGAGCAGTAGCTTACAGAAATATGAACAAAATCGACCATAACTATGGTACAGCGGTAAATGTTCAAACAATGGTATTCGGTAACATGGGTAACGATTGTGCAACAGGTGTATCATTCACAAGAAACCCTGCAACAGGTGAAAACAAATTCTATGGTGAATATCTTGTAAATGCACAAGGTGAAGACGTAGTAGCAGGTATTAGAACTCCAAAACAAATTGCTGAATTGGAAACAGATATGCCTGATATTTACAAACAATATGTAAATATTGCAAAACAATTAGAAAAAGGTTACCACGATGTACAAGATATGGAATTTACAATTGAAAGAGGTAAATTGTGGATTCTACAAACTCGTAACGGTAAAAGAACAGCAAAAGCTGCAATCAAAATCGCAGTTGATTTATATAACGAAGGTATCGTAACAAAAGAACAAGCAATCCAACAAGTAGACCCATATTCAGTTTACCAAGTATTGTTACCTTGCTTTAATCCTGCAGCAGTAAAACATGCTCACAAAGTATCAAAAGGTGTAAACGCATCTCCTGGTGCAGCTGTTGGTAAAATTGTATTCGATACAGAAGAAGCAGCTCAACGTGGTGCAGCTGGTGAAAAAGTTATCTTAGTAAGAATTGAAACTTGCCCGGATGATATTCACGGTATGGCAGTTGCTCAAGGTGTATTAACACTTAGAGGCGGTGCTACATCTCACGCAGCAGTAGTTGCAAAAGGTATGGGTAAACCATGCGTTTCAGGTTGTGAAGATTTAACAATCAACTTGGAAAACGAAACAATTACTTGCGCAGACGGAACTGTATTCCACAAAGATGATATTATTTCATTAGACGGTGGTACAGGTGAAGTTATGGAAGGTGCTATCGAATTAGTTGAAGCTGGTATTGATAAAGATTTCGAAACATTCTTTGGATGGGTTAACGAAATTAAAACATTAACAGTTGAAGCAAATGCTGATACTCCAAAAGATATCGAAAATGCTAAGAAATTTGGTGCAGAAGGTGTTGGTCTTTGCAGAACAGAACACATGTTCATGGATCCTGAAAGATTACCTTGGGTACAAAAAATGATTATTGCAGGTACTCCTGAAGCTAGAAAAGAAGCTTTAGACCACTTATTACCAATGCAATATAACGATTTCTATGCAATGTTCAAAGGTTTAGGCGAATTACCTCTAACAGTTCGTTTATTAGACCCACCTCTTCATGAATTCTTACCTTCAAAAATCGAATTAGTTGAAAAAGTTGCAACTAAAAAAGCATTAGGTCAAGATTATTCAGAAGACCAAAAAATGTTAGAAATTGTTGAAAACTTATCAGAATCTAACCCAATGATGGGCTTACGTGGTTGCCGTTTAGGTTTAACTTACCCTGAAATCAATGAAATGCAAGTAAGAGCAATCTTCAGTGCTTGCTGTGATTTGAAAAAAGAAGGTGTAAACGTAAAACCATACGTTATGATTCCTCTAATTGGTCATGTAAACGAATTAAAAACAGCAAAAGACATCTTAGTTCGTGTAGCTAATGAAGTTATGCAAGAAAAAGGTGTTACAGTTGAATATAAATTCGGTACTATGATTGAAATTCCACGTGCTGCTTTAACAGCTGATGAAATTGCAGAATACGCAGAATTCTTCTCATATGGTACAAATGACTTAACACAAATGACATTTGGTTATTCAAGAGATGATGCAGAAGGCAAATTCTTGAAAAACTATGTTGAACAAAAAATCTTACCTTCTAACCCATTCATCACTTTAGATCAAAAGGGTGTTGGCAGATTAATTGATATGTCAATTAAAGAAGGTAAAAAAGTTAATGCTTCATTAATTGGCGGTATCTGTGGTGAACACGGCGGAGATCCTGATTCAGTTAAATTTGCTCACAAAATTGGCTTGAATTATGTATCTTGCTCACCATATCGTGTACCTCAAGCAAGATTGGCAGCAGCTCAAGCTGTTGTTGAACAAGGTTCACTACTTCACGCATAATTAATATGTGATAAATAAAAAATAAGACGACTTTTTTAAAAGTCGTCTTATTTTTATTAATTAATCTTTTTTTATAAATGATTGATTTTCCATACAACTGTTTAAAAAGTCTAAAGTTTGCATTTTTTCATCATATAAATACTTAATAAAATCCAAGTATGATGGATTATGCGAACTTATCTGCATGTTTATTTCAAATCCATCTGAACAAAAAGGTTCATAATCATAAACGACATAGCTGTTATACTTACTTTTCCATTCTTTCTTTTCGATTTTACCTTTATTTTCTTCGACAATATCTTCAAGCCAATCTACCATGTCTTTGTTTACATTTTTCATTTCTATTCTGTTATATGTATTATTTGAATTATTCATAATATACCCTTTGACTATACATAAATTTTAATTCATAAAATATGTTAAAAACATACCTTTCTGTATAGTTTTTCACACTTTATGGAGTAATCATTTTCGGTTATATTAAAAAAATTTTGATTACTTTAATACTAAAATAAAAAATAAATTATAAATTTTTATGGAAAAATTTTTGTTTTTGCTTTATTATAAAGTGGAAACAGTTAAATAAGGTTTAATAAATGAAAAAGATAGGTATACCAAGAGGTTTATTATTTTATAATTTTTATCCGTTTATGCGCGGTTTTTTTGATTACATCGGAATTGAAGTTATATTATCAGACAAAACCACTAAAAAAACCCTTTCAAGCGGGTCTGAACTTGTTGTAACAGAAACATGCCTGCCTGTAAAAATATTTGTAGGACAAGTATTAAATCTTATTGACAAAGGAGTAGAAAACATTTTTGTACCGTCATTTCAGTCAATAGCGCCAAAAATTTATAACTGTTCTAAAATAAGGGGGTTACCTGATTTAATCAGAAATGTTGTAAAAAAAGAATTTAAAATGATTGAGCCAACTTTGGATAAATCAGCTAAAAATCAAGGTTTATATGAATTTTTGCTGGAAACTGTAAAACCTTTTGGTATTATGGATATGGAGTTAATAAAACGAGCATCTAAAGCGGGCTGGAGAATGTATAATAATTTTCAGGTTATGCTAAAATCCGGAATGAATTACGAAAAAGCCCTTACTAATGCAATCAAAGGTAAATTATTAATTGAAAAAGATTTGACGGAATATCCTATTTCAATCGCATTGGTTTCGCATTGTTATAATATTTATGATGAACGAGCTTCTATGAAAGTTATAGACAAACTTAATAAAATGGGCGTAAAAGTTTATACTGCATTTCAATTAACTGATGAACAATTACAAGAAGGCGTTGCTTCTTTAGGACAAAATGTTTATTGGGCTAATGAAACCGAAATGACGGGCTGTGCGGGATATTATCTAAAAGATAATAAAATTGACGGTTTAATTACAATTACAGCATTCGGTTGCGGTCCTGATTCTTTGATGATAGAAAGAATCACAAGAAAATCTAAACAGTTTAAAAAACCGTTATTGAACCTGACTATTGATGAACATACAGGTGAAGCAGGTTTTATCACTCGTTTGGAAGCGTTTGTTGATATGCTATATCGTAAAAAACGTTCTCAAAATATTGTAGAAAATAACTTTGCTCCGACATCTAATGTTATGGAATTTGTTTAGTATAATTAGTATAAAAAGCGGCGATTTCAAATTTGAAATCGCCGCTTTATTTGTTATATAAACATTATTTTTGTTTTCTTGTTAAACTGAATAAACTGAGCATAAACATTATTACTAAAAGAATTAGCATATAGATAATGTAATGTCCGATAGAACCTACAAGAGCGGTTGCTATTGCACCGCCAACGATTGCGACAAGAGTTAAAATTGCAACAGTTTTATTTTGTGAAAAACCTGCCTTTAATAATTTGTGATGAATATGTTCAGAATCAGCAACAAATGGGGATGTACCCTTTAAAATTCTTCTAAGACTTGAGAATGTAATATCCATTATAGGGACTGCCAAAACCACAAATGGTAAAAATATAGCAAGTGTGGCAGTTTTCATAACTCCGGTTATTGACAATGAAGCCAACAAAAATCCTGCAAACAAAGCTCCGGAATCTCCCATAAATATTTTTGCAGGATTAAAATTATATGCCAAAAATGCAAGCATTGAACCGGCAAGAATAAATGCAATTAATGCGCTAATCGGATTTGCAGGTGTCATAGAAACAGCTACAAGTGCCAACGTTATCGAATTTACTGTAATAACAGAACCTGCAAGCCCATCTACACCATCAATAAAATTAACTGCATTACAAATACCAACAATCCAAACCAACGTTATTGGATAAGACAACCACCCCAATTCAATAATTCCGCCAAACGGATTTATTATTGTATCTATTTTCACACCCAAAAGATAAACAATAGTAACAATAGCAATTTGAATAAACAATTTAAACTTTGCATTTAAATTGTATATATCATCAATCAGCCCTAATAAAAACATTAAAGAACCGCCTAATAATATGCCTGATAACAGACTTCCATACGGATAATAACTCAACAGTACAAGGATTAAAAATGTAAGCATCGTACTTGTCCATATAGCAACCCCGCCTAATCTTGATACTGGTATTTTATGAATTTTTCTTTCGTTAGGTACATCAACAAGTCCTTCCTTTTTAGAAAAATTAATTACAAGAGGAACAATAAATACCCCCAAAATTAGCGAAATTATTGCACCTATAATATGCACTTGTGCTTGACCTAATGTAAGCATTTAAATATCTCCTTTAGTTGTATAATGGGTGTTTTTGACATAATTTTAATGAACGTTCTTTTAAATTTTTAAGTGCAACTTCATTGTCAGATGCATAAATAGCACCGGCAATAATTTTTGCAACTTCAATCATATCATCTTCTTTAAATCCTCTTGTTGTAACTGCGGCTGCGCCAAGCCTTATTCCGCTTGTAACAAAAGGACTTTGAGGATCATTTGGAACAGTATTTTTATTTGCTGTAATTCCGACAAGTTCAAGAACATTTGCCATATCTTTTCCTGTTTTACCTTGACGTCTTAAATCGAGTGTCATTAAATGGTTTTCTGTCATTCCGCCAACAATATCAAGTCCTTCATCAATTAAACCCTGTGCTAATGCCTTAGCATTTTTTACAATTTGTTCTGCATATTGTTTAAATTCAGGTTGAGAAGCCTCTAAAAGGGCAATAGCTTTACCGGCAATTATATGTTCCAAAGGACCGCCCTGTGTTCCCGGAAATACAGCTTTATCAATACCTAAAGCGTGTTCTTCTTTGCATAAAATTATACCGCCTCTTGGACCTCTTAAAGTTTTATGTGTTGTTGTTGTTACAAAATCTGCATAAGGTGCAGGAGACGGATGAACTCCACCTGCAATAAGTCCTGCAATGTGTGCAATATCAACCATTAACAAAGCACCAACTTTATCTGCAATTTCTCTAAAACGTTTAAAGTCTATGATTTTTGAATAATTACTTGCACCTGCAATAATCATTTTAGGTTTATTTTCAACCGCTAATTTTTCAACATTATCATAATCAATTACACCGTTTTCATCAACACCGTAACTTACAATATTAAAATATAATCCTGAGAAGTTTACCGGCGAACCATGTGATAAATGTCCGCCATTTGACAAATCCATGCCCAAAACCGTATCACCCGGTTTTAATGCATACAAAAATACTGCCATATTTGCTTGCGCACCACTATGCGGTTGAACATTTGCATGAGGCATTTTAAATAATTCACATGCTCTTTTTTGAGCAAGCTCTTCTATTACATCAATGTTATCGCAACCGTTATAAAATCTTTTGTGCGGTTTACCTTCTGCATATTTATTTGTTAAAACTGTTCCACATGCTTCCATAACAGCTTTTGATGTAAAATTTTCGCTTGCTATAAGCTCTATTGTGTTTTGTTGTCTTGTTAATTCTTTTTCTATTAAATCAGCGACTTGCGGGTCAACTTGTTTTATGTTTTCTATATTCATTATATCTCCTTTTTTTATATCCCTATAAAATTATATAAAAAACACATTCGTATATCAATATTTATTAACAATATAAAAAGACGTCGGGAAATGACGTCTTTTATAATCTTTTATTTTTTTAACTTAATTAAGCGGAATAATTAATTTTTGTCCGATAGAAAGTGCATTTGGATTTTTCATATGATTTATGTTCTTAATCGCCAATTCTCTATCTTTGCTGTAAGAACCATAAAATCTTATTATAATATTTTCCAAAGTATCACCACTTTGTACCGTATAAGTTTCTTGTCCTGAAGTTGAATTTGCTACTTTTTGTGAATTTGAATCTTCTTTATCAGCGGGAATAAATGTTATTGCTGTATCTTCAACTTTTGTATTTGGAACTTTGTCTGTTATATCAGATGGTGTATTAATAGAATTTACGGAAAGGTGTAGAACAATAGTTATTATTGTCATAACAATTATACCGGCAATAAATCCTGTAATGAGATATACAGTCGGAGATTTATCTTGTCCGGCATGTTGTTTAAAATTATTCCATAAAACATCTAATTCACGCTCTTTTATTTGTTGTGATTGAGACTCTTTATTCGCAGACAACGCCGAATGCGATATTTGTTGTCGTTTATAACTCGCTAAATTTTCCAGAACCTGCATTTTTTCTCTGGATAAATTTGCACGTCGCAATGTAGAGCTTTTCATAAAATTCCCCTTTTAATACTTTAGAATAGATTCTCTGTTAATACTAACATAATCTAAGAATATAGACAAGTCTTTACACAAAATTTAATATATATGTATGAAAAATAAATAATTAATTAAATTTTTATAAATGATATTCGATGCATGTTTGTATATAAGAAGGAGAGATTAAAAAATGCAAAATCAAATTGCTCTTGCCGAGTATGATACAAAATCGGCATTAGACGAATTGTTAAAAGCTCAGATTGCACATCAAAAGTATTTAATAAATCAAAAAATAGAAGATTGGAATACTGCAATAGAATGCTACGTTAATGCTGCAAAATATAATCCGGAATTGCCTGAGATATATTACAGACTAGCATTTTTAATGTGGGAACGCGGCGAAATTGATGTAAATATGGCGATTGAACAATGTGAGTTAGCATTAAAATATTCTCCTGAATGCCCAAATGCATATATATATAAAGGTTTTTTTGATAGAATTGCCTCAAATTATATGGATGCGGAAGAAGAATTCAAAAAAGCTATTGACTTGACAGGATTTAAGTCAGCTCGTCCCAGATTAATGTTGTCTTTATCTATTTTAAAAAGAATGGGTACTCAGGAAGTTCATTTTAAAGATATTCTGAAATTCTTATATTATTTTATTTCAGGCTCTGTTATGCTTTCTTATGATTTTCCTTCGTTGAAAGTTTTATTGTGTTCATTTAAAGATGATTTTTCTTTTTTTGCATACAAACAAACCGGAACATTTTTAGAAAACATCAATATGAACAAAATGGCTTGTAATTTGTACGATTCTGCCGCAAATAAAATAGGTCATGGAGATATTTTTTATTCTCGAATCGGTGATATTCAATTACGTTCAAAAAATCATATGGATGCTTATTTGGCGTACAAAAATGCCTATAACGCAAATACAAAATCTAAAGTTAATATAATGAAACTCGCTTCATTGACTCAAATTTATTTTCCGCAAATGGTTGATGAAACTATTGATTACTACAATTCTTTACTTGAATTAGAACCTGAAAACAGCGGATTTATATATTATGAGCTCGGGCATTTGTACTTAAAAAAAGAAGACAGAGTTAATTCAATAAGCGCTTTCAGACTTGCGTTAGAAAAAGATAAAACAAATCCGTTTTATCATAATTCTTTAGCTTACGCTTATTTGAAAGCGGAATTGTATGAAGATGCAATATCCCATTACACAACAGCAATAAGCATAAATCCTGATAATGAATGGACTGCTATTGTTTGCCATGCATTAGGGTCTTTATATGTTGAAGTATATGGAAATTTTTATCTTGCTATTGATAAATACAAAGAAGGTATCAATTTAGACCCTAAAAATTCAGACATTTATATATCATTGGGCGATGTTTTAATGATTTTAAACGACATAGACGGTGCAATTAAAACATATTGTGATGCTATAAAAGTTGCTCCGGATAATTATCGTGCATATTCAAAAGCAGGACTGGCTTTTTGGGAGAAAAATTTAATAGAAGAAGCTATGGTTTCATTACATAAATCAATAGAGTTGAATCCTGATTTCGATATCGCTCAAAATAATTTGGGCGTTATATATTTAGATGGTTTAGGCTGCGCTTCTGATGCTTTACCTTTATTTGAAAGAGCCATAGAAATTAATCCTTCTTACACACTTGCATATTTCAATGCTGCACGTGCATGTGAAATTCTTTTAAATAAAACAAAAGCCGCAGAATATTATCAAATGGCATTAGATATGAACAAATTAACACAAGATTTGAATGAAGAAGAAATAAGAACAAGATTACATTCTTTGTTTGAATTATAATATTTCAACGTTAACTAAAAAGGGAAAATTATGAAAAATTTAAAAGCATTTACATTGGCGGAATTACTTATTGTAATCGGTATAATCGGTGTTGTAGCAGCGCTTACTATTCCTTCTGTAAGACTGAATGCCAGTGATATTGAAAGTATATCAAGATTTCAAAAATCTGAATCAGTTATACAAAGTGCAATAGATATGGCAAAAGCTAAGTATGGAAATCAAATATCACAATGGGGTGATACATCTAAAATAGCAACAAGAATTGCAAAAAATTTATCTGTTGAAGAAACTTGCGGACTTGAAAAAAGTGCTGTATGTTTCAGCCAAGAAAGCGTTAAAGCAATATCAGGTAATAATACACTATCTGCAATAGGAAATAATGAAAATTATTACAAATTATTACTTGAAAACGATGTATCAGTAGGTTTTTATAGCAATTCAACCAATAAAAATTTGGAAATATATTTAGACTTAAATGGTCCTAAAAAAGGTGCAAATACTATGGGTAAAGATATTTTTATTATGAAAACAGATTCAAATGGTGTAATAACTTTCTCTGATATAAGCAAGGTCAACGTAAAGGCTTGCAGAGAAACCCCAAGTAGTGGTGAAAAATGTTCTGACTGGATTCATGTTACCGGCAACAATGAATACGTAAATTGTGATGATTCAACTCTAAGTGATTCAACAATAACTTGTAATTAGTCTTATAGCACTTAAAATATCCTCAAAATACATAAAACAATTAAAACGTTTTATGTATTTTTTTATGATAACTGATAAAGAAAACACTGACCAACTATAAAATCTATATCTGTTTGTTCTATTGTAGTAAGCATAAAAGCATGATAAAAACTTGGAATTTCGCTTTCTGTCAACGCTCTTGAATAAACATATTCCGCTTTTGTTGTTATATTTTTATTCTTAAATTTTAATAAAACAGATATATCATCATAAGGTAAAAATACCTTGTTATTTTTTATACAAATCCCTTTTCCGCAAATATTGACAGTTTCACCTTCAAGCACATCTGTTTTATTATTTCTTAAAATGGTCATTTCATAAGGAATATTCAAATTCGCCCTAAAATATTCTCTTCTTTGCATAATTTTATTCTGCTTTGGAAAATCAATAGCATAAATCGTTATATCAGATTGTTCTTCAATATTTTGAACTCTGGACAAAGATGTATAAATTCCGTTTTCCGCATATACATTTAGTGTTAAATTAGTCCCGATTTTTGGTTTTATATCTTTCGTTTTATTATTTTCCGAATATATTAAAATTCTATCAATCTCAATGTTTTTTATTTTACACATAATCCTATGCAGCATAGAATTATCGAAAAATTCAACTTCAAATGATTTTAAATTTTTATATTCTTCAAAAATCTCAGACATAACGTTATTATTAAATAATAAAAATAAAAATATGTAAATATCCATAAAAACAACTAAGGCTCCAAAATCTAAATATCATTTGGATTTTAAAGTCTTAGTTAAAATCTATCTTATTCTATTTTTTAAAATTTATGCAAAATATCTTTTTAAAATTCCGTCAAAACCTTTACCATGACGAGCTTCATCTTTTGCCATTTCGTGAACTGTATCATGAACTGCATCAAGACCTAATTCTTTAGCTTTTTTTGCAAGAGCCATTTTTCCCGCACAAGCTCCAAATTCAGCTTCTGCTCTCATTTCAACATTTTTCTTTGTTGAATCTGTAACAACTTCACCTAGCAATTCTGCAAATCTTGCAGCATGGTCTGCTTCTTCAAAAGCATATCTTCTAAATGCATCTGCAACTTCAGGATATCCTTCTCTTTCTGCTTGTCTTGACATTGCAAGATACATACCCACTTCACAGCATTCACCGTTAAAATTATCTTTTAATCCTTGTAAAATTTCAGCATCTACATCTTTTGCAACTCCAACAATGTGTTCTGTTGCATAATTTTTATTACCTTCTTCAAGTTTATTAAATTTATCTCTCGCTGCATTACATACAGGACATTTTTCAGGTGCTTCATCCCCTTCATGCGTATAACCGCAAATTGAACATACAAACTTCATATCTTAAATCCTTTCTTTTTTATCCTACAAGCCTAATTTTAGCAAATAAATTTTTATTTGCAATTGATTACAGTCGCATTTTGATTTAAAAATTCTATATCGTTGATAATTTTGTCAAATCCGTCAGTATCTTTTTTTGTTATGGTTTCCAATGTCCAATTTATATTATTATTTAATTTTGGTAAAATTTTATTCCAATCGTAATCACCACAATTTAGATGGTAATGAATATCTATTCTGTCATTAAATATTCCGTCACTCAAATGATAAGACGTCGGATTGAGTTTTAAAAATTCATCTAAATATTCATATTGGTCTAAATTTTGCGAAACTGCAGAACAAAAAGCATGTCCTATATCCAAATTGAACTCACATCCGCAATTTTCCATTACAAACTGTATTTCTTTTACGGTTGCACCTCTGCATATCGTGGAATCAGGGTGCCTTGGAGAAACGTATGGTTTATTCTCAATTTTTATCCTGTATGGTTTTATTAAATTGATTTGTTTTGCAACCTCTTCTATGCTTCCGTTCATGCCTGCATGCACAACCATGTATTTTGCATCTAATTCTTTTGCAAACAAATTTATTTCTTTATAAATTTCTTTGTTATGTTCAAAAAGTTCTTTATCTGCAAGATTTACACCCTGACTAAAATGCGGAGCATGAATCGTATAATTTATTCCGTATTTATTTTTTAATTCATACCACAAGGGCAAATAATCTGATTGATTTGGTGCAACAAACAATTCCGCATAATTAAAATATTGTTTTTCCCAATATTCAATCAAAAAATCTTTATAGAAATCAAATTTATTTGAAAATTGTTTTATACCTATCTTCATTATTTTTGTATCAATCTTCTCACATAATCATAGTATTCGTTATTTTTATAGCAGTTAATACTTCCGGCTAAAGTAGTTTTATCAACAAAATTCATTCTATATGCAATTTCTTCAAGACAAGCAATTTTAATGCCTTGATTTTCTTCAATAGTTTGAACGTACAAAGAGGCTTTTAAAAGAGAATTATGAGTTCCTGTATCAAGCCAAGAGAAACCTCTGCCTAGTTTTACTACATTCAACTTATTTTGTTCAAGATAAATTTTGTTTAAATCTGTAATTTCCAATTCACCCCTTGCCGATGGTTTTAAATTTTTAGCTTTTTCAACAACGGTATTATCGTAAAAATACAAACCTGTTACAGCATAATTTGATTTTGGCTGTTTTGGTTTTTCTTCAATAGAAACAGCTCTGTTATTTTCATCAAATTCAACAACCCCAAATCTTTCAGGGTCTTTAACTTCATATCCGAAAACAGTTGCTCCGCCGTTTTGTTCAATATCTTTACAAACATTTCTTAGTTGACCTGAAAAATTTGGTCCGTAGAAAATGTTATCGCCCAAAATTAAAGCAACATTATCATTTCCGACAAATTCTTCGCCTAAAATGAATGCTTGAGCTAAACCGTCAGGAGAAGGCTGTTCTTTGTAACTAAATTTAACACCGAATTGTGAACCGTCTTTTAGCATTCTTTGAAAGTTTGGTAAATCTTGAGGCGTTGAAATAACTAAAATATCTTTTATTCCCGCTAACATTAAAACAGAAATCGGATAATAAATCATAGGTTTATCATAAATTGGCAATAACTGTTTAGATATCGCCATTGTTGACGGATAAAGTCTTGTTCCGCTTCCGCCTGCTAAAACTATACCTTTCATATTTTCTAAACCCTTTCTAAATCTAGTTAATTCTCAATTCCAAATATTTTTTTAATGAAACTTTCCAGTCTTCACAAATTCCATCATTTTCCATTACGGAATATTTTGGCCTTTTGGCAGGAACCGGATATTCTTCTGTTGTGCAAGGGAAAAGTTTTGCATCAACACCTGCTTGTTTAAATATTTCTTTTGCAAATTCATACCAAGATGTTTCTTTGCTTCCGCAAATATGATAAATTCCATAATCAGGATTTTCTTCAATAATATCACAAATTCCTTCAGATAAGCCGACAGTCCAAGTAGGGCAGCCAAACTGGTCATTAACAACTTTTAACTCTTTACCTTCCATGCCGTATTTCAGCATTGTTTCGATAAAGTTTTTCCCATGATGACCATATAACCAACTTGTTCTTGTTATATAATATTTTTTGCAATATTTTTGAACGGCTTGTTCACCATGCAATTTTGTTAATCCGTAGTTATTTAGCGGATTTGGGGCATCTATCGGTAAATATTTACTTTTTTTAGTCCCGTCAAAAACATAATCGGTTGAAATATATATTAGCGTTGCATCAATTTTATTTGCAGCCTTTGCAATATTTTCAGTTCCTTTTACGTTTATTTTTTCAGCATTTTCTAAATCAGTTTCAGCTTTATCAACATTTGTATATGCTGCACAATGAATTATGTAATCAGGTTTATATTCATTTAAAACTTTATTAACTTCAATTTCGTTAGTTATATCAAGGTTGTGTCTGTCTGTTTCAATTACTTCATCTACAAAATCACAATCTTCAAGCATTGGACATAAATCCTGACCTAACATTCCATTTGCACCGGTTACTAAAACTTTTACCATATGAAAATCCTTTAATATATACTTTCAACTAAATTTTTTGCAATTTTTACTGCTTCATCTTCACACATGTTACCATATAAATAATTTTTTACAATTTTTCTGGCGAAAGAACCTATTGCAACACCGCTTATATCAACATTACAAAGGTCAGCCAATTTTTTTGATTTAGAATTTGTTCCGCCTGATAGAAGGATATATACGGGAATATTTTCTTTTTGGATTAATTCTGCTGTTGCAACCGCTTGTAAGGTTGTTTTAAAATCATCTTCACCACCACTCATTGGTGAACCGTCTGCTTGAATTATTGTTGTATAGTCAGCTCTTATCTTAAGCATATTTTTTAATCTTGCGATAAGAGTTTTGTTAGATAGTAGGGCTCTATCTATGCAAATACTGAAAAAACCTTTATAAAGTTTATTTAGTGTATTCCAATTATCAAAAACTTCTTGTTCATTATCACTTATTGCATGAAATTCAAGACAATCAAATCCTTCGTTTATTAAATCCGGCAAAACTTTGTTTAAATCAGTCGGACAACTTTTCATTTCCATTGCATTAAAATAGCAAGCAGATAAACATTTTGAACAACCAATACACTTTTTTGTATCAACTTTAAAATTTTCGATAGCATTTTTTTCACATATTTGCATACATTTGAAACATGATTTGCAATTTTCTTTATTTAAATAGGCTTTATTTGTATGCGGGTCGCCTTTTATCCCGACAGAAACACAAATATATCTGTTTTCACTTATCCCTGATTTTTGCAATCCTCTTTTTGCGGCTTTTAATACTTCTAAATTAGCAGAAACATCAAAAATATTAGCTCCGGCTTTAGAATAGATATAAACCAATTTTTCTATTTCATCAACATTTTCGTTTCCTGCACCGCAAACGAGTTTAAAACATTTTTTTGATTCAAGTATATTTTTTATGTTGTTCATCGTAATTAATTACAAAAAAAAGACCTTATGGATTACAAGATAAGGTCTGTCCGTTTAAATAAGAAGAGAGAGCTTTATATTATTAATGACTATATTATGCAATAAAATTTGAAATTTTGCAAGAAAATGTTAAACTTATGTAATGATATTTTTCAAAAAAACAAATATTTGTGTTATTATGTACAAGTATAGGATAGAAATAAAGGAGAAACAGTCATAGCAGGCGAAGAAAAATACAGTCAAAAAAAAGACGTAAAAGACAAAGTAACAATTAATGAGAAAATAAGAGTTAAAGAAGTAAGATTAATAGGACACGACGGAGTAAATCATGGCGTTGTTCCGACATCAGAAGCACTACAAATGGCAGAAGATGTTGATTTAGATTTGGTTTTAATTAACCCTAACCAGAATCCGCCTGTTGCGAAAATTTTAAATTACGGCAAATATAAATACGAAGTTGAAAAAAGAGCAAAAGAAGCTAAAAAGAAACAACATACAGTTGATATTAAAGAAATAAAAATTCGTTATAAGATTGACGTACACGATTATAAAGTCAGAATAAACAATATTAAGAAATTTATTGCACAAGGTAATAAAGTAAAAGTTATTGTAATGTTACGCGGACGTGAAATGCAACATTCAAAATTGGCATTCGATTTGGCAAACAGATTCATTGAGGATTTAAAAGATGAACCTATGACAATAGAGAAAAAACCTATGCAAGAAGGAAGAAATGTTACATTGTTAATTGGGCCTCAAGCATAAAACAGTTGACATGCCAGTTTGTTTTTAGTAAGATTGTTCTGTGAATTTTGGTATATGCCGCGTTAGCTCAGTCGCGGTGAGTGGAACGAAACCGAAGTTCGATAAAGTTAGAGCTTGCTCTAGCAACTGAGCCAAAACAAATTTAAAAATTGAATAATACATGCCGCGTTAGCTCAGTCACGGTGAGTGGAACGAAACCGAAGTTCGATAAAGTTAGAGCTTGCTCTAGCAACTGAGCCAAAACAAATTTAAAAATTGAATAATACATGCCGCGTTAGCTCAGATGGTAGAGCAAGGGACTGAAAATCCCTGTGTCC
>JAFRAO010000019.1 GCA_017405375.1 bacterium
ACTTACGGTAATCCTGAGCCGACAAAAGTTACAAAAAACATTGAAGCAAAACCTTTTATTGTTATAACGGGACACGACTTGCACGATTTGAAAATGTTATTAGAACAAACAAAAGATAAAGGAATTAATATTTATACTCATAGCGAAATGCTTCCTGCTATTGCGTATCCGGAATTGAAAAAGTATGAGCATTTAAAAGGCAATTTTGGAACAGCTTGGCAAAATCAGCAGAAAGAGTTTGATAATATTCCGGCTCCAATTTTATTTACAACAAACTGCATAATGCCTGTAAAAGACAGTTATAAAGACAGAGTATTTACAACCGCTGTTGTTCATTATCCCGAATGTAAATATATTGAAGAAAAAGAAAACGGGCAAAAAGATTTCACACCTGTAATTGAAAAAGCACTTGAACTTGGCGGATACTCTGAAGAACAGAAAATGCCCGGTATTAACGGTGGTGAAAGTTTAACTGTCGGTTTTGGACATCATACAGTTTTGTCTGTTAGCGATAAGGTCGTTGAAGCTGTTAAATCAGGAGCTTTAAAACATATCTTTTTAGTCGGCGGATGTGACGGAGCGAAACCCGGAAGAAATTATTATACAGAATTCGTAAAACAAACGCCAAAAAATACGCTCGTTTTAACTTGTGCTTGCGGGAAATACAGATTTAATGATTTAGAATTAGGCGATATAAATGGTATTCCAAGATTGTTGGATTTAGGTCAATGCAATGATGCTTATTCCGGTATAAAAATTGCGGTTGAACTTGCTAAAGTATTGAATTGCGGTGTAAATGACCTGCCTTTATCAATAGTTCTTTCGTGGTATGAACAGAAAGCAGTCTGCGTTCTTTTAACTCTACTTTATTTAGGTATTCAAAATATCAAACTCGGACCAAGCTTACCTGCATTTGTTTCCCCAAATGTTTTAAATGTCTTGGTTGATAAATTTAAAATCGCTCCAACAACAACACCGGAAGCGGATTTAAAAGAAATATTGACAAAATAATTTCTGTAAAGGGCAGTGTCGCCCTTTTTATTTAAATTTATTATTCGTTGGAAAAACAACAGAAATTTAATAAAATACATCTTAAAATAAATATATAGAAAAGAACAAATCAAGAGGTAATGCTTATGGAAAAGAATTGTTTAAATTGCACAAATGTTAGAAAAGTAGTTATGATCGGCTGCGGATTTGTCGGTGCCGCTTGTTCATTTGCAATAATGCAATCAGGTTTATTTTCTGAAATGGTCCTTATAGATGCCGATAAATCAAAGGCTGAGGGTGAAGCGTTAGATATAAGTCATGGAGTGCCGTTTGCAAAACCTATAAAAATTTATGCAGGGGATTATGACGATATTAAAGATGCAAGTCTGGTAATCATAACGGCAGGAGCAAATCAAAAACCGGGCGAAACAAGACTTGATTTGGTTAAGAAAAATATTTCTATATTCAAATCAATAATTCCTGAAATCAAAAAAAGAGAATTTAATGGTGTTCTTTTAATTGTTGCGAATCCTGTTGATATTTTAACAACAGTTGCACTAAAACTTTCAGGACTTCCTGAAAATAAAGTCATTGGTTCAGGAACAGTTTTAGATACCGCAAGGTTAAAATATGAGCTCGGAAATCATTTGAATGTAGATTCAAGAAGTGTACACGCATTTATTATAGGTGAACACGGTGATTCTGAAATTGCCGCTTGGTCTAGTGCCAATGTTTCAGGTATCCCATTGCATAAATTCTGCGAAATGAGAGGATATTGTGACCACGAAGGAAATATGAAACGTATTGCAGAAAACGTAAAAAATAGTGCTTATGAAATCATAGAAAAGAAAAAAGCGACATACTTTGGTGTAGCAATGGCTGTAAAAAGGATATGTGAAGCCATTGTGAGAGATGAAAAATCAATATTGCCGATTTCATCTATGATGAAAGGTAATTTTGGTATCAATGGAATTTCATTAAGTATGCCTGCAATAGTAGGTAAAGACGGAGTTGAATGTTTAGTTCCGATTCAATTAAATGAAGAAGAAATATCTAAACTTCAAAAATCAGCAAAAACATTATCTGATACTTTAAGTCAAAACGAGATATAGGGACAAATGCATGAAAGAAAAAACTGGACAGATATTTTCAATTACAAAAGATAATCCAACCGTTGCAGGATTAATTTCAAAACACGGACAACATTTGGTCGGCTCCTGTGTTCCTGATAATTATTTTGAATACTTTAGCTATATTTAATTGAAGGCGGTCCATCATTAAGAAGCTGCAGAGATTTAACTTTAGGTTATGCCGTAAGAGAACTTGGCGCAGACAGAAATAATTTTCCAAGTTTTATGGCATTTAAGCGCAGATTAGATAAAGAAATTCCTGAACAGAGTAT
>JAFRAO010000020.1 GCA_017405375.1 bacterium
AACGGTTGATAGTAAACTGTTGTGGGTGAACTGACGACTATTAACTGTACGACAGTTATTAGCATTTATATCATTCTGTTCACGGTTCACTCTAGACTGACGACTCTGTTCACTGTTCACTCTGGACAGTCCACCTTTAAAGAGGTTACAAACAAAGTTTTTCAGGGGTCTAAGTAGGCTGAAAGCCTTGCTACGAGAGAGTTTAGCCCCCCCCCCCATGTCTGTAACCGGCTACCTGAGCGGGTTTTAGCGATTTTACATTTGTCATAATTCCATCCTTTTTTGCAAATTATAGCATATATCCCACATTTTTGCAAACTATTGTCATAGTTTAATATGTATTGAACTTGTACATAGCTTTATTAATTTCTATTGTTTAATTGCTGCCCATGCTCTGACTGAACCCATTTCGTATTTTATTAAGTAAAAATTTTTTTCCTGGATATATTCAATTTCGGCATTTGAATAAATATATTCCGGTTTTTGTTTTATTCCGAATTCGTCGTATTTTTTCTGTATTTTTGCTCTTTCTTTTTCTTTTTTTCGTGCTTTTCTTTTTTCTTTTTTATCATATTTTTTCTGTGCTTCTGTTTTATCTTCTTCCAGTTTAAAAATCGGAACACGTGCAATAACGTCATAAGACTGAATAAATAATAAAAAATCTTTTGTTGCGCTAATATCTAATGTGTAATGACCGGGTAATAAAATCGGAGTGCCATCTTTTGCATATATTGTATCAACTAAAGTTATAGTTGGTTTCTGTATAGACGGTTGAGCATATCTTACATGACTTTTTTCAGAATCTCTCATGCCTGTAGGATAAATTGGATATGGTGCATGGGGCATTACAGTATCCATGTTTTTTATATCTTGTATCAAAAAACCTTCAAACATCTATTTTCTCCAATAAATCATGCACTGTTTGCTTTATAGTCTTAAAATTTAACCCCAAGGCTTTTTCATGACCTACAAATATTAATGACATATATTCATTGGCTTTTCCAATATTATTTTCTTTTAAAAGCAGTCTGTAACTTTCTCTCATTAAGCGTTTCAAACGGTTGCGTTTAACGGCTCTTTTATGTGTTTTTTTACTTACAACGAATCCTATGCGTGTTGTATCTTGTGCTTTTTTCTTTTTTAAGCCGACAAAAACAGCCACACCATTAAGATAAAATGAATGTTTTACCCTATATGTAGCTGTAAATGCTGAATTCTTTTTTAATCTATATTCTTTACTAAGCACGTTTTGAAGCTGTTATTGCTAATTTATGTCTTCCTTTTGCACGACGTCTGTTGATTACTTCTTGACCTGCAGAAGTAGCCATTCTTGCTCTAAAACCGCTTGTATGTTGTCTTTTGATTTTTGTTCCTTCTAATGTGCGTTTCATGATTTCATTCCTTTTCAACTATATTTATATTATTATAATTATCGTAAATTAAAAATGATTATTAGTCAACTAACAAATTAAGGCGGGGTAACAATGAGTAACAAATTAGGATTTTTAGGCTGCGGTAAAATTGCAAAAGCCGTTATTAACGGCTGTATGTCTGCAAATTTAATAAATAATAACGATATTTTAGCATCTACGCATACCGAAAAATCAGCTTTTGACAGAAAAAACGAATTAAATATTAATGTAATAACAGATAACAAAAGTGTAGTCGAGTTTGCTGATATTATTTTTATTGCAGTAAAGCCGAATCAAGTTGAGGAAGTTTTGAAAGAAATTCAACATAACTTGACGAATGAAAAACTCATTATTTCTTTTGCAGCGGGAGTTAGTATAAAGAAAATTGAACTATATTCGAATTTATGTCCTGTTATCAGAGTTATGCCAAATACTCCTGTCCTTGTAAAAGAAGGAATTTGTGCAACAGCAAAAGGAACTTATGCAACAGATAGCCATGAAAAAATTGTTCATAAAATTTTATCTGAAATAGGGAAAGTAATAAGTGTTGAAGAAAATCAAATTGATGTAGTAACGGCTATATCAGGTTCCGGCCCTGCTTTTTTCTATCAAATATTTGAAGATATGGCACAAGCAGGTGTAGAGCTCGGACTTGATTATGACAAATCTTTGATGCTGGCCGTTCAAACTGCTTTAGGTTCTGCTAAAATGGTTTTTAACAGAACAAAATCGGTTAATGAGTTGATTTCAAGTGTTGCAACAAAAGGCGGTTGTACTGAAGTGGGTATTAATACTATGCATAACCTTAAAAGTGATGAATTATTTTACGAAATAATAAAAAATACAACTCAAAAGGCAAGTCAACTCGGATAAAATTTATTAAATTTAATCATTTATATAACACGTTATTGTTGATTAAAATAATAAAATAACTGAAAATAAATATTGCTATTATTTTTGTCAAAAACATTTACACAAGGCCTTCTTTTAGGGCTTTTACGGCGGCTTGTGTTCTGTCATCAACAACAAGTTTTTGTATAATATTGCAAACATGTGCTTTTGCAGTATGTTCGCTAATAGTCAAAACTTTTGCTATTTCATTGTTTGATTTGCCATCAACAATCAGTTTTAGAACTTCATATTCTCTTTGTGTTAAATTTGCATGTTTTTCTCTAAATGCAGCTCTTGTTACTTGCTTAGACGGAATTGTATTTGAATTTTTATCACGTATAAGCGGTACAACTTTTGAATCAAGCCACATAGCACCTTGATGAATTGTCCTGACTATTACAATGAAATTCTCCGTATCAAAATCTTTCATTATGTACGCGCTAACCCCTGCTTTTAGTGAATCAAAAACTTCCTGTTCGGTTAAATGTGAAGTTAGCATTATAACTTTTATATCCTTGTTTATTTCTAATAACTTTTTTGTAACTTCTATACCGTTAATATCAGGTAAACCTATGTCCATTAAAACTACATCAGGATTTAATAGTTTTGCTGACTCTATTGCTTCTTTGCCGCTTGCGGTTTCTTTAACTATTTCCATGTCATGTTGACCGTCAAATAAAGATTTTATAGCCATTCGCATAAGTTTTTGGTCTTCAACCAACATAATTTTAATTTTTTTATTATTCATATATCTCTCTACCAATAAATTCTATATTTCCACATTTTTATGATAAATCTTATAAATAAATAAAAAACCCCAAGAATATAAACTAACGAGACATATATACTTGAGATTTTTATAATATTTTAATTTTTAAAACTTTTTAGAATATTTTTTAATCGTGATTTTTGAAAAGATATTTTTTACTGTAATCAATAAGATTATCTGCGTTATTTATAGCATCTTCAATTTGTTTTGCTTTTAATTTTTTCTCTTTTGCAATTCGTTTTTTTTCTGCATTACTTAATGCAAAAGTTGCAGGTTCAGGTGATGGTATGTAGCCTGTGTATTTTTGTTCCGGCATACCTTGTAAATAACTTGCATTATCAATTTCTTCTTCAAGTTTTAATTCTTTTGCAAATTCTTTCATTTGTTCCGGTGTCATAACTTCACCTTCATTTTGAGCTTGAAACGTTGATACAACCTTTGCTATAGAATTCGCAACGATTTGAGCTTCTTCTTCATTCATCATATTTCCTTGTTGCCCTATTTTTTCAAATGCTGCTAATGCAAGCTGTTGTAATGCTTCAGGGTTTGATTGAACTTCTTTTGTCATTGTTTCAGCTCGTTTTTCTTTTGTTTTTTCTAATTCTGATTTACCTAAAACTTTTTTTGATCCTTTTCTAAATACATCATCTACAATCGAACCAAGTATCATAGAACCAAAGTCCTCTGTAAATTTACCGAATATGGATAACGCTTTTATATTACCTGTTGCAATATTAAATACTTTGAATATTTTTCTGCCGATTGTTTCACCAAGTCCCCAACCACATAATCCAATAACATTTTCTGCCATTGATTTAAAAGATTGTTTTATGGCGCTAAAAAGACCGTTTTCTTTGTATGTTGAAAATACTTCAAATCCTGAAATAATGCTGCCAACTCCAAATATTAGTAAACCTCCGCCACTACGGAATGAATTTTTTAAAAGTCTTGGAATAGATGATTTTGCACATGCACCTAAGATATTCTTTTTTAAACCTTTTAAAATTCCTTTTGAATTTCCAATTTCCTTGGCATATAAATCTCTTTCAAGTTCTGCTACTTTTGTTGATATATCCTTTAATACAGACCTTTTTCCATTCGGATTTGATTTTACTGATTCTGCTAATTTTTCAATTTCTTCGCATTGTTTTTTAAAACCTTTTTTTGCATAGGCTAAATCCCCTGAGCCGTCTTTAAATCTCTTTAAAACTTCTTGTGCATCTACATAATTATAAGCACCAAAAAGACCATGCTGCTTTAAAATATTGAATTTCTTTTTATTGTTTTCAAAAAATTCTTTAAGGGTTTCTCCGTATCCTTTTCCTACAATTTTTGTTTTTTTGTCAGTATGACCCTTTCTATTACGTATTAGCCATTTGCCGCCGTTCCAAATGGATGCACCAACAGGAAATAATGCTAAAAAGGCCAAACTACCTAATGAGAATCCTTCTTCTTTTTCTTCTTTCAAAGGTACATCATTGACGTATTTAACAATATTTGATACGTCTTTATTTGTATATTGATTTTGATTAATTGTTGTTAAATTTATATTATTAACCATAATGACCTATATTTTTTTAACCACTATTATTATAAAAACTTTTTTTGCATGAAAATTGCCATGAAAATCTAAAAACTAATGCTTTTGTAAACAAATGTAACAAAATTATCAAAATTTGAAATTCGGAATCAAAAAAATACTTTATATAAATGTAAGAGTGATATTGATAGAGGTAAAATATTATGGCAATAAGTGAATTGAAATTAAACGCTAATGTTGATAATAAAGATTCTAAAGCCGGAAATTCACCTGAAAACGAACAACCTGAATTTGTTGACAGATCAGATGTTCTATTCTCTTATATGAATATGATAGCTTACAACAACAGAGTTGATTTAAAATTATAAATTCCAAAATTTATTATATATAACCTACCTATAAAAACTTTAAGCTGATTCTTTTATCAGCTTTTTCTTTTATCATAGGAATAAGTTTTAAAAATTAATTTATTGGGATTTCTATTTTTATATAACTTCCGCGATTTTGTTTTGAATGAATGCTTATTTTACCTTTAAACGATTCAATTTCTTGCTTTATTGTATATAATCCTATACCTTCACCGGCAAGAGTATCTTTTTTTTCGTAAGTTGAAAATCCTTGTAAAAATACATAATTTAGTATCTCTCGCTTTGAAATATCATTTACTTTATTTCTATTCAAAATTCCAATTTCTAAGGCTTTTTTACATATTTTATCTATATCAAATCCAATACCATCATCAAAAAACTTAATTATCAGTTTATTTTTGTTTTCAATTATTGATAAATAAATTTTGCCGATTTCAGATTTTTTTGATTTGATTCTTTGTGCAATAGGTTCAATTCCATGCACAACAGAATTATTTATTAAATACAAAATTGGTGTTTTAATTTTGTTTAGCAATTGATTTGATAAATTATCTTTATTGCATTTAAAATGAAATTGAACTTTTTTATCTAATTCTTTTGCGATGATATGTGCATAATTTTCAAAAAAATCAGATATTATTGAGGTAGAAATATTTTCAAGATTTGAAAAAGTATTTGAGAATACTTGATTTACGGAATTATTTATATCAAATGAAAAGTCATTATTTTCAAGAGCATATTTTGCTGTATTGACTAAATAAATATAAAATTTTTCATCAAAGATATACTCATTTAGTGCCTTTGATTTTTGAATAGCATTGTTTATAAAATTTACTGAAAATTCAATAAATTTAATGTACAGAATTTTTTTAGAATCATATTTATTTTTAGCAAGTGAAAAAACATCTTCAAGAGTGTTAATAAAATCTCGAATTTTTGTAAGATTAACCGATGAAATTGCACTTTTCAATTTGTGCAAATTGCACGAAATGCTTAAATTTGATGATTCATCGTTTATATTTTCATGCAAAACATCAAAAGAATAATTCAAATTATCGGTTATATTTTTTACATCTGTTTTTAAAAAATCCAATATTAAATTATTATCTACTGTATTAAAATTCATAATTAATTTTTATTGTTATCTTTTAATCAATTACTTTTTGATACTGAGCTTTTTCAACATTAATACTTGAATTAGCTTTATTAATTGTGGTATTAACTTCTCCAAAGAATGAAAATGCCTTTGTACATAGCCAGAAACAAAATGCAACACCTATTACAATATAAACCCATTTCGGAATTTCAGGTAACATAAAAACTTCCTTATAACTCTCATACTTACATTATTATTATACAACTTTTTTTAAATTTATCAAGTGTATGTTCCGGGTTAATCCTTTATAAAATATCAATCGGGTCAACGTCAACGGTGAGTTTTATGTCTTTTGGCAATACTATTTGGTGTAAAAATCTTGAAATAAAATCATGTCCTTTTTCTTCCATTCTGTTTTTTACAAGAATTTGAAAACGATACTGTCCGTTTAACCTTTCAAAAACGCACATTGTAGGACCTAAAACTTCTAATTTTTCTGATATACCGAATTTATCAACCATTGTATTGAGCCTAAGTGCAATTTCTTGAGAAGCTTTTTCTGCTCTAAATTGATTTTCACAACTTAGAATAAATCTTATAATTTTTGAAAACGGCGGATATTCAAATTCTTCTCTTGCAACAATTTCCGTATCGAAGAATTGCTTATAATTTTGTTCTCTTGCAGTTTGGAGTGCATAAAAATCCGGATTATATGTCTGAAATAAAACATTTCCCGTAAATTCACCTCTACCTACACGTCCTGCAACTTGTGTTAAAAGTTGAAAACCTCTTTCTGATGCTCTAAAATCAGGCAAATTAAAACTTGCATCCGCACTAATTACACCAACAAGAGTAACATTCGGATTATCAAGACCTTTTGCAATCATTTGCGTTCCAACAAGAATATCTATTTCACCTTTTTGAAAACTGTTTAAAATCTTTATGTGCTCGTTTTTTCTAATCAATGAATCGCTATCAATTCTCACTATATTCACATCTGGGAACAATTCTTTTAAAAACATTTCGATTTTTTGTGTACCTGTCCCTGAGTTATGCAACGCATCAGACCCGCATGTCGGGCATTCTTCAGGGAAAGACATTGTTTGGTTACAATAATGACATCTTAATCTGCTGTCTGCAGAATGCCATATCATTGGAATTGCACAATTCGGACACTCAATTACAGTTCCGCAAGATTGACATTGAGTGTATGTTGAAAAGCCGCGTCTGTTAATTAATATTATAATTTGCTGTCCTTTTTCTAATGTAGCTTTTATTTCATTTTGCAAAGGTTTTGAAATTACACCTCTATATGCAGCTTGCATGTGAGTTTGCATATTTATCACATAAGTTTTTGCTAACGGGGCATTATTATATCTGTGTTTCATTTCAAACAGAGTTTTTGAATTTTGAGCCCTGTAATATGAAGTTATATCAGGAGTTGCTGAACCAAGAATTAATTTTGCATTATGAAATTCCGCTAATTTTTCTGCGACAAGTCTTGCATCATATCTGGGAGCAGGAGAAGTTTGCTTATAAGCACTTTCGTGTTCCTCGTCAATTATAATTAATCCGATATTTTTCAATGGAGCAAATACTGCAGAACGAGCACCCGCAAGAATTTTTATTTCATTACGATACAATTTTTGCCATACATCATATCGTTCGCCTTCTGAAATTGAACTGTGCCATATCGCAATATCGTTTATTCCGAATTTTCTTGCTAATCTTTTTGTTAATTGCGAAGCTAACGCTATTTCAGGAGCTAAAAATAAAACATTTTTGCCGGAATCTATTGTATCTTTGATTAATTTAAAATAAACTTCTGTTTTGCCTGAGGCTGTTACTCCATGAATTAATATCGGATTATTTGTTTTTAATTTTTTAATTCCTTCATAAACTTTCTGTTGTTCACCTTGAAGTGCATACAATTCTTCTTTTTTTACGTCTGAAAAAATACTTAAAGGATTTCTGTATAATTCATCTTCAACAATTTTTAAACACCCTAAACTTTCCAGTTTTTTTATCGTCGCTCGAGTAGTTTTGGCATGCTTTTCAAATTCTGTTAAATTTACTTTTTTAAATTTTTCCAACAAGTCCAAAACTTCCAATTGACGCTTTGTTGCGCCGTCTTTTTTGATAAATTCAACCAATGCTTCAGTTTTTGCATTTTTATCGATAAGTTTTAGGGGAATTGCCATATTTAAAACAGTTATAAAATCACAACAATAATAATTTGCAACCCATTCTAAAAGTTTTAAATACTCAAGTGAAAAAAGAGGTTTTTCATCTAATATTTTACTAATTTTTTTTGCCTTGATTTCAGGTGGTAAATAATCAGAAAATCCCACAACAAAAGCATTTATTAACCCTTGTCTGCCAAAAGCAACAGAAACAGCCTGTCCAATTTGTATGACAGGCTTCATTTCTTCCGGTATTAAATAACTAAATGTTTTTACGCCTAATCCTTTTATGTTCACAAGGACAAGAGCATATTTATTCACAATTATTCTTCCTCAGTAGTAAATTCTTTTATTGCTTCATCAATAGCATCTCTTAGAATTTCTAAATTTTCAGGTGAACACGTTACGCCTTTTTTTGTAGGTAACCATGTTTGACCATCATCTGTTGTATAGTGAATTCTTAAATCTAAATAAGATTTTCCTTTATATTCGTTGATTGAAATTTGCATTTGTTCAGTTGCACTTCTTGGAACAGTTGCGATTAATTTTGGTTCTTGTGCCATTTTTATTTCTCCTTTACTTTATTTATAAAAAAATTATATCATAGAATTTATATAATCAAATATTTTATGAACAGGATAAATTAAATTTTTAATATTAGTATTTTCATCAAGTTCTAAAGTAATTGTCGGAATATTTCTTTCCACACCGCAATATGTTCCGAAACTTCCCGGAGTAGGATAACCAATATCCGATTCAACCGGATAATTTATTATTTTTGAAAATTTTTCTGCAATTTCGTATGCATCACCGTCATAATTTACTACACAATATGGTGAATGTAACGTTAATATGAATTTTGGTTTATACTCGTTTATAATTTCTATCACAAATTTTGTTTCAATCTCACTTGCAGGTTCATTCCCGCCAAAATAATGTTCATCCTCAGCTACAACCCAGTTCTGAGTTGGAAAATTTCTGTTCAAATCAACATTGTTTGCATTTTGACGCGTATTTAACTTTTTGCCGTCAGGATTTAAACACGGAATAAACAGAGTTTGACTGTTTTTATGTGTTTTTAAATACTCATTAATTAAAAATTCACCCTGCGGTTCATCACCATGAAAAACGCCAATAACCAAAAACGGTTTGTAACTGCTATTGCCTAATAATTGTATCTTTTGACCTAATTTTGAAGTTGTTTCTTTTAATACTTTCATTCAAATAACGCGTTTATAAAATCATTCGGAATAAATTCTTTCAAATCTTCCATTTTTTCACCAATACCAATTAATTTAACAGGAAGTTTTAATTCTTTTGCAACAGCCAAAACAATTGCCCCCTTGGCAGAACCATCCAATTTTGTAAGTGCAACTGATGTTAAATTAACAGCTTCCATAAACACCTTAGCTTGCTGCAAACCATTTTGTCCTGTGTTTGCATCCAATACAAGCATACATTCACACAATAAATCAGGAGCTTTTTTATCAATTACTGCCTTAATTTTTGATAATTCTTCCATTAAATTAAATTTATTTTGCAATCTTCCTGCCGTATCAATCAAAAGAATATCATAATTTTCATTTTTTGCTTTTTCTATTGATTCATATACAACCGCCGCAGGGTCGCCTTTATCTTTTCTGACAATATCAGCACCGGCTCTGTCTGACCATATATTAAGCTGTTCTTCGGCAGCAGCTCTAAATGTATCTGCAGCTGCTATTAAAACTCTTTTCCCCGATTGTTTAAATTGATATGCCAGTTTTCCGATTAATGTTGTTTTCCCGACTCCATTTACACCTGTTATAAAATAAATACTCAATCCGTCATTCATTTTTAATTTTGTATCACCTGCATCTTCAAGAGTTTTAATAAATGAATTTTTCAAATACTGTTTAACTTCAGATGGTTTTACTTTAGTTTGATTTCTCAATTTATCAACAAGTTCGGCAGCATAATTTACACCTAAATCTGCTCCTATTAATAAATCTTCCATATCTTCAAGAACAAATTCAGAAAATTCTTCTTCCTCTTGGACTGAATCAACAACATTGCCTACCAAATTTTTAGCGGTGTTTGATACTGCATTTTTTAAATTTTCAAATGTGTTAGAAAAAAAATTAAACATTATTTTATACCATGTTCATAAATAACTTTTGCCAAAACCCCATTTACAAAAGATGAACTTTCTTCGGTTGAGTATTTTTTAGCCAATTCCACAGCTTCATCTACAACAACCTTGTGCGGAACTTCTTCTATATATATGAGTTCGGTTATGGCGATTCTGAGAATATCCTTGTCTATTCTCACTAACCTATCAAAATCCCAGCCTTTTGCAAATGCTTTTATTTCATCATCAACTTCATCATGGTGTTTTTTATATTCATCAGAAATTTTTAATGTATAGGCTTGAACATCAGAGGTATTTTCAAGAGTGGTAAATTCTGCAATTTCTATTGCCATAAGAGTTTTTTCAGCAATATCAAGTAATTTTTCTATTTTTTCTGACATATCTGAAGTTAAAGGTAACGGTACAGGAACATCTGAAACTTCCATTGGTCTTTTTAAATTTGTTTCATGATTTGCTTCGTACTCATCAATGTATTCTTTCATATCAATCAAAGGACCAATTACAAGTTTTAAATCATTTCCGGCATTATTTGTTAAAATTCTTACTGATTTTAACAGTATTTGTTTAAAATCATCTGTCGAATATTTTGTTATAACTTTTTCAAATTGTGAAAATAGTATTAATGCTAATTCTCTTGCTGCTCTGCGTGCTTGCATATTTTTGATACCTCTATAAAATTTTCTTTATTAATATTATGCTATCACAAAATTTTTTTTCATGGTATATTTTAGCTAGGAGTTTTTATAAAAAAGAAAGGTGTAAAAAATGAAAAGAGCTATCGTAGTAGTTATTGACTCTATGGGTATCGGTGCAATGCCTGATTGCAGAGATTTTAATGATATTCCGGAATGTAATACATTAGGAAATGTATGTAAATTTAATAACGGATTGAATGTTCCAAATCTTGCAAAATTAGGTTTAGGAAATATTCAAGATTTTCAAGGAATTGAAAAAGTTTCAAACCCAATTGGTCAATACGGAACTATGAAAGAAAAATCAAACGGTAAAGATACAACAACCGGACACTGGGAAATGGCTGGTATTGTTTTGAAAAAAGCGTTTAAAACATTTACACAGACAGGTTTTCCAAAAGAAATTATTGATGAATTCATTAAACGAACAAATTGTGGCGGAGTTCTTGCAAATTGCGCAGCAAGCGGAACAAAAGTTATTGTTGATTACAATGAAGAACATCAAAAAACTAAATATCCTATCGTTTATACAAGTGCAGACAGCGTATTCCAAATTGCAGTTGATACGGATTTAATTCCGCTAACAACTCTATATGAATGGTGTCAAATTGCAAGAAAAATGTTTGATGATATTGGTGTAACAGTTTCACGTGTAATTGCAAGACCATATCACGTTGTTGACGGTGTTCCTACTCGTATCGGAAAAGACAGACGCGACTATGTTTTAGCTCCGGACCAAGATACCATTTTAACAGATGTTGCAAACAACAACGGAACTGTTGTTGCAATCGGTAAAATTGAAGATATATTCTGCAAGCAAGGTGTAACGCATGCTATTCATACAGGTTCTAACAAAGAAGGTTTAGAATTGACACTAAAAGCAATAAACAACACTCTTGATTTGAAATCAATAGAATACAAAGCTGTTCCAAACGCTGATAAATCGTTTATTTTTACAAATCTTGTTGATACAGACATGTTATACGGACACAGAAATGATGCAAAAGGCTACGGAAATGCTATTGAAGAAATTGATACATATATTCCGAAATTCATAGATGCAATGAGTGATGAAGATTATCTTGTAATAACAGCAGACCACGGATGCGATCCGACTGTTCCAGGAACTGACCACACAAGAGAATATGTTCCTATTTTGATATACAGCAAGCAACTACCTCCAAAAGACCTAGGTATGCTTGAAGGATTTGACTCAGTGGCTAAATTTATTAAACAATGGATTTTTTAATTTATTTGTTTTATAATAAATTTTGTAAGTAAAATGGAAAAACAAAAGGAGAAAAAAATGAACGTAACAGTAGAAGATAGCTGCATTGCATGTGGCGCATGCGAATCAATTTGCGAAAAAGTATTTACTATTTCAGATAAAGCTGAAGTTAATGCTGCTGAAGTAGATGCAAACGCAGATAGCGTAAAAGAAGCTGCAGAAGCATGCCCTGTTGGCGCTATTGTTGTTGGTTAATTTAAAATTATTAAATAAAAAGCTCTAATTCTTTATTAAAAATAGTTTTAGAGCTTTTTTATGACTTTATTCCTGTAGAACCAAATCCGCCTTCACCGCGAACAGTTTCGGTTAAATCCGTAACAACTTTTATATCTGCACGTTCATATTTCGCGATAACCATCTGTGCAATTCTTTCGTCAGGCGATATTGTGTATTCGTCTTTGGAAAGATTAATTATCGGAATTAATAATTCTCCCCTATAATCCTCATCAATTGTTCCTATGCAATTTACAAGTGTGATGCCATGCTTTATTGATAGCCCTGAACGAGGTCTTATTTGAGCTTCATAGCCTTTTTCAAGTTCGATTTTTAATCCTGTTGGAATAAGCATCCTCTCTAATGATTTTATTGTTATCGGTTCTTTTATTGCAGCATACAAATCCATTCCTGCAGCACCGCTTGTCTTATATTCAGGTAAAATCCTGTTATGTTCCAGTTTTTCTATTTTTAAAATCATACATTCTCCTTAGATTTATTAAATAATATCATAAAATTATATTTTTATGATATTATTTTGATAAAAATAACGATGAGTAAAGAAAATTCTAAAAAAAAAGTGTTAATAATACGTCTTTCATCTATGGGAGATGTAATTTTTAATGTTCCGCTTGCAAATAAACTAAAAGAAAACGGATATGAGGTTTCTTGGCTTGTCGGAGAAAAGGGATTGCAAATTTTAGAAAATAATCCGTCTGTGGATAAGGTATTTTTTGCACCTGTTGAAAAATGGAAAAAATCAAAAAATATTTTAAAAAATTTTTATGAATATATTGAAATTATAAAAAATCTTCGTAATGAAAAATTTGATATAGCTCTTGATACTCAAATGTTGATGAAAAGTATTCCGTTTACAATGTTTTGCGGAGCAAAAAGAAGAATTATTTCAAAAAGTGCAAGGGAGTTCTCATTTATTGGTGCAAATGAAATTATACCAAGGGTTTTTGACAAATTTAATATACCTGTTGTAAAGGCATATTTAAAATATGCCGAATATCTTGGTTTAGATGTTTCCTATTTTAATGTTACACTTCCGCCATCAAAAGAAGATGATGTAAATTTTGTGTCAGATTTATTGAAAGATACGGATAAAACAAAACAGAATATCGTTATTGCACCTGCAACAACATGGGTTGCAAAACATTGGGACAAAAATAATTGGCGGGAACTAATTGAAAAACTTAAAGATAAATACAATTTAATTTTTAGCGGCGGAAAAAATGATGTCAAACTTATAGATGAAATAAGAAATGGTGTAGGGTTAAATTTAGCGGGCAAAACAAATCTGTCTCAATTAATTGAGTTGTTGCGAAACTCAGATTTGTTAATATCATTGGATAGTGGCACTACACATCTTGGCTGGGCAACACAAATTCCTAAAGTTATTTCAATATTCTGCTGTACCCCGATTGGTTTGTATGCGCCTATCGGTGATAAGAATAAATACGTTTCTTTAAGCGGTGATTTGACTTGTCAGCCATGTCATCATAAAAAATGCAGATTAAAGGAAAAATTAAAAAATAGTTGTACAAAATTTCCAAAACCGGACGAGGTTTTTAAATATGTACAAAAATTTATGGAGAACAAAAATTAAAATGTCAAAAAAAGAAAAAACAGAAACATTAAAAACAATTTCACTATTCAATAAAATTACATTATTTAAAATAACAAAACTTAATTACACGAAATTTTATTATTTGTTTGGATTTATTTTATTATTTAGAATAGTAAAATATCCGGAAATTGAGGTGTATCATGGCTAAAGTTAGTATAATTATTCCAATTTATAATGTTGCTCAATATTTGGAAAGATGTCTTGAAACGGTTGTAAATCAAACATTAAAAGATATTGAAATTATTTTGGTAAACGACGGTTCGACAGATAATTCATTGGATATTTGTAATAAATACGCACAAAACGATAACAGAATTAAAGTTGTAACAAGACAAAACGGCGGGTTATCTGCAGCAAGAAATACAGGTTTAGAGCATGTTACAGGTGAATATATCGGTTTTTTGGACAGTGATGATTGGGTAGATAAAAACTTTTATGAAGAACTTTATAATACTGCAGTTAAAAATGACTGTGATATAGCTTTTGGGGATATTATAAGAAAAGGAAAACATAAACATAAAATTCGTTTACACATTGAGCAAATACAAGTTGCCGAAAATATTTACGACAAAATGAAACTTGCTCAGAACTTAAAAAATCCGGGAGTTTGGAATAAAATATACAGAAAGCACCTTTTTGATAACGGATTAAGATTTGAAGAAGGGGTTTATTACGAGGACAGAGAATTTTCAATTCAAGTAATAAACGAATGTAAAAAAATAGTAGCAGTACCAAATATTTATTATTATTACTTTGTAAATCCGACATCTATTGTAAAAAGTAGTCATAATTGGAAAAAGACTCATGACAAATGTGTAACACGAATAAAAATGATAAATTATGCAACAAGGCATGGTTTAAAATTGCCTGAAAATTCAGTTGACGGAATAAATTTCAAAATTGAACTACCATTTTTTACTTTATTTGTAATAAAAGATACTCAATTTTACAGAAAATACTATTTGTTTGGTTCAATTTTGATATACAAGAAACACAGGTAAGTTTTTAATAATTCTTAATCAGGTAGGTATAATTTTGTAACATTATGAAACAAATTAACATTTTAATATGTTTTTATGTTATAAATAAAGAAACGAGGGAGAATTGTTAAGGGCAATTACTCTAATGGTACAAAAATAAATGGAGGCATTTATGTCAGTAGGACAATTCGTATTTATGTTACACAGCCACTTGCCATATTATCGAAAAGCAGGTATGTGGCCATTTGGTGAAGAAAATTTATATGAATGTATGGCAGAAACGTATGTTCCACTTCTTGATGCTATTTCAGAGTTATATGAAGAAGATGGAATCAAAGCAAAATTGACTATTGGTATCACCCCTATTTTAGCAGAACAATTAAATGATGAACATTTGCAAAATGGTTTTGTTACTTATATGGATACAAGAATCAAGGCTGCAGCAGAAGATATTGAAAGGTATCCTGACCCAAAAGTTGAGCATTCTCAACACTTGAGTTATTTAGCTAATTTCTGTTATAATCATTTAAATAAAATCAAGGATCATTTTGTTAACAGATATAACAAAAATTTGATTGCAGCTTTTAAAAAGTATCAAGATTTGGGTTGTATTGAAATTACAACGTCCGGTGCAACTCATGGTTTCTCTCCATTGTTAGCTACTGATAATAATTTGAATGCCCAATTTAAAGTAGGTTCAGATACTACAAAAAGGTTGTTTGGTAAAAAAGCCAAAGGTTGTTGGTTACCTGAATGTGCATACAGACAAGGTTATCAATATGTTGGAAAAGACGGACAGAGAAAATGGCGTCCTGCAATAGAAGTTACTCTTCAAAATAATGATATTCAATACTTCTTTACTGAATCTCACGTAATTGAAGGTGGTAATTCTATTGGTAACAGACGTGTAATCGGACCTTACGGTAATATTGAATATATTCCGTTACCTGAAAGAGCTGCAACAGGTTATGATACTTATTCAGCTTACTGGTTACCTGATGCACAGGTTGCCGTTATGGGCAGAAACGATAGAGCCGGCTACCAAGTATGGTCTGCAGCAGACGGATACCCAGGTGATGGTGTTTATAGAGAATTTCATAAAAAAGATGATAAATCAGGCATGCACTATTGGAGAATAACATCTCCTAAAACTGATTTAGGCGATAAAATGTTGTATGACCCTGTTTTGGCTTTCAATAAAGTCGGTGAAAACTCTGACCATTATACAACAATGTTATACCACTTACTAAATGATTACAAAAAAGGTACAGGTAAAGAGGGTTTGGTAATGGTTTCATTCGACACAGAATTATTCGGACACTGGTGGTTTGAAGGTGTTGAATTCATAAAACAAGTTATTAAAAAGATTAACGTATATTTAAAAGATGATATTCAGATGATGACTGCAGGTGAATACCTTGAAGCTCACCCGCCAAAAGAAGCTATTCAAATCCCTGAAAGTTCTTGGGGTGCAGGCGGACACTTCTATGTATGGATGAATCACTTGACAGAATGGATGTGGCCAATTATTCATTCTTGCGAAAAACGTATTACAGAAATTGCATCTAAGTACGAAGGAAAACCATCTGACAGCTTATTGCTAAGAGCATTGGCTCAATTATCAAGAGAAAATTTGTTGTTACAAAGTTCAGATTGGCCGTTCTTAATTACAACATGGCAAGCTAAAGATTACGCAACAGACAGATTCAGAGAACATGTTGCAAGATTTGAAACAATCGCAGATATGATTGATTCAGGTTGCATAGATGAAGGTAAACTAAGAGAAATTGAAGAAATAGATAACTGTTTCCCTGATATTGATTATAGAGTATATCTTCCAATCGAGGAAGGAGTTATCCCGCAACAAGCTCAGAAATTAAAACCGTTATACGTATAGTGTAGTTTTAAATAAATAAAAAGAGGGTGACTAAGAAGTCATCCTCTTTTTCAATATTAAATAAATAGAATTAGGCATTAAGCCAACGCCCATTTTTTGAAGTTGTGTGTTATAGAAATTAATCAAAATTCAAGATTAACCTTGTCAAACCTACCCATTAAGAACCTTTTAAATCTACCATTCCATTTTATCTGTCCAAATACACTTTCAGGTTCTATGTTTTTTCTTTGCCTCTAATTTTAACTCATTTAACTCATTGTCTAGAGGATTAATCCAATAATTAATCTCAGCTACAGGATTCTTGACACTTTGATTGTTCATAATATTCTTTAAACGTAAAAGAACCACTGCCTGTGTTGTAGGTGTGGTTCTTGATATAATTTATTTGATTGTTGTTTGTTTGTTATTTGCAGCTTGATACGGTTGTGGAAAGTTGTTTACCGTTACTTTTACACTTACCTTTGTTACTATCATTTGTATGATAAGCATCTAGATAATCCATATTACCGTTTCTGATTACCCATTCTGTACACTTATATCCTAAACGTGCACAATCTTTTATCCCGGCATCATCCCAATAAGTTCCACCACCATAAGGATATATACCATCACTTGTTATAACAAATTCAAACAAATCAATACCAACAGTATTTTTGCCTTTTTTAGGTCCGTCTATGTCAACCATTATCGTGCCAATACTTTTATTGAATGTATATCCATAATAAGGAGGAGAATAAGTGCGATTTTTAATAAGGTCAACTATAGCAAACGACCATCCACTAGCTACAATAGCTCTTGGATATGTTTGCGAGTAAATAGACATAGAATAAGGATCGCCGTATAGTAATTTATTAGAGCCACTCATACATCCATTATTAACAGCAGTAACACCACAGAGCTCATCTTCACCAGATTTACATCCACAATTTTTTTGTAACTTCATAAATTCAGTAATTCTGTTAAAATAACGTGCTCTTGTATTAAAACAATTAGTATTATCACTACACGAATCGTTAACAAACCAAGTTTCAAATGGACCATAGACAGCAGTAGCCCTACTATGCGCTTCATTGAGTTCAGCATGAATTTTTTTTAGTTTTGCAACAGATTCTGCTCTACCTGTGTTTTTGTTTACGTTTGGAATCGTGAGTGCTGCAACAACACCGATTATGCCCATTACAATTAATGTTTCG